>NZ_CP099837.1:6881163-7506724 GCF_024134545.1 Nocardiopsis exhalans
GGTATCCATGCAGGTCATGGCGCTCTACTGTGGAAGTATGAGCACGGAAATGCCGCATATCGACCCACGGGGACCAAAGCTCGTGTATGTGGTCATCGCTGACCACCTCGCTGCCCGTATCGAAGCCGGAGAGCTGAAGGCCGATGAGCGCATACCCGGGGAGATCGACATAGCGGCCAACTACGGCGTTGCTCGCATGACCGCCGGACGCGCGGTCAAGGAACTCCGAGAACGCGGCCTTGTCTACACGGTTCGCGGCAAAGGAACCTTCGTCGCCTGATCCCGTCCGTGTTCTAACCATGCCCCTAGCGTCTTCCGCGTTGTCTGCGCGCGGAGTAGCCGGACTGTAGGCCCTGCTGTAGGCCAGCGGGTCAGAATGGGGACATGACCCCCGAACCGTTGCCCGCCATGCTCCGCCGTCTGCGCACCTCGCACGGCTGGTCTCAAGCACGCCTTGCCGCTGCTCTGTGCGAAGCGTCCGGACACCCGACGGTCACGCGAAACGACGTGTCCCGATGGGAGCGCGGCAAGCGCGTGCCCCGGTTCTGGCTCCCCTACCTCGCACGGGTCTTCAAGGTCCCCCGGGAGCGGCTGGAAATGGCCACTGTGGCCGACACGGGGCCCGATGCGGCGGACACCCTGTCGTCCCTCCTGCCGCTCGGGAACGCTGTGGCTCCGCTGTCCGCGCGGAACGGAAGCAGGGTCGGGCAGAGCACAGCCGACGACCTAGCGGCCCGTGCTCACGGGCTCCGCCTTGCCGACGATGTTCTAGCCGGGGGAGACCTGATCGGGCCCGCCTTCCGCGAACTGGACGCGGCCGTTCGGGTCCTCCGGGAGTCCACGCACACGAACGCCGTCCGCCGGGAGCTACTGCGAGCCGTGGGGGAGCTTGCGCAGATAGCCGGATGGGTAGCGTCCGACGCGGCAGACCCTCGCACGGAAGCCACGTACCGTCTCGGGCTGGACGCGGCCAGGGAAGCCGGGGACGGGGCCCTTGCCGCGCAACTCGCCGGGTCGCTCGGATACCACCTCGTGAACAACGGCCGCGTTGCCGACGGGGCCGCGCTGTCCGTTGCGGCCGTGGCGGAAGGCGGGCCGGACGCTCCCGGGAAGACACGGGCACTGTTCCATGACCGGGCCGCGTGGGCCCACACCAAAGCCGGAGACGCGCAAGCCGCTATGCGGTCGTTAGGGGCCGCTCACGAGGCACTAGCGGAGGACAGTGGGGACGCTCCGGAGTGGGCTTACTGGGTGAACGAGGCAGAGCTAGAGGTGATGGACGCGAGGGTGTACACGGAACTCCGGCGGCCCCTCCGCGCCGTTCCCCTTCTCTCCCGCGTCCTCCGGGGATATCCGGTCACGTCCACGCGGGAACGGGCGTTGTATGAATCCTGGCTTGCCGTGGCCTACGCGGACGCGAACGAACCGGAGGAAGCCGCGCGCGTCGCGGCTCGTGTGATCGAACTGTCCGGGGATGTGGCCTCCGCAAGGGCTTCGTACCGTGTCCAGGTCGTGCTCTCACGACTTGCAAACTACCAGGATGTTCCGGAAGTACGTGAAATACTTGCCAACTAGTGTCATTATGTAAGCATGTGGACAACAATACTTGCAGCCTTAATATCAGCCCTCGCAGCACTCGGGGGCGTAATTATATCCTCCTACATAACATCGAAAAACCTTCGACGCACGTGGGAAAATGAGCGAGAAAAAAAGTTCATCGAAGACCGACTAGAGACGGTCGGGAAGATTGTATCTCTTTCTTCTAGAATTCGCATAGCGTGCCTGCCAAGAATATCAAAGAGCCCACCGGAAGACTTTTCCGAAAATGAAGATCTCCTGGATTTCCAGCGAGAGCTCGATGCGCTCACTTCTAGACTGAGACTTACTGTTGATAACTTCGCCACGGCAAGCGCAGCTATCGAACTTTTCGAGTCAACAAGGAGTTGTGTAAGTATCGCTAGAGAGCCCGGGCCGCTCTCAGAAGAAAAGAGAAACATTCTCACGCTCCTCCTCGCATCGCAGCGCATGCGCGAGGAGGGCCTTGTATCGCTTGCTAGATCAGAGCTGGGAATTGGGGAGGTCAAGGGGATGCCCAAGTATGACGCAGAAGTCATAATTAAGGCACTCCTCCAGAAGACCCTTAAAGGAGAAGGGAAAGTTGAGGAAACCTATGAAAAAATCATGGAAGTTCAGCGGAAGAAAAAAGATTCGGAGTGGCTAGCAAAATAGCCAGAGAACTCGCGATTGCCTAATTTTAATTAACACATCCGGGCTTAAAATAATATCGGCCACTGAAGGTTTCTATGCACAATTCGCGGTGGCGGATCTGTCCAGAAATACGTAGAGGACAGAGAGCCCTCGGCCACCTCTTGAAAAGGTATCCGAGGGCTCCGTTGGCCCGTGTGGCGTCCAACGGCCCTACTCGACCATGGCGCGGTACTCGTCCGCAGCGTTCCAACCATCCGCCACGGTCACCAGAGTGACTGGAAAGCCCTCCGGGCATGCGCACTCTGCCGGAGGCCACACGGAACGCAGGTATGTCGTAGCGGCCTCGCACACGGCGGCATGGAGCTGAACAGTCGGGGTGTCCGGCGAGACCCCCAGCTCCGGGAAGAGTGCTCGATATAGCGGGAGCACGTCCGGCACTGGCACGGGTGGAGCTTCACGACCGATCGTCCTCCGGCGGAGGGGTCTCATACCGCACCACCTCCGATGGCTCTCGCCCGGTCCCAACGAGCGGTAGCCGCACGGGCCGCCCGGACGCTGGCCGGGGACCGCATGGCGTGGCCGCTGTCCGCCTGTCCAAGGCTGGCTGCATCCGTCCCGGCGTCCGCCGGGAGCAAGGCGCGGAGGACAACCCACGCGGCGGCCCGCTGCTGACGTGCTTCCGCCACGGCAGGGTTCACCACGAGTTGTCCGGCAGAGCCGGGAACCATGACCCCGTGTTCGCGCACGGCCTCGTCCAGTCGCTCCGCCGCGCCCAAGTGCTCACCGGCTAGTGCCAGCACGGCCCGCTGTGTCTCGTCTAATTCGTACTCCGCTTCATAGCTGGTGAGCAGCCGCATGGAGGCCGCGTGGTGATCACTCACCGTCTTCACAACCTTACGTTTCTCGGAAAACCCGGGATCCGCCGCATGCGCAGAGCCAGAAAATCGCTAACCCCCTCCGGCGCGCGTTCCCCCAGGTCAGGGGGGCACCCCCCAGGTCACAGCCTTGCCGGGGTGTCAGGTGTCCCGGCTCCGTCGTCGGCCGCGCGAGGTTCGCTTGCAATAGAAGTCGCGCATGTTCATTAGACGGCGGAACTCATTGTCAGACAGCACAACAGGCGCGACGTTTCCCACTGGCATAATGCGCGTGATGAACTCAACATCGCGCGCATGGTCGCGGCCATGCGGAACACTCTTCACATTCACGAGCGCTGTCGCGACCTTCTCAAGCACGCGACACGCCGCACTGCAATAAGACTTCATGGAATGTCCGATAGACAGCAGCGGAGCGTCGCACGTGACGCGCTCACACGTGGCACTGGTCGGGGCAATAAGGCGGGGCATGGTGGGTCCCTTCAATTATAGGGGGCTTACGATAATGCCCCCTAGGTACAGGTGAGGGCAGGGTCCCGGAGTGATACACACCCTGCCCCCAATCCCGCGCCGAGAAAACGACACGCGGAAAGAATGGACTACTCGCTGTCGCTGTTCGCGGCTGCGCATTCCTCAGTAGCGATCTTCACCGCTTCGCCAAAGGATGCGCCAATGACCGGATAAGCCCGTGGGGCCCTATCGTCGCCGTAGCCAAACCGGCTAGGCACCGTTTCGAGCTGCTGTAGCACGGCCTCTAGCGTCGGCTGGTTGGACCCGGAACGCCGCGCGGAGGGATCGAATCGAGAGCGCGAAACCAGGGTTCGCATGTGGTTATCTTCGGGAAGCTGATTCGCCATGCCTCGGACGACCCCGTAAGCCGACATGGCACGGTGGATTCGTCGCTGTGCTTCGCGGACCGCCTCGATAGCGGCCGTGCGCTCCGCCTCGAAGGTACGGAGCCGCTCCCGGGTCAGCCGGTCCGCGTTGGCGCGATAATCGCGGCGGATACGTGTCCGCGCGGCCAAAGCGTCGTTCCGAGCGATCATCACGGTCGTATTCGCGAGTCGGTTCGTGTCCTCCGCGCGCTTGAGAGCCTCGTCCAGCGTCTTTTGCGCTCCGGCCGCTGTGGCTACGGGATTGCCGTTCGGGACCCTCAAAGCGGCCGCCTCGTGAGCGTCTCGGGTGCGCTTAGCGTCCGTGACAGCGCGGTCGGCATCCTCCGCGTCCAGGTGGAATCGGTCCGCACGCTCAAGCCTGTCTTCGAAGGGCTTAACCAGACTCCCGAGAGTCGGAATCTCGAAGGCCGCGCCCTTGAGAGCGGCGAGCATCTTTCGGGCCTCGGCAAGGTCAAGGTCCCGCTTTTCCGCGTCCGTCATTCCAGCGGTGAGCGGGTCTTCCCCGGAAATGACCGGGGTGCTGTCCGTGACAATCCCACCGCCGCTAGGATGGATAGGGTCCGGATGGAACGTGGACTTCGCCATTACTTTCCCCTCTTCGCGGACCCATACCCGAGACGTCGCCAAATCGCGGCCGCAATGGCCTTCGGACTCACTTCGTCGGACTCGATTCCGATTTTGGACGGCTCGTGCTTATGTGGGAACGGCTTTGTCGGATCCACCGTGCTATCCGGGTGCATGTCGGCCAGCTTCGCGGCATTGGTCTTCACTTCATCGTAGGAATCGCCGCGCACCATTGAAACAAGGTCCGACCGGACGCCGGTAGCGTTGACGATTCCCTGGATTTCGGCGTCTGACAGCTTGAAAGGCTCCGGCTTCGCGGCCGCCTCTTCGCTGCCGCGCTCCGGCGGCTCCGGGGCGGTGGTGGTGTTCGTGGTCATGGTTAGCTCTCCATGGTTGATGTTGCGATTCCTGCCGGTCAGCGCGCGAGGTTTTCGCGGCGACGCATGTAAGCCGCTTGGCGACACGACCTTGAGCAGTAGGCCCGGGGTCTGCCGCGCTCGTTGCGGTAGACGGTGTTCGTACAGCCTTCGCGGACACAAACCTTGTTGTCGGCAGTGTTGGTCATGGGCAAATCCCCCAGAAACGAAAAAAAGGGCTGCACCCGCTGCGCAGTTGCCCCTACGCGCGGGTACAGCCCCGGAACCCTGATGAACAGGGAAGATCACAGGCGGCCGGGGCAACGACCAAGGAAGCCGAAAAACGGCCTCTTCTCTAGTTATGTCTCCGGGTGTTCGCGCTGGTCAGCGAATTGCAGGCGAAAACCGGTTTGGAACTACCGAACTAGCGAAGTTAGCCAACGCCACCCGCCCAAAGATCTCATTTGCCCCGTGGGCGCACAGAAAGGCCACACCCTTACCCGAAGTCGTCCGAGCAGGGCACGGCCGCCAGAATTGATCCTGTGGCTTTCTAGGCCACCTTGGGCACCGCGTGTACCTTGCGCTTACGAGCACGGTACGCGGCCACGCGGCAGCGGTCAGAACAGTACTTGCGATGACGGCCAATACCCGCGTATTCGCCTTCCTCGCCGCAGTGGGAGCACAGCGGCGAGTCAATCGTCTGTTGTGCTTCCAGTGCACGGCGCATGTCCGCTTTCTGCAAAGTCCAACATTCGTCACCCGGGAACACATCCGCGTTGTCGTCGCGACGTTCGTCCCTCTTGCTGTAACCCGGATCATCGGGCATTCGTGGGGAGCCTGTGCGGCACTCCTTCCCGGGGTTGCCGTCGTGAAGCTTCTCGTTACAGAAGCGGCACGTGCGGACGCGGAGGTGTGCCCCGGTACGGAACGCGGAGCGGCAGCGCTCCGAGCACCAAGATTCTTGTTTCCCGATTAGCTCGGAAGAGCAGGCCAAACAGCGGGGAAGTTCGCCCGTATACATGAACATGTGGAGTCTCCTAGGGGTGTAACGAAATAGGGATGTTGCTGACCGGGCGGTTGCCTTAACCCTTATATCTTTTATGTGTTTACATGGCTCCCTGGTTAGTCATCTAATAAAACGTAACCAACAAAGAAGCGACCCAACCAGAGACCAAAATCCCTGATCAGGCCGCTTTTCCGCGATCCGACGGCAGCCGCTCCGGCCGCGACCCGCTAGGCCGCGACGGGCTCCCGCTCCGCCGCGCACTGTTCGCGGACGCGGTTCCGCCGCTCCCACTGTCGGCAACCTCGCGAACACCACGACTCTTCGTAGAAAGTGGCATCCGTGAATGTCGCATCGTTGGCGCACCCGCGACGCGCGCACCCCACGGCCGCGAACATCCGAGCGAAGGTCTCCGCCGCGTCTTGAGCGAGTAGCTCCGCTACCGCGTTGCCGAACACCTCGCGAGACAGCGCGACCGACTCGCGAATGTAGTTCTCCGGGACCGCGCGGGCTTCGGTGACCTCGCGAAGGGCCCACCGGTAGATCCGCGCGATACTGGCTTGCAGAGAAGAGGGAAGTGGTGTCTGTTCCATGGCGTGCCTCCGAAGGTCGGGACGCTTCCCCCTAGTTATGTCTCCGGAACCGGCTAAGTGTTCGCGTGAATTTTTGGGCCCTTGAATTGAGCAGCGCGGCTCAACTCGAAACAGCACGTTTGCCGCTGCCGAAGCGGCACGGTACGAGCGGCACGGCAAGCCCCGGCAAGCGGCAAGAAGCGCGGCACGCTCCGGGGAACTTGCGCGGCAAATCCGACAAAATCACTGGTCACAGCTGTGCAGCTCGTGTGCCGTTCACGTCCTGGGCGTGCGGCACGCGCTCCGCGCGGCCGCTTCCTCGCCTCCCTTGCCGCAAACCTCGCGCGGGGCTTGCCGTTCGCGGACGGCAAACGGCACGGAGCGGAGCGGCAAGCGGCACGGCAGACGGCACGCTTGCCGGAGCGGCACGGCACGCGGCAAGGCTTGTGTGCCGTTGCCGTTGCTCTGCCGGACGCTCCGCTGTCCTCGTGCCGTTGCCCGTGGCCGGTACGGCTCCGCCGCGCGCGGAGCGCGTAGGGACGCCGGAGCAGCTCCGGCGACAAACACGGCACGAGCGGCACGAAGCGCGGCACGCCCCTGCAAACTCACTGGTCACAGACTTGCCAACGGATTGACGTTCACGTCCTGGACGTGGGCCACGGGTAACCCTGGAATCATGGCCCCATGAGCGAGAATCCCCCAGGACCCCCCGTGCCGCCTCGTAAGAAAAGGTCCGCCTGGAAACTTATCGTCCTAGGCATAGTCGGCGTGGCCGCTCTCGGGTTGCTGTGGTCCTACCTTGACTACCGTCGTGCCGTCGCTAACTCGCTAACCCCTGAGCACGCCCAAATCTTGTCCGACGTGTGGAACAGCTACGAACTCGGTGAGAAGTACCGGCTATGCGGCACGATCGACCGACCGGACGAAGAGGCCGGGCTAGCGAGGTTCGGACTGCATTACGTTCAGGAGGTAGACCGGCGCGGCGAAGAACTCCGTGACGTGGGAGTGCCGACGGATGTTGCCCGTAAGGATGCCGCCAACCAGGTATGCGATCAGACGTTTGGTGGAACACCGTGGTGGGACGAGCGTGAGACTCGCCCTGATGGGCCACTTCCCATCTCTGACTTCCTGGAGTCGGACTAGTCCCGGAGCGCGGTGGTTGCTCACGGTTTGCAACACTCGCGGCGTCTTAAGGGGCTAGACTCTGTCTCAAATAATCGCGACTTGGGATCTTCCGACAAGATCCCGGACGCGGACAGAGAGCTGTTATAGCAGGTCAGAGCACCACTGGCAGCAGCCAGCGCTGCTTGCGGTTGTTGGTGAGCATGCTCATGACGTGCCCCGCTCCGGGTCTCGTTGGGATTCGCTCCCCCAGGGTAGTCCCCAGGTCCGAACGGTCCGGTAGCGGTCCGGCCCTGCCGGGCGGCTCTGCACCAGGTGGATCCGGTCGGCCCGCCAGCCCGCGGTGGGCGCTGGGCCGAGTAGGCGCAGGGTGTCGGTGACGTCCCGGGACGGCCTGGCCCGGGCGAGGGTGACGTGCGGCACGAAGGGGCGTGACGGGACGGGCACCCCCGCGGCGCGTGCGGCCTCGGCCAGGGAGTCCGCGAGCTCGCGGAGCCCCTCCCCGCGCACCCCGGCCCACACCACCGAGGCCCGGTGCTCGGGGCCGTTGCCTCGGGAGGTTCGACGCTTGGGGACCCCGCCCCGTGAGGACCGCTGTCCGGGGCCGTTGCCTCCGGAGGACCGGAGCTCCGGTGGCCGCTGTGGAAAGGTGTCCCAGTCGTCGAGGGCCAGGTCCAGGGCGGGCCGTCCCACCAGGGCCCGCTCCAGTGCGGCGGAGAGTCCGGAGGGCGTCTCCCCCGCCGCTCCCAGGAAGACCAGGGTCAGATGCCACTCCTGCGCGGGGGTCCAGCGCAGCTCCGGGTCCGAGGGGCGGGCCGCGCGCACGGCCCGGGCGAGTTGGTCGCGGGCCTCGTCGGAGGGCCACAGCGCGAGGAACAGACTCATGGGACCATCCTTCCTGCGGTATCCAGGACCTGGCGGGGTTCGGCTTCGGGGGTCAGCTAACCCCGTAGGTCGGCGCCCTGCTGCTGCTCGGTGCCCCGGCGCTGGTGATCGGGACCTTCGCCGGGGAGCGCCTCTTTCGCGGACTGGACGCCGAGCTGTTCCGCCGCACCGTGCTGGTGCTGCTCGCGGTCAGCTCCGTCTCCATGGTCACCCGGGTGGTCACCGCCTGAAACCCGCTGCTCAGACCGCGAACCCGTCCGTTCAGGCTCGGGTCCGCGCCGTCTCCGGGGCAGCAGGTCGCGCACCGTGACCCCCTTGGTGCGCATCAGCAGCACGGAGAGCACGCTGACCACCACGATGGTCACCGCACCACCGGTGAACAGGCTGGCCTGCGGACCGAAGACGTCCGCGATCAGGCCCACCACGGGGGCGCCGATCGGGGCCACGCCCATGAAGACCAGCAGGAACATGCTCATCACCCGACCGCGCATCTGCGGGTCGACGCTCATCTGGAAGGTGGCGTTGAGCGTGGTCACGAAGGTCATGAAGAGCACGCCCATCGGGACGAGGACCAGCACGAAGGCCACGTAGCCCGGCATCAGCCCCGCCACGAGCTGGGCGGCACCGAAGCCCATCGAGCCGATGAGCACCAGCTTCAGTCGCGGGTGTTCGCGCCGTGCGGCCAGCAGGGCGCCGGCCAGCGCGCCCACCGCGAGCGCGGCGGCGGCCACCCCGAAGGCCTCGGCGCCGGCCTCGAACACGTTGTTGACCATGAGCGCGATCTGGGTCTGCCCGTTGGCGCCGAAGAACTGCACCGAGCCGGCCAGCACCAGCAGCAGGACGAGGTCGCGTCTACCCCCGATGTAACGCAGGCCCTCGCGGATCTGTCCCTTGCCGCGCGGCAGGCGTTCGGTGGGGTTGAGGTCGGCGGTGCGGATCATCAGCAGCGCGACGATCGTGAAGGCGAACGAGAGCCCGTTGATCATGAACACCGGACCGCTGCCGACCAGGCCGATGAGCACACCGGCGACGGCGGGCCCGGTGACCCGGCCGAGCTGGAAGCTGGCGCTGTTCAGGGCGATGGCGTTGGGCAGCAGGTCCCGGTCGACCATCTCCGGGACGAAGGCCTGGCGCCCCGGGTTGTCCAGCACGGTGATCATGCCGAGGCCGAAGGCGAACACGTACACGTGCCAGACCTCGGCGGCGCCGAGCACGGCCAGGACTCCCAGGCCGACGGCGAGCACGCCCATGCTGGCCTGGGTGAGGATCAGCAGCTTGCGCTTGTCGAAACGGTCCACCATGGCGCCGCCCCAGAGCCCGAAGAAGAGCATGGGCAGGAACTGCAGCGCGGTGGTCATCCCCAGTGCGATGCCGCTGCCGCCGCTGAGCTGGAGGACCAGCCAGTCCTGGGCGATGCGCTGCATCCAGGTGCCGGGGTTGGAGATCAGCTGGCCGAGCGCGTAGATCCGGTAGTTGCGCACGGACAGGGAACGGAACATCGCGACACGGCGCATCAGTCCCTCCCCGTGGCGGCGGCGGGCCGGGGAAGGACGGAAGCGGCCACCGGGACGTGGTTTCGGGGGCACATAAGTAAACGGCGTTGACTCATCATCCGAGTCAACGCCGTTCACCGTGCCGCGCATTCCCCGTAACGGGGCCCGTGCCGGAGCACGTCCCCGTTTCAGGGAGGAATCAGCCGATCAGCGCGTAGATCGGCGCCTCGGCGAAGTGGATCAGGAAGACCACCGAGATGAGCCACAGCAGCGGGTGCACCTGGCGGCCCCGGCCCGTGACCAGCATGACGAAGGCGAAGGCGAGCAGACCGAACCCGATGCCGTTGGCGATCGAGTAGGTGAAGGGCATCATGATGATCGCCAGGAAGGAACCGATGCCGATCGCCGGGTCCTTGAAGTTGATGTTGGTGACCTGGGTCATCATCATGAAGCCGACGATGACCAGCACCGGGGTGGCGGCCTCGAAGGGCACCAGGGTGACCAGCGGTGTGAAGAGCGTCGCGATCAGGAACATCGCACCGGTGACGATCGGGGCGATACCCGTCCGGGCACCCTCACCGACACCCGCGGCGGACTCGGCGTAGACGGTGGCCACCGAGGCCGAACCCGCACCACCGAGCAGGGTGCCGATGGCGTCGGCGGTCAGGACCTCGCGGCTGCCCTCGATGTTGCCGTCCTCGTCCGCCAGGCCGGCCTGCTGGGCGACACCCACCATGGTGCCCATCGTGTCGAAGAAGTCGGCCAGCAGCAGGGTGAAGATCAGCATCACGAGGGTGGCCGCGCCGATGTCGGAGAAGCGTCCCGAAAGGCCGCCCTCGGCGAAGAGTCCCAGGAGGGAGACGTCCGGCACCGCGACGAGGTCGCCCACGCTGGTGGGCAGGGTGGGAACGGTCAGGCCCCAGCCGAGGCCGCCTTCGCCGTCGCCGAGGACCGCTTCGACGGCGATGGCGATGACCGTGGTGACCACGATGCCGATGAGCAGCGCGCCACGAACGTTGCGCACGTACAGGGCGATGCTCAGGAGCAGGCCGATGACGAAGATCAGGATGGGCCAGCCGTTGAGGCCGCCGTCACCGAGCTGGACCGGGGTGCCTTCACCGGCCTGCACGAAACCGGCGTTGACCAGCCCGATGAAGGCGAGGAAGAGACCAACACCGACCGCGATCGCGATCTTGAGGCCGGGCGGGATCGCGGAGAAGACCGCGGTACGGAAACCGGTCAGCACGAGGATGAGGAGCAGGAGGCCCTCGATGATGACCAGGAGGAAGACGTCAGCCCAGGGCATGAAGGGGGCGATGCCGTAGGCGATGACGGCGTTCAGGCCCATGCCCGCCGCGATGGCGAACGGATAGCGGCTGACCATACCCATGATCACACAGGAGATGGCGGCGACCAGGGCCGTCATCGCGGCGACGCCGGGGATGCCCAGCATCTCACCGTTGACGTCCTCGGCGGTGCCGATGATCAGCGGGTTGAGGACGACGATGTACGCCATGGCGAAGAAGGTCGCCATGCCGCCGCGGACCTCGGTACCGAAGGTCGAGCCGCGCTCGGAGATCTTGAAGAAGCGGTCCATGGAGCCCTTGGGCTCTCTGGACTCAGTGGGGGATGGCGTTGGTGCGTTCACGTCGTCAGCCTGACCTGGTCGTGTTACCGGACAACAAGGATTCTGCGCCAGATTAGTTGCATCTTCATACAACACGAGCCACGTGTTTCACATCTGTTTCAGAGAAAACACCATATGGTCGGATGATCCGCCTGCTGGATGTGACCAACTCGTCTTCCCCCAGGCCACGGGCCCGAAGGTGTCCTCCTCTCCCCTGTCGGAGCAGCGGATAGCCTGGAACCGTGCGCAAACCTCGCCAGCCAGACCCCGAAGTCCACGAGAGCGACTACCGAGTCCCGGCCGCCATCGGCACGGTCGCGTGGGCGATCGCGCTCGTCGTGCTCCTCGTCATGGGGGACGGCCTGCCCGCCTCGGAACGCTGGTGGATCGGCGTGTGTGTGACCGGGATCGCCCTCGGCGTCTTCGGCTTCCTCTACATCCCCTACCTGTTCCGCAAACGCGACGAAGCGGCCGATCGCGCGGCCGAACGGGCCGCCGACTCCCACCCCCGCGAACCCGAAACCCCCTGAGCTGGGGCACCAGCCCACCGGGGCACCTCGTCACCTGACCGATAATGGGCGGGTGTCTGAGACAGAATTCCCGCGCGGACTCGCCGACCGCCTCCGCGGCATCCTGATCGACGCCGACTACACGGTGCCCGGTGTCCGCGACCGCCTCGGCGACGCCGCCGCCAAAGCCCTGGCCCGCGAGCAGCTCGTGCCCGCACTCCGCGCCACGGGCGGGGAGGAACGCCTCGGACTGCTCCTACGCCTGTGGTGGCTCCAGACCCCCATCCCGGCGCGGGCGGCCCGTTCCATCCTTCCCGTCGACGACCTCGCCGACGCCGGACTGGTCACCGTCGAGGAGGGGCCCGACGGCCCCCTCGTGCGCGCCCTCGTCCACCTCGGCCCCTGGGAACTGGAGGACGACCGCCCCGGCTTCGTCGTCTCCGACCCCAAGGTGCACCCCGGCCGCGGGGACGTCCCGCGCCACGACCACGTGGTCGGCGCGGGCGGCGCCTCCGCCAACCTCTCCCGGCTGATCGTCGACGGCCCCTTCGAGCGCGCCCTGGACCTCGGTACGGGCTGCGGGGTGCAGGCCCTGCACCTGGCCTCCCGGGCCCGCGAGGTGGTCGCCACCGACCTCAATCCGCGCGCGGTGCACCTGGCCGGGATCAGCCTGGCGCTGTCCGGGATCACGGACGCGCGCCTCGCCCAGGGATCGCTGTTCGAACCGGTCAAGGGCGAGCGCTTCGACCTGATCGTGTCGAACCCGCCGTTCGTGATCACCCCCGAGGCGGCCCGCTTCACCTACCGCGAGTCCGACCTGCCCGGCGACACCGTCTGCGCCGAACTGGTCCGGCAGGCGCCCACCTACCTCACCGAGGGCGGTTGGGGGCAGTTCCTCGCCAACTGGACGCACACCGACGGCGACGACTGGCAGGACCGGGTCGGCGGCTGGATCACCGGAACCGGCTGCTCCGGCTGGGTCGTGCAGCGCGACGTCCAGGACCCCGCCGAGTACGTGGAACTGTGGCTGCGCGACTCCTGCGAGCAGGGCACCCCCGAGTACACCCGGCGCTACGACGCCTGGCTGGACTACTTCGACCGCGAGGGCATCAAAGGCATCGGCTTCGGCTGGATCAGCCTGCGCAACGACGTCGCCCAGGACGCCACCGTGAAGGTGGAGGAGCTGCGGCACGACGTCCAGCAGCCGGTCGGCCCGTACCTGCCGGAGGTGGTGGACGGAGCGATGACCGCGCACCGGCTCACCGACGCCGCGCTGCTCTCCGCGCACGTGGCCCTGGCGCCGAACGTGGTCGAGGAGCGCGTGGCCGTGCCCGGCGCACCCGACCCGGAGAAGATCGTGCTGCGCCAGCGCGCGGGCCTGCGCCGCGTGGCCCGGATCGGCACCGTGGAGTCGGCCCTGGCCAGCGTCTGCGACGGCACCATGCCGGTGGGTCCGCTGCTGGACGCCATCGCCGAGCTCATGGGCGAGGACCCGGCCATGATCCGCGAACGCACCCCGGAGGCGCTGCGCACCCTGATCTCCGAGGGTTTCTTCCGCGTGGCGCGCTGACCGGGCCCGGAGCCCTGAACCGCGGCCCCGCGGGCCTGCGGGCCTGCGGGGCTAGGCCGCGGACCCGGAGTCCTGGCCCCGCTTGTGGAGGAAGCCGAAGGCGGCCGACGCGAACAGAACCGCGGCGGCGATGACCAGGGTGACCTGGTAGCCGTTGTCGAAGGCCTGGACGGCTGCCCCCAGCAGCGCGTCCGCGCCCGCGGGATCCAGGCCCTCCGACGCCCGGAGGGCCTCGTCCATCCCCTCGGCGGCCACCGGAGGCGCCTGCGCGGGCAGGGAGACGGTTCGGGCGTAGACGGCGGCCATCAGACTGCCCAGGACCGCGACGCCGGTCAGGCTGCCCAGCTCGTAGGACACCTCCTCCACGGAGGCGGCCATGCCCGCCCGGTGCGCGGGGGCGTTGCCCACGATCGCCGCGGAGGCGGCCGTCATCGACGCGCCGGTGCCCGCACCGACCACCAGCAGGCCCACGACCGTCCAGACCAGCGGTGCCGAGGTGGACAGCAGCACGCCCACGGTGCCCAGGGCCGTCGCGAGCAGCCCGGCCACGATCACCGGCCGGGTGCCCAGGCGGTACAGCAGCGCGCCGACGGTCACGCCCACGGGCAGGGCGCCCAGAGCCATCGCCGCGACGGTCAGCCCGGACTGGAACGGGGTGAAGCCCAGCACCAGCTGCAGGCGCTGGGTCAGCACCAACTGCACGCCCGCGAGCGCGAACATGGCCATCCCCGCCGCGAGCACACCGATGAGGATCCGCGGGTCGCGGAAGAGCGTGAAGTCGATCAGCGGGTAGGCCTGACCGCGCTGGCGCCGGACGAAACTCCACAAACCCGCGACCGCCGCCACCACGGACACCACCACGGCGAGCACGGACGGCTCCGGGCCGGTGACCTCCTTGATCGCGTAGACCACACCCACCAGACCGGCCATGACCTGTACCGAGGCCAGGAAGTCCCAGGGGCGCTCGGAGCTGCCCGAGCCTCCGGGAGCGACCACGGCGGCCAGCACCAGTGCCACCAGCACGATCGGCACGTTCACCAGGAAGACCGAGCCCCACCAGAAGAACTCCAGCAGTGCTCCACCGACGATCGGCCCGATCGCGGCGCCGACCATCGCCATGGTGCCCCAGACCCCGATGGCGATCCCGCGTTCGCGCTCGTCCACGAAGGTGATGCGGATCAGCGACAGCGTGGCGGGCATCATCGCGGCGGCACCCACGGCCAGGAAGGCGCGTCCGGCGATCAGCATGGCGGGGGTCAGGGAGTACGCGGCCACCAGCGAGGCGGCGCCGAACAGCACGAGCCCGATCAGGTACATCCGCTTGTGCCCGACCCGGTCGCCGAGCGTCCCGGCGCCCAGCAGCAGGCCCGCCATCACCAGGGGGTAGGCGTTGATGATCCAGAGTCGTTCGGAGGCGCTGGCCTGGAGTTCGGCGCTCAGGGTGGGCAGCGCGGTGTACAGGATGGTCATGTCCACCGAGATCAGCAGCAGCCCGGCCGAGACGGCGGCCAGGACGAGCCAGCGTCTGGTTCCGGAGACCGGCTGAACCCCGGTTTCGGTCATGTCGCTCACGCGCGCTTCTCCTCGGGGGCAGGTGTTTCGAGGTCGGCGGCGAGCAGTTCGGCCACGCGCGCCCGCAGGCCCTCTTCGACCTCTTCGGAGAGCGCGTTGCCGGGGGTGGCCCGGAACATCCAGAGCCCGTCGGCGGCCAGCCGTGCGAGGAACAGGTCCAGCCGCCGGGGGTCGAGCGAGTGCGGGGTGGGCACCCAGCGCTCCATCAGCTCGTCCCAGATCCGGGCCAGCTCGGGGTTGGACTCCGCCTCGACCATGAAGGCGAGGTCGGCCTGCCTGGTCTCCTCGCGCATCATCACGTGCACGTAGGCGGCACCCCGCTCCAGGGGAGTGGCCTCCGCCCAGGGTTTGCCGAGCTCGGCGACCAGGCGGGCCTCCCATCCGTCGACGAGGTGCCGCTGGATCGCCAGGATCATGTCCTCGCGGGTGCGGAAGTGGTAGAGCAGGCCGCCCTTGGTCAGCCCGGCCTCCTCGGCGGCGGAGTCCATGGTCAGCGCTGTGATGCCCGCGCGCTCGGTCACCCGGACCGCGGCGTCGAGGATGAGGGTTCTCGAACTGGGTCGCATAGGAGTAACTGTACCTTCCAGAAGGTACAGTTATGAGTGTGAGGCCAGCCACTCCCACCCCATGGCTCCCAAGGGTGACGCCGCGACTACATGTCAGTGAAGACGGCCTCGCCCTCGCCGTTCTCCTTGCCGCCCTCGATCAGGACGAAGCCCGGGTCGTCGACATGCACGGTGACCTCCTCGGCGCACTCCAGGCCCACCAGGTGCGTCTCCCCGGGTTCGAAGGGGCTGACGTCGGCGGGAAGCTGGACGGAGCAGGCGACGGACTGGCCCAGGTGGTCGAACTCAACGGTGGGCCGGTAACCCGAGTACACGGGGGTGGAACGTCCACCGTCCGCCTCGCTGTACAGGGTGAGTTCGACGGTGATCTGATCACCAGCGGCGAAGACCCACTCAGTGATCTCCTCCTCGGGTTCCCCGGCACCGGTCTCCGCCGGGTTCTCCTCGGTCTCCTCTGTCTCCACCGCTTCAAGGCCCCCAGCAGGGCTGTCGGCGGTCTCCTCCACGGGTGCGTCGGACGGTCCGGAGCAGCCCGCGAGCAGCAGGGCGGTAAGGGCTGCGGGGACAACGGCGTGGGCAGTACGCATGTGGGGTCCTGTTCGGTCAGGGGACGGACTCACTTCACAGACGTCCGGGCAGCCGGTTCGGTTTCCTCCCGAGCGGGGCCGGTAGCGTTTTCGGTATGAGCCCTACTCCGACCGCCCGTGTGGCCGCGCTCGTCGTCCACCCCGTCAAGGGATGCGCCGGGATTCCCCTGCGCACCGCCGAACTCACCCCCGCCGGGCTCACCCACGACCGCTCGTTCATGGTGGTCGACGACTCCGGCGACTTCCGCAGCCAGCGCAGGGATCCCCGGATGGCACGGATCGTGCCCGAACTCGACGCCGACGGCACTCGGCTGGTGCTGAGCACCGAGGGCTTCTCCCCGGTCAAGGTGGACGTGGACCCCGAGGGCCGCCGTCTGGACGTGGCCGTGCACAGGCAGCCGCTGGTGGGGGTGGACCAGGGCGACGAGGTCGCCGAGTGGCTCACCGAGGTGTTCGGCCAGGCCAGTCGGCTCGTGCGGGTCCCCGAGGACCACCGGCGTGAGACCGGCGGGCTGACCCCCGGTACCGCCGGTTTCGCCGACGGGCACGCCGCGGTGGTGGGCTCGCTGTCCTCCCTGGACCTGCTCAACGAGCGCATCCTCGCCACCGGCGGCGAGGCCGTGCCGATGGACCGTTTCCGGCCCAACATCGTGGTGTCCGGCTGGTCGGAGGCGCACACCGAGGACCGGGTGCGCAGGGTCCGTCTGGGCACCGCGGAGCTCGGTTACGCGAAGGTGTGCATCCGGTGCGCGGTCACCACCGTCGACCAGGTCAGCGGAGTCAAGCGCGGCCCCGAACCGCTGCGTTCCCTGGCCGGGTACCGCCGCGCGGACGACGGCGGGGTGGCGTTCTGCTCGAAGTTCGCGGTCACCGTCCCCGGCACGGTCTCCGTGGGCGATCCGCTGGACGTCACCGAGTGGGCCGAACCGGAACAGGGCCTGGGCCCCCGACTGGCCGATGCCACCCGCTGACCTCCCTCCCCAACCGGTGATCTTGCTACCAGGAGCAAGTTCGGCGCTCATTTCGCTTCTGGTAGCAAGATCACCGTGGATTCCTACTCCAGGTCGGCCTCGGCGAGCAGGTGCGCGGCGGCGGACGGGTCCCTGAGCACCGCGGCGAGCAGGTGGCGGCGGGACCACTGACCGGCCCGCCAGCACAGCGCCCGGGCCAGCCCTTCCGTCCCCGAGGCGTGCACCGTGCCGTCGCCGGTGTACCACTCCACCTCCACACCGTCCACGGTGAGCTTCTGGTGGTGCAGGTAGGTGCGGTCCGGCTCCCGGTCACCGGCGAGGAAGAGTGCCGCCTCGTCGGGCACTGCGCGGATCTGGCCGGCTGAGCCCACCTTGCCGGTGACACTCTCCGAGGCCAGGTCCAGGTCCAGCACGTCAGCGAGCCGTTCGGCGGAGGCGGCGTCGGCCAGGACCAGCGGCCGGTCCGCGACCAGCGGCAGCAGGTCCGGGGAGTCCACCACCACGGCGTCCTCGGCGTCGGCCACCACGATCGACCCGCCCTGGACCGCGCGCACCAGGGAGGGCGGGGTGACGAGGTCGGCGTCCACCCCGGCCAGGGCCGTCCACAGGCGGCGCAGAGCGGTGCGCCCCACGTGCCGGGCCGGGTCGGCGAGCCGGTTCAGCAGGTCGTCCGGGCCGTCGGGGTCGGCGATCAGGTCGGCCAGGCCGCTGCGCACGCCCAGGGCCCGGGCGAACTCGGGGTCGACGTCGGCGGGCACCTCGTCGTAGAGGCCGAGGAGCGCGGGTTCGGCGTCGGCGGTGCGCAGCTCGACCGGGGCGCGCCCGTCCAGGAGCGCCCGGGTGCGCAGCCACCAGGCGGTGTAGGAGGGTGCGTCGACGACCCGGCCGTCCGGCATCAGCAGCCGGGCGGGTTCGGTGACGGCCTCGCGCAGCGACCCCCGGGAGAGCATCGCCAGGGCCTGCGGCCAGGCGTCGTCGGCGATGT
Organism: Nocardiopsis exhalans; assembly: GCF_024134545.1. Taxonomy (GTDB): domain Bacteria; phylum Actinomycetota; class Actinomycetes; order Streptosporangiales; family Streptosporangiaceae; genus Nocardiopsis; species Nocardiopsis exhalans. The sequence continues at coordinate 6,899,522 of NZ_CP099837.1, forward strand.
AGTCGAGGTCGGCGACGCACACCAGCTCGGGTACCACAGGCGGGAGTTCGGGGTCACCGACGCGTTCGAGGACCTCGTCGGCCCAGTCCTCCAGGCCGTCGAGGCCGTCCTCGCCCGCGGCGCCGTCGAAGACGTCGGCGAGGTCCTCACCGAGCGCGGTCTCCTCCGCACGGACCACGGTCAGCCCCCACAGGGCGCCCACGGCGCGCAGGGCGTCGGTGCCGTGGCGGTGGACGAGGTCGTCATGGACGGTGCCGAACGGCGAGTCGTCCACCAGCAGGTCGGCCAGGGGCGCACCGGGAACGAGGAGTTCGGCGGCGATCGAGTAGCCGTCCTCGTCGTCACGCAGGGCCAGCTCGGACAGCCAGGGCGCGTCCTCGACCGTGGTGCCGGAGGCGGCGACCAGGTCCAGGACGGCCTCGGCGACGGGTTCGGGATCCTCGGCGTCCAGGGACTCCCGGACGGCGGCCTCGGTGTTGGGGTCGGCCAGGACCGTGGCGGCCCCGGCCTCCACGGCGCCCAGACGCAGCAGCAACGGGTGGGCGGCATCGGGGTGCACCAGGCGCACGCCCAGAGTGGCCAGGACGGCCGGGTCGAGCCGGTTGCCCTCGGCGTCGGCGACCTTCGCCCAGTCCTCTGTGGGCAGCAGCAGTGAGCGCGGGCCCCGGACCAGGCGGCCGTCGGCCAACGGGACCGGCAGCGAGCCGAGTTCGTCGAGGTCGGCGCCACCGTTTCCGGCACTGCCCAGGGCGGCGTAGAGGGCCTCCCACCACTCCGGCGGGCGTTGGGTGTCGCCGAGCAGGTCGGCGAGGTCGGCCAGGCCCAGGCGGCGCACGCGCAGCGAGGCCAGCGCCGGGTGCCGAGGGCTCCAGGAGCCGGGCAGCAGCGGCGGGACGAGTTCGGCGAGCAGGTCGACGAGGTCGGCGGCGCCGCTCGCCCCGCCGGTGTCCAGCAGGACGGCGTCACGCGGGGCGACCGGGTGCCCGGCCGCGGTGACCAGGAACGCGGTGTCCAACAGGGGTTCGGCGACCCGTGCCCGGAAGACCGCGTCCACGGCGCCGCCGCCCACCCGGGTGGCGGGCACCAGGTCGAGGGCGGCCCTGGGCTCGAAGCGGCGCAGGAGCGCGCAGTAGGCGCCGGCGGCCTCCATGAGCAGGAGGTCGGTGGCCCCGCCCGGCTGGACGGCGCGCCGGTCCGAGCTCAGCGGGAACGTGCCGATGAGAACCGCGGGCAGGTCGAGTTCGGTGTCGGTGGGGGTGGGCGCGTGCACGACGTTCTCGACGTCGGCGGGCAGCGCGGCCACACCACCGTCGGGGTTGACGGGCGCGGCCCAGGTCAGTGACCACGCGGCGCGGTCGCGCTCCTCGGTGGGGCGGTCCGCGAGCAGGTTCGGGGCGAACTCGCCGGAGCGGCTCAGGACACGCCAGGGCGTGACCCGGGTGCCGTCGGCGTCGTGCTGGGCGGTGACCAGATCGATCCCTGCGGCCTCGTCCCCGGTTTCGCGGATGAGGGTCCGTTCCCGGCTGTCGACCACCACGCGCACCTCGACGAGGCCGTCCAGGGCGAGGAGGAGGGCCTCCCCGGTGCGGTCCAGCAGTTCCCGGACCCGCTCCCGGGCCTGGTCGTCACGCAGGGCCAGCGTGACCACGGTGTCGTAGTGACTGGTCTCACCCGTGTCGTCGCCGGTGCCGCCCTCGATCCGGAGAGGCTCCGGCACGACGTCGGCAGGGAAGGGCAGACGCAGCATCGGCACCTGCCCGGCGCGGCGGCCCACCTCGTCGGCGAGGTCGGTGTGGGTGCCGTTGGCGTCGAGCAGGTCGGTGACCACGGCCCGGGCGCGTTCAGCGGAGAAGTGCACCACGGCACCGCCCGAATCCACGGTGACGTCGTCGCTGAGCGCCACCACGGCGGAGAACCCGACCCCGAACCGGCCCGCCGAACCGTGGTCGTCGCGCTTGGTGGAGGCCCGCAGGGTGGCGAGGGACTCCACACCCTGCGGGGTCAGCGGGGCACCGGTGTTGGCGGCGGTGAGGCGGTCGCCGTCCAGTGCCAGGAGCAGGCGTCCGGGGACACCCGCGCGGCGCGCGGCGTCGGCCGCGTTCTGCGCGAGTTCGATCACCACCCGGTCGCGGTAGCCGCCCAGCGCGAAGTCCTCTTCGGCGTTGGCGTCCTCCCGGAACCGAGCGGGCGCGTCGGCCCAGGCCGAAAGCACACGTCGGCGCAGTTCGGCGGTGTTGAAAGGGTCGGCCACCGAAGCGGTCACCGGCTCGGCCATGGTGGTCTCCTCCTGCGCTGGGAGCGCGGTCCGATCAGCCCTGCACGTGTTCTCGGAACACGCGCGGGCTCGGCAAGGGCGAGCGTGATAGTAGGTCGACCCTAGCCGACGGCCGGGGCTGTTCAAGCGCGGGTGGCCTCGCGTGGCGCGCAGGCGCGGGCCCGCGGGTGAACGGCAGGCGTACGGATGGGAAAGACCCCGCCGCGATCGCGGCGGGGTCCGTTCTTCGGGTGGATCGGCCCGTTTGACCTGTGGTGGTCAGGAGTCGCTGGAGACCAGCTCCAGTTCCGCGGTGTCGTCGAAGACGATGTGGTCGTACCCCAGCTCGTCGACGACCGGTGCGACCGGCTCGTTCTGCGGGGTGGGGCGGCGGACCTCGGAGTGGGCTCCGCAGCCGTGGTCGAGTGACACGACCTTGCCGTCGTCGGGGGCGAACTCGTTGGTGCACACGCCGAACATCTGGCGCAGTTCACCGGCGAGCGGGGTCAGGAAACCGCAGGTGGTGCAACGTGCCGGGGCCGCCGTGGCAATCGGGCTCCTCGGACCGGCCTCGCCGTTGTACCAGCGCTCCGCGGCCTGCTCGCGGCCGACCTCGGAGAGGACCTGGCGGCGGCCGAGTCCCAGCTCCCACACCATCTGCTTGTCCATGCCCTCGGCGTCGAGTTCGCTGTCGGGCACCTGCGCGTAACCGGGGACGAGACGTTCGTCGTCCTCCTCGGTGGGCAGCAGGTCCCCCACACCGACGTCGCCCGGGCGGAGTCGTTCCTTCCAGGGCACCCACGCGGGAGCGGTCAGGGCGCCCTCGCCGGGAAGCAGGACGACCTCGTTGACGGTGACGTCCTTGGCGCGCGAGGCGCGGACGACGGTGACCGCGTAGGTCCATCCCGGGTAGGAGGGGTCCAGGCACTCGAAGTAGTGGGTGACCAGGCGTGTGTCCTCGACCTGGGCGGTGAGGTGCTCACCGACCCAATCGGGTCGCCCGACCTCCGCCGCCACCGAGCGGGCCAGATCCACCGCGTCGATACATGCCTTGTCCGGTACAGGAGAACGTCGAGAAGGGCTCACGTCCCCCATTCTCACTGATCGCGGGCACCGATTTGACCATAACGCGGGTCAAGGTTCGCCCGATACACCCTCTAGACGGAGTCTCGTGCTCGCGCGGAGGACGGATGCCCACGACACGAGGGCCTGCCAGCCGCGTTTTCGGGAGTTCGGTCAGTGCGCACACACGTTTTTTCGGCCGACCTGTCACCACCGTCCGCCCTGGCGTGTCAAAGGGATGAGAACAGGCAGGACACGGGAGAACGGGGTCCGGGGCTGGAGAAAGGCCGTGGCGGGCGTCGGCACGGCCGCCACGGCCTCAGGGGGTCTGTCTGGCCGGGGGTCAGGCCTCCAGGTCGTCAGCCACCGCGCGCAGCACGGCGGCGACCCTGGACGATTCACGCTTGTCCGGGTGGCGGCCGCGCCGGTAGCCGTTGGAGACGTTCTCCAGGAGTTTGATGAGGTCCTCGGTGATGAGCACCATCTCGTCGGGCTTCTTGCGCCGCGCCTTGGCCACCGAGTGCTGTGTGTCCAGGATCTTGACCTGGAGCGCCTGGGCGCCCTTGCGCCCTTCGGCCACGCCGAACTCGACCCGTTGGCCGGGATTGAGAGAGGTGGTTCCGGACGGTAGGGAGGTGGAGTGCACGAAGACCTCACCTCCGTCGTCCCGGGTGAGAAAGCCGAAACCCTTGTCGCCGTCGTACCACTTGACCTTGCCGGTGGGCACGTAGAGACCTCATGCTTTCACTGACGGGCGCACGAGGACTTCGGAAACGGTGCCGTCCACCTTTCCTCCCGCCCCGGGCGGCCCCTGGTTTCCATGGGTGCGCCCAGGTTAGTGCCCGACACCTCACCAATGCGAGGGGATTGTGGTGTGACCGATTTCCGGGCCCTTCCCGGGAACTCCCTCGACACTTCTCGGGTCGGTATCCGAGCACGGGGACGGGTACGTGAAACGAGGCCCGGATACGGCTCACCCGGGCCTCGTTGTGTCGACGTCGCCCCCGTCACCGCTGGGTGCGGAGTATGGGACGGGACTCGGCGGAGTCAGGGGCGCCGTCGACAGGCTGGTGTCCGGGCTGGAGGCCGGACCACCTGACGTGACCGCCCTGAAGCGAAAGCGGCGGTGTACCGACATGACTACCCGAAGCAACCCGCTCGGATGCCCGGTAACGGGCCGACCGGAAAAGGTTATTCCCCAGGGTTTGCCAACCGATGACGCTGAGGAGCAGGCCGAACGGATCAGGTCGGCCGACGCGGAGCAGGTCGGTCCGGGGCGGGTCAGCTCCCGGCGGATCGGTCCGCGACCCGGGCCGAGCGGGCGGCCTTCGGGAAGAGGTACAGCACGCACACCAGGGAGGCGAGTCCGAGCGCGGGGACGCCGGTGGCCGGCAGGGCCTGCTGGATGTACTGGTCGATGAACTTCGCCTCGCCCGTCCACAGGGTCATCCCGACCACGCATGCCGCGAGGGGGAACCCCACGCCGATCCACTTGTCGAGGGCGTTCCACACCTGGCTGAGGATGATGAGGGCGGCGCCGAGCACCCACAGGAAGGCGACGTCCCACCACACCCCGGAGAGGACGAGCACGGCCAGGGCCACGGCCTCGGGCGGGTGGTGGCGCGCGAGCACGAGGCTGTTGCGGGTCACCCCGGGCTTGCGGCCGCCCCGGCCGTCCATGCGCAGATCGGTCTGGCTGGGCCCCTCCAGCAGGGACATGAACCCCTGGTGCGGGCCGCCGCGCCAGGGCGGGGGCGGGCGGTCGGCGTGTCGGGGTTTGGGCGGGATCATCTCGTCGTCCTCGAGATCGACCTCCCGGCCGGTGAGCTCCTCCCGCACGATGTGCTCGGGGGAGCCGAAGCCGCGAAGGATCCGCCGCACGGTGTCGACGTCGTCGTTGTCGGCCGCCCCGCGGCGCTCGTCAATGCGCGCACGCAGGCTGGTCAGGTAGGCGGTCCGCTCCTTAGCCGTCACACGACCGTGCAGCGCAAGTCCGACATCGGAGAGATAGTCGAGTACCAATTGTTCCGAGCGCTGGGTCATGGCCCCATATTGGCCCACAATGACCTGCCGTTTAACCCCTCCTTCCCAATTTCGGTCAGAGAATTCTCCTCCGATACGGTTCAGGGCGCCGTGCCGGTTGGCGCACACGGGTCGGGAGGGGAGCGGGTGCGACCCGCCCGGCGCCATCACCTAGCGTTGACGTGATGACCGACAACGCACGACCCGGTTCCGGCCGGGGCACGGACGGCCCCGACAGCGAGTCGCCGGGTCGGCCCCCCACGTTCACCGCCTGGCTGCGGTCCCGTTCCGACGCGGAGCTCACCGCGCTGCTGAACGCCCGCCCGGACCTGGCGCAGCCGGTCCCGGCCGACATCGGCGCCCTGGCCCACCGCGCGACCTCGCGCAACGCGGCGCTGCGCGCCCTGGAGCGGCTCGACCGGTTCACCCTCCAGGTACTGGAGGCCGTGGTCGCGCTCGGGGACGACCGCCTGTCCGAGCCGGTCGGCACACCGCCCGCGGACGTCGCCCGGGGGCTCGGCCTGACCCCATCGGGCGGTCGCGGCCGGGACCCGCTCGACGAGGCCCTGGACACCCTGCTCTCCCTCGCCCTGATCTGGCCGGACCACGGCCGTCTGCGGCCGGTCAAGGTCCTGCGCGAACTCCTGCCCCACCCGGCACAGCTGGGACCGCCCGCGCGCACCCTCCTGGCGGCGCTCCCGCACGGTGCCACCAAGCGGCTGGCGGACGACCTCGTGCCGCACAGCACCGCCAACTCCCCGGTGGAGACCGTGGCCACCGCACTGGCCGACCCCGACCGGATCGCGGTGCTCGTGGACCAGGTCGGGGCTCCCGCGCGCCGCCTGCTGGACAACCTCGCCTGGGGTCCGCCCAACGGCACGGTCTCCGACGCCCGCCGGGAGATCACCCTGGCCACGGCCTCCTCGCCGGTGGAGACCCTCATCGCCCGCGGCCTGCTGGTGGCTACCGGGGACGACACCCTGACGCTGCCCCGCGAGGTCGGCCTGCACCTGCGCTCCGGTGTGCTGTTCCGCGACGTCAGCACCGCCCCACCCGCTTTCGAGGGCAGGCAGGGCTCTGCGGACACCGTCGCCCGTGCCGCGGCGGGGCAGGCCTTCACCGTGCTGCGCGCCGTGGAGGAGCTGCTGGAGCGCTGGTCCCAGGAACCCGCCGCGGTCCTGCGCAACGGCGGTCTGGGCGTGCGCGACGTGCGCCGGGCCGCCCAGGCCATGGACACCGACGAGGACACCGCCGCCCTGTACCTGGAGGTCGTGCGGGCCGCCGGGCTGATCGGTACCGACAACCGGGTCTTCGGGGAGTGGCTGCCCACGCGCGAATACGACCTGTGGCGGGAGCGCTCTCCCGAGCACCGGTGGCTGCTCCTGGCCCGGGCCTGGCTGGACTCGGACCGGGTTGCCTCGCTGACGGGTTCGCGCGACGCGGGCGGCCGGGTGCGCAACGTGCTCGGCCCCGGTCTGGTCCGGCCCGCCGCCCCGCAGGCCCGCCGCGACCTGCTCACCGAGCTGGGTTCGGCCGAGCCCGGCCTGACACCGGACGAGGTTTCTCTGACGGCCCGGCTGGCCTGGCGCCGCCCCCGCCGCCAGTCCCCCGTCTACACCGAACTCGTGGAGGCCGCCGCGGCCGAGGCGGCGGTGCTCGGCCTGACCGGTGGGGGAGCGCTCGCCGAGCACACCCGCCCGCTGCTCACCCACGACGAGAACGCCGACGAGGAGGCCGCGCGGATCCTGTCCGCCGAGCTGCCGCAACCGCTGGACTACGTGCTCGTCCAGGGCGACCTGACCGCCGTGGCACCGGGGCCGCTCGTCACCGAGCTGGCCCGCGAACTCGCCCTGACCGCCGATGTGGAGTCCACCGGCGGGGCGACCGTGTACCGCTTCACCGAGGACTCGATCCGCCGGGCGCTGGACGCCGGTCGCGGGGTCGCCGACATCACCGACCTGCTGGAGCGCCACTCCCGCACCCCGCTGCCGCAGGCCCTGCGCTACCTCGTCTCGGACGTGGGCCGCAAGCACGGCAGGCTGCGCACCGGTTCGGCCGCCAGCTACCTGCGCTGCGACGAACCCGCGCTGCTGACCGAGCTGGTCGCCGACCGCCGCGCCACCGACCTGGAACTGCTGCTCCTGGCCCCGACCGTGGTGGTCAGCGGCCTGAACCGGGCCGCGCTCACCGAACGCCTGCGCCAACTGGGCTACCACCCGGTGCCCGAGAGCGGCAACGGCACGATGCGGCTCAGCCGCCCCGAGGTCCGCCGAGCCGAACCCGACCCCTCCTCCCCCGCCGAGAACGCGCCGACCACCGAACTGACCCGGGCCGCCGTGCGCGCGCTGCGCGCCGGTGACGAGGCCGCCAACATCGCCCGGATCCCGGTGTCCCTCCCCGAGGGCGGAACCGCGGGTTCCAGGGCTACCGCGGTCATGGAGGTCCTCTCCGAGGCCGCCGCGGCCGAACGCCGCGTGTGGATCGGCTACACCGACACCGACGGCCGTCAGGTCAGCCGCATCGTGGAGCCCGCCAGCGTGGACGGAGGTTTCCTCACCGCCTACGACACGACCCGGGACGCGGTCCACCGCTTCGCTGTCCACCGCATCACGGGAGTGGCGGAACTGGAGGCCGCCCCGGACTGAGCTGGTCTCCACGAGCCCCGGGCACCGTTCCGGCGCCGTGCGGATCTGGGAGATCGGGGAGGACCCAGGGTGACGCAGAACGCTGACGGGGTCGGAGGGCTAGAGTGGCGGTGGTCGACCACCGATGGCGAGAGAAGCCCCCATGAGCAACGCACCGCTGCCCCCTGGAGCCTCCTCTCCCCGTGACCGGGGGCGGGAGGAACGCGTATCCGAGAGCCGGGACCTGGCACCCGAACGCGAGCGCGATCGTGACGATGACCGGCACGGCTCGGCCCCGGTGGGCTCGACCGGCGGCGCCAACAGCTCCACCATGGCGCTGATCCTGCACGCGGTGACCGCCCTGTGCTGCATGAACTGGATCTTCGGCATCGCCGGGATCACCTTCGCGGTGCGGGCCGCGCACGCGCGGGACCGGGGCCGACCGGACCAGGCCGAAGTGCTCACCCGGTACTCCTGGTACTGCCTGGGCGCGGCCGGGGTGATGTTCTTCGTGATGCTGGTGCTGACCTTCGTGATGTTCACGCAGGCGGGGAACTGGATCCAGCAGATCGTCCCCGTGACCAACTTCTGACCCCCTGGCCGCTACCGGCTTGACCCCTGGTTGGGGGAATAAGCACGGCATCGTCCGCTTTCGAACCGGGTAGGGCGGGTATGCGGACCACAGACACAGGGGCCCGGAGACAAGGGCTCAGGCACAGGGGGCCCAAACACAGGGGCTCAGCGTGAGGAGACACGGCCAGCGGTGAACGGCGACCGGAGCGACCCCAGGGACTTCTGGGAACGGGGGCGGAGTTCCGTGCCCGGTGCCGGTCTGCCCGCGAGCCCTCGGCGAGCACACGTACCGGCGGCGCCCGCGCCGCCGCCACAGCCGCCGCGGCCGTCCTTCCCGCCCGGGCCCGGGTACCCGGCCGCCGCCCCGGTACCACCACCGGTCCCGGGACCGCCACCACCCGGCGCCGTGTACCCGGTGGGCGTCCCGCTTCCCTCGGGACCGCCGCCGCGCGTGGGCGGGGCCGTCGCGGCGCTTGTCGTGGCGCTCTGCACCCTGGCGGTCCCGGTTCTCGGTATCGCCCTCGGCCTGTGGTTCTTCATCCTGGTCGCCAACATCCCCGGCATCGTGCTGGGGATCATCGCCCTGGTCAAGATCCCCAACGCCGTCGACGTGGAGCGGTACATCCGCTACACCTGGGCCTGCACCTTCGCCTACACCGCCCTGTCGGTGGTGTTCCTGGTCCCGGTGATCGTTCTCGCGCTGCTGTTCCTGCTCGTCGGCGTGTGAACTGTTTCCTCTGAACTGTTTTCTCTGAACCGTGTCTTCTGAACCGGGCCCCTGTACCCGGCTCCGCCATGAGCGACCTCCCGTGGACATTCCGCGGTGGGCGGGCATGATCGGAGGGGTTCCGGTGTTGCACCTGGGGCCGCCCCCGTCCCGTGCCAGACGGGCCGCCCTCGTCCCCGTAGCCTGACGGAAGGTCCCGTGTGTCCTGCCTGATCGTCCAGTCCGACAAGACGCTCCTGCTCGAGATCGACCACGAGCTCGCCCCGGAGTGCCGCCGTTCCATCGCGCCGTTCGCCGAGCTCGAACGCGCCCCCGAACACGTGCACACCTACCGCGTCACCCCGCTGGCGCTGTGGAACGCGCGCGCCGCCGGGCATGACGCCGAGCAGGTCGTGGACGCACTCATCCGCTTCTCCAAGTTCCCCGTGCCGCACTCGCTGCTCGTGGACATCGCCGAGACGATGGACCGCTACGGGCGGCTCAGGCTGGTGGGCGACCCGGTGCACGGCCTGGTGCTGGAGTCCTCGGACCGCGCGGTCCTGGAGGAGGTCGTGCGGGCCAAGAAGCTGAAGGGGATGCTCGGCGAGCGCCTGGGGGAGGACTCGGTCGCGGTCCACCCCAGCGAGCGCGGCAACCTCAAGCAGGCCCTGCTGAAGATCGGCTGGCCCGCCGAGGACCTGGCCGGGTACGTCGACGGCGAGGCACACGAGATCGACCTGGCCGACGGCGACTGGGAGCTGCGCGGGTACCAGCAGGAGGCCGCGGAGAGCTTCCACGCGGGCGGTTCCGGCGTGGTCGTACTGCCCTGCGGCGCCGGGAAGACGATCGTGGGCGCGGCCGCCATGGCGATGACCGGGGCGACCACGCTGATCCTGGTGACCAACACGGTGTCGGTGCACCAGTGGAAGTCCGAGCTGCTCAAGCGGACCTCGCTGACCGAGGACGAGATCGGTGAGTACTCGGGGACCAAGAAGGAGATCCGACCGGTCACCATCGCCACCTACCAGGTGATGGCGGCCCGCCGGAAGGGCGTGTACACGCACCTGGAGCTGTTCGACGCCAAGGACTGGGGCCTGGTGGTCTACGACGAGGTGCACCTGCTGCCCGCGCCCATCTTCCGGATGACCGCCGACCTCCAGGCCCGCCGCCGCCTGGGACTGACCGCCACCCTGGTCCGCGAGGACGGCCGGGAGGGCGACGTGTTCTCGCTGATCGGGCCCAAGCGCTACGACGCCCCGTGGAAGGACATGGAGAACCAGGGCTGGATCGCCCCGGCGGACTGCGTGGAGGTCCGGGTGGACCTGACCGAGTCCGAGCGAATGGCGTACGCGACCGCCGAACCCGAGGACAAGTACCGGTTCTGCGCCTCCTCGGAGACCAAGACGACCGTGGTCCAGCAGATCGTGGAGCGCCACCCGCAGGAGCAGGTCCTGGTGATCGGCTCCTACATCGACCAGCTCGACGAACTCGGTGAGCGGCTGGGCGCCCCGGTCATCAAGGGCGAGACCCGGAACAAGGAGCGCGAACGCCTCTTCGACGCCTTCCGCGCCGGCGAGCTGCGCACTCTGGTGGTCTCCAAGGTCGCCAACTTCTCGATCGACCTCCCCGAGGCCGGGGTGGCGGTCCAGGTGTCCGGCTCCTTCGGTTCGCGCCAGGAGGAGGCCCAGCGCCTGGGCCGGGTGCTGCGCCCGAAGGCCGACGGCCGCACCGCCCGTTTCTACGCGGTGGTCGCCCGGGACACCCTGGACCAGGACTACGCCGCCCACCGCCAGCGGTTCCTGGCCGAGCAGGGCTACGCGTACCGGATCGCCGACGCGGGCGATCTGCTCGCGGGCGAGGAGATCTGAGCCCGGCGGAAGGGCTCACCCGGAGGGGCCCGCGCGGAGTTCAGCGCGATTCGGCGCGGGGGCGAGCCCGGCTCAGAACGAGGGTAGGACGCCGATCGAGTAGGTTCCGGCGGCGATGGCCCAGGCGATGAGGGAGTAGCTGAGGGTCCGGGTGCGCAGCACCCGGTCCCCGCGGACCGAGGGCGCGGCGAAGGCGGCCACCATCAGGGCGAGGCCGAGCAGCGCGGGGATCACCGAGGCCAGCGCGAACAGCTGGGACTGGGCGGCGCAAGCTGCGTAACCGGGACTGCCGGGATCACCACAGAACACGTCGTCCCCCGATCGGATCGTTCATGCGGTCGTACTCCCCTGACCGTACCGTTTCGGCGGGGCCGGATCGTCGTCGGCTCCGACCAGATCCCGTACGGACTACCGCTTCCGGGCCGGACCGAGCCGAATTCTGATTTCCAGTGACCCAGGACACTTCCGGGGGTTTACACGAAGCCCTCCTGTGTCCAATCATGGGGGTCGGCCCACCCTACGGAGGTACCCCCATGACCGAGGCCCCGGCCACCGAGTACCGCACCGGCTTCCACTCACTCCGAGGCGGCGGACTGAACTGGGACTCGCTCCCGCTCAAGCTGTTCGTCAAGGGCAACGCGAAGTTCTGGAACCCCGCCGACATCGACCTCAGTCAGGACGCCGAGGACTGGAAGGGGCTCGACGAGGCCGCACAGACCCGCATCCTGCGGCTGTGCGCGTTGTTCGTGGCGGGCGAGGAGGCGGTCACCGAGGACCTCCAACCCTTCCTGCGCGCCATGGCAGCCGAGGGCCGTCTGGGCGACGAGATGTACCTGACCCAGTTCGCCTTCGAGGAGGCCAAGCACGTCCAGGCCTTCCGTCTGTGGCTCGACGCCATCGGCGTCCGGGACGACCTCCACGGGTTCGTGACCAACAACCCCGCCTACCGCGCCCTGTTCTACGAGGAGCTCCCCGCATCACTGGAGGCCCTGCTGGACGACCCCAGCCCCCGCAACCAGGTGCGCGCCTCGGTCACCTACAACCACATCATCGAGGGTTCCCTGGCTCTGACCGGCTACTACGCCTGGAACCACGTGTGCACCGTGCGCGACATCTTCCCCGGCATGCGCCAGATCATCCGGCGGATCGGGGACGACGAGCGCCGCCACATGGCCTGGGGCACCTTCACCTGCCGCCGCCACGTGGCCGCCGACGACCGCAACTGGGACGTGGTGAGCGAGCGCCTCAACGAGCTGCTCCCCCACGTGATGGGCACCGTCGAGCGCAGCGACACCCCCTCGGACGACCCGGCCGTGCAGCGCTACGAACTCCCGCCGGGGGTGCTTCTGGACTACGCGAGCAACCGCGCCCTCCGGCGGCTGGGCGCCATCGAGTCCGCCCGCGGGGTGCCGCTCCGCCAGATCGACCTGGACGCCTCACCGGAGGAACTGGAGGAGCAGTTCGGCGCTGAGGACCGCGCGGCCATGGCCGAGCTTGAACGACACTGAACCCGCCCCTTCCCCACGCGCCGGAGCGCGGGGAAGGGGCGGGCAGACCGCGTACGACGGAAGAAAGCCCAGCCCGGCCCCCGCCCGGGCTCACCGGCTCATGGGCTCATGGGCTCATGGGCTCATGGGCTCACACAGCGAAGCGCAGGATCGCCGCAGCCGCCGTGTCGCCCGGGATCTCCTGCGCACGCACCGCCAGCACCCGGGCCCCCGTCCGCAGCGCCCGGCGGGCGATCTCGTCGACGACACCGTAACCCTGGGCGTCACTGCGGTCGTGGAAGGAGACGGCACCCGTCTCCTCGTCGACCAGACCGGGTACGACCTCGTCGATGTCGACCAACAGGGTGTCGATCGCGCCGAAGGTGGCGGCCCTGGCCACATCGCTCAGGTCGGTCGCGGTGAGGCCGCGCGACTCGTGCTCCTCCAAACGTTCGCGCTGCCTGGCCAGTTCGATCCGGTAGAGCTCGTCGAGGACGGTACGGGCCTCCCCCGCCAGTTCCGCGTCGGAGACGTTCTCCGGGTTGCCGTCGATCCCGGGAGCCGCGAGGTGGACGTAACTGTTCACCGAACGGTAGATACCGGCCAGCGGCTCCGTCGCAGCCAGGATCAGCGGGACACCGCTGCCGGACAGGACGGGCCTCACGGCGCGGTCCACCGCCCGCGCGTACTGGTGCAGGCGCACCTTGCGCCCTTCCGACCCCTGAATCCTTCCCGAGGGCGAACGGCCGCTGATCGAGGACAGGCCGACGGCGCTCGCGGCGTCCTCCGGCAGGTCGGAAACACTCACCTCGAAGGGATCGGCGTCGGGGCTCACCTCGACCAGGCGCACCGAGTTCTGGGCCAGGGCCAGCACGAAGGCCGCCTGGGGGAAGGTCACGGAGCGCAACAGCGGTTTGACGAAGAAGCGGTCGGACACCTGCACCGAGGCGGTCAGACGGTTCGGCAACCGGAAGGTGCGGATCTCCTCGGGGGTCAGGAAGACCACCAGGCTGTTGGAGAGGTAGGGCCAGAACGCCTCGTCGTCGACGAGCTCCTCGCCGAGTTCCCTCAGGGACTGGATGTCTTCCTTCTCCTGGCCCGCCGCCTCGAGCTCGGCCACCGCCTGGGACAGGGCGTTCCTGAACTCGATCCGGACAGCCTCCGAGTCCTGCGTCAGAGGGACCGTGGGAAAGTACAGGGAAACACTGGCCGGATGCCGGGCGGAGGCGATCTTCTCGATCTCCTCGGCCGTGGGAATGTCATTGTGCAGCATACGACCGCCCTACCCAACGGGCCGCCGTTCCATGAGCGATCGTCCGTGAACTCTCCTCGATACCGCCTCACACCGGTCAGCCGCCGACCCGGTCCGCGAGGACGCGGACCACGGCACGTTCACCTGCCCTCGCGCAGCACCAGGTCGATCGCGATCGCGGAGGCCACCACCAGGGTGCGCAGCGGTTCGGGCAGGGTCGGGTAACGGTGGTGCAGCGCGTAGCTGTCCGCCGAGGTGAACATCTCGCCCAGGTCGGGCAGCTGACGGTCGACCCGGGCGACCTCGTGCGCGTTGTGGTCGCGGATCCGGAAGTCCAGGCCGATGAAGTCGCCCTCGATCGTGCCGACCTGCCGCTTCCACGCGTCCAGCAGTGTGAACTTGGAACCGAAGAACTTCAGGTCCTGCTCGATCGTGCCCACCGGCCGGCCGTCGGGCAGGTTCACGCTGGTGGTCGCGGTCATCCAGGACCAGTGCTTCTGGACGGCGAGCCGCTGGTGCCCGTACAGGTCCGTGACGTGCACCCGGCGCTCGAAACCACCCGTGCTCTTGGCCAGGTGGCGCAGCACCTGCATGCCCCCGTCCGCGCCCTGCTCCCGTGCCCAGGCGATCTGCCGGCCGTGCGGATCGAAGACCTCGTAGTCGGAGACGTCGCGCATGAAGCGCTTGGGCTGCCGGATCAGGAGGGGGTTGGCGGCGAAGATATCCATGGGGAGCGATCCTAGGGAGTGTCCTCCGAGCGCCAGAGCTCGCGTCGGCCCCTTTCGGCCTCCAGCGCGATCCGGCCGAACGGTTCGGTCCGCCACTCGCCGTCCCGCTGGTGGTTGGCGTAGAGAACCTCGCCCTCCCGGGAGAGCACGTACACCGAGTCCGCCAGGTGGTGGGTCTCCAGGAACTCGACCGTGTTCGGTACGCCCAGGTAGAAGCGGTCGTGGTGGATCTCCGGCAGATAGCGGCCGAACCCCTGGTCGCGGGTGGCGCGCTCGTGGCGGTCGAAGATCGAGAAACGGCTGTTCGACGTGTGCGTGGCCACGAAGGCCACCTCCACCCGGTACCCGGCCTCCTTGAAGCCCAGGACCCAGGAGGCCGCCCAGTCCGCGCGGCCCAGCGGATGGCTGCACACCGCGTCGTAGCGACCCTGCCGCACGTGCTCCATGGCCAGCCCGTGCAAGCCGCCGACCTGCTTGGACACCGCGGTGGAGGCGGCCCGGTCGTCCGCGGTCATGGACCATTCGTAGTCGGGGGACAGACGCAGCAGGTCGTCGCCGTCGTAACTGACCGTCCCCTCGGGCAGGACCGGCAGGACCAGCCGCTGGAGGGTGGACTTACCGGAACCGGGCTGGCCGCCGAAGAGCAGCAGTCGGGGCTGTTCGCGCGGGATGCCGGTGAGCCGGTCGCGCAGCGCCAGACCGAACAGCGAGTTCAGGTCGGCCTCGGAGAGCTCGCGCCCCAGGTCCTGCGGGCCGGCCCCGGCGGGAGGACGCACCGGGTCGGCACGGAGTTCGTCGATGATCCCGGGCAGCGCGCCGTTGGCCCGGGCGATGTCGTCGGGGGTGAGGTAGGGCAGTCGCGCCTCCTCGACCAGCAGGAGGGCGGCGCGCTCCAGCAGCGACGGGTCCTTGTCCCGGCGGGCCAGGCAGGCGCCGATCGCGGCACTGTAGAGGTTGTAGGCGCGTTCGCGGGCCTCACGCTGTTCGGCGGTCTGCGGCGGGATGCCACCGCTGGAGCTCTCCGCGAGAAGGGGCCGGACCCCTGCGCCGGTGCTCTCGGCAGAGGGGTCGGGGCCCAGGCCCGGTTCGGTTCCGGAGGATGTCATGTTCGTCCGCTCTCGCCGTGGCCCGGCCGGGGGCGCTGGGCCGTACGTGTACGCAACCGGTCGACAGAAGGCTAGTAGCTCGGATCACTGACGGTCAGCGGTTCGCGTCGGTGCGGTGCGGCCTAAAGTGGCCACATGTCACCGAACCCTTCGCCTGCGCCTTCCCCTTCCTCCCCCGCCGTGATCGAGGCCCTCGCCTGGGTCCACGTGCACGAGGGCCGCCTGTTGTGTGTGCGCCCCGAGGGCAAGGACCGGTTGTACATCCCCGGCGGCAAGCGCGAGCCGGGCGAGAGCGACGAACAGGCGGTGGCCCGCGAGACCCTGGAAGAGGTCAGCGTGGTGCTGCGCCCGGGGACCTTCCACCAGGTCGCGGTGATCGACCAGGAAGCGCACGGACAGGCCCCGGGCACCCGGGTGCGGCTGCTCTGCTACGGCGCCGAGCACGACGGGGAGATCGTGCCGGACAACGAGATCCTGGAGACCGCGTGGATCTCCTACGCCGAACGCGAGCGGTGCGCCCCGGCGATCCAGGACCTGGTCGAGCTCCTGCACGACCAGGGCGAGCTGCCCTAGCCCTCCACCGGGTCCGGAACCCTTCCTGACCAGATACCGGTGTCGCGAACGAACATCATGGTGACGGTCAGTCCGAGCACGAACGGGAGCAGGAAGACGGTACCCATGACCGTATCCAGGCCGTCCACCTCGAACAGGACCCAGGTCAGCAGTGCCTGCGCCGCGACCTGGAATGCAAGGTGGAATCCCACGCAGGCCCAGACGTTCCCGGTGACCAGACGGATACCCCCGAGCACCAGTCCCATTCCGAAGAACAGCGGCAGGCGCTCGGCCAGCACCTCCCACCCGTTGCCGAACACCCACAGACCCGTCCCCCACAGGGTGAACAGCACCGCCTGGGCCACCACGGCCAACCAGGCGGACAACGCGGTGCTGAGGTTGCGGAAGAGGTATCCCCGGAAGATCAGCTCCTCCGGAACCGCCTCGTAGAGCAGTACCAGGAGTGTCAGTACCAACAGGGAGAGCACGATCTGAGCCGCGGGGGCACTCGGCGTGACCGAGGCGCCCAGGACAAGAGCGATCCCCAGACCCAGCGCGGCGGGCAGCAGCCACGAGAGAGCACCGACAAGAAACGGCCAGCAGGCCTCGCAGGGCCCGGTCAGCCCAAGCCCGCTCCACGGCCGCCGGTCCAGGTACCGGCGAGCCGCCCAGACCATCGGCACCGCCAGGGCGAAGGCCACCAGGGCGTTCATCCAGTGGGTGAGGTCGCCACCGCCGCCGGGCTCCACGGGCAAAAGGTCGTTGAGCAGTGACAGCGAGGACCAGATCAGCACGGCCCCCGCCATGACGGCGGCGATCCTCAAGAAGAGGTTGGGCCGAACGGGGCCGTCGGGTCGGTCGGGTCGGTCGTCTCGAAGGGGGTCATCGGAGGGTCCATCCATGCCGGCACCCTCTCCCAGACGCCGCCCGTCCGCATCGGGGAACACCCTGAACCCTCCCCGGGCTTTCGCCGGACACCGCCTTCAGCGTCGTCAGGCCACTTTTTCTCGGCCCTTCCGGACGCAGGCCCTGGGAAAAGCAGTGGTCTCCTTCGGTTTCCCTGGTTAGAGTCCCGGAACTGTGCGTGTACTTCCCCAGCCTCCGGGCACCCCCGACCACCGTTCGGCCAACCGCTACCTACTCTGGCTCGCCCGCCAGGAGTGGCGCTCCCTGCTGTGGGCGTCGCTGATCACCTCGGTCTACTTCCTGTGCACGATCCTGGTGTCCTACCTACTCGGCACCGCGCTGGACTCCGGGCTGGCCGGCGGCGGACTCGGCACCCTGCTGTACTGGTCCGGGCTGATCACGCTGTGCGCCCTGCTGGCCGCGGCCATGGTGCCCCTGTACGAGCGGTCGAGCGCCTTCAACTGGTACTCAGCCGCCTACCGCACGATCCAGCTGATCACCCGGCGCTCCTCCCGGCTGGGACCGACCCTCACCAGGCGCCTGCCCACAGGTGAGGTCGTGGCGGTCGGCACCGACGACATCGACCGAGTCGGCACCTTCTACGAACGCTCCGACCTGATGATCTCCTCGGTGGTCTCGGTCCTGGCGGTCGGCTTCCTCATGCTGACCTCGCACCTCACCTTCGGGCTGATCGTGCTGGTGGCGGTACCCCTGATCGTCGTCGGTATGGTCCCGCTGCTACGACCGCTCAACCGCCGTACACACACGCACCGGGACCGGCAGGCCGACCTCACCACCAGGGCCACCGACCTGGTCGCCGGGCTACGAGTGCTGCGAGGTGTGGGCGGCGAGCGTTCGGTGGGCGGCCGCTACCAGGCCGAGTCCCAGCGCGTACGCGCCGCCGGAGTCAGGGTCGGCTGGATGGACGCCGCCCTAGAGGCCGTCCGCACCCTCTACCCTGGACTGCTCCTGGTGGGGATCGTCTGGTACGGCGCCCGGCTGGCACTGGTCGGCGAGATCACCGTGGGCCAGTTGGTCGCCTTCTACGGCTACACCGGTTCCCTGGCCACGGCGGTGCGCTTCTTCATGCTCTTCGCCTCCGACCTCGTGACCGCCCGGGTCGCGGCCACCCGTGTGGTGCGGGTGCTGGCTCTGGAGCACGACCTGCCCGAGCCCGGGGTCCCGGCCCAGGCCCCGGCGGGCACGTACAACCTGCACGATCCCACCAGCGGGGTCAGCCTCACCCGCGGAAGGTTCACCGGTGTGGTCTGCGCCGACCAGGCCGACGTGACCCCACTCGTCCAACGGTTGGGCCGGTACCGGGACGGCGGCGCCGAGCTGACCGGTGCCGACTCCCAACGCGTCGCCCTGCGCGACCTGCCCCTCGCGGAGGTCCGCCGCCGCATCCTGGTCGCGGGCCACGACGCCCACCTGTTCTCGGGGCGGCTGCGCGAGGAGCTCGACCCCGACGGCTCCGCCACCGACGAACATCTCACCGCGATGGTCCGCACCGCCGCGGCCGAGGACGTGCTCGCTCAGTCGCCCGAGGGTCTCGATGCGGAACTCACCGAACGTGGCCGCGAGTACTCAGGCGGCCAACAGCAGCGGCTCCGTCTCGCCCGCGCCCTGCTCAGGGATCCCGATGTGCTGATCCTCGTGGAACCCACCTCCGCGGTGGACGCCCACTCGGAGGCGGCCGTCGCCGAGCGACTCGCCGGAGCGCGCCCCGACCGCGCCACCGGTGTGGTGACCACCAGCCCGCTGCTGTTGGACCGCACCGACCACGTCCAGTTCGTCGTGCAGGGCCGGGTGGTGGCCGAGGGCTCCCACCGGGACCTGCTCCGCACGGACGCCTACGCCGCCACCGTCCTGCGCACGTCGGTGGAGGAGGAGAAGGTATGACCCAGACCGCCAGACGCCACCCCTCGGCGGGGACCGACGGAGATCCCGCCCCCGTGCCGGACGGGCCGCCCACCGCCCCGATCGAGTCGACCGCGCTCCCGGTGGCCCCGGCCCCCGTGGTGTGGCGACGGCTGCGCCGCGCGAGCCGGGACCACGGTCCGCTGCTGTTCGGGGTGGTGGCGCTGTTCGCGCTGGCCACGGCCGCGGCGCTGGTCGCCCCATGGATGCTCGGGATGATCGTCGACGCCGTCCGTGAGGGGGCGTCACCCGGGCGCGTGGACGTCATGGCCCTGGTCATCGTGGCGGCTCTGCTCGTCAACGCCGCCCTCCTGCTGGGGGCGGTGGCCCAGTCGATCCGGTTCGGAGAGGGGCTGCTGGCGGAGCTGCGCGAGGAGTTCGTGCGCTCCGTCCTGCGGCTGCCCCTGGGCACGGTGGAGCGCGCGGGCACCGGCGACCTGGTGTCCCGGACCGGGCGCGACATCAACTCGCTCAGCATGATGGTGCGCCAGTCCCTGCCGGTGATCGCCACCGGCCTGGCGACCGTGCTGGTCATCCTGGTGGCGCAGGCCTTCCTGCACCCCGCGCTCCTGCTCGCGTGGGCGCCGTCGGCCCTGATCATCTGGTTCACCACGCGCTGGTACGCGCGGCGCGCGCCCGACGGATACCTCGCCGAGATGGGCACGTACTCGCAGCTCACCCAGGGCGTGTCCGACACCGTGGAGGGTGCGCACACCCTGGAGGCATTGGGCCGCCAGGAGTGGCAGGACCTGCGCACCGACGCCGACGTGCACCGCTCCTACCTGGCTGAGCGGTACACGCTCTGGTTGCGGAGCGTGTGGTATCCGCCGCTGGAGTTCTCGTACCTGTTCGCCTCGGCGACGACGTTCCTGGTCGCGGGGGTCCTGTACCACCAGGGCGAGCTGTCCCTGGGGCAGATCGCCACAGCGGTCTTCCTGACCGTGCAGATGTCCAAGCCGCTGGACCACATGATCGACCAGGTCGACAACGTGATGGTGGGCTTCACCGCCCTGCGACGGCTCCTGGGGATCCAACTGACCGACGAGGGCACCCGCCCCGGAGCCGAGCCCGAGCCCTGTGAGCCGGGCACCGTGGAGATCCACGGGGTGCGCTTCGGCTACACCCCCGGCACCGAGGTACTGCACGGGGTGGACCTGGACCTGCGGCCCGGCGAACGGCTGGCGGTGGTGGGTCCCAGCGGCGCGGGCAAGTCCACCCTCGGCAAGCTCCTGGCCGGGGTGTACCCGCCCGGCGCGGGCACCATCCGGATCGGCGGCGTGGACCTGCGCACCCTCTCCCCCGAGGAACGCCGGGAGCGGGTGATCCTGCTCAGCCAGGAGAGCCACGTCTTCCGGGGCACCCTCGCCGAGAACCTGGCTCTGGCCCTGGACGAGAGCGACACGGACCGCGAACGCCTGTGGCGAGCCCTGGAAGCAGTGGGCGCCGACACCTGGGTGCGCTCCCTGCCGGACGGCCTGGACACCAGGGTCGGTTCGGGTCAGGAACCGCTGGACCCGGCCCGCGTGCAACAGCTGGCCCTGGCCCGGGTCGTGTTGGCAAACCCCCAGGTCCTGGTCCTGGACGAAGCCACCTCGATGATCGATCCCCGTTCCGCCCGCAGCCTGGAGAGCTCACTCGCCGGTGTCCTCGAAGACCGCACCGTGGTGGCGATCGCGCACCGCCTCTACACCGCCCACGACGCCGACCGCGTCGCGGTGGTCGACGGCGGCGGCATCACCGACCTGGGCACCCACGAGGAACTCCTCACCCGGGGAGGTTCCTACGCCCGCCTCTGGCAGACCTGGCACGGCGGCAACTGATCCCGCAGTCCCGCATCAGGGCCGGACCGGTGGCGCTCAGGAACGCCACTCGTCCGGCCCGGGGAACCGGGAGGTGTCGATCTCCAGGTCGAAGGGCTCAGGCAGGCGGATCTTGTCCCCGAAGTCCACCGTGGTGGCCTGGTTGTAGCGGCCGTTGCCCGGCTGCTCGTACAGGGTGACGGAGGGACCGTTCTCGTCCCAGGCGTCGACCAGGAGGTACAGGGGAACCGGACCGTGCGCGTAGCCCCAGAGCTTCTTCTTACGGTCGGTGTCCATACTGCTCCTGGACACGATCTCCACCGCGAGCTCGGCTTCGTCCGCAGGACAGGGTGTCCGAGCGGGATCGAGGACCACGGACTCCGGCATGACCACCAGGTCCGGTACGTACAGCCGCTCAATGGACGGAAGCTGGATTCCCAGTGTCTGATAGACATCCCAGTCATCCGGCAGCACCCTGTTCAGCGCTCGGGTAATGCGCACCGCGATGAAGTTGCGGGGGTCAGATGGGGGCGCCACGAGCACGACTCCGTCGTCATCGACGATCTCAGCCCGCCAGCCGTCGGGCACGTCCAGGTTCTTCCAAGTGCCCAGGACGTAGTCCCATCGCGACTTGCCCGTCGCCGGAGCGGTCTCCGTCATCGTCAGACTCATCTCCCTCGCACCTCCGGACAGGAACCTAGCGACTCACGCACCCGTCCATCCGACGCTTCGCAGAATAACTCTGTCCTCCTGAAAAATCAGTGGACCGGCGGGGCTGGGTGAGGTCATCCTGCTCGGATGACGACACCCGAGATTCCCCCCATGTACCGCGACCTCGACTTCAACGGCCCGCTCTCCGATGAGCGGGCCGTTCGGCTGATCCGCTCGCTCGGCCCGTTGGAGGGCCGCCACGTCGTGGACGTCGGCTGCGGCTGGGCCGAGCTGCTGCTGCGCACGCTCGCCGCCGAACCCGACGCGACCGGGTTCGGGATCGACCTCGACGAGGCCAACATCCGGCACGGCCAGGACAACGCGAAGGAGCGCGGGCTGGCCGACCGGGTCGAACTGGTGGCCGGAGACGCCGGAGCGTGGAAGGGCCGACCCGCGGACGTGGTGTTCAACGTGGGTTCCGCTCATGTGTGGGGCGGTGATCCCGTGGTGCACACCGCGAACGCCCTGGAGGCCCTGGCGGACCTGACCAAGCCCGGTGGTCGGGCGCTGTTCGGGGAGTGCTTCTGGAAGCGGCCGCCCACGGACGCGGAGATGGCGGCGATGGAGGTCGTCCCCCGCGACCAGTACCGTTCGCTGCCCGAGCTCGTGGACTTCGCGCTCTCCCACGGCTTCCGGCTCTACGCGGTGGAGGAGGTGACCGTGGACGAGTGGGACGTCATGGAGAACGGGAACGCCAAGGGCTGGGAGGACTGGCTCCTGGAAAACCCGGACGATCCCGGAGCTGACGAGATCCGCGCCCGCGCGGACGGGCACCGGCGCTTCCGCCTGCACGGCGCCAGGGAGATCATGGGATTCGCCTACCTGACCCTGATCCGGGTCTGAGGCCGGAAAACAGTGCCCGGTTCCGGTTCTCCACCGGGGCCGGGCGCCCCGCCCCACCGGCCCTGGGAGGCCCCGCCGGTCGGTACTGTCGCCGCATGCGCTTCTCGGAACCCAAGGACGAAAAGGAACTGATCGCTCTGGCCCGCGCCGAGGGGATCGAACGTTTCTCGGCGGGGGCGATCGTCCACCGGAACGGCGGGGGAGAGATCCTGCTGCTGCGCCGCAGGGACGACGACACCTCCTTCCCCGGTGCGGAGTCCCTCCCCTCCGGAGGGGTGGATCCCGGAGAGGGACTGCTCGAAGGACTCGCCCGGGAGCTGCGCGAGGAGATCGGCCGAGCACCTGGGACGCTTCCCCTGGACCCCTTCGCGACCTGGTTCGACTACGTGTCCCGTAGCGGGATCCGCAAGCGGCAGTTCACCTTCGCGGTCCCCCACGACGGAACGCCGGTGGTGCTCTCCGAGGAGCACACGGACTTCCGCTGGGTCCCCGCCCACCGGTTCGGCGAGAGCGACCTCACCCCGCAGGTGAAGGCCGCCGTCCGGGAGTGGGTCGACCTCGTCAGCTGACCCCATCCTCCGTCCCCGCCCCTGAGCCCTTCCCCCCCCCCCGGCCACCCTTTCTTGGTCCGCCCTTGGGCGCGGCAGCGGCCCGGGCCGGGTAGGCCCGCCAACGTGCGCGGAACCTCCGGACGTCCGCGCGGCGGCCAGCGACGAGGGGACACCATGACCACAGGGCCCAATGCCGACACCCTGGTGATCTTCGGGATCACCGGCGACCTCGCGAAGAAGTACCTCATGCCCGCGCTCTACCACCTGGCGGCAAAGGACGAGCTGCGCACCCTGATCCTGGGGGTGGCCAGGTCCGACTGGGACACCGAAACCCTGCGCCAGCGGACCCGGGATGCGGTCGCCGAACACCTGGCCCAGACCTCCTCAGAGCACGGGGCCGAGGTCGACGAGTCGGTTCTGCGCGGGCTGACCGAGCGGATGACCATGGTGACGGGCGACCTCAACGATCCCCAGACCTACGCCGCCATCGCCGACACGCTGCCCCCGGATTCCTTCACCGCCCACTACCTGGCGGTCCCGCCCGCCCTGTTCACCACGGTCGCCCAGGCCCTGACCAAGGCCGGGCTCAACCGGGACTCGCGGCTGATCCTGGAGAAGCCCTTCGGCCATGACCTCGCCTCGGCCCGCGAACTCCACCGGGAGCTCCTGGACTGCTTCCCCACGGAGAGCCTCTACCTGGTCGACCACTTCCTGGGCGAGGAGCCCGTCCGCGGACTGCCGGTGACGCGTTTCGGCAACACCCTGGTGGAGCCCGTGTGGAACCGAGCGTTCGTGGACAACGTGCAGATCACCATGGCCGAGGACTTCGGGGTGGACGACCGGGGCTCCTTCTACGACGCCGCCGGGGCGGTGCGGGACGTGTTCCAGAACCACCTGCTCCAGCTGTTCGCCCTGCTCACCATGGACGCCCCGGTGTCAACCGAACCCTCGGAGGTCAAGGACGAGAAGCTGCGCCTGCTGCGCGCCGTGCGCACCATCGAGCCGACCGACATCGTGCGGGGCCGCTACCACGGCTACCTCGACACGGAGGGGGTCCGGCCCGGCTCCACCACGGAGACCTTCTTCGCGCTTCGTATGCGGGTGAACAACCCTCGCTGGGCGGGAGTGCCGTTCTACGTGCGCTCGGGCAAGAACATGCCGCTCACGTCGTGGGAGGTGGTGGCCGAACTCAAACGCCCCGCGGTCGACCTGTACCCGGGCCCGGCCAACCTCATCCGGTTCCGGCTGGAGCCGTCGGTGGGGCTCGCCTTCGAGATGCAGCTGAACGAGCCGGGGGCGGAGAGCGGCTCCGCGGCACGGCTCGTACTCGGCGCGGACGTGGAAGACCAGCTCGGCCAGGGACACGAGGCCTACGAGCACGTGCTGCGCGGGGCTGTGGCCGGCGCCCCGGGGCAGTTCGTGCGCTTCGACGTGGTGGAGGAGTCCTGGCGGATCGTCGACCCGGTGATCGATCTGACGACCGAACCCGAACCCTATGCGCGCGGCTCCTACGGGCCGGAACCCGCGCAGACGCTCCCGGGAGCCGGGGGTTGGCATCCGTTGGCCGACGCGGTCCGGCCGGGCGGCGTTTCCGAGCTCTGACTCCTGGCCGTGCCTTCACGGCACAAGGCCTCCATGACACAAGCGAAACCGGGCGGCCCCGCGAGGGGACCGCCCGGCTGTCGCGGGCGAGGTCGCGTATCCGGACCTCAGACGCCTTGGACTAGAAGTCCATGCCGCCCATGCCACCGGTCGGGTCGCCGGCCGGGGCCGACGCCTTCTCCGGCTTGTCGGCGATGACGGCCTCGGTGGTCAGGAACAGACCAGCGATGGACGACGCGTTCAGCAGAGCGGAACGGGTGACCTTGGTCGGGTCGATGACGCCGTCCTTGAACAGGTCGGTGTACTCGCCGGTGGCGGCGTTGAGGCCGAAACCGGGCTCCAGGTTCTTGACCCGGTCCGCCACGACGCCGCCCTCGAGGCCGGCGTTGGCAGCGATCTGCTTGAGCGGCTCGCCGATGGCGCGACGAACGATGTCGGCACCGATGGCCTCGTCGCCCTCGAGCTCCAGCTTCGCGAACGCGGGGACGCTGGCCTGCAGCAGCGCGACGCCACCGCCGGGCAGGATGCCCTCCTCGACCGCGGCCTTGGCGTTGCGGACGGCGTCCTCGATGCGGTGCTTGCGCTCCTTGAGCTCCACCTCGGTGGCGGCACCGGCCTTGATGACGGCCACGCCGCCGGCCAGACGCGCGAGGCGCTCCTGGAGCTTCTCGCGGTCGTAGTCGGAGTCGGTGCGCTCGATCTCGTTGCGGATCTCGTTCACGCGACCGGCGATGGCGGTGGCGTCACCGGCACCGTCGACGATGGTGGTCTCGTCCTTGGTGACGACGACCTTGCGGGCGCGGCCCAGCAGCTCGAGCTCGGTGTTCTCGAGCTTGAGGCCGACCTCCTCGGTGATGACCTGGCCGCCGGTCAGCACGGCGATGTCGCCGAGCTGGGCCTTGCGGCGGTCACCGAAGCCCGGAGCCTTGACGGCGACGGACTTGAAGGTGCCGCGGATCTTGTTGACCACGAGGGTCTGCAGGGCGCCGTCGGCGACGTCCTCGGCGATGACCATCAGCGGACGGCCGGACTGCAGGACCTTCTCGACAACGGGCAGGAACTCGTTGTTGTTGGAGATCTTGGAGTTGACGATGAGGATGTAGGGGTCCTCGAGGACCGTCTCCATGCGCTCAAGGTCGGTGGCGAAGTAGGGCGAGATGTAGCCCTTGTCGAAGCGCATGCCCTCGGCGAGCTCCAGCTCGAGCCCGAAGGTCTGCCCCTCCTCGACGGTGATGACGCCTTCCTTGCCGACCTTGTCCATCGCCTCGGCGATGGTCTCACCGATCTGGGTGTCACCGGCGGAGATGGAGGCGGTGGAGGCGATCTGCTCCTTGGTCTCGACGTCCTTGGAGAGGTTGCCGAGCTCCTCGTTGATGCGGGCCACAGCGGCCTCGATGCCGCGCTTGAGGCCGATCGGGTTGGCGCCGGCGGCGACGTTGCGCAGCCCCTCGCGTACGAGGGCCTGGGCCAGGACGGTGGCGGTGGTCGTACCGTCACCGGCGACGTCGTCCGTCTTCTTGGCGACCTCCTTGACCAGCTCGGCCCCGATCTTCTCCCACGGGTCCTCGAGCTCGATCTCCTTGGCGATGGAGACACCGTCGTTGGTGATCGTGGGGGCGCCCCACTTCTTCTCCAGGACGACGTTGCGGCCCTTCGGGCCGAGCGTGACCTTGACGGCGTCAGCGAGCTGGTTCATACCACGCTCGAGGCCGCGACGGGCCTCCTCGTCGAACGCGATCAGTTTTGCTGCCATTGAGTTCTAGTCCTCCCGTGACCGGGGTGATACGCGATGGGACGAGGCGTGCGCCCGCGACGGACGACCGCGTTCTCCCCGGCAACCCTGCTGCCGGAGGCCCGTGGTCTCGCAGCCTCGATCCGGTTAGCACTCGGCAAAGGTGAGTGCTAACCACTCCCTTTTTTAGCACTCGCCCATGGAGAGTGCAAACGATGTGGTCACGATTTACACACCCCGGGGAACGCCTTCCACCTGCGCGAACATCCCGCCAAGTCATGCTTTGAGCGTTCGGCGAACAGTAGGCGAACCCCGGGGTGACGTGCCCGGACGCTCCTCAGAACCCCCTTCGGGCACTCGGGAGCGTCAGGTGTTCAGGCGCCGCATGGAACGCGCGCCCACCACCAGGGCCACGAGGGTCATCCCGACCGCCATCACCCAGCCGAGCAGGACCGTCCCGTCCCAGACCCCGCCGCCGAACAGCACGCGCGCGGCGTCCACCACGTGCGCGACCGGATTGAACCGCGACAGCGCGTACAGCCAGCCCGGGGCCAACTCCATCGGCAGCAGCACACCCGAGAGCAGCATCAGCGGCATCATCACGGTCTGGATGATCGGCGCGAACACGTAGGTGTGCTTGGCGATCATCGCGGCCAGGTACGACAGCGTGGCCAGCCCGACCCCGAGCACGGCCAGCAGCGCGAACCCCGCGAGGGCCCCCGGCGCGGTGGTCCGGAAACCGAACGGCAGCACCAGCACGAGGATCAGCAGCATCTGCGCCAGAACGATCACCAGGTCGCGCAGAACCCAGCCGAGCAGCAGCGCCACCCGGCTGGCGGGGGTGGCCAGCATCCGCTCGTACGCCCCCGAGGCCATCTCCGGCAACAGCCCGAACCCGGCGAACCCGGCGGTGAACAGGGACAGCATCACGAACAGGCCGGGCACGAACCACTGCCACGGATTCTCGCCCTCGGCCCCGGCCAGCCCGGTGAGCAGCGGCGCGAACAGCACCAGGTACAGCAGCGGCTGGAGCATTCCGAAGACGATCATGAACGGCCGGTGCGGGACCGGGCGCATCTGCCGGGCGAACACGGTTCCGGTGTCGCGCAACATCCCGGAGAGCCCTCCGGCGGTCCGCACGGAGGCGGCGGGGTCGGTTTCGCGGCGGTCGACGGCGGTCACTGGTCCTCCTCGCGCAGGCTGCGGCCGGTCAGAGTCAGGAACACGTCGTCCAGGGTGGGCCGCTGCACCTGGACGGCGCTCAGGTCGAGGTCGGCCGCGTCGAGCGCGCGGAGCAGCTCCGGCAGGACGGCGTCGCCGCGCGGCACCCGGAAACGCACCTCGTGGTGGGCCCCGCCGCCGTCGAGGGCCTCGACCCCGCCGTCGGGTGCGAGCCGTTCGGCCACCTCGGCGGCGCCCCTGGCCTGGACCTGATCGGCGAAGGTGAGGCTGACCAGGTCTCCGAAGACCCGGCCCTTGAGTTCGTCGGGGGTGCCGTCGGCGATCACCAGGCCGTGGTCGATGACCAGGACCCGCTCGGCGGCGGAGTCGGCCTCGTCCAGGTAGTGGGTGGTGAGTACGACCGTCGTCCCGAACTCCGCCCGCAGCCGTGCGACGTGCTCCCACAGGTTGGCCCGGCTGTGCGGGTCCAGGCCCGCGGAGGGCTCGTCGAGGAAGAGCAGTCCGGGTCGGTGGACCAGTCCCATGGCGATGTCGAGCCTGCGCTGCTGCCCCCCGGAGAGCGTGCTGACCTCGCGTCCGGAGGCGGGCGCGAGGTCGAGCATCTCCAGCAGGTCGTCACCGCGGCGACGCGCGGTGCGCCTGTCCAGCCCGTAGAGGAGGCCCTGGGTGTAGAGCTCGTCGCGGACCCGCTGTTCCTCCCCGGCTCCGTGTCCCTGCCCGACGAACCCGATCCGGCGCCGTACCTCGGCGGGTTCGGTGCGAACGTCGCGCCCGGCGACGGCGGCCGTCCCGGATGTGGGATCGAGGAGGGTGGTGAGCATGCGCAGGGTGGTGGATTTTCCAGCGCCGTTGGGTCCGAGCAGCGCGACCTGTTCTCCCTCGGACACGTCGATGTCGACACCGCGCACGGCCTCGACGGTCTCCTTGCCGACCCGGAAGTGCCGGGTCAGCTCTCGTGTGTGGATCATCGATCCCTCCGTATTAAAACTTGAATACAGGGATCAGCGTGCACCACCGCACGGAGATATTCAAGTTTTAATACATGACTGAGGGCCAGACCGGGAGTCAGACCGGAGGCAGACCGAAGGCTTGAGGGCTGTCATCGGCCATGACGTACTCCCCCGCCTCCAGGGAGGCGATCAGCTGCCGGGTCCAGTCAGCACCGGCGTCGACCGTGTAGTGCCACAGCCGGAAGAGCTCGCGCACGTGGGCGGGTTTGCCCCACTCCGCTTCGGTGGCGTCGATCGCCGACACGACCTCGGTGTCGCTCTTCTCCAGGACGGCGAGCCGCTCCTTCAGGAGTTCGATCACCTCGGCGCGCGGCAGGCAGGGCATGAGGGTGACCCCCGCGCACAACAGCGCGTGGTCGTCACCGCCGTGGCTCAGAGCGCCGCGCAACAGACGGAGGAAGTCGGCCTCCCCCTCATCGGTGATCTCGTAGGAGGTACGTTCGGTGACCTCCCCCTCGGCCACGAACTCACGGAGTTTCCCCTGTTCGGAGAGCTTGCGCAGCGCGTGGTAGATCGAGCCCCACTTCACGTTGGCCCACTCCTCGGCGCCCCAGTCCATGAGCTCACGACCTACCCGGTACCCGTGCGCCTGCCCGTGGACGCGCACCACCCCGAGTACCAACAACCGCGTCGCCGACATCGCCACCCTCGTCCCGGAAGAATCTCCCTCCCAGGTTACGAGGCCCGCGGACAGCGCGAGGGGCGGGCACCGACGGCACCCGCCCCGCAGGGTTCACATCAGCGGCCCGATCAGCAGCCCCCGGCCACCGCGGGGATGATCGAGACCTGCTGGCCGTCCTTGACCTCGGTCTGCAGGCCCTTCTCGAAGCGGACGTCCTCGTCGCCGACGTAGACGTTCACGAAACGGCGGACCTTGCCGCTTTCATCGAGGATGCGAGCCCGGATACCCGGGTGGTTGGCCTCGAGGTCGTCGAGGACCTCGGCGAGGGTGGCCCCCTCGGCGGTGACCTCGGAGGCGTCGTTGGTGTAGGTGCGCAGGATGGTGGGCACGCGGACGCTGGCGCTCATGGTGTTCGTGTCTCCTGGGATGTGGCCGCGGCGGGTGGCCGCGGGAAGGACGCGGGCGGGATCAGGCCAGGCCCTCGGCCTTGAAGGCGGCCAGGGACGGCTTGATCGTGGCGGTCACGCCCGAGTCGACGGCGTTGAGGGTCTTGAGCCCGTCACCGGTGTTGACGATGACCGTCTCGGCCTCGGGGTCGAGCTTGCCCTCGCGGACCAGCTTGCGCAGGACGCCGGTGGTCACCCCGCCCGCGGTCTCGGCGAAGATGCCCTCGGTGCGGGCCAGCAGCTTGATGGCGTCGACGATCTCGTCGTCCCCGACGTGCTCGACGGAACCGCCGGTGCGGGTGGCGATGTCCAGCACGTACGGGCCGTCCGCCGGGTTGCCGATCGCCAGGGACTTGGCGATGGTGTCCGGCTTGACCGGCTGGATCACGTCGTGGCCGTTCTCCCAGGCCTTGGCGACCGGGGAGCAGCCGGTGGCCTGCGCGCCGAAGACCTTGTAGGGGCGGTCCTCGACCAGGCCGACCTTGACGAGCTCCTGGAAGCCCTTGTCGATCTTGGTGAGCTGGGAGCCGGAGGCGATCGGGATGACGATCTGCTCGGGCAGGCGCCAGCCGAGCTGCTCGGCGATCTCGTAGGCCAGCGTCTTGGAGCCCTCGGCGTAGTAGGGCCGCAGGTTGACGTTGGTGAAGCCCCAGCTCTCGCCGGCCTCGTCCCCGATGAGCTCGGAGCAGAAGCGGTTGACGTCGTCGTAGTTGCCGTCGATGGCGACGACCTTGCCGCCGTACACGGCGGCCATGACGACCTTGCCCTCCTCCAACCCGGCCGGGATGAACACGCACGAGTCGAACCCGGCCCGCGCGGCGGCCGCGCCCACGGCACCGGCGAGGTTGCCGGTGGAGGAGCAGGACAGGGTGGTGAAGCCGAAGGTGCGGGCGGCCTCGACGGCGATCGCGACCACGCGGTCCTTGAAGGAGTGCGTGGGGTTGGCCGAGTCGTCCTTGACGTGCAGGGACCTCAGGCCGAGTTCGGCGGCGAGGCGGTCGGCCCTGACCAGCGGGGTCAGGCCCGGGTTCATGTTCGGCAGGTCGGCCACGTTGGTGGGGACCGGCAGGAGGGAGCGGTAGCGCCAGATGTTCTTGGGGCCGCTCTCGATCTGCTCGCGGGTCACGTCGCCGAAGTCGTAGGCGACCTCAAGGGGGCCGAAACAGAACTGGCAGGCGAAGATCGGTGAGAGTTCGTAGCGCTCGCCGCACTCGCGACAGGAGAGGGCGGTTCCGGGACCGAAGGCGCGGACAGCGGTGGGTTCAGTGGCGGTAATCGCCATAGCGAGGCGTCTCCCCTCATCTTCCCTGGTGGCCACCTTGACCCCAGGCCGGAGTTGGCACCTGCCTCGACGGGTTCGCGGTGATCGCGATTCCACATGTCGAGATGGTTGCCGGGGCTTCGCAGGGCCGGTCCCTCCACCCCTCTGGATGAGCAATATGAAGTTGTCGCGTGCCCACTTGGGGCCCGCACCGTCACTGTAACGGACGTGTTGACCGGTTTTCCACGCCGGGTGACCTGGATTACACAAAACCGCTCAAATAATGAGACGCCATGAGACAGCGCAGGTCGAAGCGGCCCCGCCGCACGCGCGGTGTTTCGCTGGTGTGACGGTCTCCACGACTGACCTCGCGAGGGTTTGGGACCGCCCCCCGAAGGCGAGACCTAGGAGAAGTGCGCGACCCCTTCCCATCCTTGCTCTTCCCGAGAGGACGACCACGTGGACAAGGCCCAGATCCTCATCGCCTCCAACAGGGGCCCGGTCTCCTTCTCCACCGCCGACGACGGCTCCCTGGCGCACCGCCGCGGCGGTGGCGGCCTGGTGTCGGGGATGATCTCCGTCGCCACCGAGATCGACAGCCTCTGGGTGTGCGCCGCCCTGTCCGACGCGGACCGGCGGGCCGCCGCCGAGGCGCCCGGAGCCCGACTGGACAGCACCCACGACCTCGACGGCATGCGTGTCCACATGTTGGACATTCCTGAGACGACTTTCGCGGGTGCCTACACCGGGGTGGCCAACTCGACCCTGTGGTTCGTGCAGCACATGATGTACGACACCCCGAACAAGCCCTCCTTCGGCTCGGAGTTCCGCGGGCTCTGGGAGGACTACACCGCCTACAACAACGCCTTCGCCGAAGCCATCGTGGGCGGGGCCGCCGACAACGCCCGCGTGGCCGTGCAGGACTACCACCTGGCTCTGGTGCCGCGCATCCTGCGGGCCCGCCGCCCCGACCTGCGGATCGCGCACTTCTCGCACACCCCGTGGGCGCCGCCGGAGTACTTCCGGATGCTGCCCACCCAGGTCGCCCGGGAGCTGTTGGAGGGCATGCTCGGCGCGGACCGGCTGGGCTTCCTGAGCCCGCGCTGGGCCGACGCCTTCCTGCGCTGCTGCGCGGAGATCCTGCGCGCCGACGTCGACCTCGAACGCCGCACCGTGGAACACGGGGGCCGGATCGTCGAGGTGGGCGTCCACGCCCTGGGCGCGGACGGGGACGGTCTCCGGGAGAGCGCCTCGGAGCCCGCCGTGGCCGAGCGCAGGAGCACGCTGCGCGAGGCGGTGGGCGACACCAGGCTGATCGTCCGGGTGGACCGCACCGAGCTGTCCAAGAACATCGTGCGCGGCCTGGAGGCGTACCGGGAACTGCTGCGGGCGCATCCGGAGTGGCGGGGGCGGGTCACCCACCTGGCGTTCGCCTACCCGAGCCGGGGCGACGTGCCCGAGTACCAGGAGTACACGGAGTCGGTGCTGCGGACCGCCAAGGAGATCAACGAGGAGTTCTCGACCCCCGAGTGGACGCCGCTGGTCCTGGAGGTCAACGACGACTACCCGCGCTCGCTGGCCTCGTTCCAGATGGCGGACGTGCTGCTGGTCAACCCCATCCGGGACGGGATGAACCTGGTCGCCAAGGAGGGCCCGGTGCTCTCCGAGCACGACTCCGTGCTGGTGCTCTCCCGCGAGGCGGGCGCCGCCGACGAGCTGGGTGAGGACGCGCTGCTGGTCAACCCCTACGACACCGTGGAGACCGCGGAGGCGCTGCACCAGGCGCTGTCGATGCCCGAGCCGGAGCGCCGCAAGCGGCGGGAGCGGTTGGCGGAGGCGGCGGTGGCGCTGCCGCCGCGCCGCTGGTTCCAGGACCAGCTGCGTTCGTTGGGGTAGCGCCCGGGAAGGCGACTCGGGAAGACAGCTCAGAAAAGGCAGGGGCCCGGGTCAGGGGTGGCTGGACCCAGGCGTGACGCGGGGGCGTGTCCGGTGGCGGACACGCCCTCTCGCCGCGTCCCTCATCGGAAGGTCCCGGGTCAGCTGTCCTGGGTGTTCCCCTTGCGCCAGACCTCCGCTTCGGCGAGGAGGTCCCTGACGATGCCGGTCTTGGCGTCGGCGTAGTCCTGGATCTTCTCCCAGGTGCGTTCGGACAGCTCGCGTTTGACCGCCGTGTAGCGCTCCCTGGCCCCCGCGTCCGCGGTGAGGTAGTCGCGGAACAACCGCATGCGGTCGATCTCCTCGCACCCCTGGCCGAACACGTGCAGGTTGAGGTTGATGCTGGGCCCCTTGAGGACCCGGTGCTCGTACCAGTCGGGCTCCCGGATGACCAGGGTGTACCCGGCCTCCTCGAGGTCGGGCAGGTAGGCGGGCTCGTCCGCGGGGTCGGCGACCACCAGGAGCAGGTCGACGCAGGGTTTGGCGGGCAGGCCGGGCACCGAGGTGGAGCCGACGTGGTCCAGGGCCAGGACCCGGTCGCCGAGGGCGCCGCGGATCCGGCCGTCCTCCTGCCGGAACAGGTAGGGCCACTTGGGATCGGGCTCGGAGATGTGCACGCGTCCGTTGACCAGGTTGCGTGACTGGGGGCCGGGTTCGACCCGCTTTTCTCCTCGCGAGGGCAGAGAGGGTGTTTCGAGGGACGACATTCCACAAAGCCTTGTCGCCCGGAGTGCCCTCGTCAAGACCCACGGCGTGCCTTACATATGCACGCGCACATCCGCCATGACACCCCGTTGACCAGGGGTGACAGTGCGCGACAGCCAGTGGTCGGCCTGGCCACCGCTAAGTCTTCGGCCCGGCCCCGCAGGCCGGGAGAGGACGTTGTCCGCAGGCGGGAAGACCCCCTGGCTCCGTCTCCCCCAGCGGTCTGATGCCGGTAGCGGGGGACCTTCCGTTCCCGCCCGCCTCCGGCCCGCCTCCTGCTGGCCACAACCCCCGTGGCAGCCCCGCCCACGCAGGAGCGCGCCCGGCCTGGGCAGGCTCGGGCGCGCCACGGGATCGGTTCGGTGCCCGGATCGGCGCCTGGTCCGGTCCTTCTCCTTCTCGCGTTACTTCTTGCGGCGGCGGCCGCCCTTCTTGCGCCGCGAAGGACGCTCCTCGGCCTTGGCCTGTTCGGCGCGCTCGGCCGCCAGCTGCTCCTCTTCCTCACGGCGCTCGGCCGCCACGCCGTAGGGGTCCTTGGTGGTCCGGCGCACCCACAGCACCAGCACGAGCACGATGATCACCAGCACCACGCCCACCAGCGCGAACCAGATCCACACCGGGACGGCCGGGGAGTCCTCCTCCACCAGGTCCTCGTCGATGAGCGGGATGTCCTGCGCCTCGCCCGAGGACTGGGCGACCGCGGAGGGCAGGTGCAGGGACGGCAGCCCCTCGGCCCCCTGCTGGGAGCCCTGGAGCAGGGCGCTCCGGATCTGTTCCGGGTTGAGCTGCGGGTACTCGGCGCTCAGGATCGCGGCCGCCCCCGCGGCGACCGCGGCGGCGTAGGGGGTCCCGGTCACCTGGATCTGGCCCTGGTCCTCGCCCGCCGTGTACAGGTCGGCGCCGGGTGCGAGGAGGTCGATCGACGAAGCCTCGGGCGAGTCCGGGACGAGCTCCCCGTCCTCGTCCGTGCCGCCCACCGCGAGGACGTTCAGGTCCTCCTCACCGCCGGCCGGGGCGACGACCACGGTCCCGCTGCGCGCGGCCGAAGCGGTGGCTTCCAACTGATCCTCGTCGTCGGCGACCTCTTCCGGCAGCAGGACGACCTGGGCGCCCGCGTCCACCGCGTATTCGATGGCCCCGGCGAGGTCGTCGCCACCCGGCAGGACCAGCAGCTTGGCGAGCGGAACGACGCCCAGGACCCCGCCGTCCGCGTCCATGCCGTGGCCGTGTCCGGCAACCAGCGCACCGGCGGCTGTGCCCTGCTCGGTGTCGTTGCCGTTCCCGCCGAACTCGGTGTCGACCTCGACGTTGTCGCGCAGGTCAGGGTGGTTCTCGTCGATGTCGACCCCGAGCAGGGCCACGGTGATGCCTTGGCCCTGGGTCGACTCCCAGGCCTCCTGCGCACCGATGGATTCCAGGGCCCACTGCTCCGGCCGGAAGTCGGGGATGTCCTCCTGGTCGGCGACGGCTGGAACCGCCGTCAGCCCCAGTACGGTGAGCGCCGCGCAGGCCCCCGCCGCGACGCCCAGCACGTGGCGTTTGTGTCTCCTGTTACGGCTGTTGCCCCCGAGCACGTCAGGCTCCCTCGAACGTTGCGGTCAGCGCTGCACCGGGCCCTCCCCGGACTCTCGCGATTCTTTCACGTGCACAGGATCCAGGCTTGGACAAGTAGCCTGAGGGGTAGGAAAGGTAACTGTATCCCCGGTGCCAGTCCTGGGTTTTCCGCTCCTCATCCGGCATGTCGAGTCGCTAGCATGAGTCGCGCCGATCCGGACAAACCAATTACCCGTCCAGGGGGTGTCCCATGCCGAATATCGGTCCGTCCGAAGACGGCCAGTCGGCCCTCGCCGAACGCGAACAGCGCATCCTCGCCTTCGAACGCCAGTGGTGGAAGTTCGAGGGCTCCAAGGAACAGGCGATCCGTGACGAGTTCGGGTTCTCCGCGACCCGTTACTACCAACTACTCAACGGCCTGGTGGAGCGTCCCGAGGCGCTCGCCTTCGATCCCATGACAGTCAAACGTCTGCGCCGCCTGCGCGCCGACCGCCGACGCCAACGCAACGCGCGCCAACTGGGCATTCACCTCTGACCCGCGTTCCGCGAACCGTATTCCCCGAACCGCGTTCCCCGCCCCTGGACCAGTTGCGGCATCAGGTGCGACAGCCGGTGTGACAGTAGGTGTGACAGCAGGGAAGATCCCCGGACACACCCGCCCCGCACCGCCCCGCACCTCCCGGCGCCGCGCGTGCGTCTTCCGGCCGGACCCGCACGCGCGGCCTTCCTACCGACAGCAGCTTTCCCACCGACTGCGACAAGGTCCTCGCATGCCCTCGCCCCAAGCCCACGGCCTGCCCGAACCGACCACCCGGGCCGGCCGCGCCGCGCTCGAAGCACTGCTCACCGACCCCGCCGAGGCGCTGACCGCCTTCGACTTCGACGGCACCCTGGCGCCCATCGTCGCCGACCCGCTCACCTCCGCCCCTCATCCGGGGATCGTGGCCGCGCTGGCCGAGCTCTCGACCCTGGTGGGCACCGTCGCGGTGATCACCGGTCGGGCCGCGGCCACCGCGGTGCGCCTCGGCGGGCTGGACCGGGTGCCCGGCATCGTCGTGCTCGGCCACTACGGTGCCGAGCGCTGGGCCGAGGGCCGGGTGATCGCCGCCGACCCACCGCCCGGCGTGGCCCTGGTCCGGGCCGAACTCCCCGCCCTGGTGGACGCCTCGGGCGCGCCGGAGGGCACGTGGATCGAGGACAAGGGGCGTTCGCTGGCCGTGCACACGCGCCGCGCGGACGACCCCGACCGCGCGCTGGAGCTGCTGGCCGCTCCCCTGGCGGAGCTGGCGAAGCGCGCCGATCTGCGGCTGGAGCCCGGTCGCATGGTGATCGAACTCCGTCCACAGGGTGTGGACAAGGGCGCCGCCCTCACCTCCCTGGTGGAGGAGAGGACGGCCCAGCGCGTCCTCTACGCCGGTGACGACCTGGGCGACCTGCCCGCCTTCGCGGCGGTGGCCGCGCTGCGCGGGCGGGGTGTCCCCGGTCTGACGGTGTGCTCGTCCTCCGACGAGGTGACCGAGGTCGCCGACGCCGCGGACCTGGTCGTCCCCGGCCCCGCCGGGCTGGCCGAACTGCTCGGTCGGCTCACGGAGAGGATTCGTGTTCGTGGGCCTGGGGCGTGAGCGCCGAACGCGCGGCCGAGCGCAGGTCCACCAGACCGGTGCGGTCGCGCCCGTAGTGCACGGCGTTGGTGAGCACACCCACGTACCGGCCGCTCTCCGGGTGCATGAACAGGCTCGTCCCGGTGAACCCGTTGTGGTAGACCACGCCCTCCGGGGTGACCAGCCAGGCCAGCCCTCTCGACAGCCGCGCGCCCGCGTCCACCTGCGGTGACCAGCTCTCCCGCACGAACGACGCCGGGATGATCCCGGTACCGCCGTCGTACAGGCGCAGCATCTCCCGGGCGTAGGCGCCGAGGTCGATGGCGGTGCTGAACACCCCGGCGTGTCCGGCCACACCGCCCATCAGCGCGGCCGCCTCGTCGTGCACCACACCCCAGGAGGGCCCGGCGCCGACCAGCCGCCGCTCGGTCGGCGCCACGCCGGGCGACCTCGCCAGCGGACCGTAGGTGGTGGAACGCATACCCAGTTCGGCCCAGAGGTCGTCGGCGAGCCGGTCCAGCGTGTTGCCGTACAACCGTTCCAGGAGCAGGCCCAGCAGGATGAACCCGCGGTCGATGTACTGGTAGCCGGGTTCCTCCAGCGGGTCGGCCAGGATCGCCTCGGCCAGGTCCTGGTCCGTGCCCACGTACCGTTCCATCCAGGTCACCTGGTTGAGCCGGCTCGTGTGCGTGAGGATCTGCCGGGTCGTCACCCAGGCCCCCGGAAGGTCCTCACCCGGAAAGTATTCGGACATCGGGGCGTTCAGGTCCAGAACCCCCTCGGCGACCGCGCGCCCGACCAGCGGCCAGGTCGCCATCACCTTGGTCAGGCTCGCCACGTCGTAGGACACGTCCGGGGCCGTGTCGTGCTCGTCGTCGATCCGCCCCACCGCGACGAACTCCCACATGCCGCCGGTACCGACCACCGCGGCCCCGCCCGGCAGCCAGTCCGCGTCCACCATCAACTTCAGGACTCCGCGGATCCGCGCTCCCGTCTCCGTGAGCCAGTCACCATCACGCACAACACGCCTCCCCCCGAGCGGTCTCCCCTTCTCGGCGGATACCCCGTTCGCTCGGGCTTGTCACACCCGCGCCGTCTCCGAACAGTACGAAACCCCCGCAGGCCGTGGCCGTAACCAGGGGCGTCGGGCGTGGCGAAGTAGGCTTGCGCCCACGAAGTTCCGAGGAGGACGATGAGCAACAAGACCCCCGTTCCCGCCGGTTTCGTCGGCGTGGCCGGCAACATCGGGATCAAGGACCCCCAGGACGACTTCTTCGCGGTGGTCTCCCAGGCCCCCGCGGTGGTCTCCGCCGTGTTCACCCTGTCCCGGTTCGCCGGGCCCAGCGTCCGCCTCAGCCGGGAGGCCGCCGCCGACGGACACGCGCGCGGCGTCACGGTGATCGCCCGCAACGCCAACGTGGCGACCGGCCAGATCGGCACCGCCGACGCCCGCGAGGTCCAGGAGGGCGTGGCCCGCGCCGCCGGGGTCGACCCCGACGACATCCTGATCGCCTCCACCGGGGTCATCGGCCGCCCCTACCCGATGGACAGGGTCCGCTCCTACCTGGCGGACCTTCCGACCGAATTCCCGCCGGCCGACCTGGACCGCTCCGCCGCGGCCATGATGACCACCGACACCCACCCCAAGATCGCCACCGCGAAGGTGGGCGAGGCGACCCTCACCGGCATCGCCAAGGGCGTCGGCATGATCGAGCCGAACATGGCGACCATGCTGACCTGGTTCTTCACCGACGCCGAACTGGAGCAACCGGTCCTGGACGAGGTGTTCCGCCGGGTGGTGGACCGGACCTTCAACGCCCTGAGCATCGACACCGACACCTCCACCAGCGACTCCGCGGCGATCCTCGCCAACGGCCTGGCCGGGCCGGTCGACGTCGGCGAGTTCGAGGCAGCGCTGCACGAGGTGGCGCTCAAGCTGGTCCGGATGATCGCCTCCGACGGCGAGGGCGCGGGCAAGCTCATCGAGGTGCGGGTCACCGGGGCGCGCGACGACGCCCAGGCCAAGCGGATCGGTAAGGCCGTGGTGAACTCGCCACTGGTCAAGACAGCCGTGCACGGCGCCGACCCGAACTGGGGCCGGGTGGCGATGGCGGTGGGCAAGTGCTCGGACGAGACCGACGTGTTCCCGGAGAACGCGCGGATCGTGTTCGGTGACGTGGAGACCTTCCCGACCGAGGCGACCGACGAGACGCTGGAGCGCGCCGCCCAGCACATGAAGGGCGACGAGGTGGTGATCAGCGTCGACCTGGGCATCGCCGACGGTGAGTTCACGGTCTACGGCTGCGACCTGACCGAGGGCTACATCAGGATCAACGCCGACTACACGACCTGAGTTCTGACTATGTATGCCTGAAGGCCCTGGTGGGCGTACCACCAGGGCCTTCGTGTGTTCCTGTCCCGGGTTAGAGGTGCACAGGTCAGACGTGCACGGCGGGGCCGTCGGTCATCCGGCCCGACTTCATGAACAGGGACAGCCCGGCCGCCACCAGCATCACCGCGGCGGCGATCCCGAAGGCCAGCTGCAGGCCGTCCAGGAAGGCGAGGTTGCTCGCCTGGGTGATCGCGGCGGTGGTCACCGCGTCAGCGCCCTCGGGCAGGACCGCCCCGCCCTGGGCGACGGTGCCCTGCATGGAGGACAGCTCTCCGGCGGAGGGTTCGGCCAGACCGGCGGCCGCGTAGTGGGCGGGCAGGGTGGAGATGATGGTCGCGGACATGACCGCGCCCAGCACCGCCGTGCCCAGCGAACCGCCGAGCTGCATGGCGGCCTGCTGGACAGCCGAGGCGACCCCGGCGAAGCGCACCGGGGCGTTGCCGATGATCGCGGCGGTGGCGCCGGTCATCACCAGGCTCAGGCCCACGCCCAGCAGCACGAACGCGGCCGAGATGTACGCGACGCCGGTGTCCGCCGCCAGCCGGGACAGCAGGAACATACCGGCGGAGGCGGACAGCAGTCCGATGGTGGTGGGGAGCTTCGCGCCGACCCGGTCCAGGACGCGTCCGGCGATCGGTGAGGTGATCGCCATCATCGCGGTCATGGAGATGAGCTGGAGCCCGGTCTGGGCGGGGCTCATCCCGCGCACGCCCTGGAGGTAGAAGGTGATGAAGAACAGCGAGCCCATCAGGCCCAGGGCCATCGCCACCGTCAGCACCACACCGATGGACACCGACGGGTGCGCGAACAGGCCGAGCGGGATGAGCGGCTGTTCGGGCTTGCGCTCCCACAGCACGAAGGCGATGCCGAAGAGCACCGCGGCGCCGAGGGAGACCAGGGTGACGGGGTGGGCCCAGCCGATGCTCGGAGCCTCGACGAGCGCCCACACCAGGGCGAAGATCGCGACGCTGATCAGCACGATGCCGGGCAGGTCCATCCGGCTTCCGGCGTCGGTGGGCCGGTTGGCGGCGATCAGCCACACCGCCAGGCCCAGCGCGACGGCGCCGACCGGGACGTTGATGTAGAACACGGCCTCCCAGCTGAACGCGCCCACGAGGACCCCGCCCAGGATCGGGCCGCCCGCCGTGGCCGCGCCGATCAGGCTGCCGAAGACGCCAAAGGCCCGGCCCAGCTTGCTGGGAGGGAAGCTGGCGCGCAGCAGACCCATGGCGGAGGGGAGCAGCAGCGCCCCGAAAACCCCTTGGACGATCCGGAAGGCGATGAGCATGATGACACCGGACGACAGTGCGATCGCCACCGAGGAGAGCACGAAGCCGACCACGCCCACCAGGTAGGTGTTCCGGTAGCCGAACCGGTCGCCGAGCTTGCCCGCCGTGATCAGGAAGACCGCGAGTCCGAGCAGGTAGCCGTGGGTGACCCACTGGAGTTCGGCCAGCGAGGCGCCGAGGCTGGCGCCGATCGCGGGGTTGGCCACCGCGACGATGGTGCCGTCGAGGGCGACCATCATGACGCCGAAGGCGATGGCGACGAGGGTGGCCCAGGGACTCTCGGTGAAGCGCACGCGCCCGTGATCGGGTGGTGCCGCTGCGGTCTGCGTGGTCATGGTGCCCCCGGGTGCTCGTTACCTTCCCGGCGAGATTATGGCAGCCGCTGACACTTTGCAATGTCTGCTTTTTGTCAGTGACTGACATCACTGTGGCCCGCATGTATCCTCCAGGAGAAGAGCGTGCCAACGAACGGCATGCGGGATCGGGGAGGCACGTCCATGAGCACGACGAGCCCCGAGGGCGTCGGCCTGCGCGAACGGAAGAAGGCCGAGCTGCGCAGGACCCTCATCGAGTCCGGGCTGCGCCTGTTCCACGAGAAGGGCTACGAGGCGACCACCACCGAGGAGATCGCGGCCTGCGCCGGGGTCTCCCAGCGGACGTTCTTCCGGTACTTCGCCTCCAAGGAGGACGTGGTGCTGGACGCGGTCGAGGGGGTCGACGAGGTCCTCTGCGCGGCCCTGCGGGACCGCCCCTCCGGCGAGCACCCGTTCCAGGCCCTGCGCAACGCGATGCGCGACCACTGGATGATCCTGGAGCGCGAGAACCTGCACCTCCAGGGAAGTGCTGGCAACTTCATCTCGCAGAGCCCCGAGCTCTTCGAGGCCAACATGCGCTACTGCCACCGCCGCCAGGCCAAACTGGCCGAGGTCATCGGTGAACGCACCGGGGTGGACCCGGCCGTCGACCACCGTCC
Source organism: Nocardiopsis exhalans (assembly GCF_024134545.1). GTDB lineage: Bacteria > Actinomycetota > Actinomycetes > Streptosporangiales > Streptosporangiaceae > Nocardiopsis > Nocardiopsis exhalans. Next base: position 6,940,790 of record NZ_CP099837.1, read on the forward strand.
CGCCCTCGTGGCGACCGTCTTCTTCGCCGCCCTCAACAACGGCTTCCAGGCCTGGTCCACCTCGGGCTACACCGACAACACCGACGGCCTGCTGCGCGCGTTCCTGGAACAGCTCGACCTGGTCCCCGAAGCGGTCTGCGAGACCTGGTCCACGCCGGACCAGTCGTGATACTGACCAGACGTGATGCTCAGGGCCCCATGAGCGAACAAGCGATCCCGATCCTGCGCGTGACCGACGCCGAAGCCTCCGTCCGCTGGTACCGACGGCTGGGTTTCAGCCAGGTGTGGGAGCACCGCTTCGAGCCCGGCCTCCCCGCCTTCGTCGAGATCATCCGGGGCCCGGTGTCCCTCTTCCTGTCCGAGCACACCGGCGACGCCCGCCCGGACACCCTGGTCTACCTGCGGGTCAAAGATGTGGACACCATCGCCGCCGAGTTCGGCACCGCTGTCGAAGAGGCCCCCTGGGCCCGCGAGATCGAACTCCAGGACCCCGACGGCAACCGCCTCCGTATCGGCACCACGATCCTCTGAACGGCCGGGGCCGATCCCCTGAGCCCGATCTCTGCCCCTAAGCAGCAGCTCCGCCGACTGAGCCCTCACGATGGAGACCTCTGGCTGTGTTGCTGCTGAGCTCTCTGTTCAGTGTGCGGGTTCCCCCGTTTCCCGCCGCGTGAGTGTGGCCGTCTCCGCTGCGCGCGTCAAGGTCGTTCGTCCTCGCTTCGCTGCGGGCGCTCCACCTTGACCCGCTTCGCTACGACGGCGGTTGGCGGCTATCGGGAAACGGGGCAGGTGTGGTCCGGGGTGATAAGCGGGGCTGGGCCCCGAAGGGGCCCAACAGCAACTACCAACCGCGCGGCCTTCGGCCGGAGCCTTCCCCAGCCCGGAGCCCACCGGTTGGACGTGTCGCGGCCGGTCAAGGTCAGCAACGAAAAGCGGCAGCGAAGGCCCCGGGCTCCCCAGCCCTGCGCGGACCGGGCCGCGTGTCGCGGCCGGTCACCCCTGCCTGCGAACCACAACCGCGCCCCGCCAAGCCCCCGAGCCCGATTTCGGCCCCCTTTTCAAAGATGATCTTGCTACCAGAAGCGAAATCGGCGCCGAACTTGCTTCTGGTAGCAAGATCATCGGGGATGAGGGGGTTTCGGAAGCAGCGGACAGCCTCAGGCGCGGGTTACGGACACCCTGGCTTGCCCAGGGCCGACACCACAGCACTGACCCCCATCCTCGCCACCGGGTATCCGATAGCACGCATGACCGGCCGCGACACGCGAACCGATCCGCACAGAGGTGAGGAGCCTGCTACCTTCGCTGCCGCTTTTCCGTCCGGGCGAGTGACCGGCCGCGACACGCGAACCGATCCGCACAGAGGTGAGGAACCTGCTACCTTCGCTGCCGCTTTTCCGTCCGGGCGAGTGACCGGCCGCGACACGCGAACCGATCCGCACAGAGGTGAGGAACCTGCTACCTTCGCTGCCGCTTTTCCGTCCGGGCGAGTGACCGGCCGCGACACGCGAACCGATCCGCACAGAGGTGAGGAACCTGCTACCTTCGCTGCCGCTTTTCCGTCCGGGCGAGTGACCGGCCGCGACACGCGAACCGATCCGCACAGAGGTGAGGAACCTGCTACCTTCGCTGCCGCTTTTCCGTCCGGGCGAGTGACCGGCCGCGACACGCGAACCGATCCCCGCAGGCCTGGGGAAGGCACCGGCCGAAGGCCGCGCGGTTGGTAGTTGCTGTTGGGCCCTTCGGGCCCCTTTGGGGCCCAGCCCCGCTTACCACCCCGACCACACCTCCCCCGTTTCCCGATAGCCGCCAACCGCCGTCGGAGCGAAGCGGGTCAAGGTGGAGCGCCCGGAGCGAAGCGAGGACGAACGACCTTGACGCGCGCAGCGGAGACGGCCACACTCACGCGGCGGGAAACGGGGGAACCCACGCAGGGAGCCCGGCAGAGACAGGATGAAGCGCACTCCAGATCCGGTGATTTTCCCAGCAAGAGGCAGTAGATAGGCTCGAAGATTGCTTGAGGGTGGATTGCAATGGGTGACTTGTCTTCGCTGCCCAAGTGTCAATAACTGACAGATTCTGGTTTCTTGGAACCCTAAACGCGCAGTTCACCGAGCCTGCTCACCGCGCACACGGGGACGGACTCATCCTCGCCACAGGGGTGCTCGCATCCACCGGCCGATTTCCTTACCGGGTGTACCGCCGTCATTGGTGGTCCACCGACCGTCTTCGCCGCTGCACATGCCGCACCTGGTAGCGGCTGGCGGACGCGGCGCCGGGAGGGCCGGGCGGCTGGAAGACAAAGCGGTGTGATGGTCACGGTCATCGTTCCTGCTCCTTCTTCGGGGATCGCGCGCCCGCTGGGTTGGCCGAGGACAGGGGCCGGGGACTCAGCGGGCGCGCGGGAGTTCGAGGAATCCCGTTCATAGGTCAGGCGGCGGTTGGCGGGTCTGGGTCATGAACGGGTCCCGGGCCATCTCCGTGAGCAAGGTGCGTGGTGAGGGTTTGGCCCTCACTCCTGATCCTTGGCGGTGGCTTGCTGTTGGGATTCGTTGAGCATCAGTGGGTGTTCCTTTCTTTCGTGGAAACGGGTGCTGTGACTGTGCCGGTCAGAGCGGGAGCCCGGTCTGGAAGATGGCCTGGGCGGTGGTCTGGGCCAGGAGCAGGGTGGTGCTGATGGCCACGGCGGGCCAGCCCCACCAGGGGCGCGGCGCCCGGTGGCGACCCCGGGCGGGAGTCGGGGTGTCGTCGGTCAGGGCCGCGATGGCCTCTTCGAGGCGTCGGGCTTCGCGTTCGGCCTGTTCGCGGCGTTGGCGGTCGATCTCGAACCAGTGCGGGGTGGGTCCGTGTTGGAGCATGTGGGCCACCCGGGGGTTGCCTTCCATCTGCCGCAGCAGCCGCGCCTGGCGTTCGGAGTGGGTTTCCGGTGTGGTGAAGTACGGGCCCGAGGGGTGGCGGTGTTGCCGGGGTTGGGGCGGGGCGGCCAGCGGGCGGTTGGTGCCGGGGCGGGAGAAGCGGTGGCCCCGGGGCGCGGACAGCCTCTGACGCACCCCGGAACTCAACTGATGCGAGCCGCTCACCGGGAGGCCTCCGGGAGGGTGAACTCGGCCCAGGCCACGGTGCCCAACCCCTGGCAGAAGGGGAAGTCCAGCACCGAGCGGGTCCCCCACCGGTCGGCGAGGTGCCCGATCAGCAGCAGACCACGGCCGCGCTCGGCCTGCTCCCACTCATCCACCGACCGGTCCGGAGTCTCAGGGGCCTGGAACTCGGTGTGGTCGGTGCGCTGGCCGTCGTCGATGATCGCGACCTGGAGGGTGTGGGCGGTGGGCATGTGCAGGGTACGCACCACCCGGCCCTCGACGTCCTGGCCCGAGCGGCTGTGGTCGACCGCGTTCGAAAACATCTCGCTGGCGCACAGCACCAGGTTCTCGGACGTCTCGGCGGGAAGCCCTGCCAGGCGGTGCAAGTCGGCGGCCAAGTCCGCGCGCACCCAGCCGGTCTGGGCCAGGTCGCCGGGGTAGAGGCGGGAGGGCCAGCGGCGTCCCGCGAACGGGGGTGTGGGGGCATGGATGTTTGACACAATGGCCATGTCGGCAACTCGCTTCCTGTTGCAATCGGGTTTGGTTGTCGGCCTGCTCTGGGGGTGTTGACGCACCCGCCAGAGCTTTCTTATGAGCACTGAAGACCCGAGGGGTTCAGCGTGTGGCGGTGATCGTGTGCCCGCAGTAGCGGCAGGTGGCGGTGGCTGTGTTGCCGCGCTTCACGGGTGCCTGGTCCGGGATGTAGTCGTGACCGTTGCGGTCTGAGCAAGGCGTTTGGTTGTCCATCGCACCCGAGTCGTGGGGGTGGGCTGCGCGCCTGCCGGGCCTTGGGGACCGTTGCCACAGCGGGCGCGCGGGGTTGTGAGGGTGAGCCGGGCTCAGTTGGCAGGCGGGTCGGTTCCCAGGAGCCGGTGGCCGAGCAGGCGCAGGAGTTCGTGGCGGGTGGGTGCGGTGACGCGCTCCCAGCGGTCACCCGCGCCCATCCAGCCGAAGGGGCGCCGGGCCACATAGACCTCGTGAGGCGGCTTGCCCTCGATGGTCAGATTCCAGTTCAGGTAGAGCAGCGGGCACAGGATGTGCTCGGGGATAGGCAGCTCAGCTTCGCCGGGCGGAGGCTGCTGTGCGGGTGTGGGCAGGCTCGCCCCGTCACCGCCGACCACCCGGATCGCGCCGGGCGGGTTGGGGTAATTGGCGATGGCCTGATCGACGAGCTCGGTAGCCAGCTCGGCGTCGGCCTCCTCGTGGGCGATGCGCAGCGCTTCCCTGATCAGGGGTAGCCGGTTGCGCAGGGTGTGGGAGTGCCACTCGGCCATCTGGGAAGTGGTCAGGTGTGCGGGCTGCTGAAGGGCTTCGTCGATGACGGTGAGCAGGTCCCGGGAGTAGATGTCGCGCATCAGACCGCCACCCCCAACCGCTGAAGTCCGGCGAGCACAGCCTGGAGAACGTCCAGGGGCGCGGAGTCCAGCGGCCTCCGGGGGGCCGGGACCCTCGGCGGGCGAGGCGAGCACAACGGCTGCCCCAGGATCAGGTTTCGGGGAGCAGGGGCGTAGCCGCGCACACGCCTGGCCCGACGGGGCCGACGGCGACGCATCGCTTCGGAAGCCAACCAGCGCACATGCGCCAGCTCAGACAGGTTCAGGCATCGCGCCATAGCGGACTCCTGGTGTTCGGATGCCGGGTGGGAGGCCCGGCGGGAATAGGTGAGAACCAGTGTCACCCTGAAACTTCATGTTTTCAAGTCTTCATGAGAGATTGCTTCATGGAATCAAAGTTCATTGTTCCCTGTTTCATGAGTGAAAGATTCACAGATGAGCGATTCGCGCAGCCCTGACACCGGCCGTAACATCCGAGGGCGAGACCGGGAGACTTCAGGAGGCGACATGGCGGATAACCGCAGGTCGATCCGACGCCGACGCCTGTCCGTCGAGATCAAGAAGGCCCGAGTCGAAGCGGGCAAAACCATCGAAGAGGTCTCAGAGGCCACCGAGTGGTCGATGGGCAAGATCAGCAACATCGAAACTGGTGTCCGACTCAAGCCCACCGTCATGGAGATTCGAGGACTTCTCGACGTGTACGGCGTTACTGATGAGCGCCGTCGCGAGGCAATCCTCAACCTCACCCGACAGGCTCGCGAGCTGGGTTGGTGGTCCAAGTTCAGCGATGTCTTCACCGACGACTTCGTCGCGTTCGAGGGCGAAGCACACAGCATTCGCACCTACGAGCTCGCACGAATCCCCGGACTTCTTCAGACACCTCGGTACGTTGTGACTGTTCAGGTGTCCTGAAGAAGACTCAAGCTGTTTCGGGCATCCAGCACTCGCCCTGGGCCAGGTGGACCAGGGCGTCGAACATGCCAATACCGTGCTTGGCGGCGGTCGCGATATAGGAGCGCACCGCGCAGAACCACTCGGCCCCGGCCAGGGACCGTAAGCACCCCGAGACCTTCTGGCGGACCTTGACCATCCGCACCTCGCGCTCGGCCGCGTTGTTGTCGAACGGGGCCCGCTCATCGACCGTGAACCGCAGGTAATCCGCTTCCCGGTCGCGCATCCGCCTGGCCAACGCGTGGAACTTGGCCACCAGCTTGGACTCCCGGCCCGAAGTCTGGGCCAGGCCGATGGCCACCGCGCTGCGCCACTGGTGACCCAGCCCGTCCAAACGCACGGTGTCGATTCCCTCCAGCGAGGAGACCGTGGCCAGGTGCGCATCGACCAGGCGCTTCATCTGACGCAGCGCGTCAGCGGCCTGCCCGGCCCAGCACCACACCCCCTCCCCAGCCGCGTCCTGGACCGCTTGCAACTCGCGCAGCAGGTGGGCGTTGCACAACACATGAGCGGCCACACCCTTATAGGTGTCATAGGGGGCCCAGGCGTCATGGACCGCCAACCCAGCGAAGGCGGGCAGGACCCCGGCGGCGTCCATCCCCACGGTGCCGCGTTTGGGGTGGGCGCTCAGCAGGCTCCACTTGCCGGTGGAGGCCGAATGCACCCACACCAGGCCCCCGCCCACCCGCAGCGAGGTCTCGTCGAAGTGCGCCACCTGGGCGGAAGCGATCTCCTCGGTGGCGGCGCGAGTGAAGGCCTCCAACGCGGTGGCGGCCCGGCGTGCGGTGTCCACGACTGTGCCCGCCGACACGGGGCATCCCACCAGGTCCGACAGGGCTTGGGCGGTGCGCTTGGCGGACAGGAACTGGCCCAGGTACAGGTAGCAGATCATCGCGCGCACGTTCGCTCCGAACTGGACCGGAGCGTTGATCCCCTCGGGGGCGCTGGCTCGGGTGCGCTCCCCGCAGGCGCAGGTGTGCTCGATCATCTGGTGCTCGGTCACCGTGGGTTTGATGGGGGGCAGGTCCACGACCTGGCGGCGCACCAGCCCGGTCTGCTCGGATCCGGCCAGGTCTCCTCCGCACCCACCGCAGGTGTGGGGGTGGTGTTCCAGCACGTGGTCGGGGTCCGGGGTTTGGGCGCGCGTTTGGCCTGGGTGGCCGGGTTGCCCGCCGGGTTTGCGGCCGGTGCGGCGGCGCTGGGACTTCGGCTTCGGCTTGACGAAGGGGTCCGTGGAGGAAGGCTTGGAGGAGTTCGTGGAGTCGCTGTCCAGTCGGGCTTGAAGCTCGGCGATGCGCTCGTTGGCTTGGGACAGATCAGCGCGGAGTTGGGTGATCGTGGCTGCCTGCTCAACGACCAGCGCGGCGAGCTCCTCGTAGGAGGGCGCGGGCTGGTCGGAGGAGGTCACGGGCTCATCGTTACAGGCTAGGCGCGTGCCGCGCAGGCAAACCGATCAACCCGCCCGAGAGACCTGAACAGTCACGGTACGTTGAGAGTCTGATGCGGGCAAGCCTCTACCAGAGTCCGCCCGACATAGAGCGTGCCGTCGAAACTCGACGTCAGCGACAGCAGATCCTCACCAAACCGGACGCCCCGGAGCTGTGGGCGGTGATCGACGAGGCAGCCCTCCTTCGCATCCAGCGAGAGGACGTCTTGAAGGAACAAGCCGAACACCTCATCGAGATGGCCGAGGGCGACAACAGCGTGACTCTTCAGGTTTTGCCGTTCGCCAGTGGCATGCACGCTGGATTGCAGGGACCATTCGTCATCCTGGACTTCGTCCCAGGCGTGAGCCCAGTGGTTTACCTGGAGACGGACATGGATGGCCTGTACCTGGAGGAGCCCGAGGAGCTGGACCGGTACACCCGACTGTTTGACCATGTCCGGGCGTCTGCGCGCTACCCTGAGGCATCCCTTCAGATCCTGAAGAACCTGATTTAGGACCGACGATGAACCTATTCCCGACCGAAGCTCTGGACTTCCGCAAGTCCAGCTACAGCGACCGCAACAACTGCGTGGAGGTCGCCGACTTCCCAAGCGGCTCCGCTGTGCGTGACTCCCAGAACCCTGCGCAGGGGCACCTGGAAGTCTCCGCAGTCGAGTGGACTGCTTTGCTCGCTGGGGTGCGTGCCGCGCAGTAGTCAGGCAGAAAGAAAGGGCGCCGGATCAGCTCCGGCGCCCTTCACCTATTCCCGCGAACACTGTACCCCTGGCTCCCCGGGGCGGGAAGTGGGCTCCGTGACCGTAGCTGGTCAGAGGTCGGTGACCTCGGGGTGGGCGGCTCGGCGGACGATCTCGCGGGAGCGCTCCGGACTGTCGGCGGCCAGAGCGAGTTCGGCCAGGCCACGGCACTCGGCCTTGGAATGGTGGGCGAGGGCGAAACGCACGGCGGAGAGTGCCGGTGGAGCCGTTGAGAGGCTGGTGACGCCCAGCCCGACGAGGACCAGGGCGAGCAGGGGATCAGCGGCGGCCTCGCCGCAGACGCCCACGGATCGGTCGGCCCTTCTACCTGCGTCGCCGACCTTGTCGATCAGACTCAGCAGGGCGGGCTGCCAGGGGTCGAGCAGGTCGGGCAGCGCCCCCAGGGTACGGTCCGCGGCCATCGTGTACTGGGCGAGGTCGTTGGTGCCGATGGACACGAAGTCCACGTGGTTCAGCAACCGGTCGGCGAGCAGGGCGGCGGCCGGGACCTCCACCATGACGCCGATCTCGGCGGTGGTGCCCAGTCCGGCGGTACGGGCCAGGGCTGCGAACTCCTCGGCCTCGGCGGGCGTCGAGACCATCGGCGCCATCACGCGGACCCTGGCCTGGTGGTCGGGCTCGCGGGCGGCCGCCGCGATGGCGGTGAGCTGGTCGGAGAGAAGAGTCGGGTGGACGCGGGCGGTTCGGAAGCCCCGAACGCCGAGGGCAGGGTTGTCCTCCGGGCCGGTCTCGGCGAAGGCCAGGGGTTTGTCCGACCCCGCGTCGAGGGTCCGCACGGTGACGGTTCGGCCGGTGAACGCTCGGAACAGACGGGTGTAGACCTCGGTCTGCTCGGCGATGGTGGGCGGCTCCGCGCGGTCCAGGAAGAGGAACTCGGTGCGCAGCAGGCCGATGCCCTCGCTGTCGTGGGCGGCTGCCTCGTCGGGGTCGCCCTCACCGGCGTTGAGCAGCAGGGACACGGCGACCCCATCGGAGGTACGGCCCGGTCCGGAGGCGGCGGAGAGCACGGCCCGGCGGTGTTCGGCGCGTCGGCGGACCCGCTCGGCGGTCCCGGGGGCGGGGTCGACCTCGACGGTTCCCGCGTCGCCGTCCACCGCGACGGTGGTGCCGTCGGTCAAGGTGTCGGCTCCCGCGCAGCCCACCACGGCGGGCAGGCCGAGTGAGCGGGCCAGGATCACGGTGTGGCTGGTGGGACCGCCCAGGCGGGTGACGATGGCCAGGACCTGAGAGGTGTCCAGCCGGACGGTGTCGGCGGGCGCCAGGTCCTCGGCGACCAGCACGTGCGGGTGGCCGGGGTCAGGCAGTCCGGGCATGGGCAGCCCCAGGAGCACAGCGACGGCGCGGTCGCGGATGTCGCCGAGGTCGGCGGCGCGCTCGGCCAGGTAACCACCTGCGGCCAGGAGCAGGTCCTGGTACCGGCCGCAGGCGTCCCGCACCGCCCAGGCGGCGGCGCTGCCGTTCTGAACATCCTCCTCGACCTGCCGCCGCAGTTCGGGGTCGCGGGCCATGAGCGCCTGGGCGTTGAGCACCGCCGCCGCTTCGCCGTCCAGTTCGGCGGCCCGCCCCTCCAGGTCGGCGGCCACGCTGAACAGGGCCTCACGGGCGGCCGACTGCTCCTCCACGGTGTCGGTGACCTCGGGTTCGCGTTCGGGGAGCGACGGCGGGGCCGCCATCCGAGCGACCGGGGCGACGGCCCCGCCGGGACCGGCCGCGATGCCCTTCAGCACAGGCGCGGTGGGGTTCGGGGCGGATTCCGTCTGCTCCATGGGTGCTCTCCTGTGACGGCTGGGGGGTGCTGCGGTCGGTCGGGGGGAGTGGGGTGGATGGGACGGGTGGGGTGAGTGGGGCCGGGTCGGTGGTGGGCATGGCGGTGCTGGCGGGATCTTGAGTCCCCCGATAGGTCAAGACAACCCGGAATCGGCCCGGAACGCCAGGCCGGGTTCCGGATCTGTGGACAACCGGTCCTGTTGACCGCCATCCACCGCGAGACCGTGGACCGGCTGCGCACCGGTGGTCACCCGCGACCTCTCATGACCACTGGTGTTCGCTCGGAGCTGCCCGGGCCGGGCCCACCCGTCAGTGCCCGGCCCACGGTCCGCGGGCCGTTCGGTCAGGGCTGGATGGTCACCTTGACGGCGGTGCCCGAGGCGACGGTCTCGATCGCCTTGTGCACGTCGGACAGGGACATCCGCTCGGTGATGAGGTCCGCGACCGGGACCTCGCCCGAGGAGATGAGTTCGAGGGCGCGCTTGTTGTGCGCCGGGCTGGAGCCGTTCGCGCCGAAGATGGAGATCTCCTTGTAGTGCACGACGTTGGCGTCCAGCTGGATGACCGGCGCGTCCTTGGGCAGCCCGCCGAAGAAGCTGATCCGGCCGCTGCGCGCCACCATCCTCAGCGCGTCCTCCTGGGCCCGGCCCGAGGCGGCGGCCGTGATGACCAGGTCCGCTCCCCGGTCGCCAGTCAGGCGCAGGACCTCGGCGACCGCGTCGGTCTCCTCGCCGCAGATCGCGGCGTCCGGCTCCACGAGGGCGGCGGACATGTCCAGGCGGCCCCGGTTCAGGTCCACCAGGTACACCTTGGCCGCACCCTTGGCCCGGGCCAGGCGCACGTGCAGGCAGCCGATGGGACCGGCGCCCATGACCACCACGATGTCGCCCTCACCGACCCCGGCGATCTCCTGGCCGTTGAGCACGCAGGCCAGGGGCTCGGCCACCGAAGCCTCGGCGAGGTCGACATTGTCGGGCACCCGGTTGACCCCGTCCACGGCCAAGACCGCCTCGGGGATGATCATGTACTCGGCGAACCCGCCGTCGTAGTGGTAGCCCATGGACTCCTGGTTGGAGCAGACCGTGAACCGGCCGTCCGCGCACTCGACGCACGTGCCGCACGGGATGGCCGCGATGACCTGGACGCGGTCGCCCTCGGCCCAGCCGGTCACGCCCTCGCCCGCCTCGACGATCCGGCCCGCGATCTCGTGGCCGATCACCCGGGGCGGGCGGATGTGGTGGTGTCCGTGCCGGGAGATCTTCACGTCGGTGCCGCAGGTGGAGCAGTTGGCGACGGCGATCTTGAGCTGCCCCGGTCCGGGGGTGGGCTCGGGTGCCTGCTCCAGGCGGATGTCACCTGGGGCGTAGAAGCGGGCGACGAGCATGTTCGGGCCTTTCTGGTGGGGCTGGGCCGGGGCGGGGTTCTCCGCCCCGGCCGGTGGGGCGACGGGGTCGGTCAGTGGCGGTTTTCGGGCGGTGACCGGGCTGCGGTTTCTCAGCCCGTTGCCGGGGCGAGGAGTTCGAGGACCTCGTCCACTCCGGCGGCGGAGCGCAGGCGGGCCGCGCGTTCGGGGTCGGTGAGCACTCCGGCCAGCGAGGACAGCACCTGGAGGTGCTCCTCACCGGAGGCGGCGATGCCGATGGCGACGTGCACGGTCGGCCCGCCCCAGTCGACCCCGCCCGGGAACTGGATCACCGCCAGGGCGGTCCGTTTGACCAGTGCCCGGGAGGCGTCGGTGCCGTGCGGGATGGCCACCCCCTCACCCACGAAGGTGGGGATGGATGCCTCCCGCTCGTGCATGGCGGTCACGTAGCCCGGTTCCACCGCACCGAGCTCCACGAGCAGGGCGCCGCACTGGTCGATGGCGTCGGCCCGGTCGCGGGCGGCAGCGCCGATCCGCACGGACTCGGCGGTGAGGGTGAGGTCAGTCGGCAAGGGTGCCACCGTCCCGGATCGCCGCCTCCACGCGGGCGAAGGCGGGGTCGCCGAGGAACATCTGGAAGGCAACGACCACCGTGTCGTCGACCCGGTGGCGGGCCCGGTCGACCAGGCCGCTGTGGCACAGGACGAGGTCGGCGTCGTCGGGGATGCGGTCGACCGGCGAGTGCTCGACGGTGACCCCGTACGGGGACAGGGTCTTCTTGAGCTGCGTGGTGAGCAGGACACTGCTGCCCATCCCGGCGTCACAGGCGACGACGACCTTCTTGATGTCGGAGCCTTCGATGGTGGCCATGGGTGCTTCTCCCGGTTCTGTGGTGCTGACCAGTGGTGGTGTTCGTGCTGTTCTGGCTGCCTGGTGCCGCGCTGTGTTCTGGGGGTGGTTCCCCGGAACGCCGCCCGGGCGGGTCCCTCTCCGCCCGGGCGGCGGGATCCGGGGAACTACTCGCCCTTGTCCGCTCCGGTCTTCCCGGCGGCCTCAGCCTTCTCGGCCGCCTCGCGTTCGGCCTTGCGCTCGGCCCGGCCGAAGCCGAGGAGCATCGAGGCCACCACGAACGAGACGATGGTTCCGACCGCGACACCGGCCAGGACACCGAGGTGGTCACCGCGCGGGGCGACGGCCATCAGGGCGAAGATGCTGCCGGGCGCCGGAGTGGCCAGCAGCCCGACGTCGAAGATGAGGAAGGTGGTGATGCCGGACATGCCGCCGGCGATCGCCGCGAGGATGAGCTTGGGCTGGGCGAGGATGTACGGGAAGTAGATCTCGTGGATGCCGCCGAAGAAGTGGATGATGATCGCGCCGGGGGCGGTGGCCCGGCTGAGCTTGGGGCCGAAGAGCATGCAGGCCAGCAGGATGCCCAGGCCCGGGCCGGGGCTGGTCTCGATGAGGAACTCGATGGCCTTGCCCTGGTCGGCCACCCGGGCGACGCCCAGCGGTCCGAGGACGCCGTGGTTGATGGCGTTGTTGAGGAACAGGACCTTGGCCGGTTCGACCAGGATCGACACCACCGGCAGCAGTGACATGTCGATGAGGAACTGCACGCCCCGGCCGAGCCAGCCCGCGACGGTGGTCACCACCGGGCCGATGGCGAAGAGCCCGATGATCGCCATGGCGCCGCCGAGGATTCCGGCGCTGAAGTTGTTGACCAGCATCTCGAAGCCGCTGGGGGTCCGGGGCTGGACGACCTTGTCGAACTTCTTGAGCAGGTACGCGGTGAGCGGGCCGACGACCATCGCGCCGAGGAACATCGGGATGTCCGCGGAGACGATCACACCGACCGTGGCGATCGCGCCGACCACACCGCCGCGCTTGTCGTAGATGAGGTAACCGCCGGTGTAGCCGATCAGCAGCGGCAGCAGGAAGGTGATCATCGGGCCCACCAGCTCGGCCATCTGCTCGTTGGGCCACCAGCCGTCGGGGATGAACAGGGCGGTGATGAGGCCCCAGGCGATGAACGCGCCGATGTTGGGCATCACCATGCTCGCCAGGAAACCGCCGAAGCGCTGGACTCCGGATCGCACGGAGACGAGTCTGCCTTGCTCAGTGGACATGGGGGGAACCTCCTGGGAGGTCCGGCGGGCGGTCAGCCTCGGCCGGGGTGGGATGGCTGTGGAGCGCGGACGCCCTGGCTAGACGGCCCGGACGGAGAGTCCGGTCGCCTCCAGTTCGTCCGCGAGCCCGTCGGCGAGACCGTTGTCGGTGATGACCAGGTCGAGGTCCTCGACAGCGGCGAAACGGGCAAAGTGGTCGTTGCCGACCTTGGTGTGGTCGGCGAGCAGTACGGCGCGCCGGGAGGAGGCGATCATGGCCCGCTTGACCTCGGCCTCGGCCGGGTCCGGGGTGGTCAGACCGCGTTCGACGGACACACCGTTGGTGGCCATGAAGGCCACGTCCACGTAGCACTCGGCGAGGGCGCGCAGGGCCCAGGCGTCGACGCTGGCCTGGGTCCTGGTGCGCAGACGGCCACCGAGCAGCATGAGGTTGATGTTGGTGCGGGGAGTGAGTGTGAGAGCTATCGAGAGCGAGTTGGTGACGACGGTGAGCTCGCGGTCCGTGGGCAGCTGTTCGGCCAGCCGACCGGTGGTGGAACCCGCGTCCAGGAGGATGGCGCCCTCGTCGGGGAGTTCGGCGAGCGCGGCCTTGGCGATCCGCTCCTTCTCCTGGGTCATGACGGAGTCACGCACGTTGAGCGCGGGCTCGAAACCCAGCCGCTCGACGGGGATCGCGCCGCCGTGGACCCTGCGCAGGACCCCGTGCCGCTCAAGGGCGGTGAGGTCGCGGCGGATGGTCTCGTAGGTGACGTCGAACTCCGAGGCGAGCCCCGTGACGTCGACCCGGCCTTCGTGGCGGGCGCGTTCGAGGATCACCTTCTGGCGTTCTTCCGCGTACATGTTGGATCACCTGTGTTTCGGTGTGGTTTTCGGTGAGCTTAATGGTGTTGCCTGGGACACACAAGGGGCATCTCCACCTAATATCCCAGCAACCCCACTCAGGCTGCCAACAGGGGGATCATCCGACATGTAGCTGGCGTGAACAGGAAGGGACATGACTTGGCCACCCCTCGGATGCCCCGCCCGCGCACCGCCCGACCCGGGCAGCACCATTGACACACACAGGCAAACACACATAATCAAAGACAGAACCACACCATCGCAGCGTGGAAGCAGCTCTGGGTTGGAAGCGACACAGCACGGCACCACGGCAGAGCCGTCTTCCGGACCGGGCGCGTCACACCCCTCGAAAAGAGCACCCATGATCCTGACCCTCACCCCGAACCCGAGCGTCGACCACACACTGGAGGTCGACAGCCTCGTCCGAGGCGAGGTCCTGCGGGTGCACGCCACCCGTGCCCAGGCGGGCGGCAAGGGCGTCAACGTCTCCCGTGCGCTGCTCGGCGCCGGCGTCCCCACCCGGGCCGTCCTCCCGGTCGGCGGTGGCGGCGGCGCCGAGCTCACCAGCCTCCTCGGCGACCTGCCCCGGGTCGCCGTGCCCATCGACGGAGAGACCCGCGGGAACGTCACCGTCACCGAGGCCGACGGCACCACCACCAAGCTGAACGCCGCCGGACCCGCCCTCTCCGCCGAGGAGGTCGAGGCCCTGCTCGCGGCCCTGGATGACGAGCTCTCCCGCTCCCCCGACTGGGTGGTGGCCAGCGGCAGCCTGCCCGCCGGGGTGCCCGACGACCTGTACGTACGCGTGGCCCGCCTGGCCGCCTCCTACGGGGTCCCCCTCGCCCTGGACACGTCGGGCGCACCGCTGGCGGCCGCCGCGGCAGCGGGTTCGATCGCACTGCTCAAACCCAACCACGAGGAACTGTCCGCGCTGGTCGACCGTGCGCTGCCCACCGTCGGCACCGTCACCGAGGCCGCCCGCGAGGTGCTCTCCTGGGGCAACGAGGCCGTGCTGGTCACCCTCGGCAGCCACGGGGCGCTGCTCGTCACCGGACAGGACGTGTTCTGGGCGCGCGGCCCCCGGGTACGCACCCGCAGTACCGTGGGCGCGGGCGACAGCGCGCTCGCCGGCTTCCTCTCCCGGGAGGACACCCCCCAGGAGCGCCTCCGGCAGGCCGTGGCCTGGGGCACCGCCGCCGTCGCCCTGCCCGGAACCACCGTCCCCCAGCCCGACGACGTGGCCACCGACAGCGTCAGCCCGGTGACCGAGCCCGACCCCCTGTGGCGGATCGAGAAGCTATGACCGCCACAGCCTTCACCAGCACCACAGCCACCAGCACCACAGCCACAGCCAGCACCCGCCACGCCCGGGGTCGGACCGCCCGGCCCCGCCCGACACCCTCCAAGGACTGACATGCCCGAGCGCACCGTAGTCATCGGCTCCCTCCTCGGCCTGCACGCCCGGCCCGCCGCCCTGTTCGTCCAGGCCGTCAACGAGACCGGCCTGCCCGTGAAGGTCTCCCGCGCCGACCACAAGCCGGTGGACGCCAGCAGCGTGCTGGCGGTGATGTCGATGGGCGCCGCCCACGGCGAGACCGTCACGCTGACCTGCGACGAGGAGGGTTCGGAGGGGGCTCTGGACGGCCTCGTGGAGATGCTCGGCAAGGAACTCGATCCGAGGTAGCCGAGGTCCGGGCCGGAGTCTGCCCCCGAGCAGGCGGGCGGCGATGCCGGGCCGCCCGCCGCGCGCCGCTCAGCTCAGCCGGTCGACCCGGCGCAGCCGAACGGCCCCGATCAGCCCAGCAGGCGCACCGCCTCCTCGCGCATCTGCACCTTGCGGACCTTGCCGGTGACCGTCATCGGGAACTCGTCCACCACGTGCACGTAGCGCGGAATCTTGTAGTGCGCGATCCGTCCCCGGCAGAAGGCCCGCAGCGCCTCGGCGGTGAGGGGCTCGGTGCCCTCGCGCATCCGGACCCACGCCATGAGCTCCTCGCCGTAACGTTCGTCCGGGACCCCGACGACCTGCGCGTCCAGCAGGTCGGGGTGGGTGTGCAGCAGCTCCTCGATCTCGCGCGGGTAGATGTTCTCGCCGCCGCGGATCACCATGTCCTTGATCCGGCCGGTGATGCCCACGTACCCGTCCTCGTCCATGACGGCGAGGTCCCCGGTGTGCATCCAGCGGCCCGCGTCGATCGCCTCGGCCGACCTGTCCGGCTGGTTCCAGTAGCCGAGCATCACCGAGTAGCCCCGGGTGCACAGTTCACCGGGGGTGCCGCGCGGGACGGTGACCCCGGATTCGGGGTCGACGATCTTCACCTCCAGGTGCGGGCCGACCCGGCCGACGGTGGACACCCTGCGCTCCACGGAGTCGTCGCGTCTGGTCTGGGTACTCACCGGGGAGGTCTCGGTCATCCCGTAACAGATGGAGACCTCCGCCATCCCCATCCGGTCGATGACCTCGCGCATCACCTCCACTGGACACGGCGATCCGGCCATGATCCCGGTGCGCAGCGTGGACAGGTCGTAGGAGTCGAAGTCCGGGAGCGCGAGCTCGGCGATGAACATGGCGGGCACCCCGTACAGCGACGTACAGCCCTCGGCCTGGACGGCGTCGAGCGCGGTGGCCGGGTCGAAGCCCGGGCCGGGGATGACCATGCACGCGCCGTGGCTGGTGGCGGCCAGGTTCCCCATCACCATGCCGAAACAGTGGTAGAAGGGCACCGGGATCGCGATCCGGTCGATTTCGGTGTATCCCAGCAGCTCACCGACGGAGTAGCCGTTGTTGAGGATGTTGTGGTGGGAGAGGGTCGCGCCCTTGGGGAAGCCGGTCGTGCCGGACGTGTACTGGATGTTGATCGGGTCGTCCGGAGAGAGGGTCGCCTCGACCCCGGCCAGCCGGGCCGGGTCCCCCTGGTCACCAGCCGCGAGCAGCGACTCCCAGGCGGAACCGCCGAAGAGGAGCAACTCGCGCAGCTCGGGGCACTTCCCCCGCACCTCCTCGATCATCCCCGCGTAGTCGGAGGTCTTGAACGAGGGCGCGGCGACCAGGACCGAGATGCCCGCCTGGTTGAGCACGTACTCCAGCTCGTGCGTGCGGTAGGCGGGGTTGATGTTGACCATCACGGCGCCGATGCGCGCGGTCGCGTACTGGACGAACACCCACTCCGCCCGGTTCGGCGCCCAGATCCCGACCCGGTCGCCCTTGGCCACACCGAGGCCGAGCAGGCCCAGCGCCACCCGGTCCACCTCGGCGCCGAAGTCCCGGTAGGTGAGCCTGCGCCCGGAACCCCGGTCGACCAGCGCGTCCCGGTCCGGGTGCGCGGCGATCGTCCGGGCCAGGTTGGCTCCGATGGTGTCGCCGAGCAGCGGGGCCGTCGAGGTACCGGAGGCGTAGCTGGGGAGGGAGGCGTTCACACTCAAGTCCAGGCTCCTAGCCGTGCGCGACAGGGGGCGGCACGGTCGAAAAGGCCGCGCTGAGCCGCCCTTTCGACCGCGTAAGCCAGATCACACCTATCACGCGCCGAAGCCCGCGGGGAAGCCTTCCGCAGCGCTGTCCCCGACCCCGCGGCTACTCCTTGACCCGGTGGATCTTGTGCTGCGCGGCCTGGGCGCGCGGGCGGACCACGAGCAGGTCGATGTTGACGTGCGGGGGCCGGGTGACCGCCCACACGATGGTGTCGGCGACGTCCTCGGCGCTCAGCGGGTCGGGCACCCCGTCGTAGACGGCCTCGGCGCGGTCGGCGTCCCCGCGCAGGCGGTTGAGGGCGAACTCCTCGGTCTTGACCATGCCGGGGGCCACCTCCAGCACCCGGATCGGTTCCCCGCACAGCTCCAGGCGCAGGGTCGCGGCGAGCGTGTGGGCGCCGTGCTTGGCGGCCACGTAACCGCCGCCGCCCTCGTAGACCACGTGCCCGGCCACCGAGGAGACGACCAGGACGGTGCCGTCGCCGCTGGCGATGAGCTTGGGCAGCAGCGCCTGGGTCATGTTGAGCACGCCCAGGACGTTGACCTCGTACATCCGCCGCCAGTCGGCGGGGTCGCCGGTGGCGACGGTCTCGGTTCCGATCGCGCCGCCCGCGTTGTTCACCAGCACGTCACAGGCGTCCAGGGACTCGGCGAAGGCGTCGACCGCGGCGCGGTCTGTGACGTCGAGGACCTGGGCCCGGGCCGAGTGGCCGCTCTTGGCGATCTCCTCGGCCAGCGCCTCGATCCGGTCGGCGCGGCGGGCGACCAGGACCACGTCGTAGCCCTCGGCGGCGAGCCCGCGCGCGGTGGCGGCACCGATCCCGCTGCTGGCTCCGGTGACGACCGCGGTCGCTGTCATGTGGTTCCTCCCAAGGTCAGGTATCGCGCCGAGCGTATCCGGGGGCGCGGGTCGGGCGGTGTGGCGGGACGGTCGTTCGAAGTTTCCCCCTAAGAAACGTTGCGTTTTCTAAGAGGCCCACCTAGCATTTTAGGAAACTCGGAGTTCTCTATCGAAGGGAGGTGGCGACCGGTGACCGGAGAGGGCGACGACGTGAGAGCGGCGGAGCGCCGAAAGTCCGTGGCCCTCACCATGCCGGGGTTGCTACTGGTGATGCTGCTGGCCCCGCTGGACCAGACCTCCGTGATCCCGGCGCTGCCGGTGATCGCCGGGGACCTGGGCGGGCTGGACCAGATCCCCGCCGTCATCACCGCCTACCTGGTGGCCGCCACCGCGGTGCTGCCGGTCTACGGCAGGCTCGGCGACCGCTTCGGCCGCAAGCCGCTGCTCCTGATCGCCCTGTCCCTCTTCGTCCTCGGCGCGCTGCTGTGCACCCTGGCCGCCTCCTTCCCGATGTTCGTGGCCGCCCGGGTGGTCCAGGGGGTGGGCGGCGGCGGGCTGATGATCGGCGGGCAGGCCACCCTCGCCGAGATCATCAGCCCACGGGAGCGCGGCCGCTACCTGGGGCTCATCGGTTCGGTCGCCGTGCTGCCCGCGGTGGGCGGCCCGCTGCTGGGCGGGGTGCTGGTCGACCTGTTCTCCTGGCGGTGGATCTTCGCCATCCACCTCCCGCTGGGCGCGGTCGCCTTCGTCGTCCTCGTCCTCACCCTCCGCCTGCCCCGGCCGACCACCCGGCAGCCGGTCGACCTGTTCGGAGCCGCCGCGCTCGCCGCGACCGTGGTCGGCACCGTACTCCTGGCCGACCTGCTCGCCGGGGACGGGGGACGGCCGGGGTGGGCGGTCCCGGTACTGGCCGGGGGCACCCTCGCCGCACTCCTGCTGTGGCTGGTCTCGGCCCGCCTGGCGCGTGACCCCGTGCTGCCCGCCCGGCTGCTGCGTCGGCGGGGGTTCGTCGTACCGGTCCTGCTCAGCTTCACCGTGGGGTTCGCGCTCTTCGGCACCCTCGCCTACGTACCGACCTTCGCCCAGGTGGCGCTGGGCACCACCGCCACCCAGGCGGGGTTCCTGGTCACCGCGCTGATGGCGGGCGCCCTGACCACCATGACCGTCTCGGGGCGGTTGATCACCCGCAGCGGCCGGTACTGGTGGTCCCCGGTCACCGGCACCGCGCTGCTGGCCCTGGGCGTACTTCTGTTCGGTCTGCTCGGGGCGTCCGGTGGTGTGCCGGGCCTGGTGGCGGTGCTGTTCCTGATCGGCCTCGGTGTCGGCATGGTGATGCAGGTGGTGATGCTCGCCGCGCAGAACGCCACCGCCCCCGCCGACCTCGGCGCGGTCACCTCCTCCGTCCTGTTCCTGAGACAGGTAGGTGCCAGCGTGGGCGTCGCCCTGATGGGTGCGCTGATCACCCGGTCCTTCGCCGAGCACTCCCCGGCCGGGGTCGCCGAACCCGGCGACCTCACCCCGGAGACCATCGCCGCGCTACCAGCGCCCACCCGGGAACTGGTGGCGGCCGCCTTCGGCACGGCCGTACCAGCGGCGGCCCTGACCGTGGCCCCTCTCCTGGGGGTGGCCTTCCTCTTGGCGCTGGCTCTGCCAGCGCTCCCACTGCGCACCCAGGCTCAGACCGAACTCGACCGGGAGATCCCATGAACTCCACCGCTGCCATCCGCACCCCGCTCGTCGCCCCGCTGAACGCCTTCGGCGCCGACGACCTGACCACCGTCGGCGGCAAGGCCGCCAACCTGGGCGAGCTACTGCGCGCCGGGCTGCCGGTACCCGAGGGCTTCGTGGTGACCACCGGGGCCTACACAGCCGTCGCCGAGTCCGTGGGTCTGGCGGAGCTGATCGCCGCGGTGGATCGGAGCCCAACGGACCAGGTCCCAACGGGTCGGGGCGCGGTACAGGAGGGATCGGAGCAGGAGGGGACCGGGCCGGGGCCCGCGGACCTGCGTGCGGCGGTGGTGGGCGCCGCCGTCCCCGAACAGCTGCGCGCGGACATCGTCGCCGCGTACGGGCGGCTGGGCGAGGACGTCCCCGTGGCGGTGCGCTCCAGCGCCACCGCGGAGGACCTGCCCGGCGCCGCCTTCGCCGGGCAGCAGGACACCTACCTCAACGTGGTCGGTGCCGAGGCGGTGGTGGACGCGGTCCGTCGGTGCTGGGCCTCGCTGTGGACCGACCGGGCGGTCGCCTACCGGCGGGAGCGGTCGGTGGACCAGACGGAGGTGCGCATCGCCGTCGTCGTCCAGGCGATGGTCGACTCCGAGGTGGCCGGGGTGATGTTCACCGCCGACCCGGTGAGCGGGGCTCGCGACCGGATCGTCGTGGACGCCGGCGCCGGGCTGGGTGAGGCGGTGGTGTCCGGGCTGGTCACCCCCGACCACTACCTGTTGGACGAGCGCGGCCGGGTCCTGGAGTGGACGCCCGGGCGCGGTGAGGCGGTGATCCGTTCGGTCGAGGGCGGCGGGGTCCGCCACGAGGACCGGCCCGCGGGCGGTGCGGGCTCGCGCAAGGCCCTGCTCTCCGAAGGACAACTGTCCGTCCTGGCCGCCCACGCGCGGACCGTCGCCGAGCACTTCGGGCGGCCGCAGGACATCGAGTGGGCCCTCTCCGACCAGCGGTTCCGGATCGTTCAGGCCCGCCCGATGACCGCGCTGCCGCCGCCCTCCACCCCGCTCAACCGGCGCCAGCGGCTCCAGGCGTCGGTCCTCACCGAGTACCTCCCGGTCCGCCCCTACCCCATGGACGTGAGCTCCTGGCTGGGGCGCGGCCCCGCCGAGATGATGCGGGAGATCACCGCGTACTACGGTCTGGTGGGGGCCTTCCAGGACTATCTCCGGGAGGAGGACGGCGTGGTGGTCCAGCTCGTCCCGCCCTCCCCTCGTCCTGCGCCGCGCGCGGTGCTCACACCCTGGAAGCTGGCCCGCAAGGCCCGCCGGTTCCGGCCGGCCGACTGGGCGGCGGACCCGAGGCATGCGGCTTTCCTCGCCGAGGCCGACGCCCTGGACGCGCTGGACCTGCCCGCCCTCCCCTGGGACGAGCTGGTCGAGGTGCCCGAGCGGGCACTGGCGCTGATGGCCCCCTGCCGGGACCTGCGGATCGACTACCTGCCAGGGACCGGGCTGGCATTGGCCCGGATGGTGGTGACCACCGGCCTCCTGGGCCGCCGGAACCTGCTCGCCGATCTCCTGGGCGGGGCCCGCACCCGGACCGACGACTCCAACGAGGCGCTGCGGACGCTGGCCGAGCGGGTCCGCGCCATGCCCGAGCTGTACCGGCTGTTCACCGAGCGGGAACCAGCCGGGATCCTGGCCGCGCTGCGGGAGGAGGCCGGTACGGGGTTCGAGGGGTTCCATGCCGAGCTGGACTCCTTCCTGCGCGAGTACGGGCGGCGGGAGACCACGTCCCCGCTGCTGGTCAGCCCGCCGACGCTGGCCGAGTCCCCCGAGGTCGTGCTGGGCCTGGTTCGTTCCCTGCTCGACCAGGCCGAAGGGCCGGGCAGCGGGGAACCGGTCGGAGAGGCGCCGGCGGGCACCGCGTCCCGGTCCGCGCGGGCGCTGGAGCAGCTGCTCGAACACCCGCTGCTGCACGGGCGCCGTACCCGGGCCCGGGTGGAACGGTGGCTGCGGGCCGCCCAGGACGCGGTGGCCTTCCGTGAGGACACCCACTTCTACTTCACCGCGATGCTTCCCGCCCTGCGCCGCTCCCTGTTGGAGATGGGCGCACGACTCCGGCGCGCGGGGGTGCTGGAGGAGGACTTCGACCTCTTCCACCTGCGGTTGGAGGAGGTACTGGAGGTCACGGACGCCGCTGCGATCCCCGACGTCCAGGCCCAGCGGCTGCGTACCCTGGTCCGGGAGCGGGCGGCCAAACGCGCCGAGCTGGCCGGGGTACCGATGATCGACCCGGCCCGGGCCTTCCCGCGCGGGGAGAACGGCGACGCCCTGGTCACGGGCTCCCCCGCCAGCTCCGGCAGGGTGAGCGGCCCGGCCCGGATCATCCGGGAAGCCGAGGACTTCCACCGGCTCCAGAAGGGTGACGTCCTGGTCTGTCCGTACACCAACCCGGCGTGGACCCCGCTGTTCCAACGGGCCGCCGCGGTGGTGGTCGATTCCGGGGCCATCGCCTCGCACGCCGCGATCGTGGCCCGCGAGTACGGCATTCCGGCGGTGATGGGCACCGGCACCGGAACGTCCGTGCTCACCGACGGGGATGTCGTGACCGTGGACGGCGGCAGCGGCCGGATCACCAGAGCTTCGTAGGATGCGAACATGTCCGCCGAGATCACCGACCATCGCAAACGCCCCCGCCGCAGAGGGGATGCCCTGGTCAACGCCATCCTCGAAGCCACCATCGAGGAACTGGCGGAGCACGGGTACGCGGCGCTGACCATGGAGGGGGTCGCCGAGCGGGCCAAGGCGAGCAAGGCCTCCCTGTACCGGCGCTGGACCTCCCGCTCCACCCTGGTGATGGATGCGGTGTACCACCTGCTGCCCCACCCGTCGGACATCCCCGACACCGGTGAGCTACGCGGTGACCTGCTGATCCTGCTGCGCCAGGCCGCCCGCACCCTCTCCGGGCCCGCCGGGGAGGCCCTGCGCGGCCTGCTCGGGGAGGCGCTGCCCTACCCGGAGCACGCCGCCGAGATCCGTTCCCGCTCCCAGGGGATGGGCCGACAGATGATGGCGGAGGTCACCCGAAGAGCCGTCGCGCGCGGGGAGATCCCTGCGGAGGCAGCTGTGGGGGCCCGCCTGGACGTCGGTCAGGCGCTGCTGCGCAACCACTTCCTGTTCCACCACGAGCCCATCCCGGACGGTCTGGTGGTGGAGATCGTGGACACGGTCCTGGTCCCGCTCTTCCACACTCCGTCGCACGAGCCCCGGTGTTGAGCCCGGATAGGGCACTGAGGTACGCCTTCACCGCAGCAAAAGCACTGGTCAGAGCTACGACGCAACGAATTTTCTAAGGACCAAGCTCATGCAGGCGTGGGACGAGTAGTTCGATTTCAGAGCCAGGGTCAGAGTCACTACCGGCTCCTTTGGCGTGATGAAGGGTGCTGTGGAGCATCCGAGGGCTGTTTTCCGGAAACACTCACCCACAGCCGAAAGCAGCTTTGAACTCGACAAATATACAGCCGCAACCTGAACCCCGGCCTGCAGCCCCCTAACCAAGCTTCCCCGAAGGGGTGAATAACACACCTTAAAGTTGTACATTGTCCACATGCCTGACAAAAACATCAGACCTGGCGACTTCACGACCCGCATGGAAATGAAGGCTGTCTTTGGCGGTGGCCAAGGCATGGGGATCCACCCATCCTCAAGCACCCCCAACATCCTGCTCTACACAGACCCTGCCTCCGGCGAGCAATGGGGCTACTACGACGGCTGGGCTCCCACCGATGACGACACTGGCCCTATCTTCGAGTACACCGGAGACGGAGACGGTGATCAGGTATTTAAGGGGCGGCATGGACAAAGGAACCGGGCCATCCTCATGCACATCGACGACGGACGCGATTTGCGACTCTTTAAGGCTGATGGAAAGGTCCCTGGAACAGGAACAAAACGTCAAAGGTATATAGGGCGGTTCGAACTCGACGCCACGCTTCCATACATCGTACGCCAGGCCCCCAACAGCAAAGGTGAATTTCGGCGTGTCATCGTCTTTCGCCTCCGACCCATCGAGGCCCTCGAAGCGACAGAGCGAGACTCCATCATTCCCCTACCGAAAACAGAGGCTCTGCCAGTTCCAGCCGACCTCACAACCAGCGCCTTGGTAGAACCAGAATCCAACCATGGGGGGCCAATCTCCAGGTCAGCACAGCCTCGCACTGGTGTCGACCGACGTGAAGCTTCGCTATGCGACGAATTTCGGGGGCTACTTGAAGAACACGAACGCGAGGTGAAAAGGTTTCAGATCAGAGTCAGTGGACTTTCCTCAAGCCTGCTGACAGATCTGTACGATGCCGACTCCCACGTTTTGTATGAGGCTAAGGGAACAAGTTCGCGCGAATCCGTACGCATGGCCATTGGCCAACTCATGGACTATCGCAGGCACGTCACCCCCACTGACCCCACTCTCGCCGTTCTCCTCCCTCAAGAACCACATCCGGATCTGCGTGACCTTCTGGATTCCGTCAATATCGGACTTGTGTACCAGATCGAGGGTTCCTTCAAGGGATGGAAATAGACACCCCCGTATAGCGCCAACGGATTGTCGTGCGGTCACCCAGCTCAGCGCCAGGGGGCCGAGACTCGACCGGGTTAAGCTCACCCGTCGGAGATTGGTGCACATCGCGCTTCCAGTCACGCGGGGAACCTATGCCCCAGGTCTTCCGCCGTCTCGACCTTCGCCTTCAGACCAAGGCCGAGATGAGGGTCGGGACTCGAAGGAAGTTCAGAGCTTCACCACCGTCGCCTGGCCGGAGGGAACTGGCTCCGGCACTGGGTTCAGCCGACAAGGACACCGCGTAGGTCGTCGCTACGGAGTTCTCCGGCATCGACACCGAGCTTGAAGGCGCCCCATTCCGCCTTCGTGTAGGCGAGCACAGGCGAACCCGGGGTGGCGGTGTCGGTGAGAGTGAAGCCGCCGTCGGGGAGGAACTCGGATATCAGTCGGCCGGAGTCGGTGGTGCCGTGTGTCACCTGGGCGAGGAAGTGTGACCAGTCAGCGCTGGTAACGGTGAGAGTGGGCCCGTCGGGGTTCTTGGTGTCACCGACCTCAATCACGCCCAGGCGCGCAACCCGCACCTGGACGCAGGTCGCTCCAGTACTGCTGTAACTGGACTTCGTCCAGCTCATGGGGACTCCTCTGCGGGTACCTCGGCTTGATCTCCGAGGTACCCGGATGAGCGGCTAGGGACACGCCTTGAGGATGCTGAGGAGTCCGGTCCACTCGGCGGTGGGGTAGGCGAGGTAGCCGAGTACACGGTTCTGGGTGTCACGCACAGCCGTTTCACCGGTCAGGTCCGCGACCTCGACGCACTGCGGACCGTCGGGGTTGCTGTAGCTGGACTTACGCCACCGTGGAGCGTGGATGTCCATAAGAGGGTCTCGTTTCCGGTCTGCGCTTCATGAAATCAGGCCTTCGAGGAAGGCGGCAGAGTCCTTGACGGACAACGCGCTTCCTTGTGTGCGGCTGAAAACCAGCCTATGCCGGTCGATCTCCTCAGCGGACTCCAGGTAGAAGCCGTCAGCTCGGGATTCAAGGAAGACCACACTATCCGCGCTGTTGTCGGAGCCGAAGCTCAAAATGGTGAACGGCAGACCAGCGGCGGCGTGTGCTCCGGCATCGAACGGCAGCACCTGGACATCAACGTTCGGACGCTGGCCGATCTCGCACAGATGACGTATCTGCTCGTGCATGACCTCAGGGCCGCCGATCTGGCGACGAACAGCGGCCTCGTCGATCACGACGAAGATGAGCGGCGCTTCGCGCCGCTGCAGGATGGTCTCCTGGCGTTCGAGCCGAATCTTCAAGCGCTGCGCGGCCTGGTCGCGCGTACTGCCGACGGAGGCCTCCAAGAGAGCTGAGACGTAGGCCTCGGTCTGGAGTAGCCCGGGGACGAGCCCGATATTGAACTCCTGGATCATCGTGGCCTCTGCTTCCAGACCGAGGAAGGCACCGGGTAGAACGTCCTGGTACTGGAGCCACCAGGGTTTGTGGGTGCGCGAGTCTCGGGCGATCTGGATGAGCTCTTGTGCGACGTCGGCAGGAGCGTCGTAGAGCTGACACAGGGCCATGATGTCGCCCGCTTTGACCCGTTGGAACTCCCCAGCCTCGAGCCGTTGGATCTTGGCTCGGCTCCACCCCAGGTCCTTCCACACCTCGTCCTGCGTCATGTTGGCCGCACTGCGCAGCCGCCTGAGTTGAATCACCAGATAGCGACGTCGGACAGGCATCCCGGTTGCCACGGGGCTCCTCCTCATGTTGTGACTGCTACCGCTCGATCATCAGTGTTCCAGACTCGAAAGGAACTTATGCGACTTTGAGTCATATCTAAGACGAGCACATTGCTAAGTGAGGCGGCCTCATTTAACCTTGATCTCATTGAGCCCTCATCGATGTCGTCCTGAGTGCTCGAGGCCGCTCTGAGTAGAGGACGACTCGCTCTTCGCTCAAGTCAGTTCACTTCTGTGGCTTGGAGGTTCCGAATGACCGGATACGAGATCCCACGGCCGAGGTGCGGTCAGGACGAGAACCGGCGGGTGGCGGGCGGGGTTCCGGTGAGGGAGAGGGACCGTTGGCGCGGGGAGGCCACGGGCTACTTCGACGGGAGGCCGGAGCAGGTCGCACGTGTCCGCGAGTGGTGCCGGAAGGCCACCGGGTTCGATGAGGACTTGGCCGCGCCGGTCGTACTCGTCGCCAGCGAGCTGGTCACCAACGCTGTCCGGCACTCGGCCTCCGGTAACCGGTTCGGGCGGGTCAGGATCGCCGTTGGGGTCATGCCGGGAGACTTCGTCCTGATGAGGGTGACCGACGACGGGCCCCGCGCGGATCAGCCGACCACCTACCCCCATGTGCCCGACCGCTCCGAGGAGCTGAGCGCCGAGGGGTACGGCCTGAACCTGGTCACCGCACTCGCCAAGAAGTGGTGGTGGACCAACCACCCCAACGGTCGGCTGACGGTGTGGGCGTTCATCGACCCCCAGTGCGGTCTCCACGACGCCTGAACGACCCCGGCGCCAACGCGGCGGGAAGCGCAGCCCTCGATGGGCCACTGACACCCGCCCGAGCAGCACACACGAAGATGCCCCAGCCGGTGTTACGAGCACCGGGCCGGGGCGTGACAACCACCTGCACCAACCAGGAGGCCATCATGCATCAGCCTAGCGGGCGACACCGCAGGCCACGTCGAACCCTGGCCGGACAGGCCTGGGCCATCGCCGCCGCACTGCTGGCGGCGGCCCTGACGTTCGTGTTCGTCCCCCACACGCCCAGGCGGGAAGGTGCCACACTTCCCCCCGCGCCCGACCGCCCCCGCCTGTCCGCCGCACCGGCCCCACCTGCGCCTCCCACCGAACCCGAAGCCGAACCGACGCGCATCGCGCCCGAACCCGGCTACTTCCCTGACCGGCGGGCATGGGCGACCTCCGCCCGGGACACGTCCACACGCTGGGCGAACGGCTACCGCGAGGCCGTACCGGACGAGGACGAGGACGCGGGCCCGCTGGCCCGCCCCTACATGCCCCCACCGCCCGAGCCTCGCCCACTGGTCCCCCGTCCCCGGATGCCCGAGGGCGACCTACTGGCCGCCCCACCGCGGACCCCGCACCGAACCGCGCCGGGCACGCCAGGCCGTGCGGGCGGCGCGAGCGCACGGAAGGCCCCGAACGCCCCGGACGACATGGACGACCTCGCGGCAGTGATCCGCACCTACCTCGCCGTCGTCGGCTGAACGAAGGGACGCACATGACCATGACCGGAACCGTTCTCGCACCACCGTCCGACGCCGCGACCTGGTGGGACCACCGCAGCTATCCCGCGGACCCCGCCCAGGTGCGCGAGGTCCGCCGCGACCTGGACACCGACCTGAGCGGGTTCGACGCCGACCTGGTGGCCACCGTGCGGCTGTGCGCGGCCGAGCTGGCCGCCAACGCCGTCAAGTACGCCCCCGGCGCCGGGTTCCACCGTGCACTGGCGATGCCGA
Organism: Nocardiopsis exhalans; assembly: GCF_024134545.1. GTDB lineage: Bacteria > Actinomycetota > Actinomycetes > Streptosporangiales > Streptosporangiaceae > Nocardiopsis > Nocardiopsis exhalans. The sequence goes on from NZ_CP099837.1 coordinate 6,968,465, forward strand.
CCCCGGCCGCTCTGTGGCTGGCGATCATCGACGGGGGCGCGGGGACCGGCCTGCCGCGCATCCCCACCGACCGCACCGACCGGGAACGGGACGACGCCGAAGGCCAACGCGGGTTGGTACTCGTTGACGCGCTCGCCACCACCTGGGGCCACTACCCGACAGGGCCGGGCGAGACGTCCCTGGGGCTCGGGGTGTGGGCCTCCTTCACCCTGCGCCCCGGACAGGCCCCGGCCGGGCTGGGGCGGCTGATCATGACACGCTGACCAGCCCGGACCTTCGGAAGGGGTGACGCGGGCCGTGCCGCGAGCGCGGTGCGGCCCGGCGGTCGAACGGAAGGCGAACGGCTGGGACCGTGACGGGGAGTCCGACGGAAAAACACGTGGAGTAACCGGACCGGGCACTGTTAGCGTCGGCGAAATCCCATCGGGCCCGGTCGCGGGCCCCTACGGAAGCGGACCGCCCATGCCCACCACACCCTCCGCCGAGGAACCCTCGAGCGGGCCCGCGCAACCCGCCCCCGCACCTCCGGCAGCGCCTCCCGGCGCTCCCCCGGCTGCGCCGCCCGGCACTGAAAGCGGCCGGTTCTCGCTGCTGTCCCGACTCAGCGCCTACACGCTGATCAGTACCGCGGCCGACTTCGCGTTCGGCGCGGTCTTCGTCACCGTGATCCTGGCGCGTGGCGCCGACCCCTGGGCGGTGGGCCTGATCCTCGCCGGGGGTCACCTGATCGGCCTGGTCATGGAGGCGCCCAGCGGCGCCCTGGGCGACCGGTACGGCCACCGGCGCCTGCTGACGCTCGGCCTGCTGGTGTGGGGTACGGGTTTCGTGGCCCTCGGGTTGGCCGACGGGCTCGTGCTCACCGTGGTGGGCGTGTGCCTGGGCAACATCGGGATGTCGCTCAAGTCCGGCACCCTCAACGCGATCCTGATCAACCGGGTCGGCGAGCACGACCGGAACAACCGCATCACGCGGATCGTCCGGGTCGGAGCGGTCTCCACCCGGGTGGGTTCGGTGCTGGGCGCGGCCTCGGTGATGGTGGCGGGGACGTGGGTGACCGCGGACACGATGATCGCCGCGGGCGGTGTGCTGGTGCTGCTGCTGGCGGTGCTGGCCCCGGTGTGCTTTCCGCCGACCCCGGCTCAGCCGGACCGGCGGATCGGGGCAATCGTGCTGGAGTCGGTGGTGCTGGTGGCCACCCGGCGGTTCGCTCCCCTGGTAGTGCTGGCGCTGTCCCTGATGTCCGCCACCATGCTGCTCGTGGTGTCCTGGCAGCCGATGCTGCTGGCCGAATACGGCGGCGAGGACGTGCGGCTGAACGGGTTGGTGATGCTGCTGATGACGGTGTCCCTGACCGCCGGGGCGGTCTGCGCGCGCTGGGTGAACAGGGACCGCCCGCACGTGTGGGGTTCGGTGGCCTCGATGGGGATCGGGCTGCCGCTGGTCCTGGCCGCGTACGACGTGGTCCCGCTGGTGGCGGGGCTGGTGGTGGCGGAGTTCCTGATCGGGTTGGTCGGCGTGCTGTCCGGGGTGTGGGCGCAGTTGATGTTCACCGACGCCAACCGGAACACCATGTTCTCGGCGGTGACGGTGGTGACCCTGCTCGGTAGTGCGCTCACCACCAGTTCGTTCGGCTGGATGTGGGACCTGTGGGGTATCCCCGCCGCCGTGTCCGTACTGGCGGTGTTCGCCTTCGTGTGCGCGCTGGTCGCGCTGTTCCTGGCCCGGATCTTCCCGGAGTCCGCGGACTTCACCTGGGCGGTTCGGCAGAACCGGGCCGCCGCCCGGGACTGAGCGCACCGCCTGTTAGCCTGCGGCCCAGTTCGCGAGTGAGAAGGCGAGACACCATGCACCTGCCCGAACTCCTCAGGGCGCGTCCGATCCTGCAGGCCCCGATGGCCGGGGGCACATCCACCCCCGCCCTGGTGCACGCCGTGTCCGGGGCGGGCGGGCTGGGTTGGCTCGCCGCCGGATACCTGTCCGTCCAGGCGCTGGCCGAGCAGATCGACGCGGTCCGGGAACTGGGCACCGAGGTGTTCGGCGTGAACGTGTTCGTGCCCTCCGGTTCCCCGGCGCACGCGCCCCTGATCGAGTACTACCGGGCCGAACTGGCCGAGGACGCCCGCCGCCGCGGGGTGGAGGTCGGCCCGGCCACCTACGACGACGACGCGTGGGAGGCCAAGCTCGACCTGCTGGTGTCCGCTTCCGTGCCGGTCGTGAGCTTCACGTTCGGCTGCCCGTCCGCTGCCGTTCTGGAGCGGCTGCGCATTGCGGGGAAGGCGACGGTCGTCACCGTCACCACCGTCGGGGAGGCACTGACCGCGGTGGCCCGGGGTGCGGACGGTGTGTGCGTCCAGGGGGCGGAGGCCGGTGGGCACCGTGCCACCTTCGATCCGGCGCACGGTGACGATCGGACGCTGCTGGAGCTGCTGCCCGAGGTCGTGCGTGCGGTGGAGGTGCCGGTGATCGCGGCCGGGGGTCTGATGACCGGCACTGACATCGCCACTGCCCGGGCCGCCGGAGCCGCCGCCGTCCAGTTGGGCACGGCCTTCCTACGCTGCCCGGAGAGCGGCGCCCAGGCAGCGCACAAGGCCGCGCTGGCCGACCCCACCTTTGGCAAAACCGCACTGACCTGGGCGTTCACCGGGCGTCCAGCCCGTGGGTTGAGCAACCGGTTCATGCGTGAGCACGGTGGCGCCCCTGCGGCCTACCCCGAGGTCCACCACATGACCAAGCCGCTGCGGGCCGCGGCTGCCAGGGCCGCCGACCCCGAGGGCATGGCCCTGTGGGCGGGCACGGGTTTCCGGCAGGCCGGGGAGCTCCCCGCCGCCGACCTGGTCGCCAAGCTGTACACCGAGACCACTGAGGCGGGTGCCCGCTTCTGACACCCTCCCTTCCTCGTGAATCTTGCTACCAGAAGCAATTTCGGCGATTTCGCTCCTGGTAGCAGGATCTACTGGTTCATCCTGGTGGGTGGCGGGGAGAACTGGCCCGGGGCGGGTGAGCTCACCGGATTCACCGTTCCCTGAGCAACTCCCGGGTTTGTCGGAGGCGGAGGTTAGGGTGGCGGCGCTCTGCTGGCCCCCTTCGTGAGGACGCCGTGACCGAGACCCCCGTCCAACGCCGTTCCCTGTGGCGGTTCAGCCGCGACGAGCGCACCCTCGTCCTGGGCTCGCTGCTCAACTCCATGGCGTTCTTCGCGGCTCTGCCGTTCGCGGCGCTCTACCTGGCGGACCGCACGGAGCTGTCCGCCGCAGGGATCGGCGCGGTCGTGGGCGGTATCCCGATGATCGCGGCCTTCGGCGGGCTGCTGAGCGGGATGGTCGCCGACCGTTTCGGCGCGGTCCGGCTGATGCGCCTGGGTCTGCTGCTGAACGTGGTGGTCTACGGTGCGCTGGCCTTCGTCGCCGCGCCCGCCGCCATCGTGGTGCTCTTCCTGTCCCTGGGACTGGCGCGCACGATGGTCGAGCCGAGCATGAAGAAGCTGCTGTCCCTGGCCGACACCGGCGACGGGCGTATCTTCCGGATCCGCTACATCACCCTGTGCATGGGGGCGGTCGTCGGCCCGGCCGTGGGCGGTGTGCTGTACCACGCGAGCCCGGAGGCGTTCTTCCTCGCCCCGGCGGGTTTCTTCGCCCTGTACCTGGCGGTGGTCCTGGTCCGCGGCGGTGAGCTGTCCCGGCTGGAGACCGTCTCGACCACCACCGCCTCGGTCCCGTGGACCAGCGCCCTGCGCGACCCCCTGCTGATGGCCGCGATCGGCGCGGGCACCGTGGTCTTCCTGGTGATGGCGCAGATGGACACGTCCATCCCGCTGTACATGAAGGGCACCTACGGGGACAGTACGGAGTACCTGTTCGCATCGCTGCTGGTGGTGAACGCCGCCCTGGCCCTGTTGGTGCAGCCCTCGGTGATCTGGCTGTCCGAACGCCTCGCCCGCGGCCCTCTGGTGCTCCTGGGCTGCGTGTCCTTCTCGGTCGCCTTCGTCTGCGTCTGGCTGGGCACGACCGACGTGGTGCTGCTGTACGTGGCCATCGTGTTCTGGACCCTGGGCGAGGCGATCCTGCTCCCGCTGCCGGACATCGCGGTGCACTCCCTGGCCACGGACGACCGCAAGGGCGCCTACTTCGGCCTGTCCGAGCTGCGCTACCTGGGCTTCTTCATCGGACCCGTCATGGGCGGGGCCCTCCTGGACCTGTCCGCGGCGGCCTACTTCGTCACCATGGCCGCCGTCGTCTTCCTGTGTGTCCCCCTGCTCCTGCGCTTGACGAAACCAGACCTACCAGTTGGTAACAATTAGGGACAGGAAACGCTGAGACCTGGAGCACGTGAGCCAAGACACCCTAAAGTTCCGTCATGGGTGTATTGCGGAAGCGTGTCCTGCTTCGTGTTCTTCTGGGCCTTGTGGCCACCATTGCGTCTCTTGCGCTGATCGCATCTCTTCTGGGTGTTTGGGCGGTACGGCAGTCGTTTCCGACGACCTCCGGGGAGCTGACCCTCTCCGAGCTCAGCGGGCCGGTGACGGTGCTGCGGGACGAGCAGGGGGTGGCGCACGTGTACTCGGACAACGCCGAGGACCTGTTCGTCGCCCAGGGGTTCACGCACGCCCAGGACCGCTTCTGGGAGATGGACTTCCGCCGCCACGTCACGGCCGGGCGCACCGCCGAGCTCTTCGGTGAGGGGCAGGTGGAGACCGACATCTACCTGCGCACCATGGGCTGGCGCCGGGTCGCCGAGCAGGAGTACGACCTCCTCGAGGAGGACACCCAGCGCTACCTGGACGCCTACGCGGCCGGGGTGAACGCCTGGATCGACGACAACCAGGGGCTCTCGGCCAGCCTCGAGTACGGGCTGCTCGAGATCACCGCGGACGACTACACCGTGGAGCCCTGGACGCCCACGGACAGCCTCGCCTGGCTCAAGGCCATGGCCTGGGACCTGGGCGGCAACCTCCAGGCGGAGACCGAGCGCGCCCAGCTGCTCGCCAAGGGACTCGACCAGGACATGATCGAGGAGCTCTTCCCGGCCTACCCGACCGAGCTGCACGCGCCCATCACCGACACCGACGAGCACAACGGGGCCGAGGTCGAAGCCGACCTGGGCCGCGCCCCCGAGCTTCCGGAGGACGCCCTCGCCGCGCTGGACGGGCTCTCCGAGATCCACGCGGCCATCCCCGACCTCCTGGGCCCGTCCACCAGCCCCGACCTGGGCTCCAACTCCTGGGTGGTCTCCGGAGAGCACACCGAGACCGGCTCGCCGCTGCTGACCAACGACCCCCACCTGGGCGCCTCCATGCCCTCCACCTGGTACCAGATGGGCCTGCACTGCACGGAGCTCACCGAGGCCTGCCCGTTCGACGTGAGCGGCTTCAGCTTCTCCGGCCTGCCCGGGGTGATCATCGGCCAGAACGAGTCCATCGCCTGGGGCTTCACCAACCTCAACCCCGATGTCATGGACCTGTACCTGGAGCAGGTCGAGGGCGACGAGTACGTGGTGGACGGCGAGAAGCGGCCGCTGGAGATCATCGAGGAGACCATCGCGGTCTCCGGCGGCACCGACCGAGACCTCACCATCCGCTCCACCCACCGCGGCCCGATCCTGTCGAACACCGCCGCCGGGTCCAACCTGCGTGAGATCGGCCAGAACCCGGGCGAGGGCGAGGACACCCCCTACCAGGTGTCCCTGCGCTGGACCGCGCTCCAGCCCGGCACCGCCGCCGACGCCATCTTCGACATGAACCAGGCCCGCGACTGGGACGGCTTCCGCGATGCGGCGAGCAAGTTCGACGTGCCCTCGCAGAACCTCGTCTACGCGGACAACGAGGGCAACATCGGCTACCAGGCGCCCGGTCTGGTCCCGGTCCGCGGCGAGGGCGACGGCCGCTGGCCCGCCCCCGGCTGGGTCTCGGACTACGACTGGGAGGAGGAGTTCCTGCCCTTCGAGGAGCTCCCCAGCGTGTACAACCCCGAGTCCGGGGTGATCGTCACCGCCAACCAGTCGGTGGTGGACGAGGACTACGAGCACTTCCTGACCACCGACTGGGACTACGGCTACCGCAGCCAGCGCATCAACGACCTGCTCGACGAGGCGATCGCCGACGGGCCGGTGGGCGTGGCCGACATGGAGCGGATCCTGATGGACTCCCACCACGGGGCCGCCGTCGCGATCACCCCGTACCTGCTGGACGCGGACGTGGACGGGACCACCGCCGAGGCCCAGGCCCTGCTGGAGGACTGGGACCACTTCAACGAACCCGACTCCGCCGGGGCCGCGTTCTACAACGCCACGTGGCGCCAGCTGCTGCCGCTGCTCTTCGACGAGCTCGGCGGACTCGACATGAACAGCAACTCGCGCGGCATGTACGTGGTGACCCAGCTGCTGGAGGACCCCGACAACGCCTGGTGGGACGGGGACGAGGCCAGCGGCCGCGAGGAGGTGCTCGCCGCCGCCATGGACGCCGCCGTGGAAGAGCTCACCGAGCTGCTCGGCGAGACCCCCGCCGACTGGCGCTGGGGCGACCTGCACACCCTCACCGCGACCCACGAGTCCTTCGGCACCTCGGGGATCGGCCCGGTGGAGTGGCTGTTCAACCGCGGCCCGGTAGAGAGCTCGGGCGGTTCCAGCATCGTGAACGCGACCGGCTGGAACGCGGCCAAGGGCTACGGGATCACCGCGGTGCCGTCCATGCGCATGGTGGTGGACCTGGCTGACCGGGACTCCTCCACCTGGATCCACCTGACCGGCAACTCCGGGCACGCCTTCCACCCCAACTACGACGACCAGCTGGAGCCGTGGGCGCAGGGCGAGACCCTGCCCTGGGCGGTGACGGAGGAGGCGGTCCGAGAGGCCAGTACGGACGAGCTCACCCTCGTTCCGTGACCCTGACCGTGTGGCCGAAGAGCCGCTGACGCATCGGCCCCGGAGACACCTTGACCGTCTCCGGGGCCGTTCGCTCTGCGGCGGGCGCCTGAGCGCTACAGCGGGAACGAGGTTTCGGTCAGTTCCTCGGACAGCTCCCACAGCCGCCGCGCCGCCTCGGGGTCCTGGGCGGCCGCGCTCCGACTGGACGGGCCGGGGGCGCCGTTCATGAACAACCCGGTGGGCCCGGCGAAGGCGGCACCGGGAACGTCCTGGGTGGCGGCGTAGACGGTGGGCAGGGCACCGGCGGCGGCGCTCTGCGCGACGATCCGGTTGAGGATCCCCATGAACCGGTCCTCCAGGGGCTTGCCGGTGCGGCCCTGGAGGTTGGTGGCCGCGTAGCCCGGATGCGCGGCGGTGGCCAGTACCGACGAGCCGGCCCCGTCCAGTCTGCGCTGGAGCTCCAGGGTGAACAGCAGGTTGGCCAGCTTGGACTGCCCGTAGGCCCGGTAGGGGGTGTAGCGCCCCTCAAGGTTCGGGTTGTCGAAGTCGATGCGGTTGACCGTTCGGTGCATCCCCGAGGAGATGGTGACGACCCGCCCGGTGACGTGTGGCAGGAGGAGGTTGGTGAGGGCGAAGTGGCCCAGGTGGTTGACGCCGAACTGGGTCTCGAAACCGTCCTTGGTGCGGCCCTCCGGGACGGCCATGAGACCGGCGTTGTTGACCAGGAGCGCGAGGTCGCCCTTCCACTCGTCCGCGAACTCACGGACCGAGGCCAGGTCGGCCAGGTCCAGGCGGCGGACCTCGGTCTCACCCGCGACCTCGCAGGCGGCCTCCTCCCCCTTGGCGGTGTCGCGGACAGCCAGCACCACGCGAGCGCCGCGCCGGGCCAGGACCTTGGCGGTCTCCAGCCCCAGGCCGCTGTTGGCACCGGTGATGACGGCGGTGCTTCCGGTCAGGTCGGGCAGGCTCACGTTGGTTTCACTCATACCGCCAACGTAGGCGCCCATCTCGGAAGTTGTCAATGACAACAATGATGGCATTGCAAACATCTGACTATGCTGGGGGTATGGCTGAACGTCCCTACCATCACGGAGACCTGCGCTCCGCCCTGCTGACCAGTGCTGAGCGCACACTCGCCGAGCGCGGCCCCGCGGCGCTCTCCCTGCGCGAACTCGCCCGGGAGGCGGGCGTCAGCCATGCGGCCCCCGGCCGCCACTTCAAGGACAAACAGGCCCTGCTCGACGCCCTGGCGCTCAGCGGGTTCCAACGCCTCCAGGCCGCTCTGGAACAGGCCGGAGACACCCGGAAGCTGGATCCCGCCGGGACGGACGGAACGAACACCGAGGGCTACCTCCTGGCCCTGGCCCGCGCCTACATGGGCTTCGCGCTGCCCAACGCCGCCCTGCTGGACCTGATGTACGCGCGCAAGCACGACAGCGACATCTCCGAGCAGCTCGCCGCCGCCGTCGGCGACCTGCTCGCCATCGTCCTGAACGCCATCGCCGAGGGCCAGCGCGCCGGGGAGATCGTCGAGGGCGATCCCGGGGCCATCGCCTTCACCGTGGCCTCGACCCTGCACGGCTTCGCGTCCTTCAGTGCCAACAACACCGTCGAGGACGTCGACGAGAGCCTGAAGGCCATCGTCCACTTCCTGATGACCGGCCTCGGCCCCCGCTGATCGGCCGACCCCGGGCTCGCAGACCGCTGGTGGGCGCCAACCACAGCGCCATGGAGGAGGCCGCCCTGGCGCCCACTTTCCGTGCGGCCGCGAAGGGCTGAATCGGGTAGGCGGGTCGGGTCACCCGACCCGCCTCCCACACCACCAGGCATGCGGGCCCGCACCTGGCGGTTCGTCAAGCCGTCTCAGACGACGACCGGCCCGGCCATCAAGGCCCGGACCCATGGATCCAGCTCTTGGGAACTGCGCCGTGGCCGCCTACGCACCAGCATGAAGCAGCTCTGAGGGAATGCACCCTCTCCGCCCCACGGTGGACCGGCTCTCAGACCGGCTTACAGCGATCATTACGACCCAACCGAGCAAGCCCCCTCCTTCTGCTCCACTCGACGTTCAGCCCTTCCTGACCTGCCGGTCAGTACTATGGCCTCTGCTGACTTCTGCCTGGTCAGACCCACCCTTGCGAGCGGACCCGTCGGCGCAGCGACAACTCAGCAAACCGACACCCAGACAGACCTCCCCGGATAAGAACAGCCACTTTCCCCCTACGCCTGCCGTGTTTACACCCCGACCGTCTTGACGGTGACGGGCTTCGCCATCCGTGGCTGGCTCACCCCGGTCGGACTGCCTCATACACGGTTCGTGTTCCTCAGTGCAGGGTTTCGCCTCGGGCTTCCTTCCGACCCCACCTCGCGATGACGCCGTTGCCTCCGGCTCGCGGTTGGCACCATCTCCTCCCGCAAGGGACTTTCACCCTCAAGCAACTGCCCATGCCGGGCGTACATCGGGTAGGCGGGTCGGGTCACCCGACCCGCCTCCCACACCACCAGGCATGCGGGCCCGCACCTGGCGGTTCGTCAAGCCGTCTCAGACGACGACCGGCCCGGCCATCAAGGCCCGGACCCATGGATCCAGCTCTTGGGAACTGCGCCGTGGCCGCCTACGCACCAGCATGAAGCAGCTCTGAGGGAATGCACCCTCTCCGCCCCACGGTGGACCGGCTCTCAGACCGGCTTACAGCGATCATTACGACCCAACCGAGCAAGCCCCCTCCTTCTGCTCCACTCGACGTTCAGCCCTTCCTGACCTGCCGGTCAGTACTATGGCCTCTGCTGACTTCTGCCTGGTCAGACCCACCCTTGCGAGCGGACCCGTCGGCGCAGCGACAACTCAGCAAACCGACACCCAGACAGACCTCCCCGGATAAGAACAGCCACTTTCCCCCTACGCCTGCCGTGTTTACACCCCGACCGTCTTGACGGTGACGGGCTTCGCCATCCGTGGCTGGCTCACCCCGGTCGGACTGCCTCATACACGGTTCGTGTTCCTCAGTGCAGGGTTTCGCCTCGGGCTTCCTTCCGACCCCACCTCGCGATGACGCCGTTGCCTCCGGCTCGCGGTTGGCACCATCTCCTCCCGCAAGGGACTTTCACCCTCAAGCAACTGCCCATGCCGGGCGTACCACGACGAAGGCCCACCGGATGTTTCCGGTGGGCCTTCGTGAAGCTGAGGGGCCGGTGCGGCGGTCGCCTCACGGCGGGTGGCACAACAGGGCTCCTGCCACCGCTGGGGTGCGGTATTCCCTGAAGGCGTTGATTAGAGCCCGGGGGACACTTAAACCGCACCGACCCGCCTCGTGTAACGGCAGCACCCCTGGAGCTATTCCGCGACCCCGAAGAGTTTTCTGGAAATCTTCGCTCGCCGCGTCGAGATGCCCGTGATGTCCCGGTATCACCCTTGCGCGGGCGCGGTCACCCGCCTGATTCCGGCTGATACTCGCCTCACCCCGGCTGTTACTCGCCAGCCTGGGCCGGCGGCGCGGACCAGGTGAAGGGATCCTCGGGCGGGTGCTGCGGGATCTCGTCGTCGAGGAGCCAGACCCAGTGCGGCCACCACTCGGTCGCCCTACGGTCCATCTCGGCCCGCAGTGACCCGATACCCGGCGTCGACATGAACCCGGAGCTTCGCCACCACGCCGGGTAGTGGTCGTAGGCCCGCTCCACGGCGACCCCCTCCGGGCTGGCGTGCACTCTCAGGAAGAACCAGGATCCGCGTTCAGGATGGCGTTCGAGCCCGCGCAGATCGAAGACGTCCGTGGGCATGTCCGAATCGCTCACCCGCTCCCCCGCGCCGTTGTGCAAAGACATGCTGCTCGCTCGCTCCACGCAGAGGGCGGTGTAGGTGAGCGTCCCTCCGTGCCGGTCGGCCGCACCGCGCACCCACTCCTTCAGCTCGCGCAGCAGGTCACTCTCGGGGACCTCCGGCCGTTCGAGCTCGGTCGCGGCCCGGGCCACCCTGGTGACCATTCCCGCCCACTCGTTGTAGCTGATCACCCAGGGGGCGGGCCGGGTGGCCGGGCGCCCGGTCCCCGCGGGCACCTCCGGCGGGGCCTGGTCTCCGAGGACGAGTCCGGCCCGCTCCAGGACCCCGAGGAGGGCTTCGGGGTCGAGTGCACCGTCCAGGGGGCCGAGCGTCTCCCGAACGCTCTCCGGGCTGACCCGACCCACCGTCACCACTTCGGCCAGCGCGCGGATCGCCGCCTCCACCGTCTCCTCTTCGGGAAGCTGGTCGGGGACTTCATCGCGATACCGGAGGGCAGTGTCCACGCGATCACCGAGTTCGACCAGCAGCTCGGCCACGGACGAGCAGGGAGACAGCATGATCCCCAGGCCGTCCTCCTCGACCCAGTCCGGGTAGGGCACCCGCTGCCAGGTGCCGTCCCACCAGTACGCGAAGCCGAAGTCGCCTCTCTCCTCAGCCCGTTCCACCCACTCCCACGGCAGCCATTCGGGGGCACCAGCCAGCAGGTCGATGGGGGGTTCGTCCGAGGGGATGGTCTTACCAGTGTCGTCCCAGCCGACCAACAGGATCCGACCGCCCTCGACCCTGGTCATCCGCCACCAGTTACCGCCGCCGTCGTCCATCTGGAGGCCGTCGTCCTCCAGGCACTGGAACTCGGGCCAGTAACTACCGAGCCCCGCGCTGACGGCGCAGGACAGCGAGGCCAGCGCCCAGATCAGCGAGGGGTCGGGCAGGTCCTCGGGGCGGCCTGGACTGTGGAACGGCACGGGAACTCCTGTGGTGAACGCGAGCGGGCGCGGGTGGTCGGGGCAGGAATCTTCCTACCGTGCCGCGCCGACATCCAGCCCTCACCCGCTGCCCGTCCCGACCTCGGTCAGGCGCTGCTGACGGACAGCTTCACCGCAAACCCCAGGAACAGCGCGCCCGCCGCCGAGGTGGCTCCCGCGGAGAGCCTCCTGCGCCGCCCGAAGGCCGCGGCCAGCCGGGTCCCGCTGAAGATCAGCACGGACAGGTACAGGAAACTGACGAACTGGAGCAGGAAGCCCAGGACCAGGAAGGACAGCGCCGGGTAGGCGTAGGCCGGATCGACGAACTGCACGAAGAAGGAGATCAGGAAGAGGATCACCTTCGGGTTGAACAGGGACACCACGAGCGCCCTGCGGAAGGGCCGTTCCCGGTCGGCCGGGCCCGTCTCCGCGTCAGCGGCCCGCTGGTCCTCGGCCCGCTGGTGCCGGGAGGTCCACATGGCGTAGGCGGAACGCAGCATCCCGATCGCCATCCAGATCAGGTAGGCGGCGCCCACGTACTTCACTATCGCGAAGAGCAACGGGTTGGTCTGGAGGAGCGTGGCCGCGCCGGCCGCCGCGAGCAGCATCAGTACCGTGTCGCCGGTGAACACGCCCGCGGCCGCCTTGTACCCGGTGCGGGTACCGCTGCGCGCGGCGACGGAGAGCACGTAGAGCGAGTTGGGCCCCGGCAGGAGGATGATCAGGATGAGCCCCGCCAGGTAGGCCGGCAGGTCAGTGATACCGAGCATGAGCGGAGTGTTTCATCCGACCACCGGACGCCGGCACCCCCGTTGCCCCCTTTGTGACGAACCTCCTGGTCACCCGGCCGCCGCTTCGGGCCGACCTCAGGCGGGTTCGGTCAGTGGTCGGCCCCACACGACGGGCAGCGGGGGCTCCCCCAACGGCCACTGGTCGGGCCTGTCCGCCGGGCGGCCCGTGCCGGCGGGGAACCCGGGCGAAACGGGTGCGCCCGCGATCATCCCACCCAGTCCCAGGACCTCCAGCACCTTTTCCTTCTCGAACTCGACGGAGACGTCCAGGAGCGCCCCACAGATCCAGTCAGCCTCCACCGGGGCCTCGGCCACCCGCTCCACGATCGGCCTCATGAACTGTTCGAACTCCTCTTCCGAGGGCTCGTGCTCATCCCACAGGTCCCAAAAGATCTCCAGGCGCTCGACAAGAAAGGCGAGGTGGCTCTCCGCCGAGACGTAGCCGCCGAGCTGTACGTCCAGGCCGTCCGAGTCGACCTGGTCGGGGTAGCCCGCCCGGCCCCAGCGCCGACCGTCCCACCAGTAGGCGAAACCGAACGGGGTCTCGTCGTCGACCCTTTGCGCCCACTCCCAGGGGATCCAGTCCGGGGCTCCCGCCAACAGGTCGAGACAGGCCTGGTCGTCTTCGTACAGGGTCCCGGAACTGCGCTCCCAGCCGACGATCAGGTACCGGCCGCCCTCGATCCGGACCATCCGCCACCAGCGGCCGCCGCCGTCGATCACCTGCAGCTCGGAGTCCCGTACCCAGTGCTCGTGATTCCACCCGTTGGCCACCGTGCCCCTCTCGAAGGTCATGTGGAAGACGGCCAGCGCCCAGATGACCGAGGGGTGGGTCAGGTCGTCGGGGTGGCCGGGTTCGTGGAAGGGCACCGGATGCTCCTGGGGGGTCGACGTCGGGTTCGTTGTCTTTGTACCGAACCCCGCTGACACTCGGCCCACTGGTTCAGGCACCCGTCTCCGACCACAGGGCCCCGGGACGGCTGGGCCGATCACGCGCAAACCCCGTAAAACCCGTGGATTCGCCCGTACCCGGCGCCTTACGCTCACGCCAGGACCGGTTGGCAGAACCCCTGTCCCCCGGGTCTGGCGGCAGGCCGTACCCACGGCCCGACAGGCATGCGCGCACCGCCCCGAATGGTCGCCCCGACGATCGCAGAGAGGAACGACACCATGGCCACCACCCAGCTGAACCTGGCCGCGGTCCGCAACATCGGGATCATGGCCCACATCGACGCGGGCAAGACCACCACCACCACCGAGCGCATCCTGTACTACACCGGCGTCTCCCACAAGGTCGGCGAGGTCCACGACGGCACCACCGCCATGGACTTCCTGCCCGAGGAGCGCGAACACGGCATCACCATCACCTCGGCCGCCACCACCTGCGTGTGGACGGTGGACGGGGTCGCGCACACGGTGAACCTCATCGACACCCCCGGGCACATCGACTTCACCGCCGAGGTGGAGCGCTGCCTGCGGGTGCTCGACGGCGCGGTCGCGGTGTTCGACGGCGTGGCCGGTGTGGAACCGCAGTCCGAGACGGTGTGGCGCCAGGCCGACCGGTACGGCGTGCCCCGGATCTGCTTCGTGAACAAGCTGGACCGGGTGGGCGCGGACTTCGCGCGCTGCGTGGACATGATCGCCGAACGCCTGGGCGCGGTGCCGCTGGTACTTCAGCTGCCGATCGGCGCCGAGGCGGGGTTCCGCGGTGTGGTCGACCTGGTCCGGATGCGGGCCCTGGTCTGGCCCGCCGACACCGCCCTGGGTGAGGACTACGAGGACGTGGCCGTACCCGAGGAACTGGTGGAGCGGGCCCGCCGGTGGCGCGAACGCCTGCTGGAGACCCTGGCCGAACGCGACACCGGGCTCATGGACCTGTATCTGCGGGGGATCGAACCCACGCAGGAGCAGGTCCACCGGGCCGTGCTCGGGCTCACGCTCGGCGCCGACAGCGGTACCGACGAGACGGTGACGCCGGTGCTGTGCGGAACCGCGTTCAAGAACAAGGGCGTGCAGCCCCTGCTCGACGCCGTGGTCCGCTACCTGCCGTCCCCGCTGGACGTCATGCCCGCCGAGGGTCACCTCCCGGGCGACCCCGACACCGCGGTCACCCGCGACACGACCGACGAGGCGCCGACCGCCGCGCTGGCCTTCAAGATCATGAGCGACCCCCACCTGGGCAGGCTCACGTTCCTTCGGGTCTACTCCGGGCGGATCGGTACCGGGACCACACTGCTCAACACCGCAAAGGGCCACAGGGAGAGGATCGGCAAGATCTACCGCATGCACGCCGACAAACGCGAGGAGATCGCGTCGGTGGGTGCCGGTGACATCGTCGCCGTCATGGGTCTGAAGCGGACCACCACCGGCGAGACCCTGTGCGATCCGGCGGCGCCCGTGATACTGGAGTCGATGGAGTTCCCGGCCCCGGTCATCCAGGTGTCCGTCGAACCGCGCTCGCGGGGCGACCAGGACAAACTCGCCGCCGCCATCCAGCGGTTGGCGGAGGAGGACCCCTCCTTCCGGGTGCACACCGACGCCGAGACCGGCCAGACCATCCTCGGCGGCATGGGTGAGCTGCACCTGGAGATCCTGACGCACCGGATGGGGCGTGAGTTCGGTGTGGCCGCGAACGTGGGCCGTCCGCGGGTCGCGTACCGGGAGACGCTCGGGCGTTCGGCCGAGGTCGAGTACACGCACAGGAAGCAGACCGGCGGCAAGGGACAGTTCGCCCGGGTGCGGATACGTGTGGAGCCCCTGCCGAACCCCGGAAACACGGACGCGGGCGCGGACCTCGATTTCGTGAACGCGGTGACCGGCGGCCGGGTGCCGCGCGAGTTCATTCCGTCCGTGGCCGAGGGCTGCGGGCAGGCGATGCGGCTCGGCGTCCTGGCCGGATACGAGCTGACCGGTGTGCGGGTGACGTTGCTGGACGGGGCGGCCCACTCCGAGGACTCCTCGGAGCTGGCCTTCCGGACGGCCGCGTTCCAGGCGTTCCGGGAGGCGGCCACGCAGGCGGCACCGGTCCTGTTGGAGCCGGTGATGGACGTGGAGGTGACCACACCCGAGGAGCACATGGGTGACGTGATCGGCGACCTGAACGCCCGGCGCGGCCGGGTCCGTTCGATGGTGGATCGACACGGCGCAAAGGCGGTGTCGGCGCTGGTGCCGTTGGCGGAGATGTTCGGCTACGTGGGTGATCTGCGCGGCCGCACGTCCGGCCGGGCTGACTACACAATGCGGTTCGACTCCTACGCCGAGGTGCCGAAGTCGGTCGCGGCGGAGGTCGCCGCCAGGGCTTAGGGCGTGAGGTCCTGAGGCGCTGAGGCCTGAGCGGGCGGAGCCCCTGGAGACGGGGGCTCCGCCTCATCCGGTGGTCTCAGCGGGGCCCGGTGGACCGGTGGCCTCAGGGCCCGTCGCTTCCGAGCTGGCACTACCTGGGCCGGGCGGCTCGTCGGCGCCGGGTTCCGGGCTGATCTCGGGTTCGCGGGGCACCGGCTCGTCCAGGGTCACCAGGTCGAGGAGCTGGCGGGACTCCGAAAGGGCTTCGGCCAGCTCGGTCTGTCCGGCCTCCGACATCTCGAAGAACGCGTTTTCCAGCCAGCCCCGGGTGGTCGCCAGCCAAGTGACCACCCGGTCGTCGCGGGCCCGGGGCATGGTGTGCGCGACCTCGCTGACCAGGTCGGCCAGCGCCCACAGGGCCTGCGGGGTGTCCCGGCCCCACCATGAGTCCAGGTAGGGGGCGAGGTCGTCGCCGGTCTCGGCGAGGGTGTCCAGGGGAGCGTCGGGGCGTTCCGTGCCGGTGAGTCCGTCCTCCCACCAGACGGACAGGCATGTGCGTAGCGCGTCGCGTTCGTCCTCGGGCCAGCCCGTCCACCCGCCCTGGTGGAGTTTGGCGAAGAGCCCGTGGAGGTCGCCCTCGCCGCGCAGGGCGAGTTCGAGCAGCCGGGGCAGGAAGTGGCGCAGGTCGTCCACGTCGCCCCAGGTGTTGAGGGCCTTGTGGGAGAACCGGCGCAGCCGTTCGGCGTCGAGTTCCCGCAGCGGTGCCCCGAGCAGGTCACGGTGGTCGTTCTCGGTGACGCAGTGCCGACAGCCCTCCACCCTCGCGGGTCGGGGGTAGCGCGCGAACACCCGGTAGACATTCTCGATCTCGCTCCGCACGACCCCAGGATGACCCAACCGCACCGCGTTCCGCTACGGGTCGCGGGAGAGATCCTGGTTCGCCGGAGCTTCCGGGTTCCCCAGCAGTCCCCATGGCCCCAGCGGCCCCATCAGCCTCAGCGGGACAGGGGTTCGCTCAGCCCACGCACTCGCAGTACGGGACGACCACGTTGAGCGCGGTCGCGAGCACGGCCAGGGCCAGGGGCAGCACCACGACCAGCGCGGCCCCGGCGTGGGCGGCCCAGCCCGCCGGAGGTCCCGGCGGCTGGACCTGGCGGCGCACCCGGCGCACCGGGCAGGCGCCCGCCGCCGACAGGGCCGGGTCGGGGCCGCGCGCGCCCGAAGCCGCCATGATCCCCAGAGCGTGGGCCAGCGCGTGCGGTCCGGCCTCGCGCGCCGCGCGGTCGTCGGCCGCCCACTCCACGAGCTCGGGGACCTCCCGGGCCGCGGCGCGCAGCAGCGGAACCCCGGGGAAGGCGGTGTCGAGCAGCCGTGTCCAGGTGACCAGGAGGTGGTGGTGTCCGCGCAGGTGAGCCCGCTCGTGGGCGAGCACCGCGCGTAGTTCGGGGCCGGTCAACCGGTCGAGGGCGCCCCTGGTCACGACGATGCCCAGGCCCCGGCCCGGCATGCAGTAGGCGGCGGGTTCGGGGTGCTCCACCAACCAGACCCGGTCCAGGTGCAGGGTGCGACGGTGTCCGCCGGCCGCGAGCGCCCGACCGTGCTCCCGGGCCTGGGCCCGGCGCGTCCGGCGGCGGCGGACCGCCGTCCAGGAGAGCCGGGCCAGCCCGGCGGTGCCGAGGAGCCCGGCCGCCGCTACCCCGCTCGCGGCCCCGTTCTGGTGGACGGCCTGGAAGAGGTCGACGCAGGCGGCGACGAACGCCTTCACCCCGGGGCCCATCACCCGGGTGGCCAGGGTGGCGAGCAGGACGGCGCAGGCCAGCAACCACGTCACGGTGGCCAGCGTCCACAGTGCGAGCATCGCCCGGGCGGTGGCGCCCGCGCGCAGCTGGAAGGCGCGCAGCGCCCGGGCCCCGGCCGCACTCCACAGCACCACGGCGGCCAGCGCCGCCACCGACCAGGTCACGGGTCCTCGCGCCGGGGGATGTCGGCGAGCAGTTCGCGCAGGACGTCGAGGTTCTGCGGGTCCATCCGGTCGACGAAGCGCAACAGCGCCACCTGGGGGTCACCGCTGTCGTCGAGGGCGCCGTGCATGCGGTCGGCGGCGTGCGAGGCCCGGTCGCGCAGAGCACGGTAGAACCACAGGCGGCCGGTCCGCTCTCGGTCGACCCAGTCCTTGCGGCGCAGGTTCTCCAGGACCGTGGAGATAGTGGTGTAGGCGGGTTCGCGGTCGGCGAGCGCCTCGACCACCTCACGCACGCTCAGCGGCCGTCCGGCCTCCCACAGGACCGCCATCACCGCGGACTCCAGTGACCCGAGTCCCGGAACCGTGT
This sequence comes from Nocardiopsis exhalans, assembly GCF_024134545.1. GTDB lineage: Bacteria > Actinomycetota > Actinomycetes > Streptosporangiales > Streptosporangiaceae > Nocardiopsis > Nocardiopsis exhalans. The sequence goes on from NZ_CP099837.1 coordinate 6,986,469, forward strand.
TACTCATGGCCCACCGTTCGTCATGCGCTTCTTCCTCCAAGAATAGGGAGTCCCGCGTGCCGCTCAGCTGACGGGCAGTGCGGCGAAGGGGGTGTCCGCGTCGGTGCGGGTGTCGGTGCGGGTACCGGCCTCGGCGTCGCTGTCGGGCGCCCGGAGGATCGCGGGGCCGCCGGGGAGGGCGGCCACCGGAGCCCGCCCCGTGACGGGATCGGCGGCGACCTGCCCGGTGTCCGCTTCGATCGCCCGGCCCGGCTCCCCCTCCGAGACCCGGGTGTACAACGTGTCGCCGACCAGACCGCTGAGGCGTTCGCCCGGCAGCGCGGGGAGCTCCCAGACCGGTCCGGGATCCGATGCGGACAGGCCGAACAGCGCGGGCTCGCCCTCCCCCGCGGGGACCCCGAGGACCACTGTTCGTCCTTGGCTGTCGCCGAGGAGACGGGGCTGGTGGTCCGGGTCGAGAGTCAGCAGGCGCTCGCCGCTGCGCAGGTCATGCACGGTGTACAGCAACGGGTCCGCCTCAGCGGCCTCTTCTGCCGTGCCCTGTTCCGTCCACTCCAGGACCACGGCGGCGCTGGAGTCGCTGGCGGGCCTGGGCCCGTAGCCGACCGCCACCGGTTCGTTCCCCAGCTCGGCCGGGACCTCCAGGCCGGTGTGGGTCCACAGGTCCTCGTCCTCGGGGCCGACCGCGCGCAGGGCACCGTCGCGGTGCAGGAGCAGGGCGCCGTGGTGTTCGTGCAGGACCGTGCCCCCGTCCCGTTCGTCCGCGGCCACCTCCCCGGTGAGCGCGGAGAGCGCCGCCTTCGGTCCGGTCTCGTCGCTCATCACGCTTCCGGGCAGTGCGGCGAACACCAGTCCGGGGCCGACCAGGGTTCCGGGCACCTCCGTGGGCCCCCACAACCGTTCCCCGGTGTCCGGGTCGTGTGCGGAGGCGGTGGTCACGGCCGCGAACACTCCCGCGTCGGGGTCGGCCACCCGGTCCAAGAGCACCACGAACTCGGATCCGTCATCCTCGGTCCCCGGCCGCGCGACGGTGAACCCGGTGCAGCTCGGGTCCCGTTCGGCGGCCCAGCGGGTGACCCCCTCGCGGTCCACGCCGAGGAAGCGGATCGGCCCGCCCGTCCTCTCCTGGGCCACCCCCACGAAGGAGGCGCCCGCCGCCTTGGGTTCGGCGGAGAAGGGTGCCGTCCACAGGGCCGGACCCTCCAGGGGGTACGGGAGGGCGCCGAGGGTGGTGGGCGGGGGCGCGGCCGGGTCGTTCCTCGGCTCGGCGTCGGTGGGCCCGGTCGGGTACGGGCCGAGGCCGCACGCGGTGAGCAGCAGGAGCCCGGCCAACGCCCCTGCGAGGCACGCGCTACTCGACCTACTCGGCACGGTCCGCCGCCCGTTCCTCCTGCTCCTCGCTCTCCTGGGCGCGGTCGCGGCGGCGAGCCAGGAGGGTTCCGGCCACCACCGCGGTGACCGCCGCGGCCAGCGCCACCAGAGCGACCAGGTCGGTACCGCTCCCCAGCTGGGAGAGCACGCCCTGGGCCCGGTAGGCGGCGTCGTCCATCCAGCCCGCGCCGGGGAGCGAGGTCATCGAGGCGGTGCCGTCGAAGGCCACGAACAGCACACCGATCCCCACGAACAGCCCGCCGGACAGCAGTGCCGTGGTGTGCGTGCGCAGCGGACCCATCTGCACGGTCCGGCCGCGCAGCCAGCGGCGCCTGCCCAGGTCGTAGTGGTCCCAGAGCAGGGCCAGGAAGAACATCGGCAGCACCATGCCCAGCCCGTAGGCGGCCATCAGGAGCATGCCCCGGCCGGGGGTGCCGGTCGCGGCGACGGTGAGCACCGCACCGAGGATCGGCCCGGAACAGAACCCGGCGAGGCCGTAGACGGCGCCCAGCCCCAGGACGGACAGGTTGCCTTTGCCGCCCGCGAACCGGCTCTGTGCCTTGGCCAGGACGCCCCAGGTGAAGCCGAGGCCGAGGATCTGGGCGATGCCGAAGGCGATGATCAGGCCGCCCGCCACCGCGATGAGCGTGTCGCGGTGGCCGTGGAAGAGCACGCTCACCATCGCCGAACCCGCGCCGAGCGGCACCAGGGTCAGGCAGAGCCCGGCGTAGAAGACCACGGTGCGCAGCAGGAGCCGCCCGGTGTCGCGGAAGGCGTAGGCGAAGAACGACGGCAGCAGCAGGGCGCTGCACGGGCTGAGCAGGGCCAGCAGCCCGCCGAGCAGCGCGGCGACGAACCCGATGTCCACGGCCGTCACTCCCCGGCCGTGGCGAGGGCGGTGTCGACGCTTCGGACGAACACGTCCAGGGGCTGCGCGCCCATGACGGGGTCGCCGTTGATGACGAAGGCGGGGGTGGCGCTCACTCCGATCTGCTGGCCCTCGACGAAGTCGTGGCCGACCGCGATCCCGCTCCGCTCGGCCTCCAGATCCTCCTGGAACTTCTCGGCGTCGAGCCCGAGCTCCTCGACGATCTCGTCGAGGAGCCCCGCCGGGTCCGAAGCGGACTTGAGCTCGTCCTGCCGGTCGAAGACGGCCTCCTGGTACTCCCAGAACGCGTCCTGCTCACCGGCGGCGACCGCCCCGACGGACAGCGTCTGGGAGAGTTCGCCCAGGTAGGGGAACTCCCGCCACTCGATCCGCAGCTCGCCCGAGTCCACGTAGCGCTCGACCAGCTCGGGCTGGGTCTCCTGGGCCCAGGTCGCGCAGTAGGGGCAGGCGAAGTCGGAGTAGGCGACCAGCACCACGGGGGCGTCGGCGCTGCCCAGGGCCATCGGGTCGTCCGCGGTGCGCCGTGCCAGGGCCTGACCCCACTCGCGCTGCTCCGCGTCGATGTGGTCGACCACCGATGCCGTGTCCGGCGACTCCCCGTCCTGCCCCTGCTCACCGCCCTCCAGGCGCAGCCCCACGACCACCGCGACCACCAGTGCCACGACGACCGCCCCGCCGATCAGCAGCGGCGAGACGCCCCCTCGCTTGGCGTCCTTCGGCTTGGCCGAGCCCCCGGAGCCCTTGCCCTTCGCGCCTTTCGCGTCCTTGGCACCCTTGGCGCCTCTGGCGTCCCCGTCGCTCCTGGCGTCCTTCGGCATACCTCTCCCGCCCCCGTTTTCTATGACAGATAGAGACTACTCTACGCACCATAGAAACAGACTGCGGCGTGCCGTCGCGCCGCCCACAGTAAACGGTCACGTGCGCGGCGGCCCCGGAGTGGGTCCCCGGTTAGCGACCGCCTCCAGCGGAAAGAGTGAGAGGACATCCACACGCCACGGAGCCGGAAGGCTGCCGAAGCGGAGAGGTAGGAAGGACCATGAGCGGCAACAGAGGTGTGCTCTACCAGGGCCGCGGCGAGGTCGAGGTCGCGGACATCAGCTATCCGGAGTTCGTACTGCGGGACGGGCCCGGGGTCAACCCGGCGAACGTGGGGCGCGAGGTCCCGCACGGCGCGATCCTGAAGGTCGTCGCCACCAACATCTGCGGCAGTGACCAGCACATGGTCCGGGGCCGCACCACCGCACCCGAGGGCCTGGTGCTGGGGCACGAGATCACCGGAGAGGTGGTCGAGAAGGGCCCCGGCGTCGAGTTCATCGAGGTCGGCGACCTGGTCTCGGTCCCGTTCAACATCGCCTGCGGACGCTGTGTGAACTGCAAGGCCCGGCGGACGGAGATCTGCCTCAACGTCAACCCCGACCGCCCCGGATCGGCCTACGGCTACGTGGACATGGGTGGTTGGGTCGGCGGACAGGCCCAGTTCGTGCTGGTGCCCTACGCGGACTGGAACCTGCTGAAGTTCCCCGACCGCGAGCAGGCACTGGAGAAGATCCTCGACCTCACGATGCTCTCGGACATCTTCCCGACCGGCTACCACGGCTGCGTCACCGCCGGCGTGGGCGTGGGTTCGAGCGTCTACGTGGCGGGAGCCGGGCCCGTGGGTCTGGCGGCCGCGGCCTCGGCCCAGCTGCTCGGCGCCGCGGTGGTGATCGTCGGCGACCTCAACGACGAGCGCCTGGCCCAGGCGCGCGGGTTCGGCTGCGAGACGATCAACATCTCCGCGGGCGACCCCGGCGACCAGATCGAGGAGCTGCTCGGCACGCCCGCCGTGGACTGCGCGGTGGACGCGGTCGGCTTCGAGGCGCACGGAACCGGTGACAAGGCTTCGGAGGAGGCCCCCGCCAGTGTCCTGAACACGGCGATGGACGTCACCAAGGCAGGCGGTTCCATCGGCATCCCCGGCCTGTACGTGACGGGCGATCCGGGGGCCGCGGACGACGCGGCCAAGGAGGGTTCGCTGTCGATCCGGTTCGGGCTCGGCTGGTCGAAGTCGCACGCCTTCTTCACCGGGCAGTGCCCGGTGATGAAGTACCACCGCCAGCTGATGGAAGCGATCCTCAACGACCGCGTCCAGATCGCCAAGGCGGTGAACGCCGTCGCCATCCCGTTGGAGGACGCACCCGAGGGCTACCAGTCCTTCGACAAGGGTGCGGCCAGCAAGTACGTGCTCGACCCGAACGGCTACCTGTCCACCGGCTGAGGGTTCAGCGGAAGCGGCCCGGGAACGGCCGCGGGGGCGGTTGCGGAATCGGCTACCGGACCGACCGGCGGGTCAACCGGTCACTCGCCGGTGATCATCCGGGACACGTAGAGCACCGCCCCGGCGGCCAGGGCGGCGATGCCCATCGACGCCACCAGGGAGACCAGGCCCAGGACCACGCCCTGCAAGGCGACCCAGGACTCCAGGAAGTCCCGGGTGGCGGTCCGCGAGAGCACGAACACACCCATGAAGACGACGAACGCGATGATCGGGGAAAGCTTGTTCACCCGAACATCCTAGGCACCGGCCCGAACCGGTCCGGCCGATGGTCCGTTGTTTCCCGAGGTAGCCCGGTTCGTCCCGGCTTCGGGGCGGGTATCACCCGGCTGAGACCGGCCTGGGGGAGGCCGGTCGTCGAACCGCGGGGGGAGAACAGATGCGAGCGACCGTCGGGGACCACCTGCACACGCACGGGGTCACCAGTTCCAAGGGCGAGCACGAAGCCGAGATCATCGACGTCCTCGGAGCCGACGACAACCCGCCTTATATGGTCCGCTTCGCCGACGGCGAGGAGAGGGTCATCTACCCGGGGCCCAAGACCGTGGTGCTTCCCAGGACGCCGAGCGACTGACCGAAAAGACAGAAGGAGCCCCGGCGGGCCGCCGGGGCTCCTCTGTGCGCTCTTGACAGTGTGTCGGGGACAAACGTACCTTCTCTGCCAGAAAGCGCTTTCCATCAAGCGACCCGGGAGCCACGGTGAGCCCAGAGCCCGAGACCACCCGCCCAGGCGGGCCCCCTTCCCTCCCGGGCGGGGTCGGGCTGTCCCGACTACGCGTCTACGACTGGCCCGCCGCGCCCGGCTCCGACGGTTTCTGCGGCGGTTCCCCGCACATGCACCTGGCGTGCGCCGAGGCGTACGCGGTGACCGGTGGTTCCGGCGCGGTACAGACCCTCACCACGGACGGCTTCGCCTCCCACCCGCTCGGCGAGGGCGACCTCCTGTGGTTCGCCCCCGGAACCGTGCACCGCCTGGTCAACGACGGCGACCTGCGGTTGGTCGTCATCATGCAGAACGCGGGCCTGCCCGAGGCCGGTGACGCCGTCCTCACCTTCCCGCCCGACGTCCTGGCCGACCCGACCGCCTACGCCCGAGCCGTCACCCTCGACCCCGCCGACCCCGAGGGTTCGGCCCGCAAACGACGCGAACTCGCCGTCGCGGGCTTCACCGAGCTGCGCGAGCGCCTGGACGCGGGTGACGTGAGCGCGATGACCGACTTCCACGCCGCCGCCCTGCGTCTGGTCTCCGCCGGCCTGCCCGCCTGGCGGACCCGCTTCGAACAGGGCCCGGCGGCCGACGTCGCCCGCACCGCCGCCCGCCTCGACGCGCTCGAAGCAGGCGACACCTCCCACCTGATGTCCGCAGAGGTCCTCCGGAGCGAGCCCGCCCCGGCCTGGGGCATGTGCGGACACCTCGAGAAGTTCGAGACCACCGAGCCTGCCGCCAAGCCCGAGTAGCCCGGGACATCCGGCACGCCTCGGCAGCCCCGGTCTTCCTTCCCCTCGGCCCGCCCTCTGCGTCATCTCCGTCCCAGATAGGGCCGCACCAGCGCCCCCGCCACCTCGTCGGGGTGGCCCCACTCCCCCGGGTCCCCGCTGCTGCTCGCCAACTCCAGCCGCCGCGGAGCCGGAGGCAGCTGGGGCCTGATCGGTTCGGTCCTCGTCGGAGCCCCGATCACCTGGCACAGCGCCCACGCCACCACCGACGCGAACACCCACCACATCTGTGAGGCCATCGTCTGACGGGGCTTGCGGTGCCTTCCTCGGCTAGAGTTCTCCATGGTCAATCCCCTGTCTGATTCAGGTGGTTGATCAGCCCGGGCCGGTGATTGGTGCACCGACCCGGGCACTGTGCTTTCCGAGGGTGCGTCGATCGCCCAGAGCGTGCGCGCGGGTGTCCATGGCCCCTGTGCACCGAGGCTGCGCTTCCCGCCGCGCTGGCCCCAGCCGCGATCCGCACCCGTGTTTCTCTAGTCGTCCAGGTCGGGTTCCCGGTCGAGGTGGATCATCGCCCGCATGTACAGCGGCTGGTCCGGGCGCCCCTCCCACCACCAGTACTCAGAGATTCGGTCCACCAGCCACAGCCCGCGCCCGCCCGGGTACATCTCCCCCGGCTCCCGCTCGATCACTCGCGGCTTCAGCCGGGGCCCGCCCCACTTACGCCCCTGATCCAGCACCCCCAGCAGCACGGTCGTGTGCCCCAGGAACTCCATCGAGACCCCGATCCACCCGTACTTCTCACAGCTCGCGGTGTGCCTCACCGCGTTGGTGGCCAGCTCGCTGCCCACCAGCGCCACCCAGAACCCCTTCTCACCCCGGAGCCGCTCGTCCCGGGTCAGCCACGAACGCACCCGAGGCACCACCTGCTCATTGCCGTCCATGTAGCAAAACGCCGCCGACGACAGCCCCACCCCACCACCTGGCCGCCGAGGTCCCGCTTTCCGACCAGCACCCATAACGCCCTCCGTAGAACAAACTTCTCCACTGGTGGTGACTCTGAGCAGGCGAAAGATTCTTGTAACGACCTTCCTCTGAGTCACCAGGTCGATACGATTCATTCTGATACTCAAGAGAGGTAGACGCAAGTGCTTTAGACGAAAGTTTCGTCCAGTAAGATTTCGTGTGTTGGTTGTGGGGCATCACATGCGCCAAACTGGGGCATGCAAGCCCAGCAATCCAAGCCCCCCGGGAGCACATCAGTGGCGCAAAGCGTCGGGATCGCACGCAGAACCCTCTCGCGGGTCATGCGTGAAGCACGCCGCGCGGCAGGGGTCCGAGCTGGAGACGCTGCCGTCCAAGTAGGGGTTTCCCCCGGAACGCTCAGCAAGTACGAAAAGAGCGAGCACCCCTGGCCGCCCGCTGTCGTCTATGCCCTCGGCGACATGTACAAGCTCAGCGAGGAAGACCGGAACAAGCTGGTGGACCTTGCCCGGCAACGGGAGCCCGGCTGGTGGCAGACGAGCGCGGTGCCCGAGTGGTTCGCCCCCTACATCGGTGTTGAGTCCGAAGCCGCAGAGCTCGACAACTACAACGACGGCCTCATCCCCGGCCTCTGCCAAACCGCCGACTACGCGCGGGCTCTCATCGGAGCCATCACCGAGGACGACGCCGACCGTGCCGACGGGCGCGCCGCCGCTCGGGTTCGTCGGCAGCAACGTCTCACCGGTGACAACCCGCTCCGCTTCTCAGCAGTCTTCAACGAGTCCGCGCTCCATCGGGTGATCGGTGGGACCGAGGTGATGAGGAATCAGCTCATCCACCTCCTGGAGACGGCAGATCTACCCAACGTGGACTTGCGTTGCGTGCCCTTCACAGCCGGAGCTCACGCCGCAACCGAGGGGAACTTCGTTCTCCTCCGGTTCCCCGACCTCATCGAAGGGGTCAACTCAGGTGACGCGGTCTACATCGAGTACGCCATCGGTGGCCTGTTCCTGGAGCAGGAGTCCGAGACCTCCTACTACCAGGGCTTGTTTCACAAGGTGCAGGAGGCTGCGCTGGAGCAGCAAGAGACCCGAAAGCTCATTCAGCGGTTGCTGGACGAAAAGTACAAGTAGGGAAGAGATGACCGTGGAGAACGGGTGGAACAACTGGCGTAAGTCCAGTTACAGCGGTGGGCACGGCGGAGAGTGTGTCGAGGTCGCGGACCAAGGTGGAGACGTGGCCATCCGCGACACCAAACACCGACAGCACGGACACCTCTCCTTCCAGAGCACGGAGTGGACCAACCTGCTGAACACGCTTCAGCGCTGACGTGCGCGGGTGCCCCGACCGAACACTCGGGGTACCCCAACCTCAGCCGCAGCCGGGCAGCACGGGACGCCTTCAAGTTCGACGCCCGAGCTGGAGAACTCCGCAGCACGAGCCCGGGGTTACTGTGGTCAACTGACCCGCCGGGAACGGCCCGTCATCGCCCTCCCCGAGCCCGGTCGAGAGCACGCCATGACCGCCGCGACCTGCTGGTTCCTCACGCGGTGGCGCAGTCCATACCGTCTTCACAGGAATCCGCCTCGCCTGTGGTCAGGCCGACGCCCCGGCGGCGTTCCAGCAGAACGGTGTCGCGCCAGTGGCCGTGGTGTTGAGCAATGCGTTCGCGTACGCCCACGGTGCGGAAGCCCGCCTGGTGGTGCAGGGACAGGCTGGCGCGGTTCTCGGGGAAGACCGATGTCTGAAGCGTCCACAGCCCTCCGGTGTCGGCCTCGGTGACCTGGCGGTAGAGCAGGGCCTTGCCCACGCCGCGGCCACGCGCCCCTTCCGCGACGTACACCGACGTCTCGGCCACCCCGGCGTAGGCCGCCCGGTCGGAGACCGGCGCGGCGGCGGCCCAGCCCACCACGGCCCCTTCTGCTTCGGCGACCCAGCGGTGCCCGGGGAGCCACGTGGTCTTCAGGTCCTCGACGGAGGGCGCCCGGGTCTCGAAGGTGGCGTGGCCGGTGGCGATCCCCTGCGAGTAGATCTCCCTGACCTCCTCCAGGTCCGCGTCGGCCATGGGGCGGGTGGTGACGTCCGCGGGCAGGTCGGTGGGGCAGCAGGGCCGTGCCTTGACCATGCCCATCACCGCGTCGGCGGCGTGGGGCAGGCCGGTGCAGCAGTTGGGGTTGACCGCGACCCGGGTGGAGGTGCCCACCTTGGTGAGGGTCACGAAGCCGACGTCGGCGAGTTTGCGCAGGTGGTGGGAGACGGTCGGCTGGCGGACGTTCACCATTTCGGCGAGCTGGCCCACGCTGACCGATCCCGGAGTCGTGGCGATGACGTGCAGGAGTTGGACGCGCATGGGTTCGGCCAGGCAGGCGAACCAGGCGGCGTAGGTCTCGGCGTCGGTCTGGGGCAGCGCCGGCACGGCGGGCTCGGATCGTGTCGCGGTCATACTCCACATTATCGACGACGATCTATGGTTGATTCCATCGGTGGGCATCGATAGAGTCCTCATTCATAGACAAAAATCGATGAAAGAGGTGTGTCATGGCCGACGGACATCCCGTGGTGGTGATCGGAGCCGGGCCCGCAGGACTGGCGGCGGCAGCAGAACTGGTCGCCCGCGACCTTCAGGTCCTGGTCCTGGAGAAGGGCGACCGAGCAGGGGAAGCGGTGTCCGAGTGGGGGCACGTGCGGCTGTTCTCGATGTGGCGCGACCTGGTCGCACCGGCCGCGGAGAAGCTCCTCTCCGGCACGGGCTGGCAGCGCCCGGACGACGGCGGATATCCGACCGGCCGCGAGTGGGCCCAGAGCTACCTCGCCCCGCTGGCCGAGGCCCTCGGCGACCGGGTGCGCTTCGGCTCCCGGGTGACCGGGGTGAGCCGCCTGGGCCGGGACCGGATCGTGGACGCCGAGCGCGCCGAGCAGCCCTTCACCCTTCGGGTCCTCACCCATGAGGGCGAGGAGCGGCTGTTGGCCCGCGCGGTCGTGGACGCCTCGGGCACCTGGGGATCTCCCAACCCGGTGGGCGGTGACGGCCTGCCCGCCCTGGGCGAGACCGCCGCGGCCGGACGGATCTCCTACCGGATCCCCGACCTGAGCGAGGAGGAGACCCGGATCCGTTACGCGGGACGGACCACCGCGGTGGTCGGGAGCGGCCATTCGGCCCTGACCGCCCTCGTCTCCCTGGCCGCACTGGCCCAGGAGAGCCCGGGGACGAAGGCGCTGTGGGTGCTGCGTCGCGGCGAGGTCGGGGACGCCTTCGGCGGGGGCGCGGACGACCAGCTCGCCGCGCGGGGAGCCCTCGGCCAGCGGGCCCGCGCGGCCGTCGAGGCGGGGGACGTCGAGGTGGTGACCGGGTTCCGCACCGCCGAGGTGCGATCGGCGGACGGTCGCCTGGTCCTGGTGGGCGAGGACGGCCGCGAGCTGGAGCCGGTGGACGAGGTCGTGGCCCTGACCGGGTTCCGGCCCGACCTGTCCCCGCTGTCCGAGGTCCGCCTCGGCCTGGACCCCGCACTCCAGGCGCCGGTGGAGCTGGCCCCGCTCATCGACCCCAACCAGCACTCGTGCGGCACCGTCTACCCGCACGGCGCGGCCGAGCTCTCCCACCCCGAGGAGGGGTTCTTCCTGGCGGGGATGAAGTCCTACGGGCGCGCCCCCACCTTCCTGGCCCTGACCGGCTACGAGCAGGTGCGGAGTATCGCCGCACATCTGGCCGGGGACCACGAGAGCGCGGCCCGCGTGGAGCTGACCCTGCCCGAGACCGGGGTCTGCGGCGGCGCCGGGCTGTTCGACGACCCCACCGCCACCAAGGCCGACGCGGTCGGCTCCTGCGACCCGTCCGAGGCCGCGGAGAAGCCCGCCACCGGGCAGGGCGATTGCTGCTCCGGCCCGGCTCAGCAGGTCGAACTGGTGGAGTTGGGCGAACGGGACCGGGTTTCGTGACACCCCTGCCCGGTCGGGTCTCCGGCGCGCCCGCCACCGCGGTGGTCGGGGCGCGCCGGGGTCTGGTGGCCCTGTGCGTCACCGTCACCACCGGCTACGGGGTGCTGTTCTACGCCTTCCCGGTCCTGGCACCGGGCATCACCGCCGACACCGGATGGTCCCTGACCACGGTGACCGCGCTGTTCTCCGCCTCGCAGGTCATCGCGGGGCTGGCGGGTATCCCGGTGGGGCGCTGGATCCAGGCCCGGGGCCCGCGCCCGGCGATGACGGCGGCAGCCGTGCTCTCGGTCCCCGCCGTGGCCGCGATCGCCCTCGCCCCGGACCTGTGGGTCTTCGCCACCGCCTGGCTGGTGGCGGGGGCCGCGATGGCCGGGCTGTTCTACCCTCCGGCCTTCGCCGCCCTGACCCACTGGTACGGGAAGGCCAAGGTGCGGGCCCTGACCGCCCTGACCCTGGTCGCCGGGCTGGCCAGCACCGTTTTCGCTCCCCTGACCGCGGTCATGGAGGGGGTGTGGGGGTGGCGGGGTGCCTACCTGGGGCTCGCCCTCGTACTGCTGGTCGTGGTGGTTCCCCTGCACGCCCTCGCCCTGCCCCGCGACTGGTCTCCCGAGGGTTTCAGGCAGCGCGGCGAGCGAGGACCCGGAGCGCGTTCCGTGCTGCGCAGCCGGGCGTTCTGGGCTCTGACGACGGCCCTGACTCTGGGGTCCTTCACCGTCTACGCGGTCGTGGTCAACCTCGTTCCCCTCCTGGCGGAACGAGGTTGGGGCACGGCGGAGGCGGCCTGGGCGCTGGGGGTGGGCGGCCTCGGACAGGTCCTGGGCCGTCTGGTCTACGCGCCCCTGGAAAGGCGGACCGGTCCGGTGGCGCGCGCCGTGGCCGTGCTGGGCGCCTGCGCTGCGACCACCCTCCTCCTGGCGCTGGTGCCGGGCCCCCTGGGGCTGGTCCTGGCCATCGCAGTCCTGGCGGGCATGGCACGGGGCATTCTCACCCTCCTCCAGGCCACCGCCGTCTCCGACCGGTGGGGCACGACGCACTACGCCACCCTCAACGCCGTCATGCACACCCCGCTCATGCTGGCCATCGCGGTCGCTCCGTGGGCCGGCGCGGCGCTGGCCGGACCGCTGGGCGGTTACCCGGCGGCATTCACCGGCCTGGCGGTACTGGCGGCTCTGGGCGCGGTGACCGGTCTGGCCACCCGGGCCGAAAGCCGACGATCCCAGGTCTGCGCTTCCTTCTGAACACCCCCGTGTTCACCCGCCGCAACAGTTCCGCGCTCACGAGAACGAAGGAGTCCCCGTCATGGAAGAGTCCCCCCTCACGATCATCGGCGCAGGTCAGGCTGGCCTGGCCACCGCTTGGGCCGCCAACCGCCGAGGGGTCCGTCCCCTGGTGCTGGAGACGTCCGACCGGCCGGGCGGTTCCTGGCCGCACTACTACGACAGCCTGGCCCTGTTCTCCCCCGCACGTTTCTCCGGCCTTCCCGGGCGGGCGATGCCGGGCGACCCGGAGCGCTATCCCCTCAGGGACGAGGTGGTCGCGTACCTGCGCGACTACGCCTCCCGGCTGGACGCGGACCTGCGCTGCGGGTGGCCCGTGGAGAGTGTCGAACGTGAGGGGGACGGGTTCGTCCTCACCGCCGCCGACGGCTCCCGGGTGCGTTCTTCGGCAGTGGTCGCGGCCACCGGCGGCTTCACCCGGCCGCACCGCCCCGCGTTGCCGGGGCTGGAGGACTTCACCGGGACCGTGCTGCACACCGCCCACTACCGTTCCCCCGAACCCTTCGCCGGTCAGCGCGTGGTGGTGGTCGGCGGCGGGAACTCCGGGGTGCAGATGGCCGCGGAGCTCGCCGGGGCGGCCCGGGTCAGTCTGGCCTCCCGAACCCCGGTGGCTTGGGCGAACCAGCGGCCCCTGGGCCGGGACATCCACTGGTGGTTCACCCGCACCGGCCTGGACACCGCCCCGTTGCGCCGAATCTGGGAGAAGGGCCCGACCCTGGTCAACGACGACGGCCGCTACCGTGCGGCCTTCGCCACGGGCAACCCCGACCGCCGGGAGGTGTTCACCCGCCTGGACGGTGACAAGGTGACCTGGGCCGACGGCACCGTGGAAAAGGTCGATTCCCTGATCCTGGCCACCGGCTACCGTCCCGCCCTGGACTACCTCGCGCCGACCGGCGCGCTCGACGCCCGAGGGCGCCCGCTGCACCGGGGCGGGATCTCCACCGCGGTCCCCGGGCTGGGATACGTGGGGCTGGAGTTCCAGCGCAGCTTCTCCTCGGCCACCCTGCGCGGGGTCGGCCGGGACGCCCGACACGTCCTGCGGCGGCTCCGCCCGGGAAGGTGAGCGGGCCTGCGGCCGTGACCGGCGGGGCTTTCGGGTTCCGCTGCGTCAGGGCGGGATCTACCCGGCCTACCCGGCCTGCTCGGCCTGCTCGGCCTGCTCGGCCTGCTCCAGATCTCGCACGATCTCGGCGACAGCGCCCTTGGCCGTGCGCCCCGCGCCGATGATGGTGGCCGAGGCCGCGCCCGTCCAGTCGCCGTAGCCGAGCATGTGCAGCCGGGGCTCGTCCGCCGAACGGGTTCCTTCGACCTTGACCCGGCCCTGCTCATCCACCAGGCCCAGCGGTTCCAAGTGGTCCAGAGCGGGCCGGAACCCGGTGCACCACAGCACCGCGTCGCATTCCCAGACGGCGCCGTCAGCCCAGGCCACCCCGGACGGCGTCAGCCGGTCGAACATGGGATCGGCGCTGAGCGCGCCCCGGTCCCGCGCCCGGCGCACACCCGGTACCGCGACGATGTCGCCGAGGTCGGAGACTCCCCGGGCGTCCTCCCCCTGTTCGGCGGCCTGCTGACGTCGTGTGGCGATGGAGAACAGCGCCCGGCCGTCGACGTCGTCGGGCAGGAACCGGGGCTGTCGCAGCGTCACCCAGCGGGTCCGGGCGACCAAGGAGAGTTCCGCGAGGATCTGGGCGGCGGAATTCCCGCCGCCGACCACCACGACGCGCTGCCCGGCGAACTCCTCCGGGCCGCGGTAGTCGGCCGTGTGCGCCTGCCTGCCTCCGAAGACCCCGCGTCCGGGCAGGTCGGGCACGTAGGGGCCCGCCAGGTGCCGGTCGCGCTGATGACATGCCGTGCCCGCCAGTCGCCCTGACCGGTGTGCAGCAGCAGACCGTCAGCGTCCCGTTCGACGCTGTCCACGTGCACCGGCCGGTGGACGGGCAGGTCGTACCGGCGCTCGTACTCGGCCAGGTACCGGGCCGCGTGCCGGGCCGACGGGTACTCCTGTCCGGCTTCCTCGGGCATCCACCAGCCCGGCAGCATGCTGTGCCCCGCCGGGGAGAACAGGCGGAGCGAGTCCCAGTACTCGTTCCACGCCCCGCCCGGGGCAGCGGCGTCGTCCAGGACGGCGAAGTCGAATTCCAGGCGCCGCCTGGCCCGGCGCAGGAAGTATCCCGCCGCGAGCCCGGCCTGGCCGCCCCCGATCACCGCGACATCGACCCTTTTCTGGGAGCTGTCCATTCCCGTCCTCTCCTCAGGTGCCCTACGTCCGCCCGGATCCGCCGACCCTCTGTCCGTCCGGTCACGGTGCCGGGCCCGCGCTCCAGGGGCGGGCCCGGCACCGGTCTCCGGTCTCCTATCGGCGTTCCGGAGCGAAGCGCTTGCGCCAGGCCAGGGACACGTAGACCAGGGCGATCAGCACCGGAACCTCGATCAGCGGGCCGACCACCCCGGCCAGCGCCTGGCCGGAGGTGACCCCGAAGGTCGCGATCGCCACCGCGATGGCCAGCTCGAAGTTGTTGCCCGCGGCGGTGAAGGCCAGCGTGGTGGTGCGGTCGTAGTCCATTCCGATCGCCTTGGCGAAGGCGAAGGTGCCGAACCACATCAGCACGAAGTAGACCAGCAGCGGCACGGCGATCCGGGCCACGTCCCAGGGCTGGCTGGTGATCCGCTCCCCTTGCAGGGCGAAGAGCAGCACGATGGTGAACAGCAGGCCGTAGAGCGCCCACGGGCCGATCCTGGGCAGGAAGTCGGCCTCGTAGCGCTCGCGGCCCATTTTCTGCTCGCCGAACCGGCGGGTGAGGAACCCGGCGGCCAGCGGGATGCCGAGGAAGATCACCACGTTCAGGGCGATCAGCCAGGGGGAGACGTCCAGGCCGCCACTGTCCAGGCCGAGCCAGCCGGGCAGCAGGTCCAGGTAGAACCAGCCCAGGACCCCGAAGAGCAGGACCTGGAAGACCGAGTTCAGGGCCACGAGCACGGCCGCGGCCTCGCGGTGCCCGCAGGCCAGGTCGTTCCAGATGATGACCATGGCGATGCAGCGGGCCAGCCCGACGATGATCAGTCCGGTGCGGTACTCGGGCAGGTCGGCCAGGAAGATCCAGGCGAGGGCGAACATCACCGCCGGGCCGACCACCCAGTTGACGACCAGGGAGGAGATGAGCAGGCGCCGGTCGCGGGTGACGGTGTCCAGGCGGTCGTAGCGGACCTTGGCCAGCACCGGATACATCATGACCAGCAGGCCCAGGGCGATGGGCAGGGAGATCCCGCCGACCTCCATCGCCGCCAGGAGTTCGTTCAGGCCGGGGATCAAACGGCCCAGCCCCAGGCCGACCGCCATGGCGAGCAGGATCCACACCGCCAGGAACCGGTCCAGGGTGGACAGCCTCGCCACCGCGGAGGCACCGATCTCCTGCGTCGAGGTCTCGGGGCGCCCCATCAACAGGCCCGCCTGTTCTGCGCGGCGTCCGTGGCGCGGGCGGCGGCCGCCAGGCCGGCAAGCCCTTCGGAGAGGGATTCCAGGGCCTCGGGGCGCAACCGGTAGTACGTGAACCGGCCGCACGGTTCGGTCTCCACCACCCCGGCCTCGCGCAGCAGGCGCAGATGGTTGGACAGGTTGGTCTGTCGGGCCCCGGTCTCCTCCATCAGGTGGGTGGTGCACAGGGTCTCGTGGGCGAGCAGGGACACGATCCGCATGCGGAGCGGGTCGGCCAGGACCTTCATTAGATCAGTATCGACTGACATCAGCATGCGCTGATACTATCTCATCACTCGATCCTGATGCATTGCCCGTCGGCCCCTTTCCTCTGGGAGTCCAGAGCATGACCACACCTGATCCGCAGCCCCTCCTGCACGAACGCACCGGGCCGGGTGCCGCCCGACTGGCGGCGCGCCACCGGGGACACTTCTGCGAGGAGACCGTGCGAGCGCTGATCGCAGAACCCGCGTCCACGCCCACCACCATCGACCCGAAGTAGAGGGACACCCACCATGACCGGAACCGACCAGCCGTCCGTCCTGTTCGTCTGCGTGCACAATGCCGGACGCTCCCAGATGGCCGCCGCCTGGCTGCGCCACCTCTCCGGGGGACGGATCGAGGTCCGCTCGGCGGGATCGGCCCCCGCGGACACACTCAACCCCGCCGTCGTCGAGGCCATGGCCGAGGTCGGCATCGACATCACCGACCAGAGCCCCAAGGTTCTGACGACCGACGCGGTCGAGGCCTCCGACGTGTGCGTAACGATGGGCTGCGGCGACACCTGCCCGTTCTTCCCCGGTAAGCGCTACCTCGACTGGGAACTCCCCGACCCCGCCGGACAGGGAGTGGCGGCCGTCCGCCCCATCCGCGACGACATCCGCAAGCGCGTCGAAGAACTCATCGGCGAGCTGCTCCCCGCCTGAGAGCTGCTCCCCTGCTGAGAGCTACCACCAACTGATCCGCCGGGGTGTCGGCGCGCAGCCAGAGCACGGGCGGGGGCCAGGACGCGGGGGCCGTTGCCGACGCGGACCACCCTCACTCCGGTGGCCACCGAGCTGACACGCGGGCACGCTACCGTTGCACACTGCGGGAACCGGTTCAGCGAAACCGAGTCCACCGTTGACGTGGATTCGAGGATGAGGGGCGTAGGGCGATGTCCGGCACCAGACACATGCAGATCGGCGAAGTGGCTGAGCGAACCGGGCTGTCGCTACGAACCATCCGCTACTACGGAGAGGTCGGCCTGGTCGAACCGTCGGCACGCTCCCGCGGGGGTTTCCGCCTCTACACCGAGGAAGACGTCGACCGCCTCCAGTTGATCAAGCGTATGAAGCCGCTGGACTTCAGCCTGGACGAGACCCGTGAGCTTCTGGAGACCCTCGACCTGTTGAACGCACCCGAGACCGGCCCGCACCGGAAGAAGGAACTCAGCGCCGTTCTGGACGGGTTCGAGGAGTCGATCACCGAGCGTTGCCAAACACTGCGCAAACAGCTGTCCATGGCTGAGGAGTTCGGAGACCGCCTGCGCACGGAACGATCGCGGATCGATATCACCAGGTGAGAGCGCACCAGGCGAGAGGGCACCAGGTGAGAGCGCACCGGGTTCGAGAACCTCAAAGCCCCTGACCGGAACCGGTTCAGGACCGGGCCACCACGCCGACTTCGACCGTCCGAGCCGACGGCCCCTCCTGGGAAAAGGGCCGGGATCCATCCACAGCAGACCGCCGGAACGTTCCTCCGGCGGTCCGTGTGGCCTCTGCTTCCGGCGCCGGGTCAGTGCCCTCCGGCCAGAGTGCCCGACAGCTCCTTGTGCAGGCGTTCACTGGGCTCGTTGAGACCGGTGATCTCCACCTCCACGCCGTGCTTACGGAAGTGCTCGCTCACCCGGTCCAGTGCCGCCACGGCGGAGGAGTCCCACACGTGCGCCTTGGACATGTCGATCACGACCCTCCTCAGGCCCTCCTCGGCGTAGTCGAAGCGGCCCACCAGCTCACCGGTGGAGGCGAAGAACAGCTCACCGTTGACCGAGTACACCCGGGTACCGCCCTCCGGGTCCAGGACACTGGTCAGCCCGGCGTGCACCGCGGCCTTGCGGGCGAAGAGCACCATCGACACGATCACACCGACGATCACTCCCAGGGCCAGGTTGTGGGTGACCACGACCACGGCGACGGTGACGACCATGACCAGGGTCTCGGTCCAGGGCATGCGCCTGACCGTCTTGGGGGCGATGCTGTGCCAGTCGAAGGTCACGATGGCCACGAAGAACATCACCGCGACCAGGGCGGCGATCGGGATCATCCCCACGACGTCGCCCAGCCCTACGCACAGGATGAGCAGGAACACCCCGGCCAGGAAGGTGGAGACGCGGGTACGGGCGCCGGACTTGACGTTGATCATGGTCTGGCCGATCATCGCGCATCCGGCCATACCTCCGAAGAAGCCGACCACCACGTTGGAGATGCCCTGCCCCCGGGCCTCACGGGCGTGGTCGGAGGAGGTCTCGGTCTGGTCGTCGACGACCTTGGCGGTCATCAGCGACTCCATCAGCCCCACCAACGCCAGGGTGAGGGCGTAGGGCGCGATGAGGGTCAGGGTGTCCAGGGTCAGCGGCACGTTCGGGATGAGCAGGACGGGCAGGGTGTCGGGCAGTTCGCCCATGTCCCCGACAGTGCGGGCCGGGATACCCATGGCCAGGGCGCCCACGGTGAGCACGACGATGGCCACCAGCGGCGCCGGGACGGCCTTGGTGAGCAGCGGCAGCCCGAAGATGATCCCCAGCCCGATCGCGACCATCAGGTAGATCGGCACCCCCACCCCGGCCAGGTGCGGAATCTGGGCCAGGAAGATGAGGATGGCCAGGGCGTTGATGAAGCCCGTCATCACGCTGGGCGGCACGAACCGCATCAGCTTGGCCACTCCGAGCAGGCCCAGGGCGACCTGGATGAGCCCGGCCAGGATCGTGGCGGCGATCAGGTAGTCCACGCCGTGCCCGATGGACAACGGAGCCGCCACCAAGGCCATCGCGCCGGTGGCGGCGGAGATCATCGCGGGCCGCCCGCCCAGGAATGAGATGGACACCGCCATGATGAAGGACGCGTACAGCCCCACCCGGGGGTCGACCCCCGCGATCAGCGAGAACGCGATGGCCTCGGGGATCAGTGCCAGGGCGACGACGAGCCCGGCCAGGACGTCGGCGCGCAGCTGCGCGCCACTGGGGATCTTGGACATCAAAGACCGTCGGGTCTTCACAGGCTGGTTCATGGAACCCATCTGAGGTCGGGCAGCCCACAGGTCGGAGCGGCGTTGTTCATGTCTGGTGTTCGGCGACGGCGTGCGGGGCCGTGCCCGCCGGTTCCGGGAATCGGCGGTCTCTGGCCGCCTGGGGTTTCAGCACGGCGCCCTGTGGGCGCCCTGGCGCGCGGCCTCGTCGCCGTGTGCCCGCCCCCGCCCGCGGGGACCAGCCGGGAAGTTCACGGTGATCCGCGTGGGGTTCCGCAGGATCAGCCGGGGACAACTCTACTCTCACGTAAGTGTTCAAGCCACGGGGGGCGGCTGAGACCGCGCTCACACGCCTGGGTTCGGTGCCATGCCTTCACTTGGAAACCCGGGACGGACACTGACCGGCTGGGGTCCTCCTCTGTCACGCTGTACGCGCGCCAGTGGGAATCAGCCGTAGGCCGGGGCTGTTCTCCACCGACATGACCGAACCATGGCTGGACCCGAAGACCATCGACATCCTCCTCGACGACACCAGGACCTGGGCTGTCGTCGGTCTGTCGAACGACACGGGGCGTACTGCCTATCCGATCGCCCGGTTGCTGCAGGCCAGAGGTAAGCGGATCATCCCGATCCACCCCGGCACCGCGGCCGAGGGGAGGGAAGTCCTCGGTGAGAAGGCCTACGCGACGCTCGCCGAGGCGGCCGCCGCGGTCGGCACCATCGACGTCGTCGACGTCTTCCGCCGCTCCGAAGCGGCTGGCGAGTTCGCCGACCAGGCTGTCGCGATCGGCGCCCGCGGTGTGTGGTTCCAACTCGGCGTCGTCGACGAAGAGGCGTTCCGTCGTACGACGGATGCCGGAGTGCCGATGGTGATGGACACCTGCCCCGCCATCGAGTGGGGCAAGCGCGGCGCCTGAGCGAGCGCGTTATCGGTTCGGGTCGCAGAGCAGAGTCCGTGTCCGTTGCAGCGCCATGCGTGACGAGGCGATCAGATCCTCCGCGGCGGTGTCGCGGAGACGGAGGCTGAGCGCCGTCTCGAAGGCCTGGGCGGCCTTCGGATAGTCCTGCCCGACGAAGTGGGCCTTGCCCAGGTGCTGCCATATGAAGGCCTCGCGGGCGGTGCCGCGGGACTGTTCGATCAGCTCGGCGTACTCCGCCACGGCCCAGCTGATCCGGCCCAGGTCACGGCGGACGTCGGCCAGCAGGGCGCGGTGGCGAAGGGTCGGCTCGGCCTTGACCAGGGCCAGCGCGAGCGGCTCCGCCTTCTCGGGTCTGCCGCTCCAGAGCTCCGTCAGGATCGGCAGCGCCCGGTCGTCGGCGTGGGCGCTTTGGAACTCCCCCAGGTCCTCGATGACCGGGAGGAGGGTCCGGGCGTCCATGCACCAGCCCGGGCCTCCCGGTATCCGTGTCTCGTCCGTTCCGGCCGCCGGGTCTGGGGGAGAGGAAGTCATGCGCGGCAGGCTATCCACCGCGTACGAGCCCTGCTACCCCTCGGGGTCGGGGTTCTGCTGCAGTAGAAGGTGGGCGCGGTACAGCACATCGCGTTGGGCCTCGTTGTAGAGGTCGGTGATGGACCGTACGGCGATCTCCGTGACCATGGCCGGGGACTTCGTCAGGTGTGGTTCCGGGTCCTTCATCCAGGGGTGGTTCCGCTGGTGCTCCGCGAGGATCACCGCCACGCGTTCGGCCAGGTGCTGGCGGGTGCTCTCGCTCGCGTCGGGCGGCAGGGTGTTGATCTCGTGGTCGAGGTCGGCGGGTTCGGCCTCGATCATGCTCTTGATGTCCTTCATCGCCTGATCGTCGTAGAACATGGCGGAGATCGACAGGACCGCCCGGTCCGCCTCGCTCAGGCGCTCGGCCACCGAGCTGAAATCGGTCGGAACGTCCATGGGGGCGCGGGCGTGCAGGATGGCGGCCAGTTCGGTTCGTGCGCGCTGAAGTCGTTCGATGCCCGCCGCGAGCTCGGCGTCGAGCACGCGGAGGGAGTCGGTGAGGGCGTCCGGGCTCTCCCCCAGCCCTTCCACCTGGGTCAGGGGAACCCCGAGTTCGCGCAGCCGCCGGATCTGGATCAGGCGGGCGAGGTGCCAGGCCTGGTACTGCTTGTAGCCGTTGCTCCGGCGTTCGGGCTCGGCGAGCAGGCCGGCGCGGTGGTAGTGGCGGATGGTGTTCACCGTCGTACCCGCCATCTCAGCGAGTTCTCGCGTGCTCCAGCCCATGGTCGCTCCTCCCGGGACATCGGTGACATCTGACTGGGGGATCTACTGGGGGATCTGCTGTGACGCTGTGACACACGCGGCCGGGCCCGGTGGAGCGCGTCCGCGCTCCACCGGGCTGACCGGTCAGAGCGAGCAGGTCGTGCCTTCTTCGGGTACTTCGAGGTCGATGAGGTAGGCAGCTGCGGTCTCGTCAACGCACTCGTTGCTGCCGAGGGAGACGATCCCGTGCCCCTCGCCCTCGACCGTCAGGAGGGCTCCGCCGAGCGTCTCCGCGAGCTCGATCGCGCCCCCGTGCGGGGTCGTCGGGTCGCCGGTGATCGACACCACGAGCGTCTCGGGAAGGCCCTCGACGTCCTCGGCGTAGGGGAACCCGAGCTCGGGCTCGGCGGGCCAGTGCTCGCAGCCGTCCCGCGCCCCCTCGGTCACGTCGACCCCGGGGTCCATGAAGGGCGCCTGCTCGTAGGTGGCCGCGCGCAGCTCACCACCCTGCTCCGGGGTCAGGCGCTCCTCGTCCATGCAGTTGATCGCGTGGTTGGCCTCCAGCGAGTTCGGCCACGCTCCGTCGGGGCCGCGCAGGCCGAAGTCGTAGATCAGCTGCATGAGGCCGTCCCCGTGCCCTTCCTCGACCTCGGCGATCCCCTCGATGATCCGCGGCCAGCTGACCGGGGAGTACAGTCCGGCGATCACCCCGCCGACAGCGCCGTCGAAGTCCAGCTCCGACTCCAGCGCGGGCACGGGCTCGTCCAGCAGCGGACGCACGATCTCCTGGAACCGCTCGGTCGCCTGACCGGGATCGCTGCCCAGCGGACAGTCCGCCTCGGCCCCGCAGGCGGCCGTCATCTCGTCGAACGCCGCCTGGAACCCCGCGTACGCGTTCACGCGTCGTTCGAAGCTGCCTTCGAGCGGGCTCATCGCCCCGTCCAGTACCATCGCGCGCACCCGGTCCGGGAACTGCTCGGCGTAGACGGCGCCCAGCCGGGTGCCGTAGCTCTGTCCGAAGTAGGTCATCTGGTCCTCACCGAGCGCGGCCCGGAGCACGTCCATGTCCCGCGCGGTGTCCCGCGTCCCCAGGTGTGGGAGGACCTCGGCGCCGCCCGAACCCTCGGCGCACCGCTCCATGATCGCGCGGGTGTCCTCCTCGGTGAACTGCACGGTGGTGCCCTGCGAGCCCAGGGCCACGACCCCCTGGTCGGCCTCCTCGTCGGTGTAGCACTTGACGGCGGGCTGGGTGGCGCCGACCCCGCGCGGGTCGAAGCCGACCAGGTCGAACCGCTCGGTGATCTCGCTGTCCGCCAGTCCCGCGAACGCCAGCGCCGCTCCCACGATCCCGGATCCGCCCGGCCCGCCCGGGTTGTAGAGCAGGGGACCCATCGAATCGCCGCTGGCGGGCACCCGCATCACCGCCACCGACGCCAGTTCCCCCTCGGGCTCCTCGTAGTCCAACGGCACCTCCATCCGCGCGCACTCGGCTTCGGGCGCCAGAGCGAGCAGCCCGGCCTCCCCGGCCGTGGTCGGGTAGTCAGTACAGTCCTCCCAAGCCAGTTCCTGTTCGTAGAAGACGTCCAGCGCGGCGCTGGGCGATCCGGTACCCGGCCGCTGTTCCTCCGGCTCCGCCGGAACACACGCCGCCAGGACCCCGGCCAGCGCGAGCAGGCCGATCCCCTTCGTGACCGGCCCTCGGTGCCTTCCCGATCCGGTCCCCCCACGTGTTGCCGCGCGTGGTCGTCGGCCCCTCATGTCTGCCCCCTTCTCGGTACGACCAGTGATCCGGGGACAGCAGACACCGTGTTCCCGGAACAGGGTCAAGCCGTTTCTGGGACGAGGTCGGTCCGGTCGCCCCGGCCCTCGTCCGGTGCGATCGGTGTCGTGGCCGGGCCGACCTTCCGGGTTCGGAACCACACGACCGCTGCCGTGCCGATGAAGGCCATGGTGCCGGTGATCAGCAGGACGGTGTCCAGACCACCCGCCGAACGGTCGAACCTGGCCGAGACGTCGGCGTTCAGGGCGATCCAGAAGAGGAAGGTGAGGGTGTTGAAGACCGCGTGGATGACGACCGCGATCTCCACCCCGCCGGTTCGCCAGGTGACGTATCCCGTGACGAGGGAGAACAGGAGGTAGAACAGGTTCCACCACGGGTCACTCGCGGTGTGGATGACACTGAACAGGGCGGACGACACACCGATACCCAGGATCAGGGACGTCCACCGACCGCGCCCCCAACTGGCCGCGACACGGAAGACGAGCCCGCGCAGACCGTACTCCTCGCCCGCCGACTGCAGGGGCACGAGAAGAATGGTCACGACGAGCATCCAGATGACG
Organism: Nocardiopsis exhalans; assembly: GCF_024134545.1. Classification (GTDB taxonomy): domain Bacteria; phylum Actinomycetota; class Actinomycetes; order Streptosporangiales; family Streptosporangiaceae; genus Nocardiopsis; species Nocardiopsis exhalans. The sequence goes on from NZ_CP099837.1 coordinate 7,009,912, forward strand.
TCGCTGTACAGCCACACGGCGGTCTCACCGGGGGACATGAACTCGAAGACGGCGAGCGCGATCAGGAAGGCCGGGGTCACCGTCAGCAGCGCCCGCCCGAAGAGGTCGAGGCGAAAGCCCGACGCGACCGAGCTCAGGGTGGCGCCCCGCACCCCGTAGAGCCAGCGCTGGAGGAACATGCTCCACGGGATGACCAACCCGACGGCGATCAGACTGCCGGCGTGGGCCAGCGGGGTGAGGACCAGGCGCTCGTCACCCGGAACACCCGGCCAGAGGATGCCGTCGATCCATCCGCCCACGAGCTGGAACGCGATGATGGCGCCGAACATGCCCCCGACGAGCAGGAGGATGGCGAGAATGCCGCGGCCGACGCGGCGCTCCTCCCCCGCCAGCACCCGGTGGTACTCGACCCCCGGCGGGACGGGTTTCGGCCCCCGGAGCTCCTGTGTTTTCACGGTCATGGGTCTACTTCTCCTCGGTTCGTCATTCTCGGGTCGGGTCGAACAGCGCTCAGTCAAATCCCCGACGTCGCGTCGGAGTCAAGACCGAATGGCGTGATCTCCCCCAGAAAATGACGGCGGCCGACTCCGGACCGGCCAGGTGGTGAGAGCGCGATCGGCGGGGACGAAGTCGGCTTCGTCCCCGCCGATCGCGCCGATCGCGGCCCGGAACCCGTTCGCGGAGCGGAACCCGTTCCGCGGCCGTGTCAGCGCCGGTGTCAGAGCTGGGTGGCCAGCAGCTGCATCTCCCAGGCGAAGGCAACGCCGCTGGCGCCGCCGTGCTGCCCCAGGACCTCGGCCTGGCCCGCCACGGTCTCCTCACGGGCCCAGTCGCGCTGCCACTCCGCAACCACGGCCAGCCAGTTGAGCGGCGTCACACCGGCCTCGATCATGCGTCGCACGGCCATCTCGTGCGCCTCCACCGACACACCGCCCGACGCGTCGGTGACGGCGTAGACCTCGAAGTCCTCGCCCGCCGCCTGGATCGCCGGCATGGCCACACAGATCTCCGTCCAGAGACCGGCCATGATCACCTTCCTGCGACCGGTCGCCCTGACGGCTTCGACGACCCGCTCGTCCTGCCAGGTGTTGATGAGCGTGCGGTCGATCGGCTTCTGCTCCGGGAAGACGTCCTGGATCGACTGGATGAGGTGTCCGCCGCGCTCCGCGATCACGGTCGTCAGGATGGTCGGGACGTCGAACAGCTTGGCGGCCTTGGCCAGGCCGACAGCGTTGTTGAGGACATACGACGGCTCGTGGCTGTTCAGGTTGGCGACCTGGAACGGCTGGTGGTCGATCAGGAGGAGGATGCTCTCCTCCGGCGTCAGCAGCGCGTCGAGTCCGTTCTTGGCCTTGGTGCTCATGGGGGGTCCCTCTCCGGGGGCTCGTGTTTCTGGGGGCTCGGACGGGACATTGCCATCCGCTTGGGTGATACATCATCTAAATTAGCATTTTTGGATGATGAGTCAACCAAATGCGAGCCCCGCCCCCAGGAGGGGGCGGACTTCGCCATGAAGTTGACTCATCATCTATCATCTGGATGATGCATCAATCATCAACGGGATCCGCGCCGAGCCGGGAACGTCGGAGAGGCAAGGCTCCACCCGCAGGACACGAGCCCTCGTCCCCAGGTGACGCAGCGAAGGAAGCGAGAAGCAGATGACCGACTCGTCGACAGCGAACTGGCCGAGCCTGCGGGTCTCGGACTGGACGGGCACCCGCGACACCCTGCACATGTGGACCCAGATCGTGGGCAAGATCCGCATGGCCCACGCCCCCCTGGTCAACCACTGGTGGCAGGTGCCCCTGTACGTCAGCCCGCGCGGACTGACGACCTCGACCGTCCCCTACCGCTCGGGGGCCTTCGAGATCGAGTTCGACTTCGTCGGCCACCGGCTCGAGATCCGCAGCAGTGACGGTGGCACGCACGGCTTCCCACTGCGGCCCATGACCGTCGCCGCGTTCTACTCCCAGGTCCTGGACCTGCTCGACCAGCTCGGGATCGAAGCGCCGATCCGCCCCGTCCCCAACGAGGTCGATCCGGCGATCCCCTTCGCCGAGGACCGCGAGCACGCCTCCTACGACGCCGAAGCGGCCACCCTGTTCTGGCGGCAGCTCCTGCAGGCCAACCGGGTGATCGGCGAGTTCCGGTCGCACTTCGTCGGCAAGGTCAGCCCGGTCCACTTCTTCTGGGGAGGGATGGACCTGGCCTGCACCCGCTTCTCCGGGCGGTCGGCTCCACCGCACCCGGGCGGAGTGCCCAACTGCGGGGACTGGGTCATGGTCGAGGGCTACTCCCGGGAACTGTCCAGCTGCGGATTCTGGCCCGGCGGCGGCGAGGAGGGCGCCTTCTACGCCTACGCCTACCCCGCACCCGAAGGGTTCGCCGACCAGTCGCCCGGCCCCGAGGGCGCGTACTACAGCACCGAGTTCCAGCAGTTCCTGCTGCCCTACGAAGCCGCTCGCACCGCACCCGATCCCGACCGCGCCGTGGCCGAGTTCCTGCACAGCACCTACGCGGCCGCCGCGAACCTCGGACACTGGGACCGCCCCGCGCTGGAGGACGACCCCCTCCGGTGGCACGAATCCCCTGCCCCACCACAGGAAGACGAAGCCTGACCTGGTCCTCGGACGGGTGAGTGCAAGTTCTTTTGATTCTTCGATAAAAGCTCTCACGGTTTTCAGTTGATTAATCAACCGAACGGTTACGATGTCGCGAAGCACAAGCGGCCGCTCCCGACCTCGCGTTCGCCACGCCAGCCGTCCACCACGCCAGTTGACAGACACAGCGACCACACGGAGATGGGTGCATTGCAGTTCGGGATCTTCACCGTCGGTGACGTGACACAGGACCCCGCCACCGGTCGGGCACCGACCGAGCACGAGCGGATCAAGGCGATGGTCGCCATCGCGCGCAAGGCCGAGGAGATCGGACTGGACGTGTTCGCCACCGGCGAGCACCACAACCGGCCGTTCGTACCCTCGTCCCCGACCACCATGCTCGGCTGGATCGCGGCGCGCACCGAGCGCATCATCCTGTCCACGTCCACCACCCTGATCACCACCAACGACCCGGTGAAGATCGCGGAGGACTACGCGATGCTCCAGCACCTGGCCGACGGGCGCGTGGACCTGATGATGGGCCGCGGCAACACCGGCCCGGTCTACCCCTGGTTCGGCAAGGACATCCGCGAGGGCATCCCGCTGGCGCTGGAGAACTACGCCCTCCTGCACAAGCTCTGGCGCGAGGACGTCGTCGACTGGGAGGGCAGGTTCCGCACCCCGCTGCAGGGCTTCACCTCCACGCCCCGCCCGCTCGACGGCGTCCCTCCGTTCGTCTGGCACGGCTCCATCCGCTCCCCGGAGATCGCCGAGCAGGCGGCCTACTACGGAGACGGCTTCTTCGCCAACAACATCTTCTGGCCCAAGCAGCACTTCCAGAAGCTGATCAACCTCTACCGCAGGCGCTTCGCCCACTACGGCCACGGCACCGCGGAGCAGGCCCTCGTCGGCGTGGGCGGCCACATCTTCATGCGGGCCAACTCCCAGGACGCCGTACGGGAGTTCCGCCCCTACTTCGACCACTCCCCCCTGATGGGCGGCGGGCCCTCACTGGAGCAGTACATGGAGGAGACCCCGCTGGCCGTCGGCAGCCCCCGGCAGGTCATCGACAAGACCCTCACCTTCCGCGAGAACTTCGGCGACTACCAGCGCCAGCTGTTCAACGTCGACGGGGTCGGGATCCCCCTGAAGACCGTGCTGGAGCAGCTCGACATCCTCGGCGAGGAGGTCCTGCCGGAACTGAGGAAGGAATTCGCGAAGAACCGGCCGACCGACGTGCCCGAGGCGCCCACCCACGCCTCGCTGCTCGCCGCTCGTGAATCAGGAGAAGAACCGCAATGACCAACACAGAGACCGACCCGGACACCTTCGTGTGCAGCGAGGGCGGCCTCCCCGGCCCTCTGGCCGCCTGTGAGGGCGGAGCCCCGGTCGAGATCATCACCGCCCGCACGGTGCCCCTGGGCGGGCCGCGCGCGATCAACGTGCGCCGCACCCTGCCGCAGCGGCAGCGTTCGCTGATCGGCGCCTGGTGCTTCGTCGACCACTTCGGCCCCCACGAGGTCGCGGACACCGGAGGAATGGACGTGGCCCCGCACCCGCACACGGGGCTGCAGACCGTCAGTTGGCTGTTCGACGGCGTCATCGCGCACAACGACTCCGGCGGGAACGCCGCCACCGTCCTTCCCGGGCAGATGAACCTGATGACGGCGGGGGCGGGGATCTGCCACTCCGAGACCTCCACCCCGGAGGCGGTCCGGATCCACGGGGTGCAGCTCTGGGTCGCCCTGCCCGACGAGGTCCGGCACCGCCCGGAGCGCGAGTTCGAGCACTACGTCCCCGAGCCGGTCGAGTTCGACGCGGGCACGGCGCTCGTGTTCCTCGGCTCCCTGCTCGGTTCGTGCTCCCCGGTGAGCATGTACACGCCGCTGGTGGGGGCCGAGCTCAGGCTGCGCCCCGGCGGGGTCCTCGACCTCCCTGTCGATCCCGAATTCGAGCACGGCCTGCTGGTGGACACGGGTACGGACGTCAGGCTCGAAGGTGTGCACGTGCCCAAGGACGCCGTGGGCTATACCGGGGTGGGTGCACGAACCCTGCGGGTGGCCAACGAGGGAGACCAACCGGCCAGGCTCGTGCTCCTGGGCGGTGCCCCCTTCGGAGAGGAGGTCCTCATGTGGTGGAACTTCCTGGGCCGCACGACGGAGGAGATCACGCGCTACCGGGAAGAGTGGCAGCACCACGGCGAACGGTTCGGGCAGGTGGAGGGCTACGTGGGACACGGTGGCCCGGGCCGGAACCGGGAAGGGATGTCGAGGATTCCGGCCCCGGAGCTGCCTCCGGTGCAGATGCGCCCCAGAAAGAACCCGCCGCCCCACGCCCAGCTCGACGGCTGACCGACAGAAGCAGAAGAAGAGGTATCCGACATGACCGAACAGCGAACGGACAAGACCGGCGCCCCCGTGTCCATCACGCTCGACCAGGCACGCGCCATCAGCGCCTACACCGTGAGCGTGGACGAAGCCCTCGCCGGACGCGCGGACTTCGTCGACCCGCCGCAGACCGCCGGCGAGCGCGTCTTCTTCCACACCGAGGTCGATGAGGAGTTCGGCGGCCGGGGACTGGCCGGACTGCTCATCCGTGAGGCACTGGCCGACAGCATCAGCAGGAACCTCACCGTCGTGCCGGTGTGCCCGCTGTTCGCCAGTCACCTGAAGAAGCACGGTGACGAGTACAAGGCCGAGGGCGGTCAGTTCCGCCGACCCAGACCGGCCGACCTCGCGCTGGTCAAGGAGACGGTCCAGAACGCGGGTGACGCGTGAACGCGGAACGCCCCTACATCGACAAGGAACACCCCGAGGTCTACGGTGCGATGCTCAAGGCGGCCAAGGCCTCCCGAACCGCGTCACACGAGGCCGGTCTGGGCGACGACCTCATCGAGATGGTCAACATCCGGGTGTCCCAGATCAACGGCTGCCCGACCTGCCTGAGCATCCACTTTCCCAAGGCCCGCAGGGCCGGGGTGGAGCAGAGCACCCTGGACGTGCTGCCCGCGTGGCGCGAGACGAAGCTGTTCACGGATCAGCAGAGGGCCGCGCTCGAGCTGGCGGAGTCCCTGACCGTGATCGATCCGGCCCTCGACCGGCAGACCGTCAACGCCCGTGCGGCCGCCCACCTGACCACCGCCCAGATCTCCGCGGTGGAGTGGACGGTCACCCTGATCAACGCGTTCAACCGCATCTCGATCGCCAGCGGACATCCGGTGATCAGGTAGGAGTAAGCGGGGGCAGAAGTTGGTTCCTACTGTCGTGGCGGCCCGCAGCACGAGCGGGCCGCCACGGCGGTAGCACAGCCGCACCGAACGGACGGGGTCTGGAACTGATGCGTGTCTCCCTGCTCGACCGCTCACGGACGCGCGACGGAGAGTCCGACGCGGAGGCGATCGCGACCACCGTCGAGCGGGCGGTACGCGCGGACGAACTGGGTTTCCACCGGTTCTGGACCGCCGAGCACCACGCGGTCCCGGGCATCGCCAGCGCCGCCCCCGCCGTGCTGCTCGCGGCGATCGGCGCCCGTACTCGCCGCATCCGCCTGGGCACCGGCGGGATCATGGTGCCCAACCACAACCCGCTGGTGATCGCCGAGCAGGCGCTGTTGTTGGAAGCGCTGAACCCGGGCCGGGTCGACCTGGGGCTGGGCGGGTCCCTGGGTTTCACCGCTCCGATCCGGCGGGCGCTCGGGCGAACCGCCCTGCACGAGGACGACTATCCGAGCGAGCTCGAGCGGGTCCGGCGGTATCTGAGCGGGCAGGCCGAGATCACCGCCAAGCCCGGTGTCGGACCTCCGCCCGTGTTCCTGCTGGCCGTCCGGGGCGGGCTGGCCCTGGCAGCGGAACTCGGACTGCCCGTAGTGGTCGGCGGACCGGTCCTGCGCGATGAGCAGCGGTTGGCCGCCTACTTCCGGGACTTCCGCCCGGGTCCGGCCGCTTCAGAGCCCTACCTGATCGTGAACACGGACGTCTCCGTCGCGGACACCGACGAGCGCGCCCGCGACCTGCTGCTTCCTGAGGCCTGGGCGTACGCGGACTCGCGGGACGTCGGCGAGTTCCGTGCGCTGCGCCCCGTCGAGGAAGTGCGTCGGCTGCTCGGCACGAGCCGGGAGAGGAAGCTCAAGGCGGTGGACGACTGGATGGACGGCGCGGTCTTCGGCACCCCGAAGCAGGTGGAGAGCTCGCTCACCGACCTCCTGGAGCGCACCGGTGCCTCGGAGGTGCTCGCGAACGTCAGCACCCACGACCGCGACGAGGTCAGGAGGACCGACGAGTTCCTCGCCTCGCTCCGGACCGCGTAGCCAACCCTCCTCCTACTGGCCCCCACTACGGGATCGGTCCGGTGTACTCCATCCAGAAGTCGACGACCTCCGGGCGCGGGCGGGGCGACACCGAGCTGCCGCCGTCGAACTCCATGACCTGATCGGGGTCCTCCTCCACCGTCGGCCAGGCGGGAAGGCCGGGCCCGTTGGGGTCACCGGTGCGCGCGAATCTCCCGGCGGAAGATGTCGACGATGACCACGTTCAGCGTGGCGGCGCCCATCGCGGTCTCAGCCGCCGGACGCGTTCTGCGCGGGCGGGCCCGGGGTCCCCGCGGCGCCGCCCGCGAGCCGGTACCCCAGCGCGCCCGAAGGACAGCGCCGCACCACCTCGGCCGTGCGGTCGGCGGCAGCGTTGTCCGGTTGGATCCACGGACGCCGCTCGATGTCGAATACCCCGGGCAGACCGCGCACGCACTCGGCTGCGTGCCGGCAACGAGCGGCCTCGAAGGTGACCGCGATCGACCGCCCCTCGTACGTCTTCTTCACAGGTCCGTCGCTCATGCCGTTTCAGCCCCCGCTGTTGTGGCCTCGGGCCGCTCAGTCGCTGACCTTGCTCTGCGACTGGTAGGCCAGGTCCCGGTACTCCGGGTGACGGGAAATCCAGCCCGCGTAGAACGGACAGGTCGCCAGTACCCGCAGGCCCGCGGAACGGGCTTCGTCGAGGGAGGATCGGACCAGCGCCGACCCGACCCCCTTGCCCTCGTACTCAGGGGCCACCTCGGTGTGCACGAACGCGACGAGCTCGTCCGTGCGGATGTACTGCGCGAATCCGGCGACCGCCGACGCCCCGTCAACTCGGGCCTCGTAACGTTTCGCCTCAGGCGCGTCCGCCACTTCGACAGCCATGTGAGCCCCCTGGATCGATGGGTGTGATCTGATCGCAAAGCTAACAGCAGATAGTTGATTCATCAACACATTAGATGTAAAAATAACCACACACCTTCCCCTTGCTGCACCACGGAACACCACGCCAGTACTGCCTTGACCAGGACAAAGCAGACCTGGAGCCGATGATGAATCAACGAACAAGGAGCGGTCATACGCATCGCCGCCAGCGAGACCGTACTACCCGGCGGGTCGTGATCGAGTCACTGCTGCCCCTGGGCGACGAGCAGCACCCGAGCAAGCTGAGTGATCTGATCATGTTGACGATGGCGGGCGGGCGGGAACGTACCGAGTCTGAGTACACGGCTCTTCTGGGCGCCGCCGGGTTCGTCGTCGACAGGACCGTCATGGCCCCGGTCGGCGGTTACTCCGCCATCGAGGCAACGATCAAGGCCGGTTGAGGACCACCCGCCGAACCACCGGAAGGACTTTCCATGACCGCGCCCACGAGCGAGAAGCCCGACTTCACCGGGCTGCGCGCGCTCTACATCAACTGCACCCTCAACCGCTCTCCGGAGCGCAGCCACACCCAGGGAGTGATCGACCGCAGCGTGGCGATCATGGAGGCGAACGGGGTCAGCGTGGACCAGTTCCGCGCCGTCGACCACGACATCGCCACCGGCGTCCGCCCGGACATGACCGAGCACGGGTGGGAGACCGACGAGTGGCCCGCGCTGCTGGAGCGGGTCCTGGCCGCCGACATCCTGGTCGTCGCCGGATCGATCTGGCTGGGCGACAACAGCTCGGTGACCCGCCGGGTGATCGAGCGGCTCTACGGCTACTCCGGAGTGCTCAACGAACAGGGCCAGTACACCTACTACGGGCGTGTGGGCGGCACCCTGCTCACCGGGAACGAGGACGGCCTCAAGCACTGCGCGATGAGCATCCTCTTCAGCCTGCAGCACATCGGTTACACGATCCCGCCCCAGGCCGACGCGGGCTGGATCGGTGAGGTCGGCCCCGGCCCGTCCTACCTGGACGAGGGCTCCGGCGGCCCGGAGAACGACTTCGCCAACCGCAACATCAGCTTCATGACCCACAACCTGATGCACACGGCCTCGATGCTCCGGCGCGCCGGCGGCTTCCCGGCCTACGGCAACCAGCGCGCGGCCTGGGACGCCGGTTGCAGACCCGACAACGCCAACCCCGAACACCGCTGATCAGCCGAGAAGGGGCACACGGATCAGCGCGAACGCCGTGCTGCCGGTTCAGTCGGGCTGCTTCTCCATATGCTCCAGGACACGGTGGGAGAGCCGGGCGAACGTGTTGAGCTGGTTCGGTGTCAGGGCGTCGATGAACAGGCGGCGGACGTGCTCGGCGTGCATGGGTGCGGCGTCCTGGATCGCCTTGTGTCCGAGCGGGGTGGCGACGACGAACGCTCCGCGCGCGTCGTCGTGACATTCCTTCTTGGCCACGAGTCCGCGCTTCACCATCCGCGTGACCTGGTGGGACATGCGGCTTTTCTCCCACTCGAGGAGTTTGGCCAGTTCCAGGAAACGCAACTCGCTGTCGGGCGCCTCGGTGAGTTTGGCAAGCACTATGTAATCGGCTGCTGACATGCCGGAGTCGGATCGGACGAGGCGTGAAAGCCGTCCGATAAGTATTTCCTGCATCCGGATGAAGCTTTCCCATGCGTTCTGCTCATCCGGACTGAGTCCTTGCTGCGTCGCGTCCATGGACGCATTGTAACGAAAAGGTTGATACCTCACCTACCAGAGTCGACGTGACGACACCGGTTGACCTCGGAGGATCCGCGCGGATCCGTCGAACTGATCCGCGCGGATCCCGGGATCCGGGACCCGGGATCCGCGTGGTCGGCAACCCAGGAGTCTCGTCGGGCAAGGTGCGCAAACGGTCCGTGGGGAGAGGCAGCTCCTGATACCACTCCACCATGGGAAGGGACCCCGACAGGAAGACCGCCGGGGTCCACCGGGTTTCGCCCGGCTCCCCGGCCGTCGTGCGACCGTCCTAGCCGGTGGGCAGCTCGCCGAAACAGGTTCTTACGGAAAGGCTCCGTGACGATGGTCGGCCCCTCGGCATTCATGGCGACAGAACTTCCTCGGTGGTGGGTGGGACGGCGCCCCGAACGGGAACGGCCGTGGAATCGCGGCCGAACCGGGTACGTTGGCGACGCTAAAACCTCACATCGATGTGAGAGGCACGCGCTGTGTCGCAGTTCACGAAAGGGGCGGTATGAGGATCGGGGAGCTCTCACGACGGACCGGGGCGAGCGTCCGGCTGCTGCGTTACTACGAAGAACAGGGCCTGATCGGCAGTACCCGCAGTGCCAGCGGGCAGCGCCACTTCACAGAGGACGCCGTCCCCGCGTGGAGTTCGTTCGCCGCCTCCTCGCGGCGGGGTCGACCAGCCGTGCCATCGCCGCGATGATGCCCTGCTTCGACACGCCTCTCGAGGAGACCTTCGACAGCGCGATGGAACGCCTGGCACAGGAGCGTCGACGCATCACCAGCGACATCGAGGATCTCCTGCAGGCACGGAAGGCCCTGGACGCCCTGATGGACACCGCACGCGAGCACCGCGTGCGGCTGCCGAAGAGCCGGGCGGGCTGATCCCCCCGACCTTCCCCTCCGCCGGGTGTGACCGTCCCACACCGCGCGGCCCGAACTCCGAGGAGCTGTCCGATGCTCAGTAGTGAACTCGCCGAACTCGCCGGCGTCACCGTCCGCACGTTGCGCCACTACCACCAGATCGGGTTGCTGCCCGAGCCCCCGCGCTCGTCCGGGGGCTACCGGCGCTACGACGTGGGCGACCTCGTGCGGCTTCTGCGGATCACGAGGTTGACCGCGCTGGGTGTACCCCTGTCCGCGCTGCCGGCCGTGCTGGACGACCCGGCGTCCGCGGAGGAGCTGCTGGACGAGCTCGATCGACAGGCGGCCGCCGAGATCGAACGGCTCAACGCCCGGCGGGCCACCATCGCCGCCCTGCGCAGTAGCGGCTCCCCGCCCGACCTGCCCCCGGAGCTGTCGGTGCTGCGCTCCGCCCCCGAGGCCGGGGTGCCCGAGGAGATGGCCCGACACGAACACGAACAGCTGATCCTGCTCGGGCACCTGCTCGGAGAGGACGAGTCGACGGGGCTCGTCGCCCTGCTCGGCGGGGCGGAGAGGGAGGCACTCGATCGGCTGGAACCGCTGACGGCGCGGTTCTACACTCTCGGTCCCGACACCCCGGACGAGGAGGTCGCGTCCTTGATCGACGACTGGGTCACCGGACTGGAACCGCTGTCAGCACGACTGGCCGGTTCGCCCGCGCCCGACCCGAAGGTCCCGGCCCTGCTGGACGAACTGAACGAGCATGCCCTCAAACCCGTCCAGCACCGGGTACTGCGCCGGATCCTGTACCGGTTGGAGCACGCCCAGCGGCCGACCGGGCCCTGACCCCGCCGGGCCCTGTGACCGAGGGCATGACATGCGGCCTTGACTCCGACGCGACGTCGGAGTTTTGACTGAGCGCTGTCCGAACAGACCAACGCTCAGGGGCCCACCATGACCAGCCCTCCCAAGGCCACGGCCAAGACCTGGATCGGCCTCGCCGTCCTCGTCCTGCCACTGCTGCTCATCACCATCGACGGAACCGTCCTGATCATGGCTCTGCCCGCCATCTCGGCGGAGCTGAGCCCCACGGGCACCGAGCAGTTGTGGATGATCGACGTCTACTCGCTCGTTCTCGCCGGCCTGCTCGTCGCGATGGCGACCGTGGGAGACAGGTTCGGCAGGCGACGAAACCTGCTCATCGGTGCGGTCCTCTTCACGACCGCCTCGGTGCTCGGCGCGCTGGCCACCGCGCCCTGGATGCTCATCGGCGCTCGTGCGCTCCTGGGTGTGGGCGGGGCGTTCATGATGCCCTCGACGCTGTCCCTGGTCCGGAACATGTTCCTCGACCGCCAGCAGCGCCGTTACGCGATGGCGGTCTGGGGCGCGATGGCCTCCGTCGGCGCGGCGGCCGGACCGATCGTCGGCGGCTGGATCATCGAGACCTTCAGCTGGCAGGCCGCGTTCCTGATGAACATCCCCGTGATGGTGATTCTGCTCGTCCTGGGCCCGGCGCTGCTCCCCGAGAGCCGCAACCCCGACCTGCACAGCATCGATCTGCCCAGCGTCCTGCTCTCCTTCGTCGGCCTGATCGGCCTTGTGTACGGCATCAAGACGCTCACCGCAGACAAGGGCCTGGCCCTGGGCGTGGCCGCCGTGGTCATCGGGCTGATCGCGATCGGCCTGTTCGTTCGCAGGCAGCTCGTGCTCCCCACCCCGCTCATGGACGTCCGGTTGTTCAGGATCCGGTACTTCCGCGGAGCCGTCGTCACGGACGTCCTGTCCATCTTCGCCATGGTCGGAGCCCTGGTGGCACTCGTCCAGTTCCTCCAGCTCGTGCTCGGTCTCAGCCCGCTGCAGGCATCCGTCTGGCTCATGCCCCAGGCGCTCATGGCAGCCGCCGCGGCCTTCGTCGCGGCCGCACTGGTCAAACGCTTCCTCCCCGCCTACGTGATCGCCCTCGGGCTCACGATCGCGGTGTCCGGGTTCGTGTTGACCGCCTTCCTGACCCCCGCGTCGAGCCCCGTACTGGTCGGTGCCGCACTGGTACTGGTCGCGCTGGGCGCGGGCATGGGCCTGACCCTGAGCAACGACATCATCATGAGCTCCGTCAAGCCCGAGCGCGCCGGACAGGCCGCCGCGACCTCCGAGACCGCCTACGAGATCGGGATGACCCTGGGCACCGCGGTCCTGGGCGGGGTCCTCGTCTCCTGGTACACCCGGACCGTCCTCACCGGAAGCCACGCGATCGACCTGACAGCGGGCCTCGCCGAGCGGGTGTCCTCGACCCTCGCGGAGGCGCTGCTGGTCGCCGCCGAGCTCGGCGGCGACACCGGGGACGCCGTCCTGGAGCTCTCCCGGAGCGCCTTCACCGAAGCGATCACCGTGACCGGTCTCGCCGGTGCCGGAGTGATGGCCTTCGCCGCGATCTGGGCCCTGGTCACGCTACGGGGCGCGTCGGCGCACCAGGACCTCGCAGCCGAACACGAGGCAGCAGAGCACCTGCGCGGGGACCAGCACGGGGACGAGCTCGAGCACAAGCACTGACTCGCGACCGCCGCTTCGCCCTTCGCATCCATCGACCAGGAGGTTCCGTCATGACCCCCGCAACGAACCTGATCGCCGTCGAGGGGTTCTTCAACCCGCCCGCCCGCAGCCGGGCCGCGCTCGCACTGCCGCGCTCGCTCCGCCGTCGGCGCACTTCTCCTCCCCCGCACCCGACTGTCCGGTACCGGGTGCGGGGGAGGCGTTCGACACCCCCGGCGTGCTCGGTGCCGGGCACGCGAAGGATCCCGGGGCGTTCGGGTCTGCTCACTCGCGACGGAAGAGGAAGATCCCGTACTGAACCTCGGGATCCCGCCACTGGGCCTGCAAACGGAAACCGTGCGCCCCCGCCTCGCGGGCCAACTGGTGCTCGTCGAACTTGACCGAATAACCGACGTTGAGGAACCGCCCGCGTGGGATGACCAGGGTGATCCCGAGCCCCGGCACCGGCACCGTCCGGTCGGCGCGAGCTCGAAGAAGTCCTTCCACCGTGGAGGTGTCCGCGTTGTAACGGGCCTCCGGGACGAAGTCGTCGAGCACGAACTCGGCACCGTAGCGGAGGTTCAGCTGAGTGAGGTAGTTGAGCCGGAAATCGGCGAAGGCCGAGTACCCGGCGGGGTCGTTGTAACAGGTCTCCAGGACCTCGCGGTCCTTGTCCAGGTCGGCGGAGACGAGGAAGCTTCCGCCCGGGCCCAGGCTGCGGGCGATCCCCTCCAGCAGGAGGTCGCGTTCCCCTGGTGTGGTGTTGCCGAAGCTGCTGCCGAGGAAGAGGACCGCGAGCGGCTCCGCGGTATGGGTGCGCAGCCATTCGAGGCCGGCCTCGTAGCGCCCCCACAGGCCCGTGACCCGCAGATCGTCCATTTCCGCGCACAGGGCGGCCCCGCTGGAGCGCAGCATGGTCCGGTCGACGTCGATCGGGAGGTAGGTGGTGGGTCCCAGACGCAGACGGCTTTCCAGCAGCAACCGCGTCTTCTTCGCGCTCCCGCTGCCCAGTTCCGCGATCCGCCCGCAGGCGAGCGCCCGGGCCATCTCCGAGGAGTGGTTCTCCAACAGGGCGCGTTCCACACGGGTCAGATAGTACGTGGGGAGTTCGGTGATCTGTTCGAAGTACTCGGAACCGACCGCGTCATAGCCGAGCCACGGGGGCAGTCGGGGCGGGTCCTGTTGGAGGCAGTCCCGTACGACCGCGTCCTCCTGGAGTCCGGCGTCGCCGTCGGCGAGCGGGATGACGCGATGGCGCGCCTGCGAGTCGGACGGCGTCATGGTCCGCTCGCCTCCGCTCCCTCACGGAAACTCGACTCACCGCGGTTCCAGCGGTGGAACAGGTGTTCCTCCAGCCGACCGGCCAGGAAGACACTGCTCCGGATCCCGAACACCAGGTCGGCGGCCAGTTCGGGCTCGGCACGCAGCAGCGGCGCGATCACCTCGCGCCGGACGAGCTGCTCGTGGACCGCGTCGGCCTCGACGTGTTCGGCGTAGAAACGCAGGGCGTTCGGACCGCAGCCCAGCCTTCTCATGGCTTTGACCAGGCGGTCCGACCCGGGGGACGAGGTGAGCTCGACCGTGGCGAACTGCCCGATCAGCGCAGCGCGCCACCCGCGGTGCAGCCCGCACAGCGACATGAAGTTGACTTCGGCCAGCATTTCGGCGGGGGCGGAGTCGACATAGGCGCCGTAGTCGTCGCAGAGGCCGAGTTCGGTCATCATGTCGGCGAAGAGCTTGGAGTGCGTCCGCTCGGGGTCCCCGGCGCCGTACTCGTCGTGCTGGACCGTCATGAGGGCGGCCTTGGCCGGACCGTGCAGGCGAGGGACGACGAAGGTCTGCGGATCGGCTTCCTTGAGGTGGTAGAGCGAGCGGTGCGCGACGTACTCGCGCAGCTGCCACAGGTGGCCGTGGCGGTGCAGGTGGTGGGAGACCCCGAACGCGTCGACGTGTTCGACCAGGAGCGCGCCCAGCTCGCTCTCGACGTCCGTGCCGGAGGGCACGTCCTCCCTGAGCGCGCCGAGGAAGGCCTTTTCCAGCTCGGCGCGGACCCCGAGGAGCGCCGGATCCCATTCCAGGTCGGCGTCGACCCCTTCGAACCCGCGGTAGTGGAGTTCGTAGCAGCAGTAGAGCGCCAACTGGAGGTCCTCACCGTAGGGAGGGGCCTGCGCCACGGCCACAGGCTCGGGCCGTTCCCCCCGCAGTGCGGACAGGACCGCCCGGGAGACCGGTCCGCGGGGAGCAGGAAGTGCGGGCGCCTTCGACATCGTCACGGTCATGAGCCGTCTTCCTCCTTCTTGTCGCGCACCCGCCGCCGATGGCTCGTGTCGCAGAACGGACGGTGCCGGCTGCGGCCGCACGCGCACAGCGCGGTGACCGCGCGGTCGCTGAGCCGGCGCGTTCCGTCGGGCATCTCCACGTCCACCGGACCGTAGACGAGGATGGGGCCCTCACCGGTGACGACGACCCTGCGGCGGCCCTCATCCATGGCGTGCCTCGATGACCACGAGTTCCTCCTCCGTCTGGCCGGGGGCTATCAGCCCGCGACCGCGCAGCGCCCCAGCCCGCGAGCGCAGCACCGGACCGAACGGGATACGGGTTCTCACCAGGACCTCGGCCGCCAGCCCCGCCGCCTCGAAGCGGTCCAACGTGGCCTGTTCGTCGGCGAGTACCGACTGCACGAGCAGAAGGACGCCGTCTTCGTTGAGCACCGCGGGAGCACCGGCGCAGATACGGTCCAGCAGGGCTCGGCCGTCCGGCCCCGCGTCCCAGCACCTCGCCATCCGATAGCGCGGGAGTGAAGAGGCGTCAGAGGGCACGTAGGGCGGGTTGGCGAGGACGAGGTCGAAGCGGTGCGAGGCCACGGGGGCGAACAGGTCACCGCGCAGCACCACCGCCGGGATTCCGTGTAAGCGGCTGTTGAACCAACTCGCCGCCACGGAGCGCCGCGACAGGTCGATCGCGGTGAGACTGGCCGCTCCGGCCCGTAGTGCCTCGATGCCCAGGGCCCCGGTACCCGAGGCGACATCCAGGACCGAGCGTCCGGTGAGCTCTCCGCGCCGTCCGCGCTGGCGCAGCACACGGCGGAGCAGGGAGGTGTCCCCCTGCACTCGGTACACACCCGGCGGCCTCAGTAGCAGCATGGAGAGTCCACTACCCGGCCACCGTGCCGATAATCTCCCGAACAGCACCTCTCCGGACACATATGGTCACTTTGAGTGGTGGGCGCGCCCGGAGCCGACGAACGAGACCCGCGTCCGCGTCCCCGCCGTCCGTGCCGGACGGCGGCCGTTCACGAGGCCGGATACTGCTGTGCGCGAAGCAGGCGCGCGAGGTGCGCGGCATTGCGCGCGAGCGAAGCGGTGGTGGTCGCCACCGCTTCGGGGGTGCTGTCGAGGTCGATGTAGTCCTTCGGGTTCATCGCCTCGGAGTTCCAGTACGTGGAGCCCGTGGCCGGGATGGTGAACCCGGTGTCGCTCAACGCCTGCACGCAGTCGGCGACGATCTTGTGCGCACCGTCCTCGTTACCGACCACCGCGACCACGGCGACCTTGCCGTACATCGAGGGCCGCCCCTCGTCATCGGTCTCCGAGAGTTCGGCGTTGATCCGTTCCAGCACCCGCTGGGCGACGCTCGACATGTGACCCACCCACGTGGGCGTGGCGAGCACCAGGATGTCGGAGTCGACAAGCTTGCGCCGGAGCTCCGGCCACTCGTCGCCCTGCCCCATGTCGACCGCCACACCCGGATGGACCCGGTGGTCGACGACCCGCACCGACTCACCCTGCACTCCGTGCCCGGCGAGCTCGTCGAGGACTTGCTGTGCCAGCAACTCGCTGCTGGACGGATCCGGACTCGGTTTGAGGCTGCAGACCAGGGCGAGGGCCCGAAGAGTGGAAGGCATGGCGGCACCTTACCCAGAGTGATCGTCTTTTTCCGTGAGTCCACGCCCCAACAGACGATTCCGGGGAAAGGCGGTGCCAGAGGAGTCTCACCGAAGGCACCGGGGAACGGGTGACGGGCGGTTGGCGTGGCGATCGGTCGCCCCTTGACCCCCACACCGTGGACTCGCCGTTCCCGGCACCGACACGGGACCCGAGGCACCGGCCTGAAGGTCCGGGGCCGCGTGCTGTCGTGTTGGCGGACCGGGTGGAAACCGGGGTGTAAGGGGCGACCTCGGCTCTGTGGCGGTGGCTGTGGCCGTACCGCGCCCGACGAGCGCTGGTAGCATCGCGGGCGCCTGTGGTCCGTGCTGGAACGCGATCCGTCCGCGATGGCGCACGAGGCATGTCGAAGACCTGGCCGACCGCGGGAAAGCGGCGGTTCGAAGCCTGCCCGGCACCAGCGGGCCCACACACGAAGGTAGCGGTCCATGATCAGGGTGGCCCTGGTCGACGATCAGTTCGTCGTCCGCGCGGGTTTCAGGGTGATGCTGGAAATCGCCGACGACATCGAGGTGGTCGGCGAGTGCGGTGACGGTCCGGCCGCCGTCGAACTCGTCGAGAGGGTACGTCCCGACGTCGTCTGTATGGACGTGCGCATGCCCGGCGGCGACGGGCTGACCGCGACCCGGGAAATCCTGGACCGGGCGTCCGGGGCACCCCCGGCGATCCTCGTGGTGACCACCTTCGACCTCGACGAGTACGTCTTCGGAGCGCTCGAGGCCGGGGCCAGCGGGTTCATCCTGAAGGACACCCCTCCCGACGACCTGGTCGAGGCCGTGCGCCGGCTCGCCAACGGATACGGCCTGGTCGACCAAGCCGTGACCCGCCGGGTCATGACCGAGTTCGCCAAACGCAGGTCCCCGCCTCGCGCGGACGCCCGGTCGCACGGCCTCCTCACCGAGCGCGAGCTCGACATCGTGCGCCTGCTCGCACAGGGCATGTCCAACGTCGAGATCGCCGAGAACCTCGTCATCGAACCGAGCACCGTCAAGTCGCACCTGGGACGGGTGATGACCAAACTCGGGGTCCGCGACCGGTTGCAGACCGTCGTCTGGGCCTACCGCAACGGCGTCGCGGTCCCCTGACGGGCCCCCGCTGGCCGAGCCCGGGGCCCGTGTCGGCTCCGGTCCTCACCTGAGGGGCAGCGTGAGCCGGACACTCCACCCGCCCGAATCCGTCGGCCCGGTTTCCAGCACCGCGCCGACCAGGTCGGCCCTCTCCCGCATCCCGATCAGGCCGAGCCCCCGAGACGCCTCGGAGGCGCCCTCGCGTTCCGCGCCGGGATCGTTGTCGACCCGCAGCACGACCTCGGACTCCCCGTAGTCCAACCGCACCCGTACCCGCGCACCCCAGGCGTGGTCCCGCGCGTTGGCCAGCGCCTCCTGAGCCACCCGGTAGAACATGACGTCGGCGACCGGCGGCAGGGGTTGGCCGCCGCCGGTGCGCTCCAGGGTGACCTCACGGCCCAGGGCGCGTTCCCCGGCCACCAGGCGGTCGAGCACCTCGAGCCCCGGAACAGGCGCCCCGTCCGCCCGCGACTCCTCACCGGAGGCCCCGCGTGACCCGTCCGGATACTCCCCGGGTTCGCGTAGGGCGCCGACCACCATCCGCAGGTTCTCCAGGGTCTCCTTCCCCTGGAGCCTGATCCACTCGATGGTCGGTGCGACAGCCGGGGCGTCCCGGCCCGCCAGCTTCTCGGCCGCGCCCGCCTGCACCACCATCCCGGAGAGGTGGTGTGCGGCGATGTCGTGCAGCTCCCGTGCCATGCGCGTGCGCTCGGCCCGGACGGCACCGCGCGTCCGCTCCCGCTCCTCCTCGATCGCCCTGGCCCGCTCCCGCTGGGCAAAGCGCCGCCGTACGGCCACGTCGTTGCCGACGAAGCCCAGCACACCGAAGGTGAGCGCTGCGGACATCACCTGCCCGATACCGGCCATCAGCGGATCCGTCACGGGGACGGGGGGTGCGGACGGGACGAACGGCGGCAGCGCGAACACGGCCCCGAAGGCACCCAGAACGAGCGCGACCGCCACGAGCACCCAGGTGAGCCGCCGCAGAGTGAGGACGGTGCCGCACGTATAGGCCACGAAGAACGACGCCAGGCTCTGGAAGGCGGTATCGGCTGGCAGGAGGGCGATGATCCCCACCTGGGCCGCCACCACGAGGGACAGGCACAGCAGGGGGTTTCGTCTGCGCACGCACAGCGCCATGGACTGCGCGACCACCAGGGCGGCGAGCACGGCCGCCTCGGTCGGTGCGAGCGGGGTCCCCTCCGCCCTCGCGAGGACCACCACCGAGTAGAACAGGGAGGCCGAGACGAGCGCGACGAACACACCCAGGAGGAGGTCACGGCTGAACGGACCGCGCAACCCCACACGTGTGAGTCCGGCGTCGAACCGCTCCAACAGTCGGGGAACCGGCCCTGCGAACGGATTCCGCTCGCCTTCGGCGCCTTCTGGACCCGCCGGGTTCTCACGCCTCATCGAAACCGTCCGGGTTGTGTGTGTGGGGGGGAAGGAAACACCAGAGCCGGGCGGGGCACCCGGTCCGGACCGGTCATGCCCCGCCAAGGCTACTCAGAACGAGACGCTCCCGGTGACCATCCCGTACACGGCGGCGATCCAGCCGACCCCCAGCAGCGCCAGCAGGACGAGCGAGCTGCCGATGCACCGCTCCCACCCGGCCCTGCGCCGGATGTTGTCGTAGACGACCACCGCCGCCGGGACGGCCCCGAGCAGACCCAGGCCCTGGACGACCTGGAAGACCCGCAGCATCCCGAAGGAGACCGGCTGGAAGCCCAGGGCCAGGGAGGTGACGAACAACCAGCCGGCGAGTCCGAGCACGGTCAGGACCATGGCGACCCGTGTCAGGACACGTGCCCGCCGTCCGGCCTTGTCCCGTGCGGGCAGTGACAGCCGTCGGCGGACGAGGAACCCGACCGGCCAGGAGAGGATCGCGACCACGAGCACCAGTACCGAAGCGCCCAGGACCGACATGACCACGGAGCCACGGACGTCCCCGTCGGCGGGCAGGAAGGTGAAGGCCGTGGTCCCGATCGCCCTGATCTCGCCGTCGACCACGTCCGCGGCCAGTGTGCGGTGTCCGTCGACCTCGCGCCACACCCAGGGCTCGACCTCCATGTACTCCGTCGGCTGTCCGGTCTCGGGGCTCGTCAGGACGATCGTCCCGTCCGCTGTGGCGGTGATCCGGGTCTCCTCCAGGGTGTAGAACAGCGCGGCGAAGTTGCTGCGGATCGACCGGGAGGGCGTGTAGACGCCCTCCAGCATCGCGGCGTGCTCCGACGCGGTGGGCTCGGCCTGTCCGCCGTCGGCCTGCTCGCCGGGGAAGTAGCGGTCGGCGAACCCCTCCGCCACAGCCAGACGAAGGCTGTGGCTGACAAGGCCCGCGTTCCCGCTGCTGTTGAGCGTGACGAAGATGCCCGCGTTCTCCTCGGGGTAGATCTGCATCTCGGAGTGGAACGCGGCGGTGTCCCCTCCGTGGCTGACGATCCGGTTGCCGTTGCGCTCCTCCAGGAAGAAACCGAGCCCCATCTGAGCGCCCCCGGCGATCCCGCCGAGGCTCTCCTCGCCCAGAGCCGGTTCGTGCATCCGGGAGACCGTCTCGGGCTCCAGCAGACCTGCGCCTGCGGAGGCCTCCATGTGCACGCGCATGAACTCGGCCATGTCGGTCGCGGTCGCCGTCAGCGCCCCCGCCGGGGAGTCGGAGACGATCTCGAACCGGTCGATCGGCGGGTCCTCGTCGGTGGCGTAGGCCTGCGAGAGCCGGGGCTCCAGCCCTTCCGGCAGCGGTTGCTCGAAGGTGGAGGAGTCCATCCCGGCCGGTGTGAGCACGTTCTGGTCGAGGTACTCCGGGAAGGCGGTCCCGCTGACGGCCTCGACGACGTAGCCGGCGAGCGCGATGCCGTAGTTGGAGTAGGCGGGGGTCGCCCCCGGTTCGTAGATCTGCTCCGGCGGGTCGTTGACGACGGTCTCGCGCAGGTTCACCTCTTCGCCCTCGGGGAGCATCGCGTTGGCGACCCGCTCCTCGAATCCGCCCGTGTGCGACAGCAGGTGGCGCAGGGTGAGGTCCCCGTCGAACGACTTCTCGACCTCGAAGTCGAGGTATTCGTCCACATCGGTGTCCAGATCGAGTTCGCCCGCCTCGACCAGCTGCATCACGGCGGTCGCGGTGAACGTCTTCGACACCGAAGCGACACGGAAGAGTGTTTCGTCCGCCTCGACCGGTTCCCGGGCCTCGACGTCGGCGTAGCCGTACCCGCGGGCGGTGAGCAGCTCGCCGTCGGCGACGACGCTCACGGCCGCTCCGGCGATCTGGGCCTCGTTCAGGTAAGCGGGCAGCATCCCGTCGAGCCAGGCGTTGACGTCCTGTTCATTGAGGGTCGCGTCGGTGGCCTCCGGGGTGTGGGGCTTCGGCGCGGGGGCGGGCTCCGGCCCGGCGGCCCCGGCACAGCTGGTCATGAGAACCGTGACAGCACCCACGGCAGCGAGGGCCGCAAGACGGCGCGGGATCCCGCGCCGCACTTTTTGCGCCCGGGGGGTCGGGCTGGTCGCAAACACGAACTACTCCTGGGGGTCGAGGACGTCGGGCGGGTCCGTGGACCCCATCCGTTGTGGACGACTCCAGCATCGCGAAGCCCGGTGGGGGCGGTCTTCTGCCTGGGGTAGGCACCTGCTTTACGACCTTTGGGGGACCCCGTTCACCCATACGTCGGTGCCGTCGGCGACCCGAGTGCCCACTCGACCGCGAGAACCGCACGGACGGGCGTCGCCGTGCTTGGCCGCCCCCGGCCGTTCCTGCTCCCGGGCGTCTTGAGGATGCGGTCGATGTCAGTGGGCCGACCAGCGGCCGACAGGTGCTCGGCGGCGAACCAGACAACCGACCCGCGGTACATCGTGACGGTGCGGTCGCTCTTCTTCTCCGCACGCAGGTGCAGGACGAAGGACTGGATGCGGAGGTTCAGGGGTCCAGCGGCCATGCCTCCCGGCCCCGACGAACACGCTGGGCACCCACAGGAGACAGCTCTTCAGGCGTAAAGCCACCCGGAAACGACTCTGGCCCGGTCGCGAGACCGGGCCAGAGGAAGTACGAGAGCCGACGAGGGGACTTGAACCCCTAACCTATCGCTGACAAGGCGATAAGTTATTGGAGGAGGGCTGACCTGCGAAAACGTGGCTCTCACCGAGAAGGAAGCCCCATAGGCGAAATCTGTTTCCAGCCTATGTTCCGGTCTTTGGCTCCGGAGGCGCGGCATCGTCCATCGCCTGGCCCGCAAGGGCGTGGAACCCTCGAAGCGGTTGGGTCGACACCGGTGGCAGGCCGAGCGCACCATGGCCTGGCTGGCCGGATGCCGCCGACTCCACCGCCGCTACGAGCGCAAAGCCGAACACTTCCTCGCGCTCGCCGGCATCGCCCGCACGTTGATTTGCTTCCGCAGACCCACCAAATGAGATGAGTTCTTAGCGTGAAGGAGTCGGTGTTCTCGACTTCAGGCAGCAGACCTGATGATCAAGCGCTTGCTTGCCGCGTGTGCTCTGGCTGTCTTCGCTGCGGTGGGGTTCGGCGCCTCTGCCCAAGCCAGCGAGACTGACTCCTTCACCCCTCAGGACAGCTACATCACGTATCCGCCCTAGATATCGTGGCCCCTGTCGTTCTGAACTGACCCCCGGAAGTTGGACTGAGAAATTCAGTTCCGGAGCCTGGGGGTCAGTCGTATGCGAACTGGGGCCTTTCTTTATGCCTTAAGACTGGGGCCTGCCGCAGGGGGCGCTGAAAAGTCTCTTCTTCAGGCTAGGGCGAGGCACGTGGCGGCGACATATCGCCGCGGAGGTTCGGGGGTTATTCGGGCCCATACATTCGAGGTCTGACCACAGGCCGTGTACGTTCCTCCGATCTCGCGGCCCACCACGCAGACAAGTCTCCCCTTGGAACTGGAGCCAACCTGCGAATATCCGGTACCCGGGCCTGACCTGTGCCGGAGTGCCTCCACCGCCCGATAAAAGGGTCCCGAGCAGGCGATCGGATTCGACATGGCCGTGACCTCATTTGGCATCTCGTTCGCGCTGGCCGGCTGTGCCAGCATGAGCGAAGCCGCGAGGCTGAGCATCACGGAATAGACAACGGAAGTACGGAGGAAGAGCTTCTTCTTTGACACCATTAAAGGAGAGCACGCTTCCTTCTCTTAAGTCAACCCCACAGTTCAAATTCCGCGAGGGGGCGTCAGCTCTTCATGAGCTCACAAATCCACATGGGAGCCGAGGAAAAATGGAGATACTAGGGCAGACCTGAACATTCATGAGTACAACTGGGCCGGTCGTGTGGCTCTTTTTGTGGAGTTCCTTACGTTCCGGGGCCGGATGCGGCCAGTCCGTTTAAGAACTCATCTCATTTGGTGGGTCTGCGGAAGCAAATCAACGTGCGGGCGATGCCGGCGAGCGCGAGGAAGTGTTCGGCTTTGCGCTCGTAGCGGCGGTGGAGTCGGCGGCATCCGGCTATCCAGGCTCTGGAAGGCGCTCAACGTACCGACCGGCTGCCCTTCCACACCCTCCTCACGCGTTTGTCCTCGTTCCCGGTGGAGCCCAGGAGACTTCCATGGGCGCCCTACCGTCTGGCTCTCTCCCGACGGTAGGGCGGCCTGCACATGATTGCCCTGCCCCCAGCGGAAGAGGACACCTCTGCCTGAGACGCGATGCCTTCCCCCGGCCAGTCGAACGACGGGGCCGCCTCTTACATCACCCGGTGTGAGATGCCATCAGTGTCGTGGTGCGGTGTCGCCTGGTCCTAGCTGATGCCGATGGTCTGGCCGCCGTCCACGACCAGTGAGTGGCCGATGGTGAAGCCTCCGAGGTCGGAGCACAGCCACAGCACGGCCGCGGCTATTTCTTCCGGCGTGCCCATGCGCCCGATGGGTTCCTGGGCGATGACTCGTGCTCGGCCTTCTGGGGTGTCGCCGGAGAAGCGGTCCATCATCGGGGTCTCGATGATGCCGGGGCAGATCGCGTTGATCTGGATGCCCTGGGCGGCGTAGTCGAGGGCGGCAGACTTGGTCATGCCGAGGATGCCGTGCTTGGCGGCGGCGTAGGCTGCCTGGCCCTTGATGCCGATGACACCGGCCCCGGAGGAGATGTTGACGATCGATCCTCCGCTCTCGGGCATGGCGAGGATCTCCTGCTTCATGGATACGAACACCCCGCGCAGGTCGACTGCGATCAGGCGATCCCATTCCTCCTCGCTGGTCTCGGCCAGCGGCTTGGGCGGCTGCTCGATGCCGGCGTTGTTGACTCCGATGTCGATCGGGCCGAGCACGTCGACGGCAGATGCCACGGCGTCCTCAACGTTCTGGCTGTCGGTGACGTCGCAGAGGACGGTGTGCGCCCGCTGCCCTTGGGTTTCGACGAGCCGCGCGGTCTCGCGCAGCGGTGCCTCGGTGGGGCCGGTGACGGCGACATCAGCACCGGCGGCGGCGAAGGCCTCCGCGGTCGCTCGGCCGATGCCGCTGCCCGCTCCGGTGATGAACACGGTCTTGCCGGTGAAGTCGAAGGCGATGGGCATGATGATCCTTCCACGCTGCTTCGGTAGTGCTCTCGCGGACCACGTGCCGTTGGGTCAGAGGGTGAGCAGGACCTTGATCGCGCGGCGTTCGTCCATCGCCCTGTAGCCCTCAGCGGCCTCCTCGATCGGGAGCTCGAGGTCGAAGACGACACCCGGATCGATCTGGTTGGTCATGATGAGATCGATCAGCTCGGGCAGGAACCGGCGCACGGGCGCGGGGCCGCCGAGCAGGCTGACCGTGGAGAAGAACAGATCGAGCCCGTCAAGCTCGACGCCGTGTGAGACACCGACGTAGCCGACGTGCCCGCCGGGCCGGGTCGCGTGGATCGCCTGCATCATCGACTCCTGCGTGCCGACGGCCTCCACGGTGGAATGGGCTCCGTAGCCGCCCGTCAGCTCCTTGATCCGTGCAACGCCTGCGTCACCGCGCTCCTCAACGATGTCGGTCGCGCCGAACCTCTGCGCCAGCGCCTGTCGGTCCGCGTGTCGCGACATCGCGATGATGCGGTCCGAGCCGAGGTGCTTGGCCGCGAGGATCGCGAGCAGTCCGACGGCTCCGTCTCCGACGACGGCCACGGTCTTGCCCGGACCGGCCTCGGCTGCAACAGCGGCGAACCAGCCGGTGCCGAGCACATCGGAGGCGGCGAGCAGGCTGCGCAGCTGAGCCGAGGTGGGCTCGCCGGGCACCTTCACGAGGGTGCCGTCGGCGAGCGGGATGCGGGCGAACTCGGACTGCGTGCCGACCGAGCCCATCATGACCTGATGGATGCAGCGGGACTGGAACCCGGCCCGGCAGAGCTCACAGCTGTTGTCGGAGGCGACGAACGACCCGACGACGAAGTCGCCGACGGCGATGTCGTGTACGTCGTCGCCGACCTCCTCGACGACGCCGACGTACTCGTGGCCCATCGGGGCGGGGCCGTTCAGTTCCTCCGCACCGCGGTAGGGCCACAGATCGGAGCCACAGATGCACGCTGCGGTGACACGGATGATCGCGTCGGTCGGCTCGACGATGACGGGCTTCTCGATGTTCTCGACCCGGACGTCTCCGGGCGCGTGCATGACCACGGCGCGCATGGTTCCTCCTCGTGTTCGTTCACTCATCGCCATCAACGACACCACGGTTCACACGTGGGCGGGAGACCCGCTTGATAGGGGTATCACCAGGGACTCCCTCGTACCCGGCCTGGCCGATTACCGTTGAAGCCATGGACAATCGAGCCGAGGTCCGAGAGTTCCTCACCACACGGCGGGAGAAGATCACGCCTGGTGACGTTGGGCTGCCGGCGGGCACGAACCGGCGGGTCAAGGGGCTGCGCCGCAGCGAGGTCGCGACCCTGGCCGGGGTGAGCATCGAGTACTACACGAAGCTGGAGCGCGGAGCGATCAGCGGCGCGTCCCCGGAGGTCCTCGACAGCATCGCGAAGGCGCTGCGGCTCGACGACGCCGAACGGGCCCACCTGTTCGACCTGGCGCACGCCGCGAGCCCGGTGGCCCGGCCCCCGCGTAGGCGAAGCTCGAAGTGCTGGACACCTCATCCGAGCCTGCAGTGGACGCTGGACGCGGTCACCGCCGGGCCCGCGTTCGTCCGCAACGGGCGGATGGACCTGCTGGCGGCGAACGCGCTGGCCCGGGCTTTCTACAAGGACACGTACGACATGCCCGGGCAGCCGCCGAACATCGCCCGGTTCACCTTCCTCGACGAGCGCGCCTATGAGTTCTACCCGGACTGGGACGCCTTCGCGGAGGTCACCGTTTCGATCCTGCGCACCGAGGCGGGCCGCGACCCGCACAACAAGGAGCTGCACGACCTGATCGGGGAGCTCTCGACCCGCAGCGATGTTTTCCGCCACCTGTGGGGCGCGCACAACGTGAGGCACCACGGCACGGGGTTCAAGACGTTCCACCACTCGGTCGTCGGCGCGATGACGCTGGCCTACGAGGGGATGGACCTGGAGGCCGAACCCGGCCTGACACTGACGGTCTACGCCGCCGAGCCCGGCTCACCGTCGGCCGAGCGCATGCAGCTACTCGCCTCGTGGGCCGCCAGCGAAGCCCGAAGAGATCACCGCGTACGTGGACGCGGGCTATGACCCGAGGGTGACACGGGCCCTGTGGCCGAGCGCGGCCTGCGTGGCGAGATCGCCTGTAGGAGCGAGAAGGCTCCGGTCCAGGCCACCCAGAGGTGGCACGTGGAGCGTGCCACCGCCTGGCACAACGCGTTCAACCGGCTCCAACGCTGCTATGAACGCTGCGAGAGAGTCATCCGCGCCTTCCCGACCTGGCTGACGCGGTTATCACCGTCCTTAGCCTGACCAGGAAAGCCTGGATCACCCACCGCTGGAACGATCGCCCGAAAAGTTCGCCTCAACCATCGGACGCCCCGGCGTGTGTGCTCTGTTTGTGCTCCGCGGTTTTGGACCGGAACGTCACCGGGCGGCACGATATGGCACAGAACGGCATCCTGATTCGGATGGTGCGGTGTGTCCTGCGTTTTTCGGGGTCATCGATGCCCGGTAGCGTCATGGTATTGGTGACGCGGCCACTGGGGAGCCACGCTTCACCGGCGCGAAGGTCGACTTTGAGGAGCTACCGAAGATGTTCCAGGGGCTGGCACGGTATGTACCCACGGTGAATGACGCGACAGAGCGCGGCATGGTCTATCCCCGGCGATCCCTGGTCCTGGTCGCCGGGGTACCCGGGGCCGGGAAGAGTACCCTGCTGCGGCGGCTGTTCGGGCTCCGCGGAAACGAGGAGCGGACCGTGCTCACCGCGGAGGGTGTGCGGGTGATCGACTCGCTGCAGTCGCGGTACCAGCTGGGATCATTGCTCGGTCGTGTCCCCTACCCACTGTGGCGCTGGGTGGTGCACGTACTGCACCTGGCCCAGGTGGCTGCGGCGCTGCGCGGCGGCCCGGTGGTGGTGCACGAGTGCGGGACCCGGCGCCCGGTCCGCGTGCTGCTCGCCTTGCTCTGCCGACTCCGCCGGTACGAGATGCACGTGTTGATGATCGACGCCACTCCGCAGGAGGCCCGGAACGGGCAGAACGCCCGGGGTCGGCGGGTGACCGAGCGCAGCCACCGGGCGCATTCGCGGCGCTGGCGACGGCTGCGCGCGGCCACCCAACACGGGCCGGCGGCATTCGCGCCGGGCACGCGCAGTCTGCTCGCACTCGACCGGCGCCAGGCGCGGGAGCTGACCTGGATCCGATTCGGCCCCTGCGCGAATACTTGTAGTCCCCTGTACGCCGCGATGGAGTCGCCCCTACCCAGCTTCAAATCGACGAGGTAACCCGGTCCTCGCCCTTCTCATCCAACGGTCGCAGGTTCGAATCCTGCCGGGTGCGCCAAAAACTCCAGGTCACAGCCTCAGCAGACCAGGGACCAACAAGGTCGCCTTGCTGGTGAGTCCAGGGTGGTAGCGAGGTGGGATCCGGTCTTCCACCCCTGCCTCGTCCATGCCCGTGCCTGCAAGCCCTGTCGGTACCCCGCGGCGTCAGCCACGAAGACCAGCCAGTCGTCTCCTGGGCGGTCAGCAATGAGGCAGCACGCCCACTGGCTACCTGCTGCTCCAAGTTCGGCGATGGCCCGCTCCCATGAGTGACGGATGGATTGGAACGAAACGGCGCCCCGTGACACGTACGGGCACGAACTTCTAGTCTGACGCTCCGGGGCGAACGGCGGACATGAACCTTCCGGCGTGGTAGCTGGTGGTGACCTCGTCGAAGCAGATGGGCTGTCCGGTGCGAGCGGCATGGACCATCTTGCCGTCGCCGGCGTACATGGTGACGTGGGAAGGCGGGCCCGGGATGCCGCCTGTGTCGTAGAAGAGCAGGTCTCCTGAGCGAGAGCTTCGAGAGGGACCTGGGTTCCGATGTTGACCTGGTCGACGGTGACTCGGGGGGTTTTGACGCCTGCGGCTTCCCAGGCTCGGAGGACCAGGCCGGAGCAGTCGGAGCCGTGGGGCCCATGCCGCCCCGGGCGTAGGGCTTGCCGAGTTGTTGGACGGCCCGTTCCGCGGCGATCTCGTCCTTTTCAGTGTTGGCGGGCACCTGGTGGTCGGTAGTGAGCAGGGACTCGTACTCGGCGATGTTGGACATGACGTTGTCGACGTAGGTGTTCCACGGGTTGTAGCGGAACAGGGCAGCGCGAAGCTGTGTCTCGTCGCTGAAGTCGACCCGGTTTTCGGGGTGGCTGGTGCACAGTTCGACGGTGGTTGAGGCGGCGACGTAGGCGTCCAGGAGCACGGGGTGGATGCCGGGTGCCTGGGCGGGATCAGCGAGTTGGCGCCAGGTCGGGCGGTCGGGCCCGGGGCTGCTCAGCTGGTTGTGGGTGGCTACGCGGGCCCGCACCGAGGATTCCGGGGTCAGATTGCGGCACATGGCGCTCATACGCCTGGCAGACGGGACGAGGAAGAGCACGGTGGAGGGGAGTCCGCTGCTCTGGGCGGGGAAGTGGTAGCGGACGAGTTTGTCGGCCAGGCGGGAGTGCGGTTCAGTTCCGGTGTCGTACTCCACGAAGGCGTCCAACACCTGGCCGTCCTTGTTCCCAGCGCAGGTCGCATCGGGGCGGACCCGGTCGCCCCAGGCTTCGCGGCAGCGGCCTTCGGGCCGCCACTGGCGCAGGTCGGCGCGCCTGCTTCTGCTGGCGGTGACGGTCAGTTCCACTCAAGTCTGAGTCACGCCGATGGTGTGGCTCAGTTGAGCGGAGCGGGACAGGCGGTCATCCGTGCTGTCTCGTGGTACATCGTGACGGTGCGGTCGCTCTTCTGCTCCGCACGCAGGTGCAGCATGAAGGACTTGATGCGGAGGTTCAGGGGTCCAGCGGCCATGCCTCCCGGCCCCGACGAACACGCTGGACACCCACAGGAGCCAGCTCTTCAGGCATAAAGCCACCCGGAAACGACTCTGGCCCGGTCGCGAGACCGGGCCAGAGGAAGTACGAGAGCCGACGAGGGGACTTGAACCCCTAACCTATCGCTTACAAGGCGATTGCTCTGCCAATTGAGCTACGTCGGCCGGATACCGGGGCCGGGGCCTCGGAACATCCGAACTGAATGGTACCGGGTCCGGTGCCGAGGGGCCTACTCGGCACCGGTGACCGGGTTACTTGGCTTCGGCGCCGCGGCGGCGGGCGACCTCGTAGAGGGAGACACCGGCGGCCACGGAGGCGTTCAGGGACTCGGCTCCGCTGATCGGGATGCTCGCGACCACGTCGCAGGCCTCGCGGACCAGGCGGGACAGGCCCTTGCCCTCGGAGCCCACCACGATGACCAGCGGGCCGGTGGCCAGTTCGAGCTCGGGGAGCTGGGTGTCGCCGTCCGCGTCGAGGCCGGCGACGAACAGCCCGGCCTTCTTGTAACTCTCCAGGGTGCGGGTCAGGTTGGTGGCCTGGGCGACGGGCAGCTTGGCCAGGGTTCCGGCGGAGGTCTTCCACGCGGACATGGTCACGCTGGCGGTGCGCCGCTCCGGAATGAGCAGGCCGTGCGCGCCGAAGGCCGCGGCCGAACGCGCGATGGCGCCCAGGTTGTGCGGGTCGGTGACCCCGTCCAGGGCGACGATCAGCGGCGGGGTGTCCGAGGCCAGCGCCTTGTCGAGCAGGCCCTCGGCCGCCCAGTACTGGTAGGGGCGGACCTGGAGCACGATGCCCTGGTGGGTGGCGCCGGGCAGGCCGTTGCTCTCGCAGCGGCGGTCCAGGTCGGTGCGGTTGACCTCGACCACGTCCACGCCCTGGGCACCCGCGAGCTTGGCGGCCTCGTTGACGCGGTCGTCCGGGTCCAGGCTGTTGGCCAGGAACAGGCGGGTGGCGGGCATGCCCGCACGCAGCGCCTCGACCACCGGGTTGCGGCCGATCAGCAGGTCGGAGTTGTCCGGGCGGTCGGGCGAGCGGTCCTTGCGGGGGCTGTCCGAGGCGCCGGACGGGCCGCCGGTCTGGGCGGTGCGCTTATTGGCCTTGTGCCGCTGCTTACCGTCGTACCAGTGCCGCTCCGAGGCGGGCAGGGTGCCGCTCTTGGGCTCGAGGGAACGCCGGTTCTTGCCGCCGCTGCCCTTCGTGGGGCCCTTCTTACTCTTCTTCGCCGGCATGGTCGCCGCCTCCCGTTACGTGTTGCGAGCATGCCGGAAGAGCTCTTCCGGCCGATGGGGTAGCCGCGACGCCGAGGGGCGGCGGCAAACTCCCAGCCTAATGCCGACGCGCTACCACACGCGTCGGCCACCAGAGCGGGCCGGGCCGGGAAACCCCCGGTCCCGGCCCTGATCAGATCTTGTTGTGCGGCCCCGGCTCATGGAACCCGGGCCTGACAGCCCCGCTTGCCGAAACCTCAGCTTTGGCGCAGGTCCCAGCGCGGCCCCTGCGGGGTGTCCTCCACCACCACACCGGCCGCGGCCAGCTGGTCGCGGATGGCGTCGGCCGCGGCGTAGTCCTTGCGTCCCCGAGCGGCCTGGCGCTGTTCGAGGGCGACCGCCACCAGGGCGTCCACGACCTCGGTCAGCCCCTGGTCACCGCTGCCGGACCACTGCTCGCTGAGCGGGTCCAGACCCAGGACGGCCAGCATGGTGCGGAGTTCGGCGGCGATCTCCTGGGCCTTCTCCTTGGCCCCGGAGCCCAGCGCCGTGTTGCCCTCGCGCACGTGCCCGTGGATGACGGCCAGCCCCTGGGACACGCCGAGGTCGTCGTTGAGCGCCTCGGCGAACTCCGCGGGGACGTCCTCGGCCGGGGTGATCGTGCCCAGAACCTCGGCCGAGCGGGTGAGGAAGCCCTCGATGCGCTGGTAGGCGGAGGCCGCCTCCTGGAGCGCGGCGTCCGAGTAGTCGATGGTGGACCGGTAGTGGGCCTGGCCGAGGTAGTAGCGCAGTTCCACCGGGCGGACCTTCTGGACCACCTGCGGGATGAGCAGCGAGTTTCCGATGGACTTGCTCATCTTCTCGCCGCCGATGGCCAGCATGCCGTTGTGCAGCCAGTACTGGGCGAAGCCGTCCCCGGCGGCGCGCGACTGCGCCTGCTCGTTCTCGTGGTGCGGGAAGATCAGGTCGAGCCCGCCGCCGTGGATGTCGAAGCTGGGGCCCAGGTACTTGGTGGCCATGGCGGAGCACTCCAGGTGCCAGCCCGGGCGGCCGCGCCCCCACGGGGTGTCCCAGCTGGGCTCGCCCGGCTTGGCGCCCTTCCACAGGGCGAAGTCGCGCGGGTCGCGCTTGTCCCGGTCCGGGTCGGAGTCGCATGACTCCACGACCTGGTCCAGGCGCTGGTTGGAGAGCTCGCCGTAGGCGGGGTGCGAGCGCACGTCGAAGTAGACGTCACCCGAACCGTCGTCGGCGGCGTAGGCGTGCCCGGCGTCGATCAGGCGCCGCATGAGCTCGATCATCTCCGGCACGTGGCCGGTGGCACGCGGCTCGACGGTGGGCGGCAGGCAGCCCAGGGTGTCGTAGGCCCAGGTGAAGGCGCGCTGGTTGCGCTCACTCACCTGCCACCACGGAACGCCCTCGTCGGCGGCGACCCTGATGATCTTGTCGTCGATGTCCGTGACGTTGCGGCAGAACGTGACCTGGTAGCCGAGGTGGGTCAGCCAGCGGCGCAGGATGTCGAAGTTGACGCCCGACCGGATGTGGCCGATGTGGGGAGGTGCCTGCACCGTGGCACCACACAGGTACAGGGAGGCACACCCCTCACGAAGCGGGGTGAAGTCTCGGACCTGTCGGGCACTGGTGTCATAAAAGCGCAGACTCACGTTGTCAAGACTATCCGCTTTCGCTTCGCAGGGGCATCCCAAGCCAGCAAGCGCTGTCAGGCCCGGTGGCCCGTCTGGTCGTTGTCCGAACGCCCCCAGCTCGCTGTCCGGTGCCGTCCGATTGCTGTCTGGCCTGCTCCGGACAGCACAGAGGACACATATGGGGCAAGCCGTATTGGGCCCGCCCGCATGTGAAATGGCCCGGCATCCGGGGCCGACCTCGGCGAACGATCGGCCGCTACGCTCCGTCAATTGCGGCAGAACACCACAGAGTGCCTCTGCGCCCCGGTGTCGGGGAGGGCCTGGAAGCAACCGGAATCGGCCGGAATCTCGTGTTAGCAGCACCGCCTCGACTACTCTTCGATGACGATGGCCCCTTTCAACAACGCCCCCGAGACAGGGACACGGAACGGTCGGACCGCGGGTCGCGGCGCGGGAGCCGGCGCTCTCGTCGGTGGCGCCGTGTTCGTCAGTGTCATCGCCCTGTGCGCCCTTGTCATCGCCTACAACGGCATCTACAGATTCGCCCTGCTCGTGCACGAGGAGGGCGGCTTCCTCGCACACATCTTCCCGGTGACCTTCACCCTGCTGGTCCTCATGGCCTTCTGGGTGAGCTACGTGCTCCGCGCGGCACCCCCACGGGAGCGCCTGTGGGTGGACGTCGTCCTCATCCCCCTGCTGATCCTCGCCGCGGCCGTGCCGATGGTGCTGAACAGCATGGGGCTCATCGAGCGGCTGGGCGACGACAACGCGCGGATCGTCCAGGTGGTGGTGGCGGTCGCCCCGCTGGCCGCCCTGTTGGTGGCGTTCCTGCTGTGGATCACCGTGCGCGCGCACATCCGCAAGCGCAACATCCAGGTGCGTCCGCGCCCGAAGCCCTCCGATGATCGCCCCACCGTGCTGCGGAGCCGTCCCGAGACGGCCGAGTCGGGGGTGGGTGCGGAGCGGGTGGACGAGGCACCTGTCCGGGGCTCGCACGAGCCGGAGGCGCTCAAGACCCGTCTGCTGCGGCTGGGTGCCGACGAGGACTACGACGAGCACGAGCCCGACGAGCGCCACGGATCCGCCCGGGCCGACGAGGTCGAGGCCCGCACGGAGGCTGGCGGCCGGGTGAAGCCGGACGGCCGCGCGGCGGACGAGGAGGACACCCTCCCCGAAGCGACACCGTTGCCCGCCCGCACCTCGACCCTGCGCCGCGACCGCGCCGAGCAGCGGGAGAAGGAGCGCCTCGAACGCGAGGAGCTCGAACGGGCCGCACGCGAACGTGACGAGCACGAGCAGCGTGAGCGCGAGGAGCGAGCCGACCTCGAAAGGCGCGAGCGCGAGGAGCGTGAACAGCGCGAGCGGGCCGAGCGTGAGCGGGAGGAAACCGAGGTAGCCGAGGAAGAGGCTCGGCTGCGTGCCGAGGCCGGTCCCGACGACCCGACCGAGGTGATCCCCGCCGCCCGAGGAGCCGGGGCTGGGACCGCGGAGAGTTCGGGAACGGGACGGTCCGAGGAGCCGGAGGCCGATCTGGCCGAGGCCTCCGTGCCCACTCTGCCGCTCCCCCGCCGCTCCCGTGGCGGCGGCAACCCGATCAAGCGTGCGGCCGCCGAGCCGCCGGTGGTGCCCGGCGCCGCCGCTCCCGCACCCGAGCCGGAACCGGAGCCGGCACCAGGTCCTGAGCACCGGGCCGCTGCCGGAAGCGGTTCCGGGAGCGGGGCCTGGGGCGAGGGCGGGGCCGACGACGCTGCCGGGGACGGGCCGGTCGTGGTGGTCCCGGACCACCTGGCCGACGAGGGCTTCGAGCACGAGCCCCCGGTCGCCGACCCCGCCACGGACGAGGCCGAGGCACCGATCCCCGTGCCGGTCGCCGTCGCACCCGAGCCCGAGCCTGTCGCCGTCGAAGCCGACGGCACAGGTGACACCGATGACACGGTGGAGCTGTGGCCCGCGGGAGAAGCCGAGACCGACCCGCTGCCCGAGGTCGAGGACCTCCCCCGGGCGGAGGAGCTCACGGACTCCGCTGTGTCTGAGAGGCCTGGGGCAGCTGAGGCACCCGAGGTGCCTGGGGCGGCCGTGGCCGCGTCTGAGCCGGAGGACCGGCCGCAGACCGGGGCCGAGCCCGCTGACACGGGCGGGGCCGGGTCCGAGGCCGGATCCCTGTGGGAGCCTCCGTCCGAGGCCGAGAGCGCCTCGCCGCTGGCCGACTACGTGCCGCCGGTGTGGACCCCGCCCGAGGAGGACACCCCGGCCGCGGACGCCGCTCCCCTGGTGGGGATGGGGACCGGGTCGGCCGAGGACACCACCCCGGCGCTGGACCACGACACCGGCCCCGAGGTGCGCGCCGCCTTCCGCTTTCGAACGAAGCGGCGCGGTGCGACAGGTTCCAAGGTGGAATCGGAGCCGGAGCAGCTGCCCGAGCCCGAGCCACTGCCCGCCCAGAAGGAGCCAGCGCCTGAGCCGGAGCCCGAGGCCGCGCCGGAGCCCGAGGTTCAGCGGGAGCCGGAGCGGGACCCGAAGGCCCCACCGGAGCCGGTGAAGGCGGCCAAGGCGCCTGCGCCCGAACCCAGGCCGCGGAAGCCGCTGGAGAAGCGGCCGATGATCCTGAAGCCCAAGCGCCCGCCCATGCCGGACTTCGCCTCCGGCCCGCCCTCCCGACGGGTCCGCAGCGAGCCCCTGCCCCCGGACGAGCGCTGATTCAGCACGCTGTCGGCCCCGGAACCCTGCCCTGGGTTCCGGGGCCGACGTGTGTTTGGAGGCAGCACGAGGTGGGCGGGAACTGAGGCTTGCCCGAGATCGACGTTACGCGTGCGATGAGGGGTGCCGCCGGGCTCGGTCCTGGACCTGTGGATAACTCGTCGTCCCGCCCCGGATCCCGCCCTGGCGGGGGGGATATGCACAGCCTGTGGACAACTCGCCCGGCCCACACCTGCCCACCCGACGAAGGCGGGGGGCGGACTTTCGTCGCTCGTTACGGGGTGCGCTGTTCAAGACACCCAGAGGGGTGGGTTTCGGCCCCATGGGTGAGGGCCGTGGCAGGGGCCGGATACCGGCTTCGGCAATGCGGTTGGCCTGGGCGGGCACAGGATTACCCCGGCCCCGCGCACACGCTCGCGGCCGGGCCTTCAGGGCGCCCCAGAAGCAGCGAAGCAGCCCCGCCGGGGGCGGGGCCGCTTCGTTGTGCGTGCGTCAGTCCCTGGGGGCGCACAGGGCCGTGGCGACGGCTGCGATGCCCTCGCCCCGGCCGGTGAGGCCCAGCCCGTCCGTGGTGGTCGCGGAGATGCTCACCGGAGCACCCACGACCTCGGAGAGAGCCTTCTCCGCCTCGTCGCGCCTGGGAGCGAACTTGGGTCGGTTACTGATGATCTGGACGGCCACGTTGCCGATCTCGAAACCGGCCGCGTGCACGCGCGCGACGGTCTCGGTGAGGAGTGCGGCGCCGGAAGCGCCCTTCCACCGGGGATCGGAGGTGCCGAAGTTGGATCCGAGGTCGCCCAGTCCGCAGGCGGACAGCAGGGCGTCGCACGCCGCATGGGCGGCGACATCACCATCGGAATGGCCGCTGACACCGTCTTCTCCCGGCCATTCCAAACCGGCGAGAAAAAGTGTTCGTCCAGGAGAAAACGGGTGGACGTCGGTACCGACGCCCACCCGAGGCATTTTCGTCATGAATTACGTGATTCCGCGACTATCAGCTCGTCAGAACCTCGTCGAGGAGGGCTTCAGCCTTGTCCTCGTTGGTCTTTTCTGCGAGTGCGAGTTCGCTGACGAGAATCTGCCGGGCCTTGGCCAGCATCCTCTTCTCGCCCGCCGACAGACCGCGCTCCTTGTCCCGGCGCCACAGGTCCCGAACTACCTCGGCCACCTTGTTGACGTCGCCGGACGCCAACTTCTCCAGGTTCGCCTTGTAGCGCCTGGACCAGTTGGTGGGCTCTTCGGTGTGAGGCGCGCGCAGCACCTCGAAGACCTTGTCCAGGCCCTCCTGCCCCACCACGTCACGAACGCCGACATCCTCGGCGTTCGCAGCCGGCACGCGCACCGTCAGATCGCCCTTGTCAACCCTCAAAACGAGGTAGGTTCTGTCCTCGCCCTTAATGGTGCGAGTCTCGATCGCTTCAATACGAGCAGCCCCATGATGGGGGTAGACAACAGTGTCGCCGACCTTGAAAGTCATGTGACAGGTACCCCTTCCGCTACCACAAGGATACCATGAATCTGTGACTTAACGTACCTATTAGGTTTGCGAACACGCAGGTCAGGCCACACTTTTTAGGGCTTGACAAAGTGTACCCGAGGAGTACCGGGCACCTGGTCAGATCGGCTTCGGAAGTCCTCTACCCCCACTGGCCAGCCGAAGTGCGGCCTCACCCGTGTTCGGTTCGGGATAGGGTTCGCCCTCACCCGGACACCCTCCGCTAGGGCTCATAGCGATATAGGTCACGATTTCGGATCGGGTTGACCCGCCCATGACCCGTCCGGATCTCCAGCGGTTCCGCGAGTGGATCTCCGGGCGGACTTCCGGGCCGACCAACCCGACCACGTCTCAACGGCTTGGGTGCCCGCAGCTCGGCTGCCAGAGGCTCGGGCATCTCGGGCTCGGACGTCACCTGCCCGTCATCAGGCCTCGGGCTCGTAGTCCTCACGCTTCTCGCCGGTCACCATGTAGACCAGGTTGTCAGCGACGTGCACCGCGTGGTCACCGAAGCGTTCGTAGAACCGCCCGACCAGAGTCACGTCCATGGTCGCCTCCACCCCGTACTCCCACCCCGGGGCAAGGATGCGCTGCAGCAGCTTGCGCCGCAGCCGGTCCATCTTGTCGTCGTCCTTGTCCAGTTCCAGGGCGGTGTCGGGGTCCCGCTCGAAGATCACCTCTCCGGCCTTGGTGACCAGCAGTTCCGCCTGGTGACCCATCTCCAGGACGATGGAGCGCACCGGCTTGGGGATCGCCGAGTCCGGGTGGCGGCGCCGGGCGATCTTGGCCAGGTGAACGGCGTGGTCGCCCATCCGCTCGAGATCCCCGCGCATCGCCAGGGACGTGATGATGGTCCGCAGATCCGAGGCGACCGGCTGCTGCCGGGCCATCAGGCTGAACGCGGTGTCCTCGATCTCCTGGTCGAGCCGGTTGAGCTCCTCGTCACCCGAGATCACCTCCTGGGCCGCGTTCAGGTCGCTGTCCAGCAGGGCAGTGGTGGCACGCGCGACGGCGTGCCTGGCGAGCCTGGTCATCTCGACGAGGCGTTCGCTCAGGCTGTCAAGGTTCTCGTGATACGTATCGCGCATGGCGTCAATGCTCCCAGTCTGCGTTTGAAGAATCGGCCAAGAGTTGGTGAACGATGGAAGAACCTCGGTTGTGTCGCATGCCCTGACCGGGTAAAGCCCCAGTCCGCACGTTTACGATCGAATCGTGCAAGGGGAACTTCTCGCCGCCGTTGTCGGCATCATCGGGCTCGTCGTGGGCGTCGTCATCGGCGTACTCGTCGCCAGCCCTCTCTTCCGTTCGCGAACCACGGGTGAGGAGCCGCAGTCGCCTCGACACGACGGCAACACCCTCCCGCCCGGGATCGCTGAGGTCCTGTCCGCGCTCCCATCCTCCGCCGTGGTCCTGGACTCCGGTGACAGGGTGCTGCGCGCCTCCTCCGCCGCCCGGGCCTTCGGGATCGTCCGGGGAGAGGAACTGGTCATAGGCGAACTCCTCACTCTGGCCCGCAAGGTCCGGCGTGACGGAGTGATCCGCGAGACCGACATCGAGGTGGCCGTCCGCAAGTTCGGCCCCGACGCCACGTCCTTCGCGGTACGGGTGGCTCCGCTGGGCGGTACCGGCCTGGTGCTGGTACTGGCCGAGGACCAGACCGAACACCGGCGGGTGGAGGCGGTCCGCCGCGATTTCGTGGCCAACATCTCGCACGAACTCAAGACCCCGGTGGGCGCGCTGTCCCTGTTGGCGGAGACCGTACAGGACGCCAGCGACGACCCCGAAGCCGTGCGCCGGTTCACCGGGCGCATGCAGACCGAGGCCGCCCGGCTCACGGCGGTCATCCA
This sequence comes from Nocardiopsis exhalans, assembly GCF_024134545.1. Classification (GTDB taxonomy): domain Bacteria; phylum Actinomycetota; class Actinomycetes; order Streptosporangiales; family Streptosporangiaceae; genus Nocardiopsis; species Nocardiopsis exhalans. The sequence continues at coordinate 7,048,051 of NZ_CP099837.1, forward strand.
GGACCTCATCACGCTCTCCCGCATCCAGGGCGCCGAACCCATCGCCGAACCCGCCCCGGTGGACCTCGGCTCGGTCGTCGAGGAGGCGATCGACACGGTGCGCATGCCCGCGGACGCCAAGGGGATCGAGCTGGTGGGCAGCGGTGCCGAAGGGCTGACGGTGCTGGGCGACGAGGCGATGCTGGGGACCGCCCTGCGCAACCTCATCGCCAACGCCGTCGCATACAGTCCGAAGAACACGAGGGTCGCGGTGTCCGTCGGGACCTCCCGGACCAGCGTGGACATCAGTGTCGCGGACCAGGGGATCGGCATCCCCCAGCAGGACCTGGAAAGGATCTTCGAGCGGTTCTACCGTGTGGACGCCGCTCGGAGCCGGGCCACCGGTGGTACCGGTCTCGGCCTGGCCATCGTCAAACACATCATGACCCACCACCGTGGAGAAGTGACCGTGTGGAGCAAGGAGGGGTCGGGGTCGACGTTCACTCTGCGTCTGCCCAGACCCGAGAGCCGGGAGCTCGACGCGACCCGGAACGACAACCACCAGGAGACGGCACAGTGACGCGCGTACTCGTAGTAGAGGACGAAGAGTCCTACAGCGACGCCCTGTCTTACATGCTGCGCAAGGAGGGCTTCGAGGTCGCGGTGGCCCCCACCGGGACCGTCGCTCTGGAGACCTTCGACCGGACCGGCGCCGACCTGGTGCTGCTGGACCTGATGCTGCCGGGACTGTCGGGCACCGAGGTGTGCCGGACGCTGCGGCAGAAGTCCAACGTCCCCGTCATCATGCTGACCGCCAAGGACTCCGAGATCGACAAGGTCGTCGGTCTGGAACTGGGCGCCGACGACTACGTGACCAAGCCGTTCTCCTCCCGTGAGCTGGTGGCGCGCGTCCGCGCGGTGCTGCGCCGCCGGGGCGAGGACGAGGTCGTGCTGCCCGCCGCACTGGAGGCCGGTCCCGTCCGGATGGACGTGGAGCGGCACGTGGTGACGGTGCGCGGCGACAACGTCCAGCTCCCGCTGAAGGAGTTCGAGCTGCTGGAGGTGCTCCTGCGCAACGCCGGGCGGGTGCTCACCCGGATGCAGCTCATCGACCGCGTGTGGGGCGCCGACTACGTCGGTGACACCAAGACCCTCGACGTGCACGTCAAGCGACTGCGCGCGAAGATCGAGGAGGACCCGGGCAACCCGCGCTACATCGTCACGGTGCGCGGTCTGGGCTACAAGTTCGAGCCCGTCACCGTCGAGGTGGAGTAGGGGTCGAAGCAGGGCACGGGAGATCCCCCTTCGGATTCCCTTCTTTCCCCTTCTGCTCCCGGCTCCCTTCGGGGCCCGACGAGTCGACACCTCCCGTGTCCCGGGTTGCGGCCGCGCCGCACCCGGGACGCCGTCTTTTCCGGGCGGCCTTCCCCGCACACCTCACTGTCCGGTGTGCCGTTCCACCGCCCGGGCCAGGACCCCGCAGGCGCGCCGGAGCTCCGTGCGGCCCGCCGACCCGTAGCCGATGACCAGACCGTGCACCCTCGGTGCCCCGTGGCTGGTGCGGCTGGTGTCCTCCACCAGAACCCCCTCCCCGGCCGCCGCCGCGATCACCGGCGCCACCGCCGTCTCCGGCAGGGACAGCAGCACGTGCAGTCCGGCCGTGTCCCCGCTGAGCCGGGGTCCGAGGTGTTCCACGAGCAGGGCGCGGCGGCGCGCGTACTCCAGTCGCATCCGGCGCAGGTGCCGGTCCAGGTCCCCGCGTTCGAGGAGCAGGGCCGTGGCGGCCTGGACGGGGCCGCTGGTGCGGTCGGACAGGCCGGCCCGGACCTCGACGATGCGGTGCATCACATCGGGTTCGGCGACGATCCAGCCGATGCCGAGGTCGGGGTCGAGGGTCTTGGAGAGGGTGCCGAGCAGGACGACCCGGCCGGGGTCGAGTCCGTACAGGGCGGGCAGGGGCGCGACGTCGTAGCGGAACTCGGCGTCGTAGTCGTCCTCCACCACCACGGCACCGGTCCGGCGTGCCCAGGCCAGCAGGCGTTCGCGGCGGGGCAGGGGCAGGCGTCCGCCCACCGGGTACTGGTGGGCGGGCGTGGTGTAGACGAGGGAGAGGTCGTCGGGCAGGTCCTCGGGGCGGATGCCGTCGCGGTCCACGGGGCAGGGGACGATCTCGGCGCCGCGCGCGGCCAGGATGGTGCGGGCCCTGCCGTAACCGGGGTCCTCCACCCCCGCCCGGACACCCGGCCCGGCCGTGGCGCTGATCATCGCGCCGACCAGGTCGAGGCCGTTGCCGGTGCCCCGGGTGACCAGGATGTTCTCGGGTCCCACCCGCACGCCCCGGGTGCGGCGCAGGTGTTCGGCGAGCAGGGCGCGCAGCCGGGGCAGTCCTCGGGGGTCGGGGTCGTCCGAGGGCGGGTGTTCGGCGGCGTGCCGCCAGGCCCGGCGCAGGGCGGCGCGGTCGTGGTCGTGGACCCAGGGGGCGCCGGGGCGCAGGTCGACCGTCCCGGAGCGGCGGATCTCGGCGCGCGAGGGGCGTTCCCGTACGGCCCCGGTGCCTCGTGGCACCACCGGATCCCGCGGTGTCTCCGGCCCTGCTTCCGGCCCCGGCAGGGGTTCGTGTTCGGTGACGAAGGTGCCCGAGCCGTGGCGGCCGTCGAGCCAGCCCTCGGCGTAGAGCTGCTGGTAGGCGTCGGTGACCACGGTGCGGCTCACCCCGAGCTGGGTGGCCAGGCCGCGGCTGGAGGGCAGCCGTTCACCGGCGCGCAGGGTTCCGGTGGACATGGCCTCGCGCAGCGCGTCGGACAGCTGGGCGGTGAGCGGGGCGGAGGCGGAGCGGTCGAGGCGTACGGGCGGTTCGGCGAGGCGTGCGGGGCGTCGGGGCAAAGTGGTCTTTCACTTCCTGCCAGAAGTGGCCATGGTTGGAATATCCACTTCTCCCTACGGTAGACGCATGCTCTCCACCACCGAACGCACACGGCTCAACCGTGGCAAGGCCAAGGCCAGAACCGACCGCAACGAGCTGTACGACCTCCTCGACGAAGGGCTGGTCTGCCACCTCGGCGTGGTCGTGGACGGATCGCCCCGAGTACTGCCCACCGGCTACGGACGGATCGGCGACACCCTCTACCTGCACGGTTCGACCGGCGCGCGCTCGCTGCGGGCGGAGGACGAGGTGTGCGTGACGGTGACCCTGCTGGACGGCATCGTGATGGCCCGCTCGGGCTTCCACCACTCGATGAACCACCGCTCCGCGATGGTGTTCGGGACCCCGCGCCTGGTCACCGACGAGCAGGAGCGCTGGGAGGGGCTGCGGGCGATCACCGAGCAGCTCGCCCCGGGCCAGTGGGACGTGGTCCGCCCGCCGAGCGCCAAGGAGATGGCGGCCACCCGGGTGCTGGCGCTGTCCCTGGCGGAGGCGTCGGTGAAGGTCCGCACCGGCCCGCCCAACGACGAGGAGTCGGACCACCCCACCCCGATCTGGGCGGGTGTGCAACCGGTCCGGACGGTGTTCGACCCCCCGGTGACCGACCCGGCGCTGATCCACGACCTCCCCGCCCCCGGCCACGTCCTGGCCCGGGTGACCCGGAACGGGGCCTGAGTACTTCCCCGCCCGTCTCAGACCTCGACGATGACGGTGAAGGGGCCCTCGTTGGTCAGGCCGACGGACATCTGGGCGCCGAACACCCCCGTGGCCACCTCCGCGCCCTGGTCGCGTAGTTCCTTGACGACCGCGTCCACCAGTGGTTCGGCGACCGGGCCGGGGGCGGCCGCCTGCCAGGTGGGGCGGCGGCCCTTGCGGGCGTCGCCGTAGAGGGTGAACTGGCTGACCACCAGGAGCGGGGCGTTGATGTCCGAGCAGGACTTCTCGTCCTCCAGGACGCGCAGCGTCCACAGCTTGCGGGCGACCTTGCGGGCCTCCTCCTCGGTGTCGGTGTGGGTCACCCCCACCAGGGCCATCAGGCCGGGCCGGGTGATCTCGCCGACCACCTCGCCGTCCACCGTCACCGAAGCGTGCGACACCCGCTGCACGACAGCGCGCATGGGTTCCCCCTTGATCATCGAACTCTTCCGCCACCGCTTTCCGGACTGGGCCGGGGACGGTGCTACCTCGATCGTTGCAGCTGGTTGAGCAGGCGCACCCGGCGGGTGTTGGTGATCAGGCCGGTCAGGGTGACCACGAACGTGCTGATGGAGTCCGAGAAGTCCTCGATCCGCCATTCGCTCGGCCCCGTGTACCAGGCGAGTCCGTCACCGGTGAGCTCCTCGGGGCTGAGGTCGGCGATCGCGGCTGCGGCCAGGATGTTGGCCCAGCGGTCGGCGTCGTCGAAGATCACGGCGTAGGGCAGGTAGCGCGAGTACAGCTCCACCCGCTGACCGGGTGGGGCGCTCTGGGCGCGCTGGCTGAGCAGGTAGTCGCGGAAGCCCATGGTGTGCGCGTAGACGGAGCTGCCGAGCTTGGTCTTGGCGGGCATGTACTGGGCCCCGGCGGTGACGGCCGCCCCGGCGATGATCACGGCCAGGCCGGTGAAGGCCGCGGTGGTGAACACCGCGAGCGCACCGGTCAGGACCACCCCGGAGACGGTGAGCCCCATGCCGGCGACGGTCCAGGTACCGCGCTCCCGGTTGGGCGAGCGGGAGAACCACTTGAGCCGGACCATGTCCCGGTACAGCTCCTCGCGCACGCGGTCGATGCGGGCCGGGAAGTCCGCGCAGTGGTGCGGGGAGCCGATCTCGGACAGGCGCACGGTGCGCTTCTCCCCGAAGAGGGCGTCCAGCAGGAGCCATTCGTAACCGAGCAGGGTCTCCCCCGGCGGGCCCTCCAGGCGGACCAGCCGCCAGTCCACCGAGGTGAAGTGTTCGTGCGGGAGCTCCTCGACCCGGATGTGGCCGCGCACGGCCAGGTCCAGGACCGCGCCGCTCAGATCGGTGATGTCGACCGTCTCGTTGACGAGTGTGCCGATCTGGCCGGGGTGGACGTCGTCGGGCGGGGCGAAGCGCACCCGGCCGTGCTCCCCGGGCTCCACTGGAGCGTGGTCGCCCTCGGACGCCTCCTCGCGCAGCGCGCGCTCGTCGCGGCCGCGGACGCGGATCAGCGCGATCAGCCCGCCCACCAGGACCAGCAGCAGGAGGCCGAACACGCTGGCGGTGGCCGGGGTGACCTGAAAGGCCGAGGCCAGTGACCAGCGGCGGGTGAGGATGGGTTCGCCCTCGGCGGTGCCGGCCGGGTAGTTGACGACGATGTCCAGCCGGTCGCTGGGGGTCATGTCGGCCTGGAGGAAGTGCGCGACGACCGCGTCCCCGCCCATGTCCGAGGCGGTGCAGTACATAGCGCTGCGGGGCTCTCCGGCCAGGCAGGACAGCGCCTCGGGCGGCAGCGGGGCGGTGACGGTGACGTCGGTGCTGCGGACGGTGTGGCTGTAGGCGCCCACGGCCCGCCACTCGAGCTGGACGCCCTGGGCCACCTCGCTGACGGTGCCGCTGACCCGGTAGCTGAGCTTCACCCCGCGGGTGCCCTCGGTGGGGATGCGCACCAGGAGGACTCCGTCGGTCTCCTCGGTCTCGAGCGGGAGGGTGGCGCCGTCGGAGCTGACCGCGGAGACCCCGTTGATCTCGAAGCGGCGGTCGTGGTCGGTGTCGTAGAGCATCGTGGCCGTGAGGGCCCGTGTGAAGCTCTCCGGGGCGGCTCCCTCGAAGCGGATGGTCTCCTCACCGTGGAGGATGCCCAGTTGGTCCAGTTCGAGGCGGATGTCGTTGGTGATGACCGGGTCCGTGGCGGAACGGTGGGCGATGACCGCCGGTTCCTGCCCCGGTACTGTGGTTGCCGGTGCGGCCGCCGTCGCCGCGTGCGCCTCTCCTCTCGGCCACGCCACGGCGGACACCGCGGCCAGCGAGGAGAACACGAGCAGGGCCGTCGCCAACGCGACGGCCGGGCGCCAGGAGCCGACCCACCACATGACGCGAGAGCCTATCCGGTCCGTGCGCGGACCGTGTCCATCGGGCGCCCCCAGCGGCGTCGTGCGCCGGCCAGCCATGCGGCCGGACGGCCGGTCCACCGGTCGGCCCGACGACCTGCCCGACCCTGTTCCCACCGGCCTGAGCGGCCACCGCGCGCGCCGGGGCCGGGTCCCGTGGTGAGGGGCCGACGGTCGGGTCCGGGGGCGGATCCGTGGGCGGATCGGCCCGGTTTCCTCCAACGCATGGGGCTGGGCGTCTCCTTATCGCTGGGCACGGGGTTGGCCGCGGTCGGGTTCACCGGGTTCCTGTCGATCTCGGCAATGCTGCCGTCGGCCGAAGCGGCCCTGGGCGAGCCGCTCGGGCCGGGCCCCGACCAGGTGCTGATCGCGGACGTCGCCGAGGCACCGGCCGCCGACCCGGTGCCGATCCAGGACCCGTTCGGGCAGAATCCGCTCTACGCCAACGGTGAGCTGGGCGAGGTCACCTGCAAGCCGCCGAGGATGGATACCGGGGACCCGAAGTCGGTGGAGGCGTTCGTGCACGCGATCGCCGACTGCCTGGACGCGGCCTGGGCGGCCTACTTCGCGGAGGCGGGCATCCCCTTCACCTCACCCAACCGCGTCTACTGGTACGCGGAGGGGCACAGCCCCTGCGGGCCCTTCCCCACTCAGGGCACGGCGGCCTTCTACTGCCAGGCCAACCAGGGCCTCTACCTGGGCGTGGAGGACATCGTCGCGGCGTCGGCGGGAAGCGAGGAGGCCGAGGCGTACACGTTCCTGCTCAGCCACGAATACGGGCACCACGTGCAGGGGCAGTCCCGGATCCTGGCCGAGTTCCACGCGCTGCGGGCCAACGCCGACGAGGAGACCGCGGACGAGCTGACCCGGCGCAACGAGCTCCAGGCCGACTGCCTGGGCGGAGTGTTCATCGGTGCCGCTGGGGAGTCCCTCGGTTACGGGGAGTCCGAGCGGACCAATATCCTCGACTCAGTCGGGCGCCGCTCCGACCACGCGGGCACGAGCACGCACGGGTCGGTGGAGAACGGTCGTCTGTGGACCGCGCACGGCATGGACCGTGCGGACCCGGCCGCCTGCAACACCTGGGAAGCCCGCGAGGAGCTGGTGCGGTGAGCGGTGACCTCGGCTTCGGCGGGGCGGACGCGGCCTCACGGCTGGCCCACTCCCGCAGGGCGCACCGGACCAACCGGCGGGTCTTCAGCGTGGTGTGCGGCCTCCTGGTGGTGCTGCTGGCGCTGTCCCTGCTCTCCTGGACCACCGTCCAAGAGGGCGGCTCGGACACGGACACGGTGTCCGGACGGGCCGACGGCGCCGGGGACGAGAAACCCGGCCAGGAGCACCCCGTCGAGGACACGCCCTCCGGACAGCTGGGACTACCCGGCCGCGCCCTGCCCGACCGGCCCACCGGGCACACCGCGCTGGTCTCCAACCCGCTGTACGACACCGGTCGGCTGAGCCCGCTGCCGTGCCCGGTGCCGGAGCTGGACGTCGAGGACCCCGACTCCATGGAGCGGTTCCTGCACCTGGTCGCGGACTGCCTGGACGACGCCTGGACGACCCAGTTCGACCGGGCGGGCATCCCCTTCGCGCCGCCGAACCGGGTGTTCTGGAGCGACCCCGGCGTGAGCCCCTGCCGTGCTTACCCCTCCCCCGCCGGGGCGTTCTACTGCCGGGCGAGCAGCGCCATCTACATCGGCACCTCGGACGTGGTGGAGAAGTGGAACGGCTCCGAGGAGAGCGTGGTCTACGCGTCCCTGCTCGCCCACGAGTACGGCCACCACGTGCAGGGCGAGTCCGGGCTCCTGGAGTACTACCACGAGCAGCGCCAGCTGGAGGAGGACGACGCGGGCCGCAACGCGTGGACGCGCCGCAGCGAGCTCCAGGCCAACTGCCTGGCGGGCGCTTTCCTGGGATCGGTCCGGGTGAGCTACCCCTTGGACTCGGGGGACCTGGAGGTGCTGCTGGACGACGCCTCGGCCACCGCGGACCGTGCCGACGGCCCCGACGAGGAGCGCACGCACGGTTCCGCGGACAACAGCGTGTGGTGGACGCGGGCCGGCTGGGACGAGCAGTCGGCGGGCGCCTGCAACACGTGGGACGTGGACGACGGGGACCTGGTGAAGTAACGGGCCCGGGCCGCGGTCGGGAAGCGTTCGGGTTCCCCGAGTTGTCCACAGGGGAGGCTGAGCCGTGTTTCATCGCCACTGCGCGTGGCAGGATGCTGACATGCCGGATACCCCCGATTCCCCCGGCTCTCGCGAGCCGGAGCACCAGCCCCCCGCCCCTGGGGCCCCCTCCCTCAGCCCCGCTGAGAAGCCCTCCGCCGCCCCTGCCCGAAACTGCGTGGAGCTGCGCGTGCACGGGGTCAGCGGCGGTCAGGCCGAGGAGCTCCTGGACGTGGAGCCCGCCATGCGCGTGGGCGGCGACCGGCTCGCCGGTTTCTTCCGGTGGCGGCGCGAGCCTGACACCCAGAGCGTGCCCGGGGTACGGCGGGAGATCTTCGCCTGGGGCAACCTGACCTCGGGCAGCGCCTCGCGGGCGTTCTGGCTCCTGCTGCTGCCTTTCATGCTGCTCAACGTGGCGTACTGGATGCGGCCGGGGCGGATGGACCGGGAGCAGACCGGCCTGCGCCGGGGCGCCAGCATCGCTTACGGGGCCGGGGTACGGCTGCTGGCGCTGTCCCTGACCGTGCTCATCACCCTGGCCGCGGCCGGGGTGGGGATGGACCTGGTGGGCTGGCAGTGCGCCGGGATGGGCCAGGAGTGCGTCCAGGCGCGCCCGTGGCTGGCCTTCCTGGCCTCGGCGTCCTCGCCGCTGTCCGTTCCGGGGTGGGGGCTGTTGATCGGGGCGGTGCTGCCCGCGGCCGTCGTCCTGGTGCTGTGGCGGCTGTCCCGGAGAACGGCGGCCGACTACGAGGTGGTGACCGGTCCGGTGCCGCCGGAGTACACCGAGGACGCGCCGTTGAGCCATCCGGACTTCTGGCGCAACAGCGAGATCATGGCGCGGCTGAGGTCGGCGCACATCGCGATGGCGGTGGGCACCGTCGCGGCGCTGCTGCTGCTCCCCGCGTTCCTGCACGACCTGTCGGTGCGGGGCGGGGCGGCGTCGACCGGGCCCGCGGCCTGGTGGTTCGGGGCGGCCCTGACGGCCGTGTTGGCGACCGCGGCGGCGGCGAGCACCGCGAGCGTGCTGGTGCCGGGGAGGGATCCCCGGTGGAACGCGCGGGCCGACCGGTTCTGCCGCATCCTGCGGGACACCATGCTCTTCGTGGTGGTGGTCGTGGCCGTGTACACGGTCTGGCCGCGGCCCGGATGGGTGGCCCAGGGGCGGCTGCCCGGCAGCGGGACCCTGCTGAACACGCTCTTCGCCGTGCAGGGCGCGCTGGTCCTGATGCTGCTGCTGGCGGCGCTGGTGCTGTTCGCGGTGGACCGGCCGCACGAGCGCACCGCGATGCGCGGACTGGCCGGACCGGCCACGGCCGCGCTGGGCACACTGCTGGGCGGCGGGTTCTCGGCGGCGCTGGTCTACCAGGGTGCGCTGTGGCTGAGCGGCTGCGGTTCGGTGAACGCGCCCGAGGCGGACTGCCTGGCCCTGTCGCCGCCCACCGCCTACTCGTGGCTGCAGCTGGCGTTCGCCTTCGAGGCGGTGATCGTACTGGGCGTGATGGCGGTGCTGGCCCTGCGGCTGCGCGGGGCGGTACGGGCGCAGCTGCCCGAGGTGACCTCGCTGTACTCGCGGAGCGTGCGGGACCGCAGGACCTGGGACATCGCCAGGGCCAGGGCCGTGGGGCAGCTGACCGAGGTCCTGCCCAAGGTGCTGGCGGCGCTGCTGCTGCCGGTGATCCCCCTGGTGGGGCTGGCGCTGTACTCGATCCTCACCGGCAACCTGGTCGCCGGTCCGGTGGACGCCCCGGCGCTCATGGCCGGGGAGCTCCACGGTGTGGCGCAGGGTGCGCTGGACGCGCTGGTGGGCGTGGGTTCGATCATCGGCGGGGCGGGCCTGGTCGCCCTGGCATGGATCGGCCGGAGCGCCTACCGGGACCGGCCGACCCGGCAGGCGGTGGGCGCTGTCTGGGACGTGGGGACCTTCTGGCCGCGGGTCGCGCACCCGCTGGCCCCGCCGTCGTACGCCGAGCGCGCGGTGCCGCAGCTGACCGCGCGAGTGGCGAGGATGGCCCGCGAGGGCACCGACGTGGTGCTGTCCGGCCACTCGCAGGGGTCGGTGCTGGCCGCCGCGACCGTGTGGCAGCTGCCCCGGGACTGTCGGGGCCGGATCTCGCTGATCACGCACGGTTCGCCGCTGGACCGACTGTACGCGCGGTACTTCCCGGCCTACTTCGGTCCGGTCGCGTTCGGTGACCTGAGCGGGCGGGTGTCGGCCTGGCGCAACCTGTGGCGGGTCACCGACGCCATCGCGGGCCCGGTCCGCAGAGGGGGTTCCGGTGCGGACGGCGCGGACGAGGGGCGGGATCGGAGCGAGGAGAGCGTGGCACAGGCCGAGCCGCTGCCCGATCCGCGTTCGTACGACGCCCCGCCCGGGGAGGCCAGGCGCCCCGAGATCCTCGGACACTCCTACTACACGAGCGACCCGGCCTACGCGCAGGCGCTGTCGGAGGTGCTGCCCCCGGAACCTCGGGAGGCCGTGGAGCCAGCGGGTCCGACGGAGCCCGGACCGGCCGGGCGGTCCCTGCCGCCGCGGCCCTACCCCCGAAGCAACTGAGTGCGGGCCGGACCGCGTGCGGTGGCCGGTGCCGCCCCCGAAGGACCGGGGCGGCGCCGACCGGGGGTCGGGCGGGCTCGGTCAGAGGGGATCGGGGATCAGGCCGGGCCCGGTCCTACCAGGGGCCGTAGGGGCCGTTGTTCTGGTTGCTGCCGCCCACGCCCTTCACGGCGGGGCGCACGTCCAGCAGGAAGATGAGGGTGGCGACCAGGCCCAGGATGACGAACATGCCGGTGCCGCTCAGCACCGCGAGCAGCGAGAGTCCCGTCGCGACACCGGTGAGGATCACCCACAGCTTCTTGGTCTGCTTGTCCATGACCACGAAGGCCTGCTCCGGTGTCCTCAGCGCCTCGATGAACGCGTACAGGCTGGCCACGAAGGTCACGAGGTAGATCAGCTGCCAGATCCAGTAGAACAAGACTCACTCCAGTCGCCGCACGCGTCCGAACGGGGTTCCGCCCGCTCTCCACGTTAAACGGACGACACGTGAGAATCGTGCCCTGTCGAGGCTGACATCACAACGGGCTCAGATGGGAATGTGCCACAGACACGTCACGGTGGCCAGCAGGAAGGCCGAGGCACCCATGATGACGGCACCCGCGTGGTAGGGGAGTTCGTCGTCCGGGCGCAGGAGCCGGTTGACCCTGCGCATGACGCCGGGCTCGGCGGTGGGCACCGCGGCCATCGCGCCGGCGGGCACCGGGGCGGGACCGGCGGCGCCGAAGCGGAGCAGGGCCATGGCCAGCTCACGCGAGGAGCTCTTGCGGAGGGCCTGGTCGTCGGCGCACATCTCGATGAGCAGCGCGACGCTCTCGTAGTAGGTCCGCACCAGCCGCACGCGGGGGAAGGCCCGCTTGAGCGAGGAGAAGGGCAGCAGCACGAGGTCGTGGCGCTGACGCAGGTGGGCGTGCTCGTGGGCGAGCACCGCGGCGAGTTCACGGTTGTCCAGCACCTCGAGCGCGCCGGCGCTGATCACCACCTGCGAGCGCAGTACGCCCGGCAGGCAGTAGGCGGCGGCGGCCGGGTGGTCGACGACGCGGGCACCGGGGACGTCGGGGTGTTCGCTGGCCACCAGTTCGAGCAGGTCGTGGTGGCGCCTGCGGACCCGGACCACCTGCACGAAGGAGGCGACGAGCCCGGAGAAGAGCACGAGGGTCAGGATGATCGCCAGCGCGACGGCGGCGAGGTGGCTGACTCCCTCGATCCCCTGGGAGAACTCGGCGAGGATGAACTCACCGGTGATCAGGTCCGACGCGGCGGCCATCAGGCCGCCGGCGGCGCCGAGTTCGTAGGAGGACAGGCCGTAGGCCAGCAGCGCTCCGATGGTGGACACGCCCCAGGCCAGGCCAAGCGCCTGCCAGGCGATGACCGCCGTGTAGGGGCCGCGGGAGGGCCACTTCGCCCGATGGAGTGCTTCCATGGCGACGAGGCAGCTGATCGCGACGATGGTGAGGAGGGCGGCACTGACCATACGGACTAGTTCCTTGGCTGCTCGATTTCCGCGAGTGCGCGCCGGAGCGCTTCAGCCTCCTGGCCGTCCATGGATTGGACGAAGGCGGCCAGGGCCGCGTCACGGTCCACCGTCTGACCGAGCGCGTCGAACATCAGCTCCGACACGTAGTTCTCACGGCTGGCTGCCGGACGGTACCGCCACGCACGACCCTCGCGTGCCCGGTCGACGACCTTCTTCTTGGCCAGTCGGTCGAGCACGGTCATGACGGTCGTGTGGGCCAGGTCCCGCTCGGCGAGTGCTTTGCCGACCTCGCGAACCGTCATTGGTTCGTTGCGTGCCCACAGTACATCCATCACCGCGCGTTCAAGTTCGCCAAGCCGATTCATGAACTCAAGTCTACGACGGGTAGTACTACGCTCGACAGGACCCCCCATATAGCGCCTGACCTGCAACGATGTCGGGTTCTCGTCCTGGATCAGGGTGGCACGTGGCATCCCGGTCGTACTATCACGATCCCTGGCAGACGCTCACCCTCCGGAGTAGTTTCATGTCACGCACCAGCACCGCGACCACCCCGCTCGGCAAGCTCGACCGCTCCTGGAAGCGGTACCTGCGCGCCGAAGGCAAGTCCGAAACCACATCCCGAAACTACCTTCTCACCCTGAGGCACTTCGCCGCCTGGCTGGCCACCGAGGACCTGGCCGACACCCCCGCCGAGATCACCTCCGGGGACATCACCGACTGGCTCCTGGACGTCGCCGACCGCACCAGCGGATCCAACGCCGCGTTCCACTACCGCAACCTGGGCGCCCTCTATATGTGGCTCACCTCCTCCCAGGAGCGCGCCCTCCTGCGCTCGGAGAACCCCATGATCGACGTCACCGCACCGCGGTTCGCCGAACCGGTCCGGGCGACGTTCGACGACGGCGAGGTCAAGGCGATGATCGACACCTGCAACCCCTCCCGCAAAGGGCAGCGCAGGTCCCGGTCCGGGCGACGCTTCCTGGACGTGCGCGACGAGGCCGTCCTGCGCCTGTTCTCCACGACGGGGATGCGGCTCGGCGGGATGGCCGGTCTCCGGTACCGGGAAGGGGTGCACGACCTCGACAACGACGGCGCGAACGACCTGTTCCTGGACCGCGCCCAGCCGCTGGTGCGCCTCCGGTTGAAGGGCGGAGAGACGCACTTCTACCCCGTGTGGCCCAAGGCATCGGCCGCTCTGGACCTGTACCTGCGCGAGCGGGCGACCCGCACCCACGCCGACGACCCCGCCCTGTGGATCGGAGGCCAAGGGGGCCTCGGTGCGCAGGCGGTGCACTACATGATCAAGCGCCGGGCGGAGCGGGCCGGGATCGAGCGGCGGGTGCACTCGCACATGTTCCGCCGGGAGGTCACCAAGCAGCTGTTGGACGGCGACACGGACAGGGCGGAGATCGCCCAGTACATGGGGTGGAAGGACGTGCGCCACGTCGCCCTGTACGCCTCGGAGTCTGAGCAGCGTCGGGCGTGGGCGTCCGCGGCGAAGGTCCCGCTGGAGGCCGCCTGACCACATGCGAGCGCCCCTTGGCCGGTCTCCCGTCGCGGCCAGGGGGCGTTGCTCTATGCCCTCAGGCGGGCGTGTCAAGCAGCCAAGCATGGGGCCATGGGATGACATAACCGCCAGCTGCGGCAGCCGCCTCCATGGCGGCCAACCCATGCGAGTGGACGGGCCACTCAGGGTCCCACCAGCGCTCTTGGTGGTGAGCGGCGAGGTCGACGGCGGGGTCGGTGACCCCGAGCGGGGTCCAGATGCGGGCCCGCGCCCAGGCGGGCAGCCAGCGGGCGTAGGCAAGGGCGAGTTCCTCGTAAGTGATGCCGTCGCGGGCGATGATCACCCAGTGGCCGGGGTTGCTCTCGTAGGGAATGTAGGCCACGTGCGGAGGCAGGGTGTCGAGGGTGACGGAGAGCCGGGCGCAGCGGGGGCAGTGGCCGGGGTGAGTGGGGGTGGCGGCACGACGGTGTGCCGGGTCGGGTGGGCGCAGCTTCACAGGTATCCCCTCCCATAGTGCTGCTGGGGGTCCGCCGGATGGGGCGGGGATGATCATCGTAGAGCCGTAAAGCAGTTCGAATCCAGCATTTTGGGCGACCATTTCTCCTGGTCACAGGCGCTATCACGCTGGGTAATCGGTTTACCACATTGGTGTCCGCATCCGGCCAAAAACTCAAGTTTGGTCCCCGTCCGCGCTTGGCTCCCCCTGCTCTTGGCGCCGTTGCCACCTTCGCCGCTCCGTCTCCAGCATCAGCCGGGCCTGATTCTCGGCATTGTCCATGGCCCGCTGGATCATCTCCTCCGCGACGTCGTCCGGGAGCCCCGCAGTGTCGGCCTCCAGGTCCCGCACGATTCGCTGCACCTGGCCGGTGAGCCGATGGGTTCGCTCCTCGGCGACGTACCGATCCCGGGGGTCGCCCGACGGGCCCAGGATCGTGCCGTCATCCGCCACCAGGGGCGCCCCGGTGAGGGCCGCGCGGAGCGCCCCGGGCTGGAGCCGGTACAGCGACTCCAGCGCGGTGAGGGTCTCGTCCCGGTAGGTGTCCCGCGCCCCGGTCTCGATGTCGATGATGACCCGCTTGGACAGGCCGGACTCCGCGTTCACGTACTCCACCCACCCAGGCCGGGTGCGAAAGCGGGTGGGGTCAAAGGAGGCCCGGCGTGCGATCAGCGCCTGGCCGAGCGCCTTCAGTCGGTCCTGCGGGGGCATGGCGGCCCTTCCTGGCGTTGTCGGGTGGTCACTCAAGGGAATCCTAAGGAAGTTTTTCCCTTGGTCTAGGGAAGTCTAGATGTTGGCCAAGGCTGGCCAGGTAAGGGCTTTGTGTCTTGACGGGGAAGGAAGAACCTTCCCAGATAAGGTCACCCTTGCTTGTTTGAGGGAATATTCTTCCCTAGGCTTCCTCTCATGTCCCACACCATCACCATCGGTCCCGCCATCCGGGCCATCCGACGATCCCAGGGCGTCACGCAGCTGGACCTCGCGGACCGCGCCGGGGTGTCGGGGCCCTACCTCACCAATATCGAATCCGGCGTGAAGCAGCCCAGCTTCGACACCGCCCTGCGTATCGCGCACGCCCTCGGCGTCCCGCCCGAGGCCATCACCTACAGCTGCCCCACCTGCCGCGCTGAGAGGAGCGCCGCCTGATGGCTCACCCTGACCCGGCCCGCCGGTCCCAGATCGCGTCCATGGCCGCCCACGTCTCCTGGGCTCGCACCCCTATCCGCGCCGAGCGCACCCGGGCCGCGACCCGCGCATCCCAGGCCCGGTTCGAAAAGCAGGTCGACCCCGACGGACTGATGGCCCCCGCCGACCGTGCGGCCGCCGCTGACTCCGCGATGCGGGCGCACCGGCGGGCCATGGCCAAGAAGCGGTGGGACGCCTACCGCGCCGATCAGGCCGCGAAGAAAGCCGCCTAACCCACCCCAAGAAGAAAGCCCCCGCACCGGGTCCAGCCGGTCGGAGGCGTGACGAGAAAACGAGGTTCTCGCGTGATTGACCCTACCAACCCCCGCTTCCTCAGCCAGCCCGACCCGGAGCCCCTCACCCAGCTCCGCGCCGCCACCACCCTCGTGACCCTCATTCAGGAGGACGCTCCCGCCCCCAAGTGGGAGATCGCCGACGACGGCCGCCGCCTGGACGGCCAGCTCTTCATGCACGACGCCACCGACACCGACCGCCGCCTGGACGGCCAGCTCTTCATGCACGACGCCACCGACACCGACCGCCGCCAGGCCCTGCTCGCGTGGCAGCGCGTCCTCGGTGCCGGGCCGGTGGAGGTTCGGCCCGTCGGCATCAGTGAGCACATCTCCGTTTCCGGGTCCTACGAGGGCGTCCCGGTGCGGGTTGTCACGATCGTGGACGGCCAGTGCCCGACCTGCGGGACCAACGAGGCGCACCTCAGCGGGGTGGCCGCATGATCCCCGCCATCCTCGGCGTCGTTGCGGCGCTGCTCATCCTCGGCGCGGTTGCGCTGACTGTCCTGTGGTCCGTGCTCGGTATCCGCCGGGAGGGCGCATGAGCACCATCGCCGCTGATCTGTTCCCCGCGTTCATCGCGATCGCCCTCGCCGCTGCGATCAGCCTGGGCTACGCCCTCGGTGCTGAGAACGCCCTCCTAGCGCTCCGTGGGATGTGGCGGGCCCGCGCGGAGACCCGCCGGGTGCGCCGCGAGATGGCCGCGACCGTGGTCGAGCTCAACGACACCCGCGCCGAGCTGGCCGACGAGCGGGCCCTGGTCGCCCGTCTCGCTGGCGGCACCGACGACATCATCCGGGCCGCCCGCGGCGCCCACCACCGCCAGGAGGACCGCGCCGATGCCTGACCTGCCGTACACCTACACCGACGAGGGCGGCGACCAGATCCACGTCCACCACTCGTATCTCACCGTGGTTCATTCCGGCGAGTCCGGGGTGGCCCTGCTGCCCGATGCGGACCCTGACCGGGTCGAGCTGGCCCGCGCGGTCCTGGGCGAGGGCACCGGGCACGTGGTGATCAGCAAGGAGGACTCTGCGCGGGCCATGCGCGACCGGGTCGCCTCGTGGCTGGACGACCACCTCAGCACCTGGGAGGCCGAGCAGATCAGTGCTCTGCTGCTGCTCCCCGACGACGACGCCCCGTCCTGCCCTGACGGTCCCGCGACCCGGTCGGGTCACCGGTACGTGTGCGAGGACGACCAGGGCCACGACGGCCTGCATCACGCGCTCAGCGGATCAGTGACGTGGGGGACGCCTAGTCCGATCCATGTAGCCACTCCGGAGGGCATCACCCCGTGCGGGCGCGGTCACCATGACGTCCCCGTGGCTGCCCTCATCCCCGAGGCGACCTGCGTGGAGTGCCTGCGGGCGGTCGCCGTGGAGAAGGGCGAGCAGGTGGCGCACCTCCGGCATGAACTCGAACGGGCCGTCAGCTGCCTGGCCGACGAACAGAAGGGCACCCTGTCCGCCCGATTCGCCCAGCTCGAGCGCGACATGAGCCGGATCGAGGCCCGGCTGGTCGACGAATACACCGTCCAGGCCCCGGTGGCGGGCGAACGCCTGGCCGCGGACAACCTCACCCGGATGCAGGACCGGGTGTCCCAGCTGGAGCGCGACATGGGCCGTGCCGAACGGCGCCTCAACCTCCTGGAGGTCGCCCAGGGGCGGGTGGACCGCCTGCATGACCGCGTCGACGCCCTGGAGCTCGCCCAGCGCGAGGCCGCCCAGTCCGGCGGTGCCCCGCGCGCCCAGGTCACCGGCGGATCCGTGCCCGAGCCCGCCCGGTACCGGGACGCCACCGGCGACATGTGGGAGGAACGCCCGGACGGCCTCCTCGCCACCATCGCTGTCCACCGTGACCGGCCCGGGGACCTCGGGGTGGTGCTGCCCCGCACCGTGGCGGAACGGCAGTACGGCCCCCTCACCCCGATCGCCAACGACACCGCCAGGAGTGAGAGCTAATGGCCATCCTCACCGCGACCATCGGCGACCGGCAGGTCCCCCTCACTGACTGCGACTGGGTCCTGTGGGCCCCCTGCGGATGCCCGCGCGGCGTCTGCCTCGCCCAGGTCGGCGACACCGTTCTCGCGACCGAGGACCGGGCGCACGCCGAGTTCACCTCCCGCCGCCGCGACCGGGCCCGTGAGATCCGCGAGGGGTACCGGATTGAGCTGGTCACCCACCACCACTACCGGGCCGTGATCGCCAGCCTGATGGCCACCCGCTGCCCGCACCGCTGACCAACCACCCCTGGCCGCCCCGCCCGTCCTGCGGGGCGGCCACCCACGCACCACCAGAGGAGGTCCCATGGACCTACAGCTGTTCCAGAGCGACGAGTTCGAACTCCGCATCAACCCCGTCGGTGACAGCTTCACCGTCGAAGCTCCCGGACTCGCCCGTGCCCTCGGAATGCGCGAGGCCTACCGGCTGGTCGAGAGCATCCCGGAGGAAGAGAAAGGGTCCACGCTGTCGTGGACCCCTGGGGGGCCTCAGAAGATCTGGCACCTGACCGAGCCCGGGTTCTATCGAGCCATCGGCCAGCGCCAGGCCTCCCGTATCAAGGACGCCGAGATTCGCGCCCAGGTGGAGCGGTTCCAGTCGTGGGTGTACTCCGAGGTCCTGCCCGCCATCCGCCGCACCGGCCGCTACGAGGTGGCCCCCGCGCTCCCGGCCGTCCCCCAGTCCTACGCCGCTGCGTTGCGGGCTGCTGCTGACGCCGAGGAGGCCCGCGAGCGCGCCCAGGCCGAGCTCGCCGAAGCCCAGCCGAAGGCGGACTCGTGGGATGTGCTCGCGTCCGGTGTCGGTGACCTGTCGGTCGCGGACGCCGCGAAGATCCTCACCCGCGACCCCGCGATCACCATCGGCCGCGACCGGCTGTTCGACCAGCTGGCCACCGACGGGTGGGTGTACCGGGCCCGCTCGGATGGCCGGTGGAGGGCGTACCAGACCCAGGTCGACATCGGCCGCCTGTCCGAGCTCCCGCAGACCTACACCAACCCGAAGACGAAGGAAACCTCCATCGGGGCCCCGCAGCTGCGGATCACCCTCAAGGGGCTCCACGAGCTGCACCGTCGCCTCGGTGGCATCCGCCAGCTCCAGATCCCGAGCGAGGCCGCATGAGCAACGACCTGACCGGGGCGCTGTCCTACGCGCCCGTGCCGCCTCCGGAGGGGTGGGAGATCCACCTGGCCCGCGCCACCACCGCCCTGTACGCGCCGGATGACCGGGCCGACCGCCGGTCCCTCCTGGAGGCCCTGGGTCTCGATGAGGAGGCGGGGCCGCGGGTGCGCCTGGCCACCCTGACGCACCGTCCGGACCGTGAGCTCAAGCGCGCCCCGGGGGCCCCGACCGCCACGGCCCCGCCGTCGGAGGCTGTTCTCCGGTCTCGTGCGGCCGCTGCTGCCCGGAGGCGCGAGGCGCTCGCTGACTACTACCGCGCTCAGGGCCTGCATGGCACGGCTCTGCGCTCCAAGCTCGCCCGGATGGGGGCCGCATGATCGCCGAGCACGCCGTGACCGGCTACCTCGCCGAGCACGGGTTCCCGTCCGCCGAGTCCGCCCTGTCCGGGATCGTCGGCACCGGCCGGGTCCTGTGGGTGGTCGGCTACCGGGAGGCCGAGCATGCCGGAGATGCCCTGCTCGCTGACTGGGTTGACCAGGTCCGCGTGGACGCCGGGGACCGCAACTGCGACCTGGGTGTACTCGTGACTGCCCGCGCGGACTACGGACCGGCTCGGGTCGCGTCCTGGTGGGCGCACCTGGACATCAGCGCCCTGTCCCGCGCCATGCGCGGCGCCCTGGCCCTGCCCGAGGAGGTGTCCGCCGGGCCGGTCCGGATGCACCTGTCCACCGCCGTCCTGTTGGCCCGCGCGGCCGGGTACGGGACCCCGCTCGGGACGGAGGAAGCAGCGTGAGCGCCCCGGCATGGCTGGACACCCTGCCCGCCGACCACGGCCATCTCTACCTCCACGCCGACATCGCCGAAGCCGTGCGCGCGCACCCGCGCCGGTGGCGGCTGGTTGGTGAGTACGACACCCGCGAGGGCGCCCGGGATGTGGCCGCGCGCATCCGCCGGGGTGGCACCCGCGCGTGGAGGCACCGCCCCGACGGCCAGTACCACGCGCGGTTCCACACCACGGACGCGGGCGAGCACGTGGTCTACGTCCGCTGGACCCCTACCCCTAAGACGGCAGGAGCGCCCCGATGACGACGGTGAAGATCAAGGGCGGCAAGCCCAGCAAGAAGCTCGCTGAGGCCCTGGAGCCGCACGCCGACGACATGTTCTCCCGGCCCACCGGTACCTGGCTGGCCGTGGTGGAGGTGTCGCACGTGAAGCGCACCGAGACCGTGAAGACGGATGACGAGTACGACTACGTGTCCCGTGAGGTCGAGGTCCGCCTGTCCCGCCTGGAGATCGCTGGGGGCGTCGAGGACCAGGAGGCCGCGCAGGCGCTGCTTCACAAGCTCACGGGCCAGCGCAAGTCTGCGGGCACGCTGTTCGACCCGGCCGCCGTCGACGCCGGGGATGGTCCGCCCTGGTGACGGCTGCCCGTATTCGTCCCGCCGTGGCTGCTGGGGTTGCCCCGGTCACGGCGGGCGCCACCTCACCCGAGCCCTTCCTGGTCAGCCCACTTGCGCGCCCACTCCAGCCATTCCAGCGGGACCACGGCCGCCTGGCCCTTGTCCCGGCGAGTCAGGACCACGGGCTCCTTGAGGAGCCGGACCTGGTTGACGACCTCGGTCAAGTTGGCGCGGGCCTCGGAGACACCCAGGGCCTTTATCTCGTCGCTCATGGGGACAGCGTACATTCCAACTTGCTTGTACAACAAGACGCGTTGTACAGTTCAGTCATGGGGCACCGCCCCATCAGCACCAACGTGAGAGATGAGGAGGACGCCGTGAGCTACGCCAGCATCAACAGAGGCGCGTTCGGCGGCGACCGCTTCACCATCGTGGCCAACGCCGCGATCCGAGACGAGCGCCTGTCCTACAAGGCCCGCGGCCTCCTCGCCCTGATCGCCTCCCACCGCGAAGGCTGGGGCGTCACCGAGAAGCAGCTCGCCGCGAAGTCCCCCGACGGCATCAGCGCCGTCCGCTCCGGCCTCAAGGAGTTGGAGGCCGCTGGGTACCTCCGCCGCTACCGCGTCCGTGACGAACTCGGCCGCCTCGGTGGAGCCCACTGGGTCATCACCGACGACCCCGCGTCCCTCGACGGCCGGGTCGCGACCCTGGCCGGGGCCCTCGGAGAGGACGGCGGGGACCTGGTTCCGCTGCAAATGCTGAGGTCAGACCCTAAGTGCGATTTTCCAAACTTGGATAACCCAACGGAGGGAAACCCACCGGAGGGTAATCGCACACCTAAGAAGACCAACCACAAGAACACCAGTACAGAAGTAGAAGGGAAGGGGGAGGAGGGCGCGCACGGGCGCGCGAGCAGCTCGCCTGTGGATAACCCTGTGGACAACGGCGACGACGGCGAATGGGGCATCCCCGACACCGAACGCCCCGCGCCCGAGCAGGGGACCCTGTTCGCCCGCACGGTCATCGAGGGCATCGCTGCCGAGACCGGCCTGGGCCTGGGGCCGTGGCAGCACCGCCGCCTGGTCCTGGAACACCTGCCCGCCGCCCTGGACGCCGTCCGCGAACTCGGCGACGACCGGATCAGCGGCACGGAGCTGGTCGAGTGGCTGCGCGACAACCTCGACACCGCCCAGAGCCTCTACGCGGTCCTGTCGACCCGGTGCCGCCCTGACTACCTGTCCGAGGCGCTGCCGGTGTGGGTGGCCCGCAACCGCACCCCCGGCGGGCTGCCCGCCCCCTCGGCGCCGCCCGCGCCACACCCTCGCCGCGAGCAGGACGCCCCGGACGCCGACGCTGACCCGTTCTCTGCCGCCGGAGCGCCCCCCACGTGCCGTGTCCACCCTGGCATCGCCCTGACCGCCGACCTGACCGGCCAGCGCACCCGCTGCCACCTGTGCGAGCACCTGCCCGCACCGGCCGCCCCTGCCCCGTCCGCCGAGGAGCTGGCCGACGTCATCGGCGACGCCCTGTCCGACACCGAACCGGACCTGCCCGACCACTGCGGTGCCCGCGAGTGCCACCAGGCCCAGCGCCGCATCATCCGCTTCAACGCCCGCACCGGAGCCCACGACGACCTTGGCCCGTGCCCCCGCTGCCACCCCGACCACGCCCAGGAGGCCGCCGCATGAGCCCGTCCACCACATCCGCCGACCGGGCCGAGGCCATCGACGCCGTCGCCTGGTACCTCACCCGCCGCGACCAGACCCCGGCCGCCGAACGCGCCGACCCCGAGATCGAGGCCGCCGAGATCGTCCAGGCCCTCATGGTTCGCGGCTGGAGGCGCACCGAAGCCCGGCCCGCGCTCCCGTGGCAGCCCGACCCCACCGGCCGCCCCGCCGACCCGGCTGACGTCCACCGCCACGCCGCCCAGGCCCGCGCCGCCCTCACCCAGACCACGACCAGCACCGAGGAGGACTCCTGACATGGCCTTCATCCCGATCACCTACTACGACGTCCAGTGCGACACCGACCGGTGCAGCGAGTCCTTCGAGGAGCTCATCACCAAGAGCGAGACGACGGACTGGCCGACCAACCTCTTCCCGGCCTTCCGCCGGCACCTCAGCAGCGACGGCTGGATGATCACCGCCGAGCACACCCTGTGCCCCAGCCACGCCCCCGCGGCTGAGGCCTCCGCCCTGGCCGCCATCGAGGCCTCCCTCGACCAGTTCGAGATCGAGTCCTCCCACGACCCGCTCTTCCCCCTGGAGTCCACCGATGGCTGACACCACCCCGGCCCGGCGGCCCGGCAGGAACGCCCGCCGCCGCGCCGCCGTCGACCGAGTCGTTGAAGAGGCCTACGAGGCCGGTGTGCGGGACGGCCGCGCCGAACTCCGCGCCCTGGAGGCCGACCTTGCCGCGGCCACGCACTTCCTGATCGGCCCCTACCGGATCGGGGCCCGACACGACCACTGGGAGGTGTGGCCTGACCCCACGCTGATCAGCCTCACCTCCCTCGACCCGCCGACCCCGTTCCACACCCGCGACGGTGCGCTCGCCCACGCCCGCCGCCTGACCGCCGAGGAGACCGACCGTGGCTGACCACCTCACCCCGGACCAGCTCGCCAGGATCGACGCCATCGTCGGCCCGATCCACCGGGAGCGCGCCGACGCCCCCGGCCTGGCCGCGAAGTACGACGACGCGTGCGAGCGCATCGCCGAGCAGCACGACGAGATCGTGAAACTCCGCCGCCGGGCCGAGGCCCTGAAGGGCCAGCTCGCCGATGCGCGGGCGCTCGTTGGCCGCTACTGGGACAACGCCCTGGCCGCGATGGAACGCCGCGACGCCGAGAACAACCGCCTCCGGCTGGCCTGGCAGTCCGCCCGCCGCCGGGCCCGCCGACAGCGCGACGCCCTGCGCGAGGCCATGGCCGCCGACCGCGAACAGGTCCGGATCGTCCGTGACCGGTACCGGGACGAACGCGACGCCGCCCGCCGCGAGAACGCCGCCCTGCGCGCCCAGCTCGCCGCGACCACGAACCCCGCCCGCGCCGAGGAGCAGCTGGCCGCCGACGCCCGGCCCGGAACCGACAGGAGCAGCCGGTGACCCTCGATGACATCCGCCGCCGGGTCGACAAGATCTTCCGCCGGTACGAGCTGCGCGACTGGGAGAACGCTGCCGCCTACGAGTGCCGCCTGCACCGCGACGTCCTACGTGCGATCGCCAACGGGAGCGGCCCCCCGACTGAGCTCGCCGCCGAGGCCCTCAGGACCACCGAGCTTGACTTCGAGTCCTACGGGCCGGAGTCGCCCCCGGACGTGGATCTGAGGGCAGCCCGCCTGACCGCCGACGCCCACCCCGGAACCGAACGGAGCAGCCGGTGAGTGACCGGATGGCTGCCCTCCACCACACCTTCATCCCGGACCCCGCCGACCGGCCCGACCTACTCCCGCCGTCCGCGTGGCTGTGGGACCCGTGGGAGTACGCCGCCACCGGCCCCAACACCCTCCACCGCGCCAACCCGAACCACCCCGGGCACACCATGTGCGGGCTCCCCTACGTGGGGCTGATCGGCACCCCCGCCTGGTCGAAGGTTCCGCACTGCCCCGGGTGTGTGGCCGCCCCCGAACCTGACTGGCCGGACGGGTTCTGGCTGCTGGAGTTCGCCCAATTCCGGGAGGTGGCCGGCCGCCGGGTTGATGTGGTGTCCATCCGCCACACCGACGACGCGGACCCGGTGGTGTGGGAGGAACTACCCAACCTCCCGGACATGCGGGACGTCGCCGCTGTCGCCGCTGACCTGGGATTCCCGGTGGAGTACGGGCCGCACTATGACCCGCGTACCTGCATTGAGTGGGCGCGGGTTGGCGCCCCCGACTGGGCCACACAGACCTCCCTCTTCTGAACAGGAGCAGCCAGTGAGCGCCATGTTCGCCCCGCCCGCCGAGATCACCTGGTACCACGCCCCCTGGCTGGAAGCCGCCGCCGCCGGACGGCTCCGGTACGACACCACCCAGCACCCGATCCACGGCGTCAACAACAACACGATCTGGTGCATCTGGCACGGCCTCCTCGACGACGGCGACACCGGCCCCGTCATCACCCCGCTCGGCCAGGCCCTCCTCGACACCTACCGGGCCAACCGGACACCCCCGGCCCCGGCGCTCCCACTCTCCGCCCCGAAGGCGGAAAGTCGGCCCACCCCCGCCGTCCAGGCCGTCCTCTTCTGAACAGGAGCACCACCATGAGCACCGACCCGGTGTACCAGGCCCTCAAGAACATCGCCGACAGCCTCGCCACGATCCGCCGAGGGCAGCTCGACGACGCCCGCGGTGACGCTGACCCCTGCGACCACATGATCAGCACCCTCCACCACGGACGCCGGGGCCTGCCGATCTTCGCCCAGTGCCGCCGCGCCGAGGCGCACTCCGACCTGCACGAGGACGAGCACGGCCGCCAGTGGCACCCCAACGGGCTACTCGTCGAACCCGAAGAAGCCTGATCCACCCACCTCTGCCCGGGGCGCACCCGCCCGCGCCCCGGGCCCCACACCACCACCACGACCACCCGGGGGACCTCTTGACCGCCTACCCGTGCGACCTCTGCGACCGCCCCTCCGGCGACGACGCCCGCGTCTGCACCACCTGCACCGGCCAGGCCACCACCGCCCTGAACACCGTCGCCGACTGGCTCGCCGACGACCTGGTCACCGCCACCGCCAAGCAGACCGCCCTCGGTGGGGGCCGGGGAGGCGGAAAGCCCACTAAAGCATCCGAGGCCCCGATGCCCATCGACCCCCGCGCCTCCGAGGCCGCCGCGATCCTCCGCAACACCCTGTCGACGTGGGTCCGCGCCCTGCACGCCGAGATCCGCGTGGACATCATCGGGCCCGCCTGCCGCGCCTGCCGACACCGATCCTGCACCGCGTTGCGCGCCACCCGGCTCCCGGCCGACACGATCGGGGCTATGGCCGCCTGGCTCACACCTCTGCTTCTCCAGGCCCGACACCTTTCCTTCGCCGCCGAACTGGTCGACGAGATCACCGCCGCCGTCGCCCAGGCGCTGCGTGCCGTGGACCGGCCAATCCGGTACGTGCCGCTACCGGACACGTGCCGCATGATGACCCTCGACGGGCAGACCCCGCGCCGGTGCGGCGGTGCTCTGCGAGCTGTGATCGCGCCGGGCCTGCCGATCGACCGTCAGGTGCGGTGCGAGGTGTCTCGGGATCACACATCCACGGTGGAGGCCGAGCAACAGGCCCGACGTCGGGCGGCCCGCGTAGCCCGGCGACTTGCGCGGACTTGACAAACCCGGAATACTGAGAATCAGGATGGCGAGAGCTTTCCGAAGACGCCAGGCCCCGACACCACAGGTGCGGGGCCTTCGTCATGTCCAGACCCGCGCGTCCTTCCCCAGGCCCCGCCTTCGCGCCCCATTGACCCCGGAGCGCTCTTGACCGTCCTCTACGAATCCAACCGCGCCACCATCGTCCTCGGCGACGCCACCGACCCCGACGTCATCGACGCCGCCCCACGCGCCGACCTCCTCGCCACCGACCCCCCATACGGTGTCCGGTGGCAGTCAGGGTTCCGCACCACGCAGTTCCCCGAGCTGGTCGGCGACGACGGCGCTCTCGATGTCCCCGCGGTCCTCGGCGCCTGGACCCGCAGACTCCGCGCCCCACGACACGTCTACGTGTTCGGCTACCGGCCCGACCAACTCGCCGAACCAATGCGCCTCGGCGGCACCACCGAGCTGATCTGGGCGAAAGAGCAAGTCGGGCTCGGGAACCTCAGCATCCCCTGGGGAATCGCTCACGATCGGATCGCCTTCGGTGTCCACGTCCCCTCCGCCGCCGAACGCGGCAGTGGAAAGGGGCGCTTGGCCGCCCGCCTGCGCCAGCACAGCCTCCTCAGAGCCCCCAGGCGCTCCGGCACGAAGATCGACCACCCCACCGAGAAGCCCATCTCGCTCATGGCGCAGCTAGTCGAATCAAGCTCGGCCCGCGGTGAACTCGTCCTCGACCCGTTCGCCGGGTCTGGCTCCACCCTGGTCGCCGCGATCCTCACTGGCCGCCGCGCCTACGGAGTCGAGATCACTCCGGAGTATGCCCAGCTCGCTGTTGACCGCGTCCGGCAGGCTGAGGTTGTCGCCGACGCTGTCGCCCGCTTCATGTAGACCCGCCCGGCAGGCCCCGGCCGTCCCCCGTCGGCCCACCGCTCACCCTGCCGGGCGCCCCACGTCCCGCCCCTGGCTCCACGGTTCTGGAGGGTGCCGTGTCGAGCCGGGGCGGGGCACTCCAACCACCCACCCTCCTGGAGGAACCCATGGCCGCTCCCGATGAGCGCTTTCACGAGCTACGCCAAGCCCAAAAACGCGCGCACCACTCCCGAATCGCCTGGTCTGACGCGAACGACGCCAACAACGCGCGGCTGGCTGCCGCTGCCGCGCGCGTCTACGAGGCCGACGTCAACGAGGTCCTTCAAATCAGGCAGTCCTTCATGAATGACCGCCGAGAAGGCCCCGAACAGCACGCCCGCTGGATCATGCCCGACCCGAAGGACACCCAGGACGCCATCAACCAGGCCCTGGAGAACATCGAGGCCGCCCGCGAGCGCGGCGCTGTCCGCAACGCCACCTGAGACCCGCCCGGCGGCGCCCACACAACAAGAGACCCGTCCCTGGGGTTGGGCCGACTGATCTCGCGCCGCCGGGCGCCCCAACCCCCTCGGAGGCGACCATGAAGGTCCGCACCAGCATCACCCACACTCTGTCACTCACCCCCTCGGAAGTAAGCGCACTCAAGGCCGGAATGAAGGCCGCCCTGGCCACCGACGCGGGCACCGAAGCCGAACGCGAGACCTGGACAGGCTTCGCCCGCATCACAACCACCGGAGAAGAAGCCGAAGCGTTCTTCAAGCCCCTCACTGAGGCAATGCGCCAGACACGCGACCGCCCTTCCACCTGAAACCCGCCCGGCAGCAGTCCACAACGTCCCTTGCTACTGCCGGGCGACCAGCAGCGCCGGACCCCGGAACACAGACCCCACGAGACGCACGCGGCAGGCGAGAGCCTGACAAATCCCGCGAGAGCGAACGTGGCCGGATCGGCGCCCTCAACGTTCAGCACCAGTAGTCCAGCGGCCCAAGACGCCGCGCGTGCCGGGGATCGAGACCCCAGGGCAGTCCTAGGACCCTGCCCGAAGCCCGTTCGCGGGCAGTGGCCCCTCCGCGGTAACCCCGGTCCGAATCCGGGCGGTGCTGAACACTCACGTCCCGCCTTCGTGCTCCGCCTTCCGCTGGGGGGTGGGAGGAGCGTCGAGCACGAGGCGGGACACCTTCCCACCGCAACCACAACCCCACCGCGCGCGTCCAACCACAGGAACACCCCCAACCCCTCCTGGAGGCCCCTGTGCGCGCCCTGACCGCCACCCTCGCCGCTCTCGCCCTCACTGCCGCCACCGCGTGCGGAAACAGCGGCCCCGACCTCCCCGAGCACGAACAGGCGTTCCTCGACGCCCTGTACGAAGACGCCAAACAGGCCGGATCCGGAATCCACGGCCTCGGCGACCAGGACAACCTCGACCTTGGGTATGCCGTGTGCGAGGACCTGGCCGACGGCATGGCCCCGACCGACGTCGTTGCCTCCCTCCAGCCCGCTGGTGAGGAGACCCCGATCAGCAAGGTGGCTTCCTCGCTGGTGGGGCACGCTGACGTGTACCTGTGCGACACCGACGAATAGGACCCTCCATGGACACCGCCGAGTTTCCCTCCATCGCGCTCTACGAGCGAGTGATGCAGCAGGTCTGGGAGGACCGCCAGGAAGCCGAACGGGCGAAGGTCGAGCGAGAGGCCCCGGCGCTCGTCGCCCTCGGGCTCCCGCCAGAGGAGTTCGTTCCGGTCGAGTGGCCGGGCACGACTCTGCCCACCTTCGCAGACATGATCCGGGAATGGGAGGCGCCGGTCGTCGCCCGCATCGAGCACAAGCGCGACCAGTTCGCCGAGGCCTTCGACGGCCTGATCCACGCCACCTATCCCGACTACCGGCTGGAGTGGGCACTGTGACCGACAGCCGCCAGCAGCTCTCCGACGCCATCGACCGGTTCGCCCGCGCCGTAGCCCGCGTCACCCGGCTCCCGCCCATGGGCGTGCCCATCAACCGGGAGACCCTCGAAGCCCACGGGCTCCGGTGGCCGCTCACCGTCGACCACGGCCACATCGTGCGCGACGGCAACAGCATCTACTTCCGCTCCCCCGACGGCGCCACCTGGGCACTCAACGGGCCCGCACGCGAAACCCACCAGGACATCGCGCCCATCCACCAGGTGGACACCCAGGTGCGGGACGCGGTCGTGGCAGCTGGTGGCGACCCTGAGCAGACCACCATCCCCCGCATCAGCCTCGCCCCGCTCACCCGCATAGGGCGCGACCTGCCCAAGCGGTAGGGGGTATCTCGGGTTCGGGCCCGCTCCCCGAAACCCACCCCCACCTGAGCACACCCCCCTGTAGGAGGTGGACCCCATGAGACCCAAGGCCATGCAGGTCTGCCCCACGCCAGGTTGCCCCACTCTCACCCGCAAGGGCCGGTGCGCAGACTGCCAGCGCACAGCACGACGACAGCGGCGCAGCAGCAACCAGGCAGGCTACGACGCCCGCTGGTACCGCACCCGCGCCGCGTACCTGCGCGCCCACCAGATGTGTGAGTGCGAGGAACACGAACAACTTCCGTGGATCATCCGGCCGCGCGCCACCGAAGTCCACCACCGCGACGGTCTCGGTCCGCTCGGTCCGCGCGGTTTCGACTGGACGAACCTTCAAGCGTTGACCAAAGCGTGTCACTCACGCATCACCGCACGTGAACAACCCGCCGGGTGGCACAACCCAGAGTGAAAAGGGTGGGGGATGCCCCCCAGGGGGCCAGGGCCGCCGGGTCGCCGGGGAGGGGGCCGAGAAGTCGGTCAGGTTCAAAAGGTGCACTCTGCTACCCAGAGTGATGTTCTAGAGTAAAGCTGCCTGCGGCTGATCCCCGCAGGAAGAAAGGCCCGAGTCTCCCGGCTCGGGCCTTTCGTGTTGCCGGGAGACAACTTCATGATTGAGCGCCCCTGCGCTGAATGCCGAGACCTCTTCTTTCCGAAGCAACAGGGCCATCGGTTTTGTAGCTACCGGTGCAAGCAGGCTCACTACCGAGACTCAAGGTCGTGCGCTTGCTCCGTTGGCGAGTGCGACCGCCCCGTCAGGGCCAAAGGCTTGTGCTCCATGCATTGGAAGCGCGCTTTTGGCAAGGTTCAGTCTTACCGGATCGCCTGCGAATGGTGCGGGCAGGAGCACGAGACTCCCCGACGGGACGGGCGGTTCTGCTCTCGAGAGTGCGCAGCATCGGCCCGCTTCGAGGTAACCCGACTGAAGAGGCTTCCGGTGCACGTCGGGCCGTCCTGGCCGTACTCGATGATCCCCGAGCGGCACCCCTCCAGAACACCACCAGCTCGACGATCAAGCTGGTGGAAGTTACTCGTGGCGGGCTCCTGTAGGCGCTGTGGTGCGGCGTTCCTGGCGCCCGCTGCCACCAAGGAGAACCTCCCCGCATTCTGCTCCACAGCCTGCCAGCGGAAGCTGGGGAAGCTCCGGAGGCGTGTGCGAAGCAGGGAGGTTCAGTCTGAGCCTTACAAGCTCACCGAGATCGCGGAACGCGACAGGGGCCTGTGCCAGCTGTGCGGTGAGGGGGTTGCCATGAATCTAGCGGTCCCCCACCCCAAGGCCCCCACTGTTGACCACATCATTCCCTTGAGCCAGGGCGGGGACGACCTCCGGGCCAACGTCCAACTCGCTCACTTTCTGTGCAACTCGCGCAAGGGCGCCAAGGGTTCACAGCAACTTGCCCTGTTCGGCTGAGCGCAACGTGACGGCTCTCTGTGCTGCGCAACGCAGCCCGATGATGGGAGGTCCCTATGGCCAGTGGTGGCGCTCGCGTCAACTCGGGTCCGCCGCCGGACCCGAACGCGCTCAGACGTAACCGCAAGGAAGACAAGTCCGGGTGGTCCACGCTCCCGTCCGAAGGCCGCACCGGTCCGACACCTGCGTGGCCACTGATCGAGGCGGAGCCCCGGGAGTGGGATCTGTGGTGTGACCTGTGGACGAAACCGCAGGCGGTGATGTGGGAGCGTCTAGGGCTCCACTACGAGGTCGCCCTGTTCGTGCGTACCCTCGCCGAGGCCGAGCACCCGACCCCACGGTCGGATGCGGCCAAGCTCACCAAGCAGTACATGGAGAGCCTGGGGCTGACCGGGCCGGGGATGCTCCGCCTGCGGTGGAAGATCGGCCCCGTCGAACAAGAGGCCGCGCCGGCCGGAGAGGCCGCCCCGGCGAAGGCCGCCCCGCGCCGCAAGTCCGCACGGGACCGGCTCAAGGTCGTGACCAGTGGCGAAGGCACCTAGCGCCGCTGATGCGTTCGTGGTGGACTTCCCCACCCTGTGGGTTGTGCCGGACTGGATGGAGGCGCACCTGCCGGTGCCGGGCGGGTTCCGGGCCGGTGAGCCCATGGAGCTGTACCCGTGGCAGCTGTGGTGCACCGTCAACCACTACCGGATCAAACCCACCGCGACGTTCGGGCAGCGGTCCACGGCGTTCCACTACCGGCGCTCCCAGGTCGTAGCCCCGCAGAAAACCGGCAAAGGCCCCTGGTCAGCGGCGGTGACGCTCGCTGAGATGGTCGGCCCGGTCGTCTTCGCTGGGTGGGCCAAGGGCGGCGAGGTGTACCGGTGCTCGGACCACGGGTGCGGGTGCGGCTGGTGGTACCCCTATCAGGCCGGTGAGCCGATGGGGATGCCGTGGCACGACCCGCTACTCCAGATGCTCGGAGCCAGTAGCGACCAGGTCGATACGAACGTCTACGGCCACCTCAAGGCCATGGTCAAGGGCGGCCCGCTCAGCGATCTGCTGACCACCGGTGAGGAGTTCACCCGCATCCTGACCGGCGACGGCGGGGGCCGGGCCGACGTCGTCACGTCCTCCGCACGGTCCCGTCTGGGCAACCCGATCGTGTTCGCGCTCCAGGACGAGACCGGCACGTACACCACCACGAACAAGATGATCCCCGTCGCCGAGGCCCAACGCCGTGGCCTGGCCGGTATGGGTGGGCGGGCGATCGAGACCACGAACGCCTGGGACCCGTCCGAGGACACCACGGCCAGCCGGACAGCGGCCACCAAACGCAAGGACGTTTTCCGCTTTCATCCGCAGGCCCCGAAGGCGCTGAAGTACGACAACGCGAGGCAGCGACGCCGGATCCACCGGTACGTGTACGTGGGCTCTGACCATGTGGACCTGGACGCGATCGACGCCGAGGCCGCCGAACTCCTGGAGAAGGACCCGGCGCAGGCCGAGAGGTTCTTCGGTAACCGGGTCGTCAGCGGCACGGGCAGCTGGATGGACTCGCAGGCGTGGGGCAAGCGCATCAAGCCCCGCACAGTCAAGCCCCGCACCAGGATCGTGCTCGGGTTCGACGGGTCCGACATCGACGACTGGACCGGGTTCCGCGCCGAAACGTTGGCCGGCCACCAGTTCACTCCGACCTACGGGCCCGACAAGAAGCCCACCATCTGGAACCCCGCCAACTACCCGGACGGGCAGGTGCCGCGCCTGGAGGTCGACGCCGCCCTGGACGAGATCATGCGCACGTTCGACGTCGCCCTGGTCTACGCCGACCCGCCCTACTGGGAGTCCGAGGTGGACGCCTGGGTCGAGAAGTACGGGGAGCGCAAGATCATCAGGTGGCAGACCCGCCGGATCGTGCAGATGCACGCCGCGTGCGAGCGGCTGCTGACGGACGTGCTGAAGAAGGACACCGCCTTCACTCATGACGGGTGCGAGCTGACCTCCGACCACATCGCGAACACGAGGGTGGCTGCCCGGCCGGGTGACCGGTACGTGCTCCGCAAGGCCAGCCAGCAGCAGAAGATCGACCTCGCTGTGGTCAGCGTGCTCGCCCATGAGGCCGCGGGTGACGCTGTCGCCGCCGGGCTGGCCCGGATCAAGAAGAACTACATCTACACCGCGTCGAGCACCAGGAGGTGAGGCATGACCGATCAGGCTCCCGAGGACCTCCTCGCGCTCATGAACGACGACACCAAGGCCGCCCTGTTCGCCATGCAGCGGCTCGCCTCGGAACTCCAACTCCGGCAGGACCGTATCCAGACCCGCATGAACTACGTGCGCGGCCGCCAACCGATCGCCTACGCCTCGGAGGAGTTCCAGCGGTACATGGGCGACCGGTTCCAGGGGTTCGCTGACAACTGGTGCCTGCCCATCGTGCAGACCCCGGCCGAGCGCATGGACGTGCAGGGCATCCGGCTGGACGCCAACGACCTACGCCCCGACCGGGAGATGTCGAGGGTGTGGCGCACCAACAACTGTGAGCGCGGGTCAGCGGAGGCGTTCGTGGTCGGCCTGGCCGCCAGCCGGGCGTTCGCCCTGGTGTGGGGGGACGAAGAGGACGACGACACCCCGGTCATCACCTGGGAACGCCCGGAACAGGCCATCGTGTCCTATCGGCCTGACACCGGGCGCCCCGTCGCCGGACTCAAACTCTGGCGGGACGAGGACGCCGGGTACGAGTACGCGACCCTGTACCAGGCCGACCGGGTGTGGAAGTGGCAGCGTCGCGGCGTCCAACTGGCCGCGATGCACGAACCCCGGCCCGCGGTGGACCCCACCGGAGGATGGGAGCCCCGGCTGGGAGCGGACGACGTGTGGCCCATCAGCAACCCGATGGGCATGGTTCCGCTGGTCGAACTCCGCAACCAGACCCTGCTCGATGACGCCCCCATGTCGGACATCGACGGGGTCATCGCGATGCAGGACGCCATCAACCTGATCTGGGCGTACCTGTTCAACGCGTTGGACTACGCGTCCTTGCCTCAGCGGGTGCTGACCGGCGCCGAGGTGCCCCGCATCCCGATCCTCAGCGCGGACGGGAAGGTCATCGGGGAACGCCCGGTCGACCTGAACCAGCTGATCAAGGACAGGATCCTGTGGGTGCCGGGCGACAACGTCACCGCCACCGAGTGGTCGGCCGCCCGCCTGGACGTGTTCTCACAGGTCATCGAGCGGGCTATCGAGCACATCGCAGCGCAAACGAGAACGCCACCTCACTATTTGATCGGCAAGGTCGCCAACCTGTCCGCAGAGGCGCTGACCGCCGCCGAGACCGGGCTCGTGTCCAAGACCAAAGAGCGGGTCGTCTACTTCACCCCGAGCATCCGGCGCATCTTCGCGCTCACCGCGGCCGCCCAGGGCAACCCCGAACGCGCCAAAGCCGCCCTCAGTGGGCGCGTGGTCTGGGCTGACGTCCAGTTCCGGTCCCTGGCTCAGAAGGTGGACGCCCTGCACAAGATGCACAGCATGGGCTTCCCCACCGAATGGGTTGCCGAGGAGTACGGGATGGAACCCCACGAGGTCGCCCGGGTCATGGAGATGCGCGAACGCGAGATGGCCATGGACCCCGTCGGGGCACTCGCCGACCAGCTGGAACGCACCCACCAGCCCGAACCGGCCGAGGAGGAGCCCGCCCCGCCTGAGGGTGAGGAGTGAACGTCCAGGCCACCCGCACCCACCAACGCGCCCAGGAAGCCACCGCCGACCAGGCCGCAGCTGCGGTCACCGAGGTGTGGGACCGGGTCGACCCCGACGACATCGGCCGGTCCTGGGCAGGGCTGGTGCCTCGGGCAACCACGATCCTGGCCGCGTCGCAGCTGGCCGCCGCGCTGGGTGCGACCGAGTACCTCGACGAACTCTTGGGCATGGCCGCACCGGCCCTGTCAGGGGTCGCCGCCGGGGCCCTGTCCGGGGTCGCCTCCGACGGCCGTTCCCTGGAGACCCTGCTGCTCCAGCCGGGCATCACCACCCGCACCCTGATCCAGCGCGGCGTCCCACCCACACGGGCCCTGATGTCGGGGCGGGTGCAGCTGCACACGATCGCCACCACCCAGACAGCGGACGCCGCGCGTGCGGCCGAGCAGCTGGGCATGGCGGTCCGGCCCCGGGTGGTGGCCTACACCCGGGTCGTCAGCGCGAAGGCGTGCTCCAGGTGCATGATCTTGGCCGGGCGCGAGTACTCCTGGTCAACCGGGTTCCTGCGCCACCCGCGCTGTAAATGCACCATGCGCCCGCTCCGCATCGGCGAACGGGTCGAGGGCCACGACGATCCCCGAGACCTGTTCGACGGCCTCACGAAGGCTGAGCAGGACCGCCGGTTCGGCCGCCATGCCGCCGAGGCCATCCGTGAGGGCGCCGACATGTCCCAGGTCGTCAACGCCCGGCGCGGCATGACCACCGCGCAGGCCCGGTACACCACCGAGGGCACCACCCGCCGCGGCTACGCCGGACGCCGCCTGGGCAACCTGACCAACCGCGACGGCCGGTACGTGCGCAGCGCAACGCCGCGGCTGATGCCTGAGGCGATCATCCGTGATGCCCGTGATCGTGAGCATGCCCTGGAGCTGCTGTACGAGCACGGCTATCTGACCGACCCGCCCGCAACGGGCGCCACCGACCCCGCAATGGGAGACACCGAATGAGCACCGCACCCGCCCCGACCAACGGCCCCACCGGCGGCAACGCCAGTGGCTCGGCCCCGGCCAACGGCCCGACCGAACCGGTCCTCGACGACCACCAGGGCGAGCCCGGTGGCCCCGACGACGACGCCGACGGCCAGGGCGACGACGCCGATCCCGAAGGCGCCGACCAGCTCGGCGATGCCGGGAAGAAGGCGCTGGACGCCCAGAAGGCGAAGTGGAAGGCCGAGAGGGACCGGCGCAAGGAGATCGAACGCCAGCTCGCCGAGGCCACCAAGCCCAAGGACACCGACGGCGAACCCACCCCGGAGCAGATCCGAGCCGACGCCGAGAAGGCCGCAACGGCCAGGGCCAACCGCCGGATCGTCCGCGCCGAGGTCAAGGCCGCCGCCGCCGGAAAGTTCGCCGACCCGGGCGACGCGCTCGCGTTCCTGGACCTGGACCAGTTCGAGGTCGACGCCGACGGCGAGCTGGACCCCGACGAGGTGTCCGAGGCCATCACGGAGCTGCTCACCCGCAAACCGCACCTGGCCGCCGGGCCCGCCAAGCGGTTCCAGGGCGGCGGTGACGGCGGCGCCGGGCGCGGGGCCAAGCCCAAGGGCCTGGACGAGCAGATCCGGGAAGCGGAGAAGGCGGGCAACATCGGCCTGTCTCTGCGCCTGAAGCAACAGAAGCTCGCCGAGGCCCGCAAGAAGAACAGCCAGTAATCCCCCGGCCCCTGTGCCGGGACCGACCATGAGGAGACACCAGTGCCCGGAATCACCGGCATGGGGACCACGTTCAACCTGCCCAACTACGTCGGCGAGCTGTTCTCGGTTTCGCCTGAGGACACCCCGTTCTTGGCCGCGATCGGTGGCCTGACCGGCGGACGACCTGCCAACGCCACCCACTTCACGTGGAGCGGCTACGACCTCCGGGACGCCTCGGAGACCCGCCAGCGCACCGAGGGTGCCGACGCCCCCACCGCTGAGGGCCGCGCCCGGTTCGGTGTGATGAACGTGGTCGAAATCCACCAGGAGACCGTCGAGACCAGCTACACCAAGCAGGCCGCGACCGGCCAGTTCGGTGACCTGGGAGCCAACCACCCCAACGTCGAAGGGCTGTCCGGGGTCAACGCCATCACCGACGAGCACGGGTGGCAGATCGCCCAGGCCCTCAAGCAGGTGGCCCGCGACGTGGAGATGAGCTTCATCCGGGGCACCTACAACGACCCGGGCACCAACGCCACCGCCCGGCGCACGCGCGGCATCCTGGAGGCCATCGAGACGAACGTCATCGACGCCGACGACACCGGCGCCCAGCCGCTGACCGAGGCGATGGTCCTGGACCTGCTCCAGGACGTGTGGGAGTCCGGCGGCATCAGCGAGTCCGAAACGGCCACGCTCATGACCGGTGCCGCTCAGAAGCGCGCCCTGTCGACCATCTTCATCACCGACAAGAACTACCAGGAGTCCACCCGCAACGTCGGCGGGGTGAACGTCCAGACCATCGAGACCGACTTCGGTCGGCTGAACCTCCTGCTCGACCGGTGGATGCCCGCCGATCAGCTGGCCGTGGTCTCCCTGGAGCAGTGCGCGCCGAGGTTTTTGCCGGTGCCCGGCAAGGGGTTCCTGTTCCAGGAGGAGCTGGCCAAGACCGGTGCCAGCGACCGCACTCAGATCTACGGCGAGATCGGCCTGGAGTACGGCAACGAGAAGACCCACGGCAAGATCATCAACCTGGCCTAGGAGCCCCCTGTCATGACCCGATTCGTGAGCACCCGGTACCCGCAGCTGCGCATCCCCGCACTGCGGGTCCGGTTCCGAGATGGCCACGCCACCGTGAAGGACCCGGACGTGGCCGCCCGGCTGGCGTCCTGGCCCACCCAGGGCGTCGGCCTGGCCCCCGGGGAGAGCCTCCCCAACGCCCAGGAGAAGCAGGAGGAGGACGACCCGAACCCCAACCCCGACCAGACCCCGGACCAGACCGGCAACGAACAGGGTGGCGAGCCCCAGCGCCCCGCCAAGACCGCCCGCCGTGAGGACTGGCAGGACTACATCCTCGCCACCTACGACGTGGACGCCGACGAGGCCAAGGACATGACCAAGGCCCAGCTCCAGACCCTGGATGCCGACCTGTCCGGCGACGACGAGTAGGAGGACACCGTGGCGCTGACACCGCTGGCCACCACCGCCGACATGGCCGCACTCGGCGTCACCGTCGAATCCGAGGAACAGCCGATCGCCGAGCAGTACCTGGCCGTGGCGTCCGCCTCGGTGCGGGCCGCGGCCGGATGTCCGATCAGCCAGGGCACCTCCACCGTGGTGCTGGCCGGGCAGCGGGAGGCACGCCTTCCCCTGCCCGGCCCGCCGGTCACCTCGGTGGACACCGTCCTCTTGGACGCAGAGGAGGTGTCCGGGTGGCGGCTGTCCCGACCCCGCGCGTCCCTGTACCGGGCGCACGGGTGGGGCGGTGAGGACTCCGAGGTCGAGGTGACCCTCACCCACGGGATGCCGACGGTGCCCGCGGACATCGTGGCGTTGGTGTGCAGGATCGCCGCGACGACGCTGATGGCGTACCGGTCGGACGAGACCGGTGGTGGGCTCACGGTTAAACGGGTGACCCAGCTCCGCATCGGCGACTACTCCGCGAGTTTCGCGAACGACGGCACCCTGACCGAGGTGGAGCTGCCCGTCACCACCCGATCCCAGCTTCGGGCCCGGTTCGGTGGCGGCGCTGCGGTGGTGAGGTCCACATGAGCATGCCGCCGATCGGTCTCCACCTGAACCGGCGGCTCCAGCACCACCGCCGCCAGGAGACCAGCGACGGGTCCGGCGGGGTCATCACCGACTGGGTGCACCTCGGCCCGGTCCGCGCCCGCGTGTCCCAGGCCACCACCGCCGAACGGGTCGCAGCCCAACAGGCCGGGGCCGACCACACCCAACCCATCTACCTCCAGCCCCGCGCGGATGTGCGCCGAGGTGATCACCTGCGTGGCCCTGAAGGCAGCTG
The DNA here is from genome assembly GCF_024134545.1 of Nocardiopsis exhalans. Taxonomy (GTDB): domain Bacteria; phylum Actinomycetota; class Actinomycetes; order Streptosporangiales; family Streptosporangiaceae; genus Nocardiopsis; species Nocardiopsis exhalans. The sequence continues at coordinate 7,085,750 of NZ_CP099837.1, forward strand.
GCGGGTCACCTCCGTGTACGGGCCGTCCGAGCCTGTGTATCTGCGGGCTGACTGCGAACTCATCCAAGGAGAGGGACCCCATGGCACACCCGGATGACCCGGTGGAGCGCGCCCGACACCTGCGGGAGGAAGCGCACGACGCGCTGGAGATGTACCCGCCGGGCGTGCCGCGCGCTGAGGCGCTGGCTCAGATCGCCACCGTCGACCTGCTCCTGGTCGTCGTCGACGAACTCCGACAGGCCCGCGAGCAGGACCGGCGCGAGGCCCGCAAGGACCGAAGGGAGGCACGCCGTGGGGGTTAAGCACAAGGTCGTCGTCAAGGGCCTGCGCGAGCTGGAGCGCAAGCTCGAGAAAATGCCCCGCGAGCTGGAATCCGAAGCTGAGGCCGCCACCAAGGAAGAGGCCGAAGAGGTCTACGAGGCGATGCGGTCGAACGTGGTCCGCAACTCGTCGATGCTGCATGGTGCGATCGGCCGCCGCCAGCTGAGCCCGCTGTCCATCCACGTGGGAGTCCTCGGTGCGAAGCGGGCCTGGTGGGGTGCGCTGGTCGAGTTCGGCACGTCGACGAGGCCCGCGACCCCGTTCGCTGAACCAGCAGCCCGGGAGGCAGAGCAGAGGTACGCCGAACGAATGGCGCAGTTCCTCAACAAGAAGCTCCCGCCGACATGAGCAGCTCGACGACCCCGGCCCGACGCCCGGTGGCCGACATCCAGACCGCCCTGTACCAGCGCCTCACCGCCCCGGACGCGGACCTCGGCGCGGCGGTGTACGACTACGTACCCGAACCGGACGACGCGTCCTGGCCCTACGTCACCATCGGCGAGGCCATCGAGACCCCGGCGAACGCCCACGATTTCCTCGGCCGTGACACGACCCTGTACCTGAACGTGTGGTCCCGGTACCGGGGATTCGCCGAGGCCAACGCCGTGGCGAACCAGCTCACCGCGCTGCTCGACCACCGGCCCGCCGAGCTGAACGTGGGCCCCGGCCAGTACGTCACCTCGGTGCGGTTCGAGTTCTCCCAGACCCTGCGGGACGGCGAGGACCCCCGGATCCGTCGGGTCGCCATTCGGTTCCGGATCCGCACCGCACAAACCTAGACGCACCCAGAACCACCAGCCCCGAGCCCGCCCGGCCGGGGCTTTTCGTATGCAGAGGAGACAGTCATGGCAGGCAAGGACGCCTACGGCGTGAAGCTGGAGCGCAGCGAGGACGGCACCACCTGGGAGGAGGTCGCGAACATCCACTCCATCAGCGGCCCCGGCCTGGAGCGCGAGGAGTACGACGTCACCACCCACCAGTCCCCGGACCAGTGGGAGGAGATCATCTTCGGCATCAAGCGGTCCGGCGAGGTGTCCGCCGACGTGTACTTCGACGCCGAGAAGCACATCGCCCTCCTGGACGACTTCAACACCCCCAACCCGCGCCACTACCGGATGACCTTCCTCGACGGATCCCGGTGGGCCTTCCAGGCCGGTCTGACCGGCTTCGAGCCCGACTTCCCAGTCGACGGCGCCGCCGAGGCCTCCATGACGTGGAAGGTGTCCGGCAAGCCCAACTTCGACGACGCCGAGGTCACCCCCTGATGGCCGCCGAGCAGATCACCATCACCCGCCACAGCGGCTACGGCGCCACCGTCACCGTGGACGGCATCGAGATCCCCGCCAACGCCATCCCCGCCGAGGGCGGCCTGGTCGTACCCGTCGACGCCGAAGGCCTACAGGTCGTGCACCTGAAGCTGGTCGCCCGCCGGGTCGACGTCATCAACGCCCTGAACACCGACTCCGAGAGTGAGACCCCCTGACATGGCTCTACTGAGCTCCGAGCAGATCGATTCCGTCGACGACCGCCGATACGAGGACGTGGACGTGCCCGAGTGGGGCGGCCAGGTCCGCATCATGGCCCTGTCCGGCGAGGACCGCGACGCCTACGAGGCCGCCATCGCTGACGCCAAACAGTCCGGGCAGGGCGTGTCCCTGCGCCTGGCGAACTTCCGGTCCAAGCTGGTCGCGAAGGCAATGGTCGACGAGAACTTCAAGCGCCTGTACCCCGACAGCAAGGTCAAGGCCCTGGCGAAGAAGAACGCGGCCGTTATCGACCGGTTGTGGAGCAAGACCCAGGAGCTGTCCGGGATGGACAAGAGCGCCAAGGACGGGGTGGAGGAGGGAAAAGCCGACTCCGAGACCGGCCAGAGCGCCAGTTCTACCTGAGGCTCGCCTCCCATCTGGGCCTGCCTGTCCAGGAGATGCTGCGCCGCATGTCCTCGGTGGAGCTCAACGAGTGGATGGCCTATGAGCAGATGGCCGGGCCTCTCGGACCGGTACGTCAGGACGTCCTGTTCGCTCAGCTGTGCGCGGTCGTGGCCAACTCCCAGCGTGACAAGAAGTCGCGCCCGGCGAAGCCGAAGGACTTCCTGCCCAAGTGGGAGAAGCGCGGCCCCGCTCAGGGGTGGCAGCAGCAGAAGTCCGTGGCCCGGATGCTCAACGCGGCGTTCGGCGGGACGGTCAACGGCAAACCCACCAAGCCCGAACAGCCCCCGCCGAGGAAACCTGCCACCCGGTTCCAGGTGCGCACCCAGGACCACCTGTACACGGTCGTGGACACCACCACCGGAGCCACGGAGTGGACCGGCCTTGACCAGGGCCAGGCCGACACCATCGCCGGACGCATGAACCAAAACTGAACACCGACACCTGAGGGGGTGACGTATGGCCACCCTCCAGGAGCTCATCATCAAGATCGGTGCGGACACGGACGGGCTGGACAAGCTGGACGAGGGCCTCGGCAAAGTCCGCGACAGCGGGAAGAAAGTCACCGACGTCGGCAAGTCCCTGACCACGGGGGTTACCACCCCGCTGGTCGGGCTCGGCGCGGCAGCCCTGACCACCGCCGCCGGGTTCGAGTCCAGCATGAACGACGTCCGGGCCGTCACCGGAGCCACTGGCCAGGATTTCGACCGGCTCTCAGACCTGGCCAAGGAGATGGGCTCCACCACCCAGTTCTCCGCTTCGGAGTCCGCCGAGGCCATGGCCTTCCTGGGCATGGCTGGCCTGGAAACCGATGAGATTTTGTCGGCCCTGCCCGGCACCCTGGCTCTGGCCGCGGCCGGTGGTATGGAGCTGGCCGACGCCGCTGACGTGTCAACCAACGTACTGGCCGGTATGAACATGGAGGTCGAGGAGCTCGGCCACCTGAACGACGTCCTGGCCGATGCCAGCCGGTCCGCGAACACCGATGTCCAGCAGCTCGGCATGGGCATGAAGCAGGTCGCCCCCGTCGCGTCCGGTCTCGGGTTCGAGCTGGAGGAAACCACCGCCGCCCTCGGATTCCTGGCCGACGCCGGTATCCAAGGTGAACAGGGCGGCACCCTACTCCGGTCGGCGATGTCTCAGCTGATCAACCCCACCGCCCAGGCCGGGAAGATGCTCGACCAGCTCGGCGTCCAGGCCACCGAAGCCGACGGGTCCGCCCGCCCGCTGGCCGACATCATGCGTGATTTCGAATCCGCCGGTGCGGATGCCTCCGACATGATGCAGATCTTCGGCACCGAGGCTGGCCCGGCCATGATCAGCCTGCTGAACAGGGGCGGCGACGAGCTGGAAGAGTTCGAGACCCAGTTGCAGAACTCGGCCGGTACGGCCGAGGAGATGGCCGAGATCAAGATGGAGGGCCTCCAGGGGCAGTTGAAGGAACTCCAGTCCGCTGGTGAGGGGCTGATGCTCGCCATCGCGGACTCGGGTCTTTTGGAAACCGTCACCGCACTGGCGTCCAAGGTCACCGAGTGGGTGCAGGAGCTGGCGTCGGCGAATCCACAGCTGATCAAGTGGGCGGTCATCATCGGGGCCGTGGTGGCCGCGATCGGGCCGCTGCTGATCTTCGTTGGCATGATGATCACCGCGGTCGGGCAGATCGGCGCGGTACTGAAGCTGCTCGTGCCGATCTTCAAGGCCGCGGCCCTGGCCAAGATGCTCTTCTCCGCCGCCTTGTGGGCTTCCCCGATCACGTGGATCGTGCTGGGCATCATCGCTCTGATCGCGATCATCGTGCTGCTGATCGTGTACTGGGACGAGGTCGCGGCTGCGTGCGCTGCCGCGTGGGAGTGGATCAAGGACGCGTGTGCCGCCGCGTGGGACTGGATCAAGTCCACCGCCGCGTCCATCTGGGACGGCATCAAGGCGTTCTTCGCCGACACGTGGGACTCCATCAAGTCGACCGTCGTCTCGGTGTGGGACGCCATCGCGGGGTTCTTCTCCGGCATCTGGAACTCGATCACCAGCACCGTGACGGGCGCGGTCAACGGGGTCCGGGACTTCATCTCCAACGGGTTCAACACCGCCCGCAACCTGGCCATCGCCGCGTTCACCGCCATGCGAGACCGGGTCCGCTCAACCATCCAGGGCCTGCTCGGCTTCGTGCGCGGCATCCCCGGCAACATCCGGTCGGCCCTGGGCAACCTCGGCAGCCTGCTGACCGGCGCCGGCCGGAACGTGATCCAGGGGCTGATCAACGGCATCAAGAGCATGATCGGTTCCGTGGGCTCCACGATGTCGAACGTCGCCAGCACGATCCGCTCCTACTTGCCGTTCAGCCCAGCCGAGGTCGGGCCCATGAGCGGCAACGGCGCCCCCGAGGTGTCCGGTGCCCGCATCGCCGAAACCCTCGGCGAGGGCATCCTCTCCGAGCTGGCCGCGATCGACCGGGCCGCGGACGCGCTCATGGCCCCGTTGGACGCCCGGGTGTCGGGGATGCGGGACATGACCCGCCACATCCCCTCCAACGTCAACACGGCCGTCCGCCACAGCGGGGGCCGGTCGGACACGATCACGCTCGACGTGACCGGTGCTGACGGCGAGTTTAAGAAGCTCATCCGCCGCATGGTCCGCACCGACGGCCGCGGCGACGTCCAGACCGCTTTCGGCCAGTAGACCTCAACCCAGAAAGGAGGCCCTTGTGGCCGCCAGTACCGACTTGCTCCACCCGATGCTCGCCACCGCCGGGCAGACCGCTGTGGAGGCGTCCCTGCACACCGCAGACCCCGGCAGCACCGGCGCCAACGAAGTCAGTGGGGGTGACTACGAACGGGTGCCGGTGGCATGGGACCCGCCATCCGGAGGTGCCATCACCGCCGACGACGAACTGGTGTTCCTTGTGCCTGCGCTGGGCTCAGACGAGGTCACCCACGTCGGGCTGTGGAACGCCTCCGGTGACTGGCTGATCGACGCCGCAGCAGCAGTACCGCAGCCGTTCCCTACCGCCGGTACCGCAACGGTCGAGGTGCTGTCCCTGGACATGACCAACGGAACCCTGAGCGCGCAGGTCAGCTCCTGAGAGGAGGCCCGTCGTGGTGTGGCAGAACTCGTTTGATGGCACTCCGGGGACAAACGTCACCGTCGCCAACAGCGGTGACCACGGCGACCCCATCCACAGCCTGCGCAACAACCCGCCCGCGAACTCGGTCCGGTACGGCGACCGCGCGATGTTGGGTGCGTCCTCGCTACGCCTGGGAACCCCGGACGCGGTCACGCACGGTGATGTGTGGGTGTACTACCCCACCGTCAACGCCTACAGCATCAGTTTCTACCTGTACCTGACCGAGGGCGGGTGGGTGCGGTTCCGCGACGCCAACAACCTCGCCGAGCTCTACATCGCGACTGCGTCGTCCTCGTTCCTGGCTGGCCAATCACTGTCCTCATCCATCGTCAGCCAGTTGTTCGACCGGTGGGTGCGAGTCGAGGCCATCGTCTCCAGCACCCAGCTGGCCGCCCGCCTGTACTGGACCGACCCGCACTCGACCGGAACCCCGGACCACAGCGTCACCTCTGCGCGGTCCGGGGGGACGGTCGGCGGGCTGTTCGTACAGGGCGGCACGGGCGCGAACGTGTACGTCGACCAGGTGCGGGTGGGTGAGGGTGAGTGGTTGGGGCCCTGGCCGACCCACCAGACCCTGTCCGCGTCCGCCACCCTGCCCTTGGCCGGGGCTGCTCAGATCAGCGCTGAGCCGCACGGGGACACCATCATCGCGTCCGCCACCCTGCCCTTGGCCGGGGCTGCTCAGGTTCGGCGTCAGGGGAGCCTGGGTGCGGGTGCTGAGCTGCCGCTGACCGCCTCGGCTCAGATCGTCCGGCACGCCCACATGGACGCCACCGGCACCGTGGGCGAGCTGACCGCTCCACCAGTCGAGATCACCAGGCAGGGCCGGTTCACCGCCGGGGCCACTCTGCCCCTGGCCGGACACGCGCAGATGCGCTCCCAGTTCCGGCCCACGTTCCCCCCGGCGATCACCGCTGAGATCCTCCTCGATGGGGAGTGGGTGGACATCACTGCTGATGTGCGCACCCGGGAGCCGATCCACATCACCCGCGGCCGCGCGGATGAGGCTGCCCAGGCGGACCCGTCGGGGATGTCGCTGATGCTCAACAACCGGCACGGCCGCTACTCCCCGCACAACCCCATGTCCCCGTACTACGGCAGCCTGGGGAGGAACACCCCGGTCCGGGTCCGGGTCGGCCCCATGCCCGAACAACCCGAGGCAGACCTGGTCGACCGGTTCGACCGCACCATCACTGGCGGGTGGGGGACCGCCGACACCGGCCAGCAGTGGGAGGACCCCTTCGATGGGGACGTGGCCTACTCGGTGTCGGGCGGAGCGGGTCACCACACCCTGCATGACCTCACCCAGGTCGGACACCAGATCACCACGCAGGTGCTGCCCGCTGATATCGACGCCACCTGGGCAGTATCGGTGTCCGAGGCGCCCACCCTTGACGCCCGTGGTGCGATCTACACGAGCTTGCTTGCTCGCCAGTCGGAGGTCGGCCGCTACCGGATCAGTGTGTCCCTCCGGGCCGCCACTGGAGACGCCGCTGGCGCGCTCCGGGTGGGAGTCGACATCGACGCCCTGACCCCCGAGGGCAGCGTCGCCCTGACAGAGCCGGGCGCCCCGGTCCCCGGACTGGCCTACACCCCAGGCCAGTGGCTGCGGGTCCGTGCCCAGTTCATCGGGCCTGCGCTGCGCATCCGCGTATGGGCTGACGGCTCCCCTGAGCCTCAGGTGTGGCACGCCCAGGTCTGGGACAGCCGAGTGCCAGGCGAGGGCCAGCTGGGGCTTTGGACTAGGTTGACGACATCAGCCCAGACCACCACACCCGCGCCGGTGACCGCGTCCTACCGGGACCTGGACGTGCGCCCCATCTACGAGGCCCCGGACGTGGTCCGGTTCACCGGTGAGGTCACCTCCTGGCCGGTGCGGTGGGACCTGTCCGACTCCGATGTGTGGGTCCCGCTGTCCGCCGCAGGGATTCTGCGACGGCTCGGCCAGGGCGCCAAACCGCTCCGTTCGCCGCTGCGCCGCACCATTCCGACGCACTTCCCGGTGGCGTACTGGCCGCTGGAGGACGGGGCGGACGCCACCCGGGCCGTGTCCCCCGTGGAGGGGGTGGACCCGGTGCGGGTGTCGGGCATGGACATGGCCGCCGACTCCACCCTGAACTCGTCCGGGCCACTCCCGACCCTGGGTGAAACCGCGCGGATGGTGTCGGGGTCGATCCCGTCGGTAGACACCGGCGCGTGGGAGGTCGACCTCCTGTACCGGCTCCAGGAGCCCGACGCTCCCTATGAGAGCAACCAGACGCTGTTGTCGGTCCAGACCACTACGGTCACCGTCACCCTGCGCCTGTACTACAGCAGCGGCCGTCCAGCGTTGCGACGGACGGTGGTTGATGGTGGGGGGTTGGAGCTACACGACGCTGCACTGTTCGTCGACAGCGGAGACGTCGCCTTCTTTGGTGAATGGCGCCGACTGCGGGTGTGGGTGTCCCAGGCTGGCACGTCGTCTGAGGCACGGGTGGACTGGCTCGACCCCACCGCCGCCTCGTGGGGCAACGGGTTCACGTTCAACGCCGCTGCGGGCAGGGTCACCAGTATCACCACCCGGTTCGGGTCCGAGCTGAAGGGGATGGCCCTGGGGCATTTATCAGTGTGGGGGGCCAGGGCCGCCACCGCCTACTTCCTGCCCTTCCCCGCGTTCTCGCGCGAGTCAGCCCGGGAGCGTATGTCCCGGCTGGCTGTGGGCGCCGAGGTCCCTCTGGAGATCACGGGGGGCGCATCTGAGCGGCTGGGACCGGAACCGGCCGGTGCGCTCCTGGACGTCATCGGGCAGGCCCAGGACGCCGACCTGGGTGCCCCGGGAGAGGCCCGCGACCACCTCGGTCTGACCTACCGGGGCCGGGACGCCCTGTACAACCAGACCCCGAAGCTGGTGTTCGACTACGCCAACGGCGAGATCTCGGCCCCGTTCGAACCCGAGGATGACGACCAGGCGCTCCGCAACGACATCGAGGTGGTGCGCCTGGACGGGTCGAGTGCGCAGGTCGAGGACACCGACGGGCCACTCGGCGTGGACCGGGTCGGACGGTACGACGAGTCCGTCACCCTGAACCTTGCCTCCGATCAGCAGGTCGCCGCCCACGCCGGGTGGAGGCTGCACCTGGGCACCGTGGACGAACTCCGGTGGCCGTCGGTACGCATCAACCTGGCCAGCCGTCGTCTCAGCCCGCGGGTGGAGGACATCATCGGGCTGGACGCTGGGGACCGGATCCGCATCCTGAACCCGCCGCCCTGGGCGCAGGAGCGGGCGCTGGACCTGATCGTGCAGGGCTATGAGGAGCGCATCAACCTGTTCGAGTGGGAGATGACCCTGACGTGCACGCCCGCCTCGCCGTGGAACGTGGCCCGGATCGCAGAGGAGGGGGCTGCCCCACCGGATGCTCCGGTGCGCGCCGACACCGCCGGGTCCGAACTGGCCGAACCGATCGGGGCCGACGACACTCTGCTCCTGGTGGCCACCACCCGGGGGCCCACCTGGGTGACGTCGGCAGACCACCCGGACAGTCTGCCCCTGGACGTTGTGGTGGGCGGGGAGATCATGCGGGTCACCGCCATCATCGGCGACGGCAGCGTCCTACCCCAGTCGTTCGTGGTCGAGCGGGGCACCAACGGAGTCCACAAACCCCATCCGGCCGGCGCGCCGGTGCGACTGGCCTACCCGGCCGTGGTCGCCCTATGAGCAAGAAGGAGGCTCCCCATGAGCATGTACCCATGGAGGGCCGGTGAGGTCATCACCGCAGAGCGACTCACCGCGGGGATGCAGCGCGGGATGGTCGCCGTAGAGCTGACCGAGGAGATCGAGAACACCGGCAGCAACAACAACCAGTGGGCGAACACGTACCGTCGCGGATCGGTCAGGGTCACGTTCGATGTGCCGTTCGCAGAGGTCCCCACCATCCAGGTCACGCCTCGCACCAACTCGCCGGGCGTGTTCCTGGAGGCCAGCTACACGGACGTCTCCACGACCGGGGTCACGATTTTCGCGGCCCGAGGAAACACCACCGCGACCAACGTGGACTGGCTGGCGATCGGGCGGCCCGCCCTATGACCGCCCCGCCCGACCCGTTCGCCAGCGTAGTGACCGCCCGGGACGTGTACGACGCCACCCGCGAAACACAGCAGGAGGTGAGACGGGCTCTGGACCGCCTGGACACCGTTGACCAGACGCTCGCTGAGATGGCCCGCGTGCAGAGAGAGCACCGGGAGAGGTTGGACGCGATCGACCGGTGGCGGTACGCCATCCCCGTCGCGTCGATCTCGGCGGTGGTGTCGGCGGTGGCCGCGATCATCATCGCGCTCCTGTCCGTCATCTGACCCCCGCACGAACCCACGCCCTGGCCCTGATCGGCCGGGGCTTTCTCATGCCCGCAGGAGGCACCCTTTGGTCAACATCACCAACCGATCCGGGTGGGGAGCACGCGCCCCCCGCAACCGGTCCACCACCACCTGGGCGTCCCGCACCGGGTTCACCGTCCACTACTCCGCCGGACCACCGACCCAGACCCCGCGCCAGATCCAGAACTTCCACATGGACACCCGGGGCTGGGCAGACGTGGGCTACAACTTCCTGGTCGACCAGGCCGGGAACGTGTACGAGGGCCGCGGCTGGCTGGTCGTGGGTGCGCACGCGGCCCCGCACAACACCTCGCACATCGGGGTGTGCTTCATCGGCCGCGACGGCGACGCCACCCCGGCGGCCAAGGCGGCGATCCGCGGACTCTACGACGAGGCCAACCGGCGCGCGGGCAAAAACCTGTCCCGCAGTTGGCACGGTGGCCTGTCCGGGAACAGCACCTCCTGCCCGGGCGCGGACCTGCGCTCGTGGGTCCGGGCCGGAATGCCGGTCTCCGGCGGAACCACCCCGGCCCCGACCCCGCCAGCCTCTGCCCGGCCCGGCACCACCGCCCCCGCGTGGCCCGGCCCCATCCTGATCCAGCCCCCGGTACGCCACACCCAGACCTGCCGCCGCTGGCAGACCCGGATGCGTGAGCGCGGGTGGCGGATCACTGTGGACGGCTGGTACGGACCCGCCTCCGAGCGGGTGTGCCGCCAGTTCCAGACCGAGAAGAGGCTCTCGGTGGACGGCCGGGTGGGTCCGGAGACCTGGCGCGCGTCCTGGGAGGCCCCGATCACCTGATGGACGTCTACCGCGAACGCGCCCACCTGGTCGCACACCTGGCCGCCCTGTTCCCTGCGGTCCTGTCCTACAGCGACCCCGAGGAGCCCGACTGGCCGGTCCTGACCATGGATACCCCGGCCGGGCAGATGAGCTGGCACCTGGCGCCGTCCGACCTCGACCTGGTCGCCCACGTCCAGGTCGTGCCCGCAGAGGACCCGCGTGCCCGCTGGGACTTCCACACCACCGACATGAAGTACGCCCGCCTGGCCGCGCTCACGAAGGAGACCGCCACCATGCACGAAGCACCCACACCCGCGCCCACACCCGAGCGGGACGCCCGGTCCCGAGGCCTGCGCACCCTGCTCCAGGCCCTGGCCGTGACCGTCCTGGTCGGCGCCGCCACTGCAGTGTCCGAGCTGGCCACCGACGGCGGGGTGCTCACCCTGGCCACGGTGGCTACGGCCGCCGGGACCGGCGCGCTGATGGCGGTAGCCGCCTACGTGCAGCGCCGCCTCGGCCGGTAGGGCCCCGCGCGCAGCACCGCCCCCGCCTCTCCTTCGGGAGGGGCGGGGGCTTTCGTCATGTGTCCGGATACGGCCACGAGCCCCGGTGGCGGCGCGGTGGTGGGATCCTCCCCGCATGGACGAGAACGAGATGGTGGCGGTCACCTTGGTGGGCGGCCCGATGGACGGCACCCGCCAGCCGGTGGACTGGGCGGCGGTCTACGAGGACCCGGAGCCGGGACTGGACATGGTCCCGGACTCCTCGGTGAAGGCGCCGGAGTCGATCCCGTGGGCGCGGGTGTTGTACACCGCCGACCCCGCTGGGCCGCCGGACGTGTGGCACTGGCAGGGCTGGGTGCCGTAGGGCGGCTCACGCTTCCTCGGGCCGTCCGCGCACCTGGGAGTCCCAGAGGTCGTCGAGCGCGCCAGCCCCTTCGACGAGTTCGCCGAGTTCGTGAACGACGTGGGCGCGGACGTCATCCTCGGGCGGGATTTCGCGGGTTTCCCGGTAGCGCTGCTCCTGGCCTGGGCTGAGCCAGAGGTCCATGATGATCACGATGTGCCGCACGCTGTGTTCCCCCGGGTGCTGTGCGTAGTGGCTTGTGTGCGAAGAGGGGGCCCACCAGCCCCTACTGGTGGGCCCTGGCCCAGCTCCCCTGCTGGGCCCACCACCCCCTCCCCCCAGAGCAGGGTGGTGGTCTGGTCCGCGCGCCCGCCGGGAAGTCGAAGGACGGAAGCGGGCGCGCGGGTTCTACTTCGGCTTCTTGGCCGCCTTCTCCTTCTCCTCCTGGCGGAGGGCGTATCGGATCGCGTCCCCCTGGGAGTCGTGGTGCCGCTTCTCGGCTTCGGTGAGCGGCCGGTTCGGGTCGGGCTCGTTCATCAGGCGTTCCTCTCGGGCCAGTACGTCAGGTACTCGGTCAGGCGGTCCTCGACGTCCTCGACGAACGGCACCGGGCCACCGGCAGCGTCGACCTTCACCGGCACGTCGGTGGTCGTCAGGCTGCTGCGCTCCATCACGGCGGTGACCATGTCGGCGACCCGGGCCCCGTACTCGTCCAGGACCTGGTCGGCGGTGAGGGTGCGCTGGCCACCGTCGATGACCACGAACCCGTCGCTGTCGGGGTCGAGCCAGGCGTTCGCGATCAGGCGGTAGTCGCGCAGCATCTCCAGGAGCTGGGCGGCGTAGGCGCGGGGTCCGTGGTCGGCGGGGGTGCGCAACGGAACCCACAGCTCACGTTCGGCGCTCCCGGCGTACCCGAAGACGAGCCCGCAGTTCCAGCAGCTCGACGCGCGGGAGTCGACGGTGGCCCCGCAGTTCGCGCACGGCACCGGGCCAGCAGTGATGGCGTCAGGCGAGGGGGCAGAGGTAGTGTGCGTCATTGATCCTGCTTTCAGACATGGAGTGTCGAGAGGGTTGGGTCTGGGCCCGGGAGAGCGCTGCAACGCTCCCCGGGCCGTTCGTGGTTCAGGGGCGGGGCCGCTCCAGCGGGGACCGCCAGACCAGCGGGTGAGAGTGCGGGTCACGGCCGGGAGCGCGCGCAACCCGCTCAGCGGTACCAGCGCGGGCGGTGTAGACGGGGTGGCCTTCGGCGTCGGGGCCGCTGTACACGACCGACACTCGGTGCGCCCGCGCCCACGCGCCCAGCTCGCGGAGGCTGGGCAGCTCGCGGATGTCGCACACGGCCGTCACCGGATCGCCCCCGCCATCTGGGGCAGCTCGGCGCCGATGGTGTGGCAGCGGATCCACCGGCGGGCCGCGGCCTCGGTGCGCAGGGTCGCCTCACGGCCGGGGATGGCCGCCCACCACCCGGACAAGCCGTGGGAGTAGACGCCGACGACGCGGGCGTGCTGGAGGGCGAGCCAGTGGGCGGGGCGACCGTCGGGCTCGCCGGTAACGGTCTCGGCGGTCATGTCCGGGGTGGGCACGAACCGGGTTCGGGTGGCCATCTACGCCACCTCCATGCGGTGGAGCCCGTCGAGGACCCGGAACAGGACCGCCACGGGGGCCAGGTCCATGGGGCGTCGGGGCGCGGGGATGGCGGGCGGCTCCGGGGCGAACGCCCGGACTCGGGCGGCACGGCGGGGCCGGCGGCTGCGCATGATCTCGGCGGCGCGGTGGCGCACGTAGGCCAGCTCGGACAGATTCAGGTATCGCGCCATAGCGCGGCTCCTTCGTCAGGGTGCCGGATGGGAGGTCCGACGGGGAACTGAGTGACCCCATACTCGTACTAGGATTCCTAAAAATCAAGACCGGGTCACCCAATCAAGGGAATCCTGTGTCGGGTGTCCTAAAATGTCTGCTTCTGCTGGCTGCCCGTCTACGATCGGAGCACTATGGCCACCAGGTACTCCCCGACGATCCGACGCCGTCGACTGTCCGCCGAACTCCTTCGCCTCCGGCAGGCCGCTGGGATGACCAGCGAGGAGGCCGCACGTGCATCCGAGCTATCCAAGACCGCCTACTCGAACATCGAGAACGGTTTTCGGCAGCGACCAAAATTGCCCGAGATCCGCGCGATCCTCAGGGCGTTCGGAGTAGAAGAGGGGCAGGAGCACGAGGAGATCCTCGACCTGTGCCGCCAATCCCTCGAACGCGGATGGTGGTCCCGCTACAGGGATGTGCTCGCCAGCCGGTTCGTTGGGTTCGAGCAGGAGGCTGCCACGATCTCCACATGGGAGCCCGTCGTGATCCCTGGGCTGCTCCAGATTCCCCGGTACATGGAGCTCCTCGCCGAAGCCGCGCTGCTTCGCCCCGAGGAGGCACGCAGGTCCGCGGACGCGCGAGTGACCCGGCAGCAGATCCTCGAAGAGAATCCGCCGGAGCTCTGGGCGATCTTCGACGAGACCGCCCTCCTGCGCCTGGAGGACGACCACCCGGACGTTCTCCGCGAGCAGGTTGAGCACCTGCTGAAGCTCGCCGCGCGGCCATCTGTAACCATCCAGATGACCTCGGCCCGCAGCATCCACTCCGGGTCCGGCGGCCCGTTCGTGATCTTGGAGTTCCCCGAAGCGGTGGACCCGGCAATCGTGTACCTGGAAACTGACACCGACGGCCTATACCTGGAGGAGCCCGACGAGGTCACGCGCTACCGCACTCTGATGAAGCACCTGGTCATGTCAGCCCTCCGGCCTTCGGAGACGGCTGATCACCTACGACAGATGATCGAGTAACCATGAACAACTCAGTTCCCACTGACCTGCTGTTCCGCAAGTCCTCCTACAGCCAGCCCACCCAGAACTGTGTCGAGGTAGCCGACCTGCCCGACGGCGCTGCTGTGCGCGACACCCAGAACCGGGAGGCCGGGCACCTGTCCTTCGTCTCCCAGGAGTGGGCGGCGCTGCTGTCCACCGTGCGCCTGTAATCACCAACGGGAAAGGGGCCCCTCGCCAGTGCGAGGGGCCCCTTCTCAGTTCCCGCGACCACTCTACCCCGTGGGCGCCCCGGCGGGAAGCGCCTACGTGGCCGCCGTGGTGGCCAGCTGGTCCCGCACGGCCTGGAGGTCGCGGCGGGCGGTGCGGGCGGACACGTGGTGGCCAGCAGCGGCCAGGACGGCGGCCACCTCCGGGCCACGGGCGTCGGCCATCCGGGCGTCTGGGTCGTCGGCCTCGGCGATCCAGTCCAGGATGGCCACCTCGCGGGCGGCCACGTCCTCGGCGGTGGCCACGGGGCGGGGCGCCGGACGCGGCCGCGGGGTCGGGCCGGGGCGTTCCTCGGTGGCCGCGGGCGCGGGCATGGCCACAGGGGACAGCGCCAGCACCTCGGCCACCGTGACCGGCCGCGTGCACACTGGCCGCCTGGTGTCCACCGGGGGCATGGCCACCTCGGCGGCCGGGATGAGGCGCGTGCACACCACCTGCCGGTCAGGCATGGCCACATCCTGCGTGGCCACGAACGCCCCGCAGATGTCCGGACGCGGGTCCTCCAGGGTGGCCACTGGCCGGGGCGGCATGGTGGCCGCGAGCGTGGCCATGGCCACCACCCGGGAGCAGATGGCCGGGCGCGGATCGCGGGGGGCCGGGCGGCGGACAGCGGCCAGCGTGGCCGCGAGCATGGCCACGGGCACGTCCTGGCCACAGATGACCGGGCGGGCGTGGACCCTGGCCATGACCGTGGCCACGCTGACCCGGTGGCCACAGACCACCTCCCGCTTCTCCTGGTGGCCAGTGGCCCCGACCCGGACAGCGGACATGGCCAGCTGGTAGGCGAGCTCAGCGGCCACCGGCACCCACAGGGACACGACGATCCCGGCCCACCCATGGTCGAGGCCGTGGTGGATGTTCGCGCCCGTGGTGGCCACGACGCCCACGACGAGCGCGACCTTGGCCATGGCCGGGGGGCGCTGGCCAACACCCCGGGCGTGACCGATCGCGGCGATGGACAGGACCACGAGGGCGTCGACCGTGACCGCGATGACCGCGGCTTCCCACGGTGCGGCGCCGGCCTCCATGGCGAACTTGCGGATGTGGCCGTAGGAGACGACGACGAGGCCGACGGCGATGGCGAGGGACCCGGTGATGGTCGCGTAGTAGGCGATGGGGAGGTTACGCACCGGGCACCTCCGTGCGGCCCTCGTAGGTGGCGGCGAGGTCGGCCAGGAGGGAGTCGAGGGTGGGGAGGGAGGCGCTGAGGGTTCGGCCGGGGGCGCGGTCGTAGCCGTGCCGGTCGAGGACGGCGAACACGTCCTGGAGGAGGGCGGCGGTGGGGGCGCCCGGGGGGCGCGGTACGGTGGACATCGGGTTCACTCCTGGTTGAGTCAGGTCGTGGATCAAGCCCTCGGGTTGGTGTTGGTAGCACCGCCCGGGGGCGTTTTGTTTTCGTGGGGAGACCGTAGCGGATTGGTCGTGCAGCCGCTACCGTTCCGGGAATAGTTTCACCGGATGCCCCTGTTTTTTAGTAGATCTACCCGTAGCACGTGGCATCCTGCTAAAATCACATTCCCGCAGGTCAGCGCATTCCGCCACCCTATTGCACGTGGCATTCCGTTTAATCTACGACGGGTAGTACTACTGGCCGTGGCACCCCCGCGTTAATTCAGGATGACTTACGGGGAAGGGCTTTGAGGCCCTTCGGACAGGGGCCGAAGGGCCGGAGTTCCGGGTGGGCGCGTCAAGCCGGAGTGACCCTTCTCCCCCGCCGCGGGTAGGGGTGGGACGCTCCGTTCGCGGGCAGACACCCGAGCAGCACGAGCAGACCGAAGGGGTGCACATGGCCGAGCGGATGCGGATCCAGCTGTTCCGGGGGGACATCACCGAGCACCGCGCGGACGCGATCGTCAACGCCGCCAACAGCTCCCTGCTGGGCGGCGGCGGGGTGGACGGCGCCATCCACCGCAAGGGCGGCAAGGCGATTCTGGAGGAGTGCCGCAAGCTGCGCGCCTCCCGCTACGGGGGCGGTTTGTCCGCCGGGCAGGCGGTGGCGACCACCGCGGGGAAACTGCCCGCCCGTTGGGTGATCCACACCGTCGGCCCGGTGTACAGCGAGACCGAGGACCGGTCGGCGGTGCTGGCCTCGTGCTTCACCGAGTCGCTGCGGGTCGCGGACGAGTTGGGCGCGGAGTCGGTCGCCTTCCCGGCGATCTCCACCGGGGTCTACCGGTGGCCGCTGGACGACGCGGCGCGGATCGCCGCGCGGGCGCTGCGCACCGCCGAGGTCGGGGTGGACCGGGTGGATCTGGTGCTGTTCGACGAGGCCGCGCTGGCCGCGTTCCGGCGGGCTTTCGACACCACCTGATCCGCTGGCCCGTCGAAGGCGCGCGGTTGGCCGCCCCCGCCTACCGCGGCGCCGCGGTCCGTCGTACGCTCCGTCCCATGGGACACCGGCATCCGAGCAAGCTCAAGAACCCCGAGGTGAGTCACGCGCGCGCCCGTTGGCTGCTGCGCGCGGAGCTCGCCGGGTGCGACGCCTGCCGTGCCGAGGGCGATGAGCACGCCCTGTCCGACCTCGCGTCGGGCGGCGTCTTCGACTCCCTGATCACGGGTTTCGTCCTGTCCCGCGTCCAGCAGTGGCACTCGCCGAGTCGGCCCTCCCAGTACCCGGCCACGGTGTACCGCATCGCCCCCATCCACGAACGGGATTTCTGGCGGCCCCCGACCCAGCACTGCATGCGCGTGTGCACGGTGACGGGCTCCGGGGGCAACGGGGTGGACACCGTCCCCGCACTCCGGGAACTGCGTCTGATGTCGACCGCGGACCGCGCCCTGGTCCTGGACGACATCATCGACGGGCTCGCCGAAACGGAAGGTTGACCTTGACGCCCGTTCCCCACCTCACCCGGTTCCGTTCCCCGTTCCCCGCGCCGATCCCCGCCATGTCCCCCAAGCACGACAAGCCCATCGTGGGCCAGTGCGAGAGATGCGGTGAGTACCTCAACGCCGGGGTGCGCACCTGCCCGAACTGCGGTCACTACAACGGCTGACCCGCCCCGGGGCTCCCCGCACCGCACGTCCGCACGGCCGCGGGTCCGAGCCGGTCCGACCGGCCCCGCGCTATTTGCCGGGGTCGGCGATCGGCTTCGGGTAGCCCTCCACCCCTTCGCCGAATCCCTCAAGCCACGGGGTGTGGGCGAGCGCGCCGGCCAGCCCCGCGAGTTCGGGGACGTGGCGCCGCACGTACACACCGTCGGGATCGAAGCGCTTGGCCTGCCGGGAGGGGTTGAACGCACGGTTGGGCCGGGTGTCGTTGCCTGTTCCGGCGGTCCACTGCCAGTTTCCGTACTCGTTGGCGACGTCGCCGTCGGTCAGGTGCGCGTCGAAGTGCGCGGCCCCCTCCCGCCAGTGCACGAGCAGTGTCTTGGTGAGGAAGGCGGCGGTGATCATGCGGGTGCGGTTGTGCATGAAGCCCTCCCGGAGCAGCTGCCGCATGCCGGCGTCCACGATCGGCACCCCGGTGCGGCCCTCCTTCCAGGCGGCGAGGGCCTCGGGATCGGTGCGCCACTCGCGGTCCCGGGGCCGGTAGTCGCGGATGTTGATGGCCGGGAAGGCGGCGGTGACCTGGTGGTGGAAGTCGCGCCAGGCGAGCTGGCGCACGTACTCGGAACCGCCGGGCAGGTCACGGGCGGCGGTGGCGACCTCCAGCGGGGACAGGCAGCCGAAGCGCAGGTCCGCGGAGAGCCCGGAGGTGGCGGCCCCGGGGAGGTCGTCGTGCCGGTCCCCGTAGTCGGCCAGGCCGAGGTCGAGCCAGGAGCGCAGGCGTTCGCGGGCCAGGGCCTGGCCGCCGCGGACGCGGTCCGGAGCGAGGACGCCCACTCCTTCCGTGCCGTCCGCCAGGTCGGGGAGCTCCCCCGGGTCGAGGCCGTCGGGCAGGTCCAGGTGTTCGGGCGCGGGCAGTACCTCGCGCCAGGCGGCCGACTCCCAGGACCGCCAGTAGGGGGTGAAGACCTTGTAGTGGTCGCCGCTGGCCGGGGTGACCCCGCCCGGCGGGACCACGGTCAGCCCGGGGTGGGTGCGCACCTCCAGGCCGGTGGCGCGCAGTGCCTCCTCCCGACGGGCGGCGAACCAGCTCACACCCGAGCTCAGGTGGACGGTGCGGGCCCCGGTCTCCCGGGCCAGGGCGAGGACCTCGGCGTCCGTGTCGCCCCGGCGCAGGACGAGGTCGCCGCCGCGTGCGCGCAGGGCTGAGCGCAGGTCGGCCAGGGCCTCGCCCAGGTAGGCGCGGCGGTTGCGCGCGGCGCGGCGCAGGAGTGCGGGTTCGAGGACGAAGAGCGGGACCACCGGCCCGGGGCCGCGGAGGGCCGCGGTCAGCGCGGGGTGATCGTGCAGGCGCAGGTCCTGGGTGAGGAGGACGAGAACGGGGGTGCCCAACAGAACTCCTTCACTTTGCGGGACCATCACACTACTGCCTGTGTGCTGACGATTGCCCGATGTCAGACCGGGTAGGGCCCCACCATGAACCCGGTTCAGAACCCACCCCCGCGCCCCGTCGTCGGGGTCTCCAGCTGCCTGATCGGCGCGCCCGTGCGCTACAACGGCGGGCACTCACGGTACAAGTTCCTCACCGACGAGCTGGACCGGCACGTGGACTGGCTTCCGGTCTGCCCGGAGGCGGAGATCGGGCTGGGCGTGCCGCGCCCGACCCTGCGCCTCCAGGACCGCCCGGAGCCGGAGGCTGACGGCCCGGAAGCGGAAAGCGGGCAGGCCTGGAGCGCGGACCGGGTGATCTCCAGCAAGGACGGCACCGACCATACGGACGACCTGGCCGGGGTCGCCGACCGGCACCTGCGGGAGCTACGCCGCCTGGACGGCTACGTGCTCAAGAACAAGTCGCCGAGCTGCGGTCTCTACGCGCTGCCGGTGTTCGACGACAACGGCGACCGGCTGCGCGGGACGGGCCGGGGCGCCTTCGCCGCCCGGCTCACCGCTCTGCTCCCCCACCTTCCGGTGGAAGAGCAGGGACGCCTGTCCGACGCGGTGCTGCGCGAGCACTTCGTGGAGCGGGTGTTCGCGCACTCCCGGCTGCGGGCCCTGCTGGAGTCGGAGTGGCGCCCGCGCGACCTCGTGGAGTTCCACACCCGGCACAAGCTCCAGCTGATGGCCCACTCCCCGGACGGTTACCGGGAGACCGGGCGGATCGTGGCGCGGGCCGGCACCGACGCCCCCGAGGAGATCGCGTCCGTGTACGCGGAGGCCTTCCACCGGGCCCTGGCGGTCAAGACCAGCCGGGGCAAGCACGCCAACGTGCTCCAGCACGTCTTCGGCATGATCAGCCCGATGCTGGACGACACACGCAGGCACGACCTGCTGGCCGGGATCGAGGAGTACCGGGAGGGCCAGGCCCCGCTCAGCCTGCCGGTGGCGCTGCTGCGGCACCACTGCTCCGCGGAGGACGTGGCCTGGGCCAGCGAGCAGACCTACCTGCGCCCCTACCCGGACCGGCTGCGGCTGCGGCACCCGGTGGCGGTCTGAAGGAGGAGCCGGAGAAGTCCGGGGAGAAGAGACCCCCGAAGGGCGGGGCCTGACGGAGATCCGTCGTAGATTCCACACACAAAGAGCACACTCGACTACAGTGGGTTACTGTACGTGGCCGCGTGGTGCGCGGTTCCCGGTTGCCCCCGACACCGAGGTCTTCGACGTGTTCGTCTCGTTCCCCCGACGCGCCGCCGTGCTCGTCTCCTCCTGTGCCGTCGCCCTGATCGCCGCGACCCTGGCCACCACGCCGCAGGAGGGTCTGGCGGAGCGGTTCGGGCACCACCTGACCGCGCCCGCACCGGAACTGGCCCACGGCCACATGGCCCTTCCGCCCGAAGCGGGCTCCACCCCCGCGCCCATCCCCCGCCCCGGGCAGGTCGCGGTCTGCGCGGAGCCCGGCCGCGACGAGGTCGTCACGCTGCCGGACCCCGGCGCACCCGAGGAGGAGGGGCGCGCCCTGTGGATCCGCCGCCCGCCCGGCCCGGACAGCGCCGACCTGCCCGTCCTCTACCTGCTGCACGGTTCCGCCTCCAGCCACCGCACCCTCATGGACGCGGACGTGGGTGCCCGGCTGGACCAGCAGATGTGCCGTACGGGGGTCGAGTTCGTCATCGCCGCCCCGCACGGGCAGGAGAGCGGCGGGGCCACCACGGAGTGGGGCGACGCCCACGACGGCCGGTTCGCGCTGGAGAGCTTCGTCACCGGCGCCACCGTGGCCGCGGTCGAAGGCGAGTACCCGCGGCCGCGGTCGCTGCGCGCGATCGGCGGTTTCTCCATGGGCGGTTACGGCGCCGCCGCCCTGGCCCTGCGCAACCCCGACCTCTACTCCCAGGTGGCCAGCTGGGGCGGGTACTTCCGCGTGGACGACCCCCACAGAACCTTCGGCAAGGATGCCGGACCGCACTCCCCTGACCGCCTCCTGGGCTCGGAGGACGTGCGTGACCTGCGGTTCATGCTGGTGGAGGGGCGCGAGGACCACACCCCGCTCCAGGACGGGAGCATCCACGGCGAGGCCGAGCGCTTCTCCGCGCTGCTCACTGAGCACGGTATGACGGTCGCCACGATCCGGCCGCGCGGCGGGCACGACCTGGCCACCTGGAAACGCACCTTCCCCGAGACCGTGGACTTCCTGGTCGCCGGTTGGGCTTCTACACCGTGATCCCGGCCGGGTCAACCCCGGCCCCCTCGGACGGTCCGGTGGGGAACAGTGTGTACCTTCGTCGCTGTTGACGACTACGGCTCGCACACATGTTGCGCACACGACCTGGAGGATCCACCGGTGGCCGGACCCGTACCGATGGGAGAACAGACGACGGTTCCCTCGACCCCTTCGAGGATCGCGACCGTCAGTCTGCACACCTCCCCGCTGGACCAGCCCGGCACCGGTGACGCCGGCGGGCTCAACGTGTACGTGGTCGAGGTGGCCCGCCGGATGGCCGAGCGCAACGTGGCCGTGGACGTGTTCACCCGGGCGACCAGCCCTGACCTCCCCCCGGTGGTCGAGCTCGCGCCGGGGGTGAACGTGCGGCACGTGCCCGCCGGTCCCTACGGCCATCTGGACAAGAACACCCTCGCCGACCACCTGTGCCCGTTCATCTTCGGGATGCTGCGCGCCGAGGCCCAGGGCGAGCCGGGCCACTACGACCTCGTGCACGGCCACTACTGGCTGTCCGGCAAGGCGGGGGTCGTGGCCGCCCGCCGCTGGGGGGTGCCCATGGTGCAGTCCATGCACACGATGGCGCGGGTCAAGAACGCCGCCCTGGCCACGGGCGACGCCCCCGAACCCGAGGCGCGGGTGCGCGGTGAGGACCAGCTGGTCCGCCAGGCCGACCGGCTCATCGCCAACACCGACGACGAGGCGCGCCAGCTCACCGGTTTCTACGGCGCCCGCAACGAGCAGATCAGCACGATCCCGCCCGGTGTGGACCTGGAGACCTTCACCCCGGGTTCGCGCGCCGCGGCCCTGGACCGGATCGGGCTGCCCCGCGACGCCGAACTCCTGCTGTTCGTGGGCCGGGTCCAGCGGCTCAAGGCCCCGGACGTGCTCATCCGTGCCGCGGCCGAACTCCTCGAACGCGACCCCTCACTGCGCTCGCGCCTGGTGGTCGGGATCGTCGGCGGGCTGTCCGGGGGCGGCAAGCGCGAGCCCCAGCTGCTCACCGACCTGGCGCGTTCGCTGGGCGTGGCCGACGTGGTGCGGATGGAGCCGCCGCAGAACCGCGAGCGCCTGGCCGACTACTACCGGGCCGCGACCGCGACCGTGGTGCCCTCCTACTCCGAGTCCTTCGGACTGGTGGCCGTGGAGTCGCAGGCCTGCGGCACCCCGGTGCTGGCCGCCCGGGTGGGCGGGCTGAGCACGGCGGTGTCGGCAGGGGTCTCCGGGGTCCTGGTGGACGGGCACGACCCCCGGCACTACGCCGCCGAACTGCACCGGATGATTACCGAACCGGCCTGGCGTGCCAAGCTGGCCGAGGCGGCGCCCCGGCACGCCGCCACCCTGGGGTGGTCGCGGACCGTGGACGAACTGCTGGACGTGTACCGGGACGCCCTCACCCCGCGCGAGCTCGGTCTGGCAGCCTGCAGGTGACCTCGAACAGGAGCGAACACGGTGAGCGGAGTCGAAGTGGCCGACCGAACCGAAGTGACGAGAGGTGAGGACGTGGGAACGGAAACCGAGCGCGAGAGCGCCGTCAGGGCTATCACCGAGGCCGTGGCGGAGGCCGGGCTGGAGGTCGAGTGCCCGCGTGAGGGTTCGTTCCTGGTGACACTCCCCGGCACCGCCAAGCTCAAGACCATGGTGTGGCTGGAGGCGGGTCCGCACAGCCTCACGCTGACCTCGTTCTTCTGCCGCCAGCCCGACGAGAACCACGCCGGTTTCTACCAGTGGCTGACCCGGCGCAGCTCGGACATGTACGGGATGGCGTTCGTCTCCGACGACGTCGGCGACGTGTACATCCGCGGCCGGCTGCCGCTGGGCGGGGTGACCCCGGCGGAGGTGGACCGGCTGCTGGGCTGTGTGCTCACCTACACCGACGAGGGCTTCAACACCGCGCTGGAACTGGGGTTCGCCACGGCGATCCGCAAGGAGTGGCAGTGGCGGACCTCCCGCGGCCACGACACCCGCAACCTGCGCGCCTTCGCCCACCTGGCCGACCACCCGGAAGAGCGCGCCAGGGAGAACGTGACCGAGGACATGATCGAGCCCGCTACCGATCAGTAGGGCGAGTAGGGGCCTGCCGGGGAACGATCACCGGGGCGGGCTGGCTAGGCTGGTCCCCATGGGAACTCTGGTACTGCTTCGACACGGCGAGAGTGTCTGGAACGCGAAGGGCCTCTTCACCGGCTGGGTGGACGTGGACCTGTCCGCGCAGGGCGAGGAGGAGGCGCGCCGCGGCGGCGAACTTCTGAAGGCCGCCGGGGTGACCCCGGACATCCTGCACACCTCACTGCTCAAGCGCGCGATCCGCACCGCGAACCTCGCGCTGGACGCCGCCGACCTGCACTGGCTGCCGGTCGAGCGCTCCTGGCGCCTCAACGAGCGCCACTACGGCGCCCTCCAGGGCAAGGACAAGGCTCAGACCCGTGAGGAGTACGGCGACGACCAGTTCATGACCTGGCGCCGCTCCTACGACACGCCTCCGCCGCCCATCGCCGACGACGACCCCTACTCCCAGGCCGGGGAGGCGCGCTACGACCTGCTCCCGCCGGAGCTGCTGCCGCGCACCGAGTGCCTCAAGGACGTCCTCGACCGCACCCTGCCGTACTGGTACGACAACATCGCGCCGGACCTGGCCGCCGGTAGGACCGTCCTGGTCGCCGCGCACGGCAACTCGCTGCGCGCCCTGGTCAAGCACCTGGACGGGATCAGCGACGCCGACATCGCCGGGCTGAACATCCCCACCGGCATCCCGCTGGTGTACGAGCTGGACGACGAGTTCAAGCCGACCAAGCCGGGCGGCACCTACCTCGACCCGGAGGCCGCCAAGGCCGCCATCGAGGCCGTCGCCAACCAGGGCAAGAAGTAACCCGAACCCGCATCCGCGACCCTGTGCCCGTGCCTTGGTCGGCGCGGGCACAGTCGTATCCGGGGGTGGCGAGGGCATGTCCGGATCGGCGAAGGGCCGAAAAGAGCGGGGCGGGTCAGTAGACCAGGGCCTGGGCGCCGTCCTGGAGGGTCTCCTCCACGAAGGTGGCCGCGCCCGCGATGCGCACGCCCCCGATCAGGTCCCCCTGGGTGAGGTCCCGGCGGGCGGCGCACTGGGTGCAGACCGTCACCTGGCCCGCGGCGAGTACGGCGGCCAGCAGGTCCTGGAGCGGGGCCGCGTGCGGGAGTTCGAAATCCTCGGCCCGGCCGGGTACCGCGAACCACGCGGACTCCCCGGTCAGCCAGAGGGACACGGCCACCCCGCTGGCGACCGCGGCCGCCGCGACGGTGAAGGCCTGGTTGCACCGCTCCGGGGAGTCCTCACCGGCGGTGACCTTGATCACCAGGGAACGAGTCATGGGGTCAGCCTACTGAGAGCGCGACGGCGGTCAGGACCGCCCCCGCGATCGCGCAGACGGCGAAGGCGACCAGGAGTAGCAGAGCCTCCCGGCGGCGGGGCGATACCCGGGCCGGGCGTTCCGCCACACCGTGCTCGACGCCGAGCGTGCCGCCCTCCGGAGCGACCAGCACCACCCGGCCGTCCCGAACGCCGATCTCTCCGGACACGCGCAGGCGCGCGCCCGGGCGGATGATCCACTCGCGGTACTCGAACTCGATGGTCTCGCCCCGGAAGACGCCCGAGATCCGGCCGCGCACGCGCGGCAGGAGGTCGTCGGCGGCCGCCGCCACACCCGGCTGGGGGCGGCCGACCAGGCGCTTGAGGCAGAGCTCGGGATCGCGGGGTTCGGCGCCCCTGGGGTCCACATAGATGCGCTGGGCGTCACCGGGGCGGCCCTCGGCGACCAGGCCGAACAGGTCATCGGAACCGTAGTCGGCGATGGAGTCGCAGGCGCGTTCACTGACCGAGCCCTCGGCCTGGTCACGGGCGAGCGGGCGGTAGTGGCGGAGCACCTCGTGGCCGTGCCACACGCACTCCGATCCGGCCAGACCGGACTCGATGGGCCCGGCGGGGCCGGGGGCGGCCACACCGGTGAGCGTCACACGCTGGCCCTGCCGGGCGGCCAGGGCGCTGGGGAGGAGTTGGGCGAGCCCGCGCTGACGCAGCCAGCGGCGCGTTCCGATGACGGTCAGCGGCAGGAGGACCACCGCGACGACGAGCAGCGCCACACCGATCACCATTAGCACAGGCAGCCCCTTTGTAAGCGCGTCGGAGGTCGAGGACGACGGCGGGCGGTGAGCCCCGTGGCCGCGCCGCGTCTGCTGACAATCTTTACCAGTTCTCCGGGAAAGTGGGGCCAATTGGGCATGTCCAGTCCAAGGCTCCCCGGTGGCACACAAGGCGCTCTCCGGCAGGTCGTCGCCGTCATGTCCGCGGCGCCGCTAGGCTCAGAGGTTATGGACGCTGAGGTACACCCCGATCTGGAGAAACTGTCGTTCCTGTTCGGGCGCTGGGAGGGCGTCGGCGTCGCCGGTTACGCCGACGAGGAAGAGCTCCAGTTCGGGCAGGAGGTCGAGTTCACCGTCAGGGACGGTGCGCCCTATCTGGACTACCGGAGCAGGGCCTGGCGGATGAAGGCCGACGGAACGCTCGGTGAGCTCATCACGGAGGAGTCCGGCTACTGGCGCGCCCTGTCCGAGGAGGACAGCGCCACCTACGCCAAGGACGACGACAAGAACATCATCCATCTGGAAGTTCTGATCGCCCACAACGAGGGCTTCATCGAGTCCTACCTGGGCAACGTGTTCGCGAACCGGGTGGAGATGGCCACCAACGCGGTGATGCACACCATCACCGGCCTGGAGGTCCAGGCCTCGCACCGCCTCTACGGGCTGTTCGGTGACAACCGCGACACCCTGGGCTACGCCTGGGACCTGGCCGCGCGCGGCCACGACCTGCGCTCGTACATGTCGGCGCAGCTGAAGAAGGTCAACGGCAAGCAGTCAGGCTCTGACAGCGAGTAGTCGCTCAGGGCAGAGACGAACCCCGGGCTGTCTTCCGCATCGTGCGGAGCCGGTCGGACAAGGTCCGGCAGCCCGGGGTCCGGGTGTCCGTCAGGGATTCGCACGAGCGACGTCGAGCGAATGCTCAGCGTCGCCCTAGCGGACGGCCACCTCGCCAGTCCTAGAGTCAATCATTTCTCGGACCACCTCCTTTCCTGCGTGCCTCCGAAGGTACGTCCCGTGGCGGGGGTGGGGCAAATGTTTTTTCGTGATCTGAATCCCAGGTCAGATGGGGTGCTCTCCGGGCCTTCCGCGGGCCGGATAACCTCGCTGGTATGACTTCGCCGCTGCTGACCACACCCGGCGCCGTGAGCGCCGACAGCCCCGACTCCGACGTCGCCGCGCACTACGGCGACCCTTCGCACGAAGCCCGCGCCATGGAGCGCTCCAGCGCCTGGGTCGACCGGAGCAACCGGGGCGTGGTCCGGGTGAGCGGACCCGACCGCCTGGGCTGGCTCAACGACATCACCAGCCAGCTGACCCGGGACCTGGCCCCCGGTACGGCCACCGAGGCGCTGGTCCTGGACACCCGCGGGCACCTGCGCCACCACCTGTCCCTGGTGGACGACGGCGAGGCGACGTGGGTGCACACCGAGCCCGGTGGCGGCCCCGGGCTGGCGGAGTTCCTGGACTCCATGGTGTTCATGCTGCGGGTGGAGGTCGAGGACCTCTCCGACTCCTACTCCGTGCTCACGGTGCTGGGCCCGGAGCGCTCGCGGGTGGCGGGTGCGGTCGAGGACGTGCCGAGCCGGCTGACCGGGGACGAGATCGACCTGTTCGTGCCCGCCGAGAACCTGGTGACGGCCGCGGAGAAGCTCACCGCGGCCGGGGCCCGTCCAGCGGGCATGTGGCCCTACGAGGCCCACCGGATCGCCGCGCACCGCGCCCGGCCCGGACTGGACTCGGACGAGCGCTCCATCCCGCACGAGATGAACTGGATCGGCTCCGCGGTGCACCTGGAGAAGGGCTGCTACCCGGGCCAGGAGACGGTGGCGCGGGTGCACAACCTGGGCCGCCCGCCGCGCCGCCTGGTGATGCTGCACCTGGACGGGACCGCCGAGCGGCTGCCCGCGCTGGGCAGCGACATCGAGCTGGGCGGGCGCAAGGTCGGCCGGGTGGGCACCTCCGCCCGCCACCACGAGCTGGGCCCGATCGCCCTCGGCCTGGTCAAGCGCACCGCCCCGGTGGACGCGGACCTGGTGGTCGACGGCATCGCCGCGGGCCAGGAGGTCGTGGTGGACCCGGACACCGGCGCCAACGCCGACCTCGACGACTTCCGCCGCAAGCCCCGGTAGCCGGGGCGAGACCGGAGTACGGCCGCAGGCGTCAGCCGGGGCGCAGGTCGCTCTGGCCCGCCACCAGGACGTGCGCGAACTCGGTGCCGACCGGCGCCAGGAACATGATGTGCGTGGTGACCGTCTCGCCCGGGTCGATCTCGAACCAGAAGTAGTCGTAGGCCACGGTGTGCTCGGCGTCGATGTCGTTGACGAACCGTCGGCCGTCGGTGGTGGTGCCCACGGTGCCGGAGCTGTCGAAGATCACCGGGGACGAACCCTCGTTGGTGACGTTGAGCCGGTAGACGTGGTACTCCCAGCCCGCGGGCGCCTCGGCGTAGGAGCCCGTGCCGTTGGTGATGGTCGGGTCGGTGTAGGCCGCCTCGACCACCACCCGGAAGACGCCCACCGACGTGGTGGACCCGTCGTAGGCGGAGGGCGGTACGGACTCCGGCTCGGCCGCCGCTGGTTCCTCGGGATCCGCGGGCTCCGGAGCGGGGCTCGGCTCGGGCACGGGCTCCGGCTCGCCCTCAGCCGCCCCAGGCTCGTCTGAGGGCTCGGGAGCGGGCTCCTCCGAAGGCGGGGGCGCGGGCTCCTCGGTTTCCTCCGCGGGTTCGGATTCCTCGACGGGTGCGGGCGCCGCGGCCGGTTCGTCCTCGCCGAGCACCACCCGCGCGTCCGGCACGGTCACCAGGCTCAGCGCGACCAGGGTGACCGCGCACACCGCCCCGGCGAGCAGGACCGCGACAGGGATGGCGAGGGTGCGCACCGCCGCGGCGGCCCGCCCCCGCGGCGGGGTTCGAGGATCACTGAAACCCATACCCGTGTGACACGTATCACCGGCATGACATTCCGGATCTGTGCCCCCTTTACACACGACGGAGCCCGGTGGAGGGCTCCACCGGGCTCCGAGGTGATCGAGGCCTACCGCAGGGCGGCGGCCAGGCGCTCGTCGTGCAGGCGCTCGCCCCAGGACGGGGGCAGCGGGTTCAGCTGGCCCACGCGCCAGCGCAGCAGCAGGTCGGCCAGCTGCGGGTTGCGCGGCAGGGCCGGGCCGTGCAGGTAGGTGCCCAGGACCTGGCCCTGGTAGGCGCCCTCGGTGCGGTCGTCGTTGCCGATGCCCTTCACCGTGGTGGACAGCGGACGGGCCTGCGGGCCGATCTCGGTGCGGCCCTGGTGGTTCTCGAAACCGGTGATCCGGCCCACCCCCAGGGAGGGGTCGACGTCGGCGACGATCTCGCCCACGGCACGGGTCTGGCCCCGGTTGCTGCGGATGTCGATGATGCCCACGCCCGGGAGCGGGTTGGCCTCGTCGTCGCCGTAGCTCTCACCGATGATCTGGTAGCCCGCGCAGACCGCGAACACGCACGCGCCGCGCGCGGCGGCCCGGGCCAGCCCGCCGTCGGCGCGCAGCCGCTCGGCGGCCAGGATCTGCGGCCGGTCCTCGCCGCCGCCGAGCAGGTAGATGTCGCCCTGCTCGGGCACCGGGTCACTGGAGTGGACGTGCACGATCTCGGTGGGGATGCCGCGCAGTTCGGCGCGGCGCTTGAGGATCAGGACGTTGCCCTGGTCCCCGTAGGTGCTGAGCAGGTCGGGGTAGATCCACACGATCCGCAGGGCGCTGCTGGTGTTCGACATGGGTCTCTCCTACTGGACGCGGCCGTACGCCGTGCGGATCTGCTGGAAGGCTGTGTAGTTGGCGATGACGTCGACCTTGGTGATGTCGGGCTGCTCGACCTTGAGCCGGCCCAGCACCTCGTCCACGCGGTCGGCGGTCTCGAAGGGCACCCCGTCGGTCTCCAGGCGCAGCGCGAGGTCCGTGCGGCGCTCGCCCATGACGAACACCCTGCGGTCGCGCAGCACCGTGTAGTCAACGTCCCAGAGCCAGGAGGTGTCCTTGCCGTCGGGGATCTGCGCGTTGACCCCGAGGATCACGGGGACACGGGGCGGGTCCAGGACGGCGAAGGACTCCAGCCACCCGGCCGGGTTCTTGGCGAGCAGCAGGCGGACCTCGACGCCCATGGTGACCACCGAGGTGTAGCGACCGGCCACCGAGGTGACCTCGCGCAACCGTTCCAGGGTGCGCTCGGGGTGCATACCGTACCCGGCGGCGGTGGCCGCCGCGATCGCGGCGTTGGCGCGGTTCGCGTCCCCGGGCAGGTTCATCCGGAGCTTGAGCTCCTGGCCGTCGGGGGTGACCAGGGTGTCGTTGGCGTTGTCCACCGCCCACGTGGCCCGGGGCCGGGCCAGGCCGCACTCGGGGCACTCCCAGTGCGGGTCGACGTCGCGCTTGAGGTGGCCCCCGCACTCGGGGCAGCACCAGGAGTCCTCCTTCCAGCGCTGACCGGCCGACACCCAGGTGGCGTTCGGGGCACCCAGCCCCGCCCAGGCCACGAGCGGGTCGTCGGCGTTGGCGATGACGTGGGTGTCGGTCTGCGCCAGAGCGGTGCGCCACTTCTTCGCCAGCAGGTTGATCTCCGAGGCGCGGTCCATCTGGTCGCGGCTCAGGTTCATCAGGACCACGAAGGAGGGGTTGGTGGCCTTGAGGACTTGCGGGAGGTACTTCTCGTCCACCTCCAGCACGCCGTTGACCGCCGACTTGTTGTCGGACAGCGCCGTGATGTGCCCGGTGGGCATGTTCGCGCCGTACTCGTTGGTGGCCACGTCACCGAACTCGCGCAGGGCCTGCGCGATGAGCCGGGTGGTGGTCGTCTTGCCGTTGGTGGCGCTGACCAGGGCCAAGCGGCGGCCCTGGGCGAGCTTGGCGAGCAGGTCCGGTTCCACCTTGAGGGCGACGCGCCCCCCGATGACGGAGCCGTCTCCGCGTCCGGTGGCCCTGGACAGGCCGGCTGCGCTCCTGCCCAGTACCGAGGCCAGTTGGGCGCGCAAGGGAAGCTCGCTCATCGATTTCTCCACGATCGCTAGATCACCCGCACGGACGCGCTTCGGCGGCGGGCGATGTGTCGGGCCAAGCCTATTGTCCACCGACCCTCAGACCCGCCAGTCCAAACGCTCGGGCGGCGGCCCGAGGTTGGGCGGGACCTGCTCCGGGTCGATCCGGTCGGCGGCTCCGACAGGTTTCGGGGCTGCGGAGCCGTCGGCCTTGCCGGAGCCCCCCGGTGTGTCGGTCAGGGGTCTGCCGTCCGGAGCGAGGATCCGGGGCCTGCCGGTCTCGGAGCCCGGTTCGGGGCTCTCCCGGCGGGCCGGGTCCGAGGCTGCCGGCCCGGTGGCACCACCGTGCCCGGCCTCCCCGCCGATACCGACCTTCGGGGAGTCCTCCACCGTGGCCAGCGTGGCCGTGGACAGGGTGAGGATACCCGGATTGGTGTCCGTGACGACCGGTCCGTCCGGGGCCAGGACCAGGGCGGCCGTGGACGGCAGCTCACGCAGCGCCTCGGCGTCCAGGCCGGTGCCGCGGACACTCGGCCCCTCCTCCGCGTCGGCGCTGACGGGGGTGTCGATCTCCGCGGCCTGGGCTGTGACCCGCCCCCAGGCCGTGGCGGATCTCACATGGCGGACCAGGTCGAGCGGGGCGATCGCGGCGGCGGCGTTGCGGATCACCGCACCGGACTCGGTGTGCGGGGAGGGGAAGAGGAGATCGTCGTCGGCGCCCTCCCCGGCTTCGGCGCCGTCCGGTTCGGTGACCGCCCCGCCCACCGCGGCACCGATCACCTCGGTGAGCCGGTGCACCTCCAGACGCTGCGGGTCCTCCTCGGCCCGGGTCGCCGCCGCGGCCGCGCCGACGACCTCACTGGCGACCTCCGCCGCACCGCTGTGCTGGGCCATCACGACCGGCAGGCAGGAGGGGTCGGAGAAGCGTTTCAGGGCGGCGGGGACGGCGGTACGGAACATCAGGACCACCTCGACCCCGCCCTCCGCCGCGGCGGCCAGGACCTGGTCCACCTCCTCGGCCGGGAGCGTCTCGGCCCCGCAGACCACCACGCTGCGGGTGCGGTCGGGCCGCACCCGGGGCGCCCTGCCGCTGACGGAGACCGGTTCGGGTACCCGGGCCTCCAACAGTTCGCTGAGCGCGGCCACGGCGTAGGTCCCGTAGACCCGGGCCGCGGTCTCCCCCGAGGCGCGGTCCGTGGAGATGATCTTGACCTGCGCGTAGGCACCGTCGTCGGCCCTGGTGCCGACCGCCTCGAAGGGGCTGAGCCGGTTCTCCAGCGCCCAGGCGCGCTCGCGCACCCCGGGGTCGTCGGCGCAGCGCTCCCGCACCCGGGCGCGCTCGCGCTGGGTGAGCAGGGCCAGGGCCGGGTCGTCCTCGGCCGCGTCCTCCTCCGGGGTCACCAGGGCGCGCAGACCGCCGATGAGCCGGGCGATCCCCACGTCCGGGCCGAGCACTTCCAGCAGCCGCAGCAGCAGGGTTTCGTCCGCGTCCACCTCCTCCAGCTGGCCGGAGGCGGCGGCGACCGCGGACAGGATTCTGGCGCGCTGCCCGGCGTCCAGGTTGGTGCCCAGGGTCATCCGGGGCAGGTCGGCGGGGAGCACCCACTGTCTGGGCTGCACGGCACAGCGCCGGGCCAGGCGGACGAGTTCGCGGGCGACCGAATGGCCGGTGAGGTCCACGACGGTGAGGTCGCCGCCCTCACGGAGCCGTGAGACCCCGATGGTGGTGAGCAGAGCCGACCATCCCGCGTCGGTGCCACCGACCACGATCACCGCCGAGGTCCCGGGCGGCACGGTCATTCCGTACCAGCGCGGCTGGGCCTCGTAGGCGCGTGCGGCGGCCTGCCACTCGGTGTACCGGCGCGCGTGTTCACGCTGCTGGTCGTGCAGGGCCCGCTCCCGTTCGGCCCGCTCCTGCTCCAGCCGCTCCTTGGCTCGTTCGAGTCTGGCCGCCATGACCTGTCTGCTCTGCAGGAGTGCGAAGGCCACCGGCGCGGCGATCGCCATGCAGGCGAACACCCCGCCCAGGGCCAGGCTGCCCGGGAGGATGCGCAGGCTCCACAGCAGCGGGCAGAGCAGGGCGAACAGCCCGAGCCCGCCCAGGGCGAAGTAGAGCGGCCGGTTGGTCTGCTTCTCGCTGTCGAGCTGCCCGGCGACCCACTCCTCGCTGAGTGTCTCCGTATCCGCCGGCGCGGGGCGGCGCGGGGCGGGTCCCGGCGGCGGCAGCACGACCTTGTGCCGCCAGCCGATGTAGGTGCGTCCCGTCTCGCCTCGGGGCGCGCTGGCCGCGGTCGCCGAGGACCGTGGTGTGGGCACCGTCCGAACACCTCCTGACCGGCGGTAGAGAGGGACCGCCGGGTATTCCTTCACGCGGGGCTCCGGCCGGGGGTCGGAGGCGGGGCTGGGAAGCCAGCGCCCGGCGTGCTTGCCACAGGCCGAGTCCGCCCGATGGGCCGGACACGGGGGTGTCCGGCCGCTGCCGGACGACGTGGCCTTGCCGATCAGTGAATCAGGGAGGCCCACCGCTGACCAGCCCCGAGCCCTCACCTGTGGAAAACCCGCCCCCACCTCGCATGCCGAGCCCTGCCCCGGCGCGTCCGATGTTTACCCGTCTCCCTCCGGGCATGGGGACAGGGGACAGAGGAACCACCGACCCCGCCACTCCGAGGGAGTGAACCCCCCGTCTCGGCAGCGAACCTGTCCGGCCCGTTACCGACCTACGTGTTCATGGGAGCCGTGACCCTGCTCCTGGCGGCCGCTTTCGTCTTCCAGGCGATGGGCTCCCGTTGGAACCGCCGACACAGCCGTCCGAACTGGAAACAGCGGGAGCTGGCCGCCCAGGCGCCCCGGGGCGAGGACCAGCGCCGAGTACGGCCGTACCTGCGCTCCAGCGAGACCGCCCCTGATCCCGAACTGGCCCGTCTGACGGTGGCGACCGCCCGGGAACACCTCCGGGTCTGGGAGAACCCCTGGCAGCACTACGGGTACTCCGTGTTCATCGCGGCGAT
The DNA here is from genome assembly GCF_024134545.1 of Nocardiopsis exhalans. Taxonomy (GTDB): domain Bacteria; phylum Actinomycetota; class Actinomycetes; order Streptosporangiales; family Streptosporangiaceae; genus Nocardiopsis; species Nocardiopsis exhalans. Next base: position 7,118,941 of record NZ_CP099837.1, read on the forward strand.
GGTGCTCAACATCTTCACCATGACCGCCTTGGGGAACGTCTCCGCGGGCGTCCTGTACGTGTTCCTGCCCCTGATCGCGGCCATGGCCGTGTACTACCCCTTGAAGCGGCGCCGGGTTCTGCCCCGGGCCCGCCGGGCGGTCGAGGCCAACGAGGAGCTCGCCGCCCGGGCTCCGGCCCCGCCCGACGACGGCAGGGACGGTTGGGACGGCTGGGACCAGCTCCGCAAGCCCTACTGACCGCCCGACTCCCCCTTGGAGACGAGACGTGGTGATCAAGGCCGAGGAGGCTCAGGCGCAGGACGAGCACGAGGCGGTCGAGAACGATCCGAACGCGGAGAGGTGATCGAACATGGTGGATCTGGTGGCGCAGGTACTGGTCATCGTCCTCGCTCTCGGCTTCTTCACGGCCTTCCTGGTGACGGTCGTGCTGTCACGCAGATGGCTCAAGGAGCACGGTGAACCGGAGGAACCCCCGCTCATCGACCCCGAACTGACCCGGTTCGGCACCCCTTTCTCCGAGATCCGGACCAGAGCGGACCGGCTCGTCCGGGACGGGCGGGCAGCGGACGATCCGGCCACGGCCTACGTGGCACACCGGCTCGCCGAGCGGGAACTACCGTTGCGTGAGAACCCCTGGCGGTCCCGTGGCTACGTGCTCCTGCCGATGGCCCAGGCGCCGATGATCATCCACCAAAGCCTCACCACGGCTGACAGTGCCGTGTTCTCCCTGGGGTTCTTGGCCGCCGTCCTGGGACTGACGGTCGTCTTCGGTGTCCTGGCGGAGCGGCACGCGCGCAGGCGACGTGCGAACGTCGAACTCGCGCTGGAACTCAACCGGGCTCTGGCCGCCGAGTTCGACCGGTCGCGGTCTCGGCGGGAGGAGGTACCGGAATGAGTTCGATGTCCGAGACGGTTCTGGACGTGCTGATGGTGCTCTCGGTGATCGGGGCGCTCGTGTGCACGGTGGCGGGTGCCGTCTGGAATCGGCGCCGCGGGTTCACGCCGTTCCAGGTGATGGGTCCGGCACGCGGTTTCGGGCACCGTCAGCACCTCGACGAGCACCGACGGGAGGGGAACGGTCCGCACATCGCCGAGCGGCACCGGCACGCCACACGGATCATTCAGCGGGGGGAACGCGCGGAAAGCCCCAGGCTCGCGCTGCTGGTCTGCCACTGGGCCGCGCAGGACTACGAGAACTGGGAGAACCCGTGGGCTGTCTGGAACGCGGTGTTCCTGGCACCGCTGTTCGGCGGGTTCCTGGCCCTGACCGACCGGATCGCCCCGGCTCCCGCACTGGTCACGGCCGTGGTGCTCTTCGTTGCGGCGCTGGCCCTGCCGCTCTACCGGGTCCGCGTGCTGCGGCGGAGCGCCTGGGCGATCGAGACCAACCGCGACCTGGCCGAGAGCGCGGGTCCGGCATCGACGACATAATGGTGTTTGTTTCGCCTTCACGGAGGAGCCCCCATTTCCGGAACGAGTGGGATATTCGATCAGGCCGAGGTGGTCCTGGGACTGCTGATGATCGTCGCGTTGGCCGGGGTGATCGTGTTCGGAGCGGCGAGTGTGCGCTGGAACAGGCGCCGCGGGTTCGGGCCGTCTCGGGAAGGGGCCCCCGCGTACGGTTTCGGGGATGGCCTGTACCTCCAGGAGGGGAACCGGCTGGACGTCGCCGAACGCCATCAGCGGGCCGCACGGATCATTCGGCGGGGGGAGCGCGCGGAAAGCCCCGAGCTCGCGCTGCTGGTGTGCCAGTGGGCCGCGCGGAGCTACCACAACTGGGAGAACCCCTGGATGGCCTGGAGCCTGGTGTTCATGGCGCCCCTGTTCACCGGGTCCTACGCGCTGACCGGCCTGGCCACCCCGGAGGGCGCGCTCCTCACGGCCGTGGTGTTCCTCGTGCTGACCCTGGCCCTGCCGGTCTACCGGGCCCACGTGCTGCGGCGGAGCGCCTGGGCGATCGAGACCAACCGCGACCTGACGGAGGAGTTCCCGTGCCCGGGTACCTCCTCGCGCTGAGGCTGATCCCCTTGGTCTTCCTCACCGCCGCCTTGGTCTGCATGGTGCTGGCCTTTCTCTGGAACCGCCGCAGGCAGCGCGCGGACTGGAGCGAACGGGCGCTGGCTCTCAAGGCTCCGATCAGTACGGAGCGCAAGCGGGTGATCCTGTACCTGCGCCACGGCGCGGCGGCCCCTGATCCCGAGCTGGCCCACCTGACCGTCAGGGTGGCCGAAGACCTGCGCCGTCGGCTGGAGAACCCCTGGCAGCACACCGGCCTGGCCCTGTTCGTGTTCGGCAGTGCCCTGAACCTGATCATCGGCTCACTGCTGAGGGGCGGCCCCGTCGGCCTGGCGTGGTTCGGGTTCGCCGCGATCGCGGTCGTCGTCTGGGGTGTCTTCCACCGACAGGTGGTGCTCGACCGGGCGGACCGGGCGCTGGCCGCCAACCGGGAGCTGGCAGAGCAGTACGTGGTGCCGGAGGAGGGGCCTGTGCCGCCGCCTCGGGAGCGCTGAGCGCGGGATCCTGGAAACCCGGGGCAGCGCGAACGGCGCCGGTACCGGACGGATCGCTCCGTCGGTACCGGCGCCGTTCGCGCTGTGTCAGGTCAGATCAGGCCTGGACCTGGACGTCGATGACCTTGCCGACCTCGGCCTTCACCGCGTACTCGCCGGTGAAGCCCTGGGAGGCCAGCACCCGTACCTTCCAGTCGCCGTCAGCAGCGAAGAAGCGGAAGGTGCCCTCGTCACCGGTGGCGACCTCGCCGACGAAGTCGTCGGACTCGTTCAGCAGTCGGGCGTAGGCGCCGCGCAGGGGCTGACCGTCACGGGTCACCGTGCCCTGGATGACCGCCTGGTTGCCGGCGTCGACGTCGGCCAGGGCCACGCCGCCCTCGGGTGCTCCGCAGGTGTCGCTCACTTGGCCTCCGCTTCTCCGAGCTCGACCGGCACGCCCACCAGGGAGCCGTACTCGGTCCACGAGCCGTCGTAGTTCTTGACGTTCTCCAGGCCGACGATCTCGTGCAGGGCGAACCAGGTGTGCGAGGAGCGCTCACCGATCCTGCAGTAGGCGATGATGTCCTTGTCGAGGTCCACCCCGGCCTCGGTGTAGAGCTCGCGCAGCTCCTCGGCGCTCTTGAAGGTGCCGTCCTCGTTGGCCGTCTTGGCCCACGGGATGTTGCGCGCGGTCGGGATGTGGCCCGGGCGCTGCGAGGTCTCCTGCGGCAGGTGCGCGGGGGTCAGCAGCTTGCCGGTGAACTCGTCGGGCGAGCGGACGTCGACCAGGTCCTTGGTGCCGATGGCCTCGACGACCTCGTCGCGGAAGGCGCGGATCGAGGAGTCCTGCTCCTTGGCCTTGTACTCGGTGGCGGCCCGCTCCGGGACCTCCTCGACGAGCTCGCGGGAGTCGAGCTCCCACTTCTTGCGGCCGCCGTCGAGCAGACGGACGTTGTCGTGGCCGTAGAGCTTGAAGTACCAGTAGGCGTAGGCCGCGAACCAGTTGTTGTTGCCGCCGTACAGGATGACCTGGTCGTCGTTGCCGATGCCCTTGGCGGACAGCAGCTTCTCGAAACCGGTCTGGTCCACGAAGTCGCGGCGGACGGGGTCCTGGAGGTCCGTCTTCCAGTCGATCTTGACGGCGCCGGGGATGTGGCCCTTGTCGTAGGCGGACGTGTCCTCGTCCACCTCGACGAGAACGACGTTGGCGTCGTCCAGGTGAGCCTCCACCCAGTCGGCGTCCACAAGGACGTCGGAGCGGCTCATGGGGAACCTCCTGTGTTTGAAGTGCGGTGTCGCGTGTGTGGTCGGTGCTGCGCGTTCCGGGGGCACGGTGCCCGGAACAGGGGTCTCAGGCGGCTTCCCCAGCCCTGACCGCTGCTCCGTGGGAGCCGGCAGGAGAAGGGGAAGCTCTACGCGTGGGGCAGGGCGGTCGCGGCGGTGGCGAGCCGTTCCGGGGCACAGGAGGGTGTGACGGAGGCAGACCGTCGGCGTGGAGACGAAACTGACGTCCGTCATGGTCCGCCGGGGCCTGTGGAGGACCGCCTCCGGGCGGAGGGGTCATCCCCGTCGTGTGCGCGGGAAGGGGCCGGTCGCAGGGAGCGAGCGGAGGCTCGAGGGGCCCGTCCGCCCTAGGGACACGGACAGAGCGCGGCAGCGACGCGGCAGAAGTCCACCGCACGTCGCTTCGTCAGATACGCGCTCGTCAAGGAAGTCACGTCCTAGACGCTACAGGCCGGACCGCGCTCTTGTCACGGGTGTCCTGGATCACAAGACGGAAGTTCCACCCTGTGAGACACATGGGAGACGCCGGAGAAGACACAGAGGAGGAATGCGGCGGGGAGGGTCGGGGAGGTCCGACCGAGGTCAGCGCAGGGCCTCGCCGAGCGCGGCGATCACGTCCGCCTTCCGGGGCTGGCCCCCGGCCCGGCGGACCACCCGGCCGTCCGCGGCGAGCACGAACACCGTGGGGGTTCCCTGGATCTTCAGTTCACGTACGAGGTCGAGCCGGGACTCCGCGTCGACCTCCACGTGGGCCACCCCCTCGACCATGTCCGCCACGTCCTCCAGTACGCGGCGGGTGGCGCGGCAGGGCTGGCAGAAGGCGCTGGAGAACTGCACGAGCGTGGCTCTCGCGCCCAGCTCGGCGCCGAGGAGGCCGGCGCCGAGCTTCTCCGTCTCCGCAGACATCAGACGGCCTCGGAGCCCATCAGCGGGACGCCCTTGCCGGTGCCGGTGATCTTGAGGCCGCTGGCGGTGGCCTCCATGTCCGTGGCGGTCAGCCCGAAGGGCAGCTCGGGCACCTGGGCGCTGAAGGTCAGCATGTTCGTGACCACGCCGTCGACGTCGAAGGGGACGTCGCCCACCTCGACGTCGATCGGGGTCACGTACAGGGTGTCGTCCTCGACGGTGAACTCGCCGCCGGTGGAGACCGAGGTGCTCAGGCCCAGCTCGGGGAAGGCCAGCTCGCCGCTGATGCGGGGCTCGCCGTTCTCGGTGCTGATAGTCATGCCCTCGGGCAGGTATGGGTTGAAGTAGGTGTAGGGGACCACGAAGGATCCGTCCACCCGGCCCGCGGTCACCGTGGGCTCGTTCATGAGGTCGCTCAGCGGGGCCTCGACCTCGGATGCGGTCGCCTCGATCTTCTCGACCGTCACCCCGCCCATGGTGGCGCTGTCCGCCTCGATGTTGACCTCGGTGTAGGTACCGCTGACCACCTGGGGCAGGAAGGCCCAGCCCTCGATCGAGACGTCGGGTTCCTCGGACATCTCCATCTGCTGCGCCAGCCGCTCGGCAAGGGTGTTCTGCGCGAACGAACGCGCTCCGACATCCGCCGCCACGACGAGCACGGCGAGAAGGATCAGGAAGACGACAAGGAACTTACGCATCGGACTCCCAGCACACTTTCTTTCGCTCCGGCGCGGCTCTCGGCTGGGTCATCCGGCCGGTCTCGGTCACACGCCATCGGCACCCGACGGGTACCGGTCATGAAAAACCTGTAGGGAAGGGTACTTCACCCTGGTTGAGACGCAGGGCGCCCGGGGTTGGTTGCGCCCATCGGACGCAATCGTGGGAGCGGGACAGCCCTCCGACTTTCCCGAAGGGGTCATGTCAGCTCGGACAACGCCTGGTCAGCGGGGCATCAGCATGGCGGCGAGGCCGTCGTTGGCGGCCGCGCCGGAGAGGGAGAGCTCGATCACGTTGGTGGCCACCACGTGCGCGCTCAGGCGCCGGGTGAACTCCATGACGTGCGGCTGCTGCTCGTGCTCCTCCTGGGCGAGTTCGTCCCGGTAGATCGCGTAGACGATGCGCTGGAGAGGCGCGCTGGGCACGGTGTGCGCGGCGAACAGCAGGGTGTCCGGCTCGCGCTTGGCGACCTCGGCGACAACGGCGTTGGCGACCTGGTCGAACCCGCCGCCCTGGCCGTCGGCGAGCGTGTAGATCGTGATGACGCCGCGCAGCTTGCTGGGCGGCGGGGCGGGAGCGTCCGCGTAGAGGTCGTCGTAGGTGTCGGCGTTGCGGCGCTTGCGGCGCACGGGCTCCTCCTGGGGCTCGTCGTCGAGTTCGTCGTCTTCGTCGTCGTACTCGTCGTCGTAGTAGTCGTCGTCATCGTCGTAGAGGTCACGGCGCGGCTTGGCGGCCAGCGCCGCGGCACCCCAGAGGGAGGAGATCGCGCCGAGCATCAGCAGCGGGCCCAGGGAGCCGATCCCCATGCGGCCGACCACGACGGAGAGGACCGCCGCGAGAACGACCAGCCCCAGCACCGAGAGGTCGGTCACGCCGGAACCGCGGGATCCGCGTCGGGCGACGGCGATGATCGCGAGGACGAGGAGGATGGCGACGAAGCCCTGCACGCCGTTGACCAGCGAGCGGGGGATCAGGTCGTAGTGGTCGCCCAGCGGGGGGAAGGCGGTGCCGAACCGGCCGCTGATGCGGTCCACGCTCAGCACCACGAGGGGAACCACGGTCAGGGCGGTGACGAACAGGCGCGCGGTGAAGCGGGCGTTCGGTGAACGGACCGCGTACTCCAGGGCGCCCCAGGCCATGAAGAGCGGGCCTATGAGGCTGACACCGATGTGCAGCAGCCGGAAGGTGAGCTCCCCGAAGTCGAAGAGCACGCCGATCACCGCGGCGCTGAGACCGACCGTCACACCGAAGGCGGCGACCAGCCAGGCGATCGCTGCGACACTGGGACGGCGTTGGGCATAAGCGGTCAGCGCGGCGGTGGCACTCCAGCCCACCAACGCGCTTATGAATGTCAGTCCTACCGTGACCATCTCGACAATGATGCTGCACGACAACGGGTGGATGTGCACCCCGTGCACCTTCGGTGGGACAGTCTCCGGGAAGATCCCGCAGAGTGGAGGCCAAAACCGGGTTCGACACTGTGATCTTCATCACCAGGTTTGACGCTGTCACACAGTCGCCGCACTCGGCCCGTAGGTGGTCATAAGCTCGCAGTACGCGGGGAGCGCCACCCCGGAGATCCGGAGGGTCGCCTCCCCCACCCAAGCCAGGAGAGAACCGTGTCACACGACGCCGTTTCCCCGAATCCGGCCGGCACCGGAGCCGCCTTCTTCGACGTGGACAACACGCTGATGCGCGGCGCGTCGATCTACCACTTCGCCCGCGGGCTGGCCTCCCGTGACCTGTTCACCACCCGGGACCTGATGCGGTTCGCGTGGGGGCAGACGGTGTTCCGGGTGACCGGGAGCGAGCAGCCCGAGCACATCAACGCCGCCCGCGAGGCCGCCCTGGCCTTCGTCGCCGGGCATGACGTCCAGGACCTGGTCTCCCTGTGCGAGGAGATCTACGACGACACCATGGCCGACCGCATCTGGGAGGGCACCCGCGCGCTCGTACAGGGCCACCTGGACGCCGGGCGGCCGGTGTGGCTGGTCACCGCGACCCCGGTGGAGCTGGCCCAGATCATCCGCCGCCGCCTGGGGCTGACGGGTGCGCTGGGCACCGAGGCCGAGAGCATCGACGGGGTGTACACGGGACGACTCAACGGCGACCTGCTGCACGGCCCGGCCAAGGCCGTGGCGGTGCGGGCGCTCGCTCAGAAGGAGGGATGGGACCTGGCGGCCTGTTCGGCCTACAGCGACTCCTCCAACGACCTGCCGCTGCTCTCCCTGGTCGGTGATCCGCACGCGGTCAACCCGGACGGGGACCTGCGCCGGTACGCGCGCACCCATGAGTGGCCGGTGCACGACTTCCGCAGGCACCGGGCGGCGCTGAAGGTGGCCGTTCCCGCCGCCGTGGCGGGCGCCGTCGCCGGAGCCGTGGCGGTACGCGCCGTCAGACACCGCAGATCCCTCACCGCACGCTGAGGCCCGGCGGCCGGCCACCGGCACGGGCGGGCGCGATGGAACGCCTGCCGGAGCGGGACAGGGGAGGGTTAGCGGCGGGCCTGCGGGCCTGAGCCGACGAGTTGCGTGACTGGTGAGGCCTTCGACAGGAGGAAGGCCCGTGAGCGCTCCAGGGCGCACCTGACCGCTTTAACGCCCGAGGGTCGCGCGAGCCAGGGCGAGGACGTGGACCGGGCGCAGACCGGCGCCCCGGCTCCGGGGGGAGCCGCCGCGGCCGTGCGCGTAGGACTCGAAGGCCTCGGCGGAGCTGTAGGAGGGCACCCAGCCCAGGGCCCGGCTCAGCGGGGCGGGGTCCAGCCTGGACGCGGTCAGGCCCGCTCCGACCACGCGGGCGGCGCTGGAGCTGGCGTAGTCGATCCGGCCGTGCTTGGCCACGCCGCGCAACACCTTGAGGCCGCGTGCGGGGACCGGGAGGCGCTGGCCGCCGATACGGCGCAGGCAGTGGGAGAGCGGGACGGCGTCCGCCGCGGAGACGTCGAAGAAACCGGTCCGGTCGCTGAGCGCCATGCGCACCAGCGCCTCGGCGCCGTCGTCCTCGTGCAGGAACTGCACGCGCGGGTCGCGGCCCATCACGGTGGGCACGACACGGGAGTCCATGTAACGGGTGAGCGGGGTGTCCACGGACGGACCGATGAGGTTCGCGAACTTCAGGACGGCCACGGACAGGTCCGGGCGGCGGCGCTGGAGGCCGCGGGTGTGCCGCTCGACCTCGGCGGCGTCGTCGGCGTCCAGGGTGGCGCTGGAGCGCACCACGAGCCGGTGGACGGTGGCGGAGCGCTGGGCCGCGCCCAGCACCCGCATGGTGCCCAGGAGGTTGTCCTCCCGGTTCGGGCCCTTCTCGGTGTCCAGGCCCAGGTGCAGGACCAGCTCCGCGCCGGATTCGGCGACGATGCGGTCCAGGCTGCCGTCGTGCAGGTCGACGTGCTGGTACTCGACCCCCGTGGTCCCGCTCGGTGGCGGCGAGGAGTCCGCGCCGATCACCCGGTGCACACCGGGCTCCTTGCTCAGGGTCTGCGCGACCCCGGCGGCGAGGGGGCTGGAAACCCCGGTGACGAGTACGACGCGAGCCATGGCGACACGTTCCTTGAAAGGAGACGGTGGTGGTCCGGATGGCCCGCGGACCGTTCACCCGCTTGGGGTGAACCGGCGACCGCGACCCGTGAGACACAACAGTGTTTCACCCGGAAAATTCCATTGCCCGGCAAAGAGCCGGGCAGGGAAAGTGAAGTATCTCCGCGTCCGGGGCGTGCCTGAACCCGCCCGCGCCCGCGGAGAGACGACGTACGCCGCGAACGGTCCTACTTCTTGTTGCGACGAGCCACACGCGTGCGCTTGAGCAGCTTGCGGTGCTTCTTCTTCGCCATCCGCTTGCGGCGCTTCTTGATGACGGAACCCATGGGATCACCTTCTCGCTGACGAGTGAGTACGGACATGCCGAACCACTGGTGACGAACACCTGCTGGCTCGGATGCGGCTGCTGGGCTCGCCCGGGCACACGCGCGCACGGCGCGGGTGGCCGGTGCGACCGGGGCGGGCCCCGGGGAGGACGACGCTCACTAGACGCACGTCTACCGCACCCGTGGCCCCAGCTTACCGCTACGGGCAACCCTGACGGGTCAGGCCCCTGGAAGCGACGGACCGTCACCGTAGAGCACGGCGGCCGGTTCGGCGTAGCTGACGCTGGCCAGCCGCTGATCCGCGAAGGTCAGCGACGTGACACTGGCGAGGTTACATTCCCGCAGGTCGGGTCGGTGCCACAGGCGCTTGCCCTCGGCCGCGCGGCGGGCCATCCAGATCGGCAGCTGGTGGCTGACGCACACGGCCTCACGGCCCCAGGCTGCCCGGCGAGCGACCTTGATGACCTCGACCATCCGGTCGACGATCTGCTGGTAGGGCTCGCCCCAGGAGGGTTTGAAGGGGTTGTAGAGCCGCTTCAGCACCTGGGGGTCGCGCGCCGACTTGGCGGACAGCGACATGCCCTCGAACTTGTTGGCCGCCTCGATCATCCGGTCGTCCAGGGTCACCGGGAGGTCGAACGCCTTCTGCAGCGGCTCCGATGTCTCCTGGGTGCGGTCCAGCGGCGACGAGAACAGGGCCGCGATGTCGTGGCCCCCGAACCAGTCGGCGGCCATCTCCGCCATCCGCTGGCCCCGGTCGCTCAGGCGGTAGTCGGGCAGCCGACCGTAGAGGACCTTCTCGGGGTTGTACACCTCACCGTGCCGAAGCAGGTGGACGACGGTGGTCGTGGTCATCGTGGCAGTCTTTCTGTCCGGGGTACGGGCACTGTCCGTGGTGCGGGCATCGGCTCAGACCTGAGCCTCAGCCCTGCGCCTGGGCCGCGGCCTGGGCGGCCTTGGGCAGCGCCGCGACCACCCTGTCGATGGCGGCCCCGTCGTGGGCGGCGGAGAAGAACCACGCCTCGAAGGCGGCGGGCGGCAGGTAGACGCCCTGCTCGAGCATGGCGTGGAAGAACGCGGCGAACACCTTGGTGTCCGTGGTGCGGGCGCTGTCGAAGTCGGTGATCTCCTGGTCGGTGAAGAACACCGTGAACAGGTTGCCGCCGCCCTGGACCCGGTGGGTCACGCCCTCGGCGCTGAGCGCCTTGGAGATCTCGGCCTCGACCTGCGCGGAGACGCTGTCGATGTGCGCGTAGACCTCGGGGGTCGCGCCGCGCAGGGTCGCCAGACCGGCCGCGGTCGCCAGCGGGTTACCGGACAGGGTGCCCGCCTGGTAGACGGGGCCGTCGGGCGCCAGCCGGTCCATGATCTCGGCGCGGCCGCCGAAGGCCGCGGCGGGCAGGCCGCCGCCCATGACCTTGCCGAAGGTCATGAGGTCGGGGGTCACGCCCTCCAGACCGAACCAGCCGGAGGCGTTGACCCGGAATCCGGTGAGGACCTCGTCGAGGATCAACAGGGCGCCGTTGGCGTGCGCGATCTCCTTGAGGCGGCCGTTGAAACCGGCCTTGGGCGGGACGACGCCCATGTTGGCGGGGCAGGCCTCGGCGATCACGCAGGCGATGTCGTCGCCGTGCTCGGCGAAGGCGCGCTCGACGGCCTCGACGTCGTTGTAGGGCAGCACCAGGGTGTCGGCGGCGCTGGCCCCGGTGACGCCCGGGGAGTCGGGGAGGGCGAACGTGGCCAGCCCGGAACCGGCGGCGGCGAGCAGGGCGTCGACGTGGCCGTGGTAGTTGCCGGCGAACTTGATGATCTTGCTGCGGCCGGTGAACCCGCGCGCGAGGCGGATCGCGGACATGGTGGCCTCGGTCCCGGAGTTGACCAGGCGGACCTTCTCCACGGGGGTGCGCTCGACGATCAGCTCGGCGAGCTCGACCTCGCCGGGGGTCGGAGCGCCGTAGGAGGTCCCGGCCGCGACCTGGCTGTGGAGGGCCTCCACGACCGCCGGGTTCGCGTGCCCGAGAACGAGGGGCCCCCAAGAGCAGACGAGGTCGACGTACTGTCGGCCGTCGGAGTCCGTGAGGTAGGGGCCTTCGCCCTTGACGAAGAACGGCGGGGTGCCGCCGACGGCACCAAACGCGCGAACGGGCGAGTTCACGCCGCCGGGAACGACGGCGGCCGCCCGCTGGAAGAGCTCTGCTGAAGTCTGTTGAGTACCCACCTCACCAGTGTGTCAGCTGTCCTCTCTCCCGCGACCGTGACCCGCCCCGCAACGCGTTCCACGGTGTCCGATGGCACCTCAGTCGCGCAGGATCGCCCGCACGAGCCTGTGGACCTCCGTGCTGGGGTCCGATCCGGGTGGAAGGCGTTCGGCCCGTTCGCGGGCGTCCTGGAGCCCGAACGCGAAGTCCTCGCCGTCGCGCTCGAAGACGACACGCTTGCGACGCTTCGGATAGGTGTACAGCCACTCCTCCGTCACCTGTCCGTCGTCGATGGCGAAGCCGTAGGTGTGGCGGACCCCGGAGAGCATCAGGTCGATGACGAAGATGGAGGGGTCCGTGGCCGCTTCGGCGTCAAGCGCGAAGGGCTCCCTGTGGATACCGCTTCCGGGTTCTCCGTGGTTCATGGACCAACGGACGGTGTCCCGCATGAAGGAGAGCGCGTCGAGCAGGTTCGACTTCCCCGAAGCGTTGGTGCCGAAGACGCCCGCGACGGTGACGGCCTCCCAGTCAGCGGATTCGGGACGGGCGTCGTCGTAGGCGGGGGGGTGAGGAGGAGCTGCTGCTCCTCACGGATGGACTTGTGGTTCTCTGCGCGGAAACTCAGCAACATGGCGAACTTCCCCCCTCCCCGAAGGTGGTCTAGCCGCTCTTCGCGCGGAAAAACCACCCCACCCCAGGGGATGCCACGGCCCCATGGCCTACGTTCTGAAACCCGTGGCATACACGTGTGCCCCGCCTCCCGGGGGTGGGGCGGGGCACACGTGCTGTTCAGGAGCGGGGCCTACACCCTGCTGTGGGAGTCCTCGCGGATCTGTTCGATCTCGGGGCCTCGGACGGCGGGTTCGGCTCGCAGGAGGGGCCGCAGGAGGTCGACCTCGGCGAGTTTGTCGACCAGGGCGGTCATCGGGCGGGCCGCCAGGAGCGAGACCAGGGTGGCGACGGCGGCGCCGACGAGGAGGCCGACGGTGACGTCGTGCGGGAAGTGCGCGCCGACGAGGACCCGGGAGAAGGCTTCCAGGACCGCGAAGAGGATCGCCGCGACGGCGAAGCGGCGCCAGGCGACGATGACGGCGGCGGCCGCGGCGCCGGCGATGGCGGCGTGGTTGCTCGGGAAGGACCAGTCACCGATCGGATCGCACGTGGCAATGGTGTTCAGGTCGGTCATGGCCTGGCAGGGGCGCAGCTGTTCGAAGAACGACTTGAGGGTCAGGCTGGCGCCGTAGGCGATGACGGTGGCGACCGGGGCGAAGAGAGCCAGGCCGACCAGGCGCGAGTTGACGGATCGGGATCGCCACCAGGCCATGAGGAAAAGGATCGCGAAGACACCGAGGAACAGGTCGGTGCCCCACACCGCTGCCGTCTGGGCCCAGGGGGCGAGTCCGTCGGCGAACTCGATCAGGGATCGCGACCAGGCGGTACTGATGGCGAAGATCTCGGAAACCATCTCTCTCCAGGGGTCGTACGGGGAGAAGAGCCGCTCTTACAGCAGGGGGAAGGCTGGGCGACGTCCCGGTGACGGGACTCCCACGAGTGGATGACGGGAAGGTCCTTATCCTGTCATCTGCCGGACCCTCCTAAGGCCGTGAAAGCGCGATCCCCGCGAAAGATGTGGACCCCGTCGGTGGAGCGGACGCGCGCCCCGGCCGCGGCCGCTCGCTGTACCGGAAAGTAACTTTGGACTGGTCCACCCGCTCTCTCACAGACCGGAGCTGTCATGACCACGAACTTCACCACGGCGGACCTGATCGACGACCACGGCGACACCCTGCGCAGCTGCTCCACGCAGTTCCGTCAGTACGGCGGGCACGAGGTGTTCTCCGGGCCGATCCGCACCGTCCGCTGCCACGAGGACAACGGGCTGGTCAAACAGGTCCTCAACTCCCCCGGAGAGGGCGCCGTCCTGGTCGTGGACGGCAACGGGTCCCCGCGCAGCGCCCTGATGGGCGACCTGATCGCCGGGGCCGCCGTGCGCAACGGCTGGGCCGGGGTGGTCGTCAACGGCGCGGTCCGCGACACCGTCGCCCTCGGTCAGCTGGAGCTCGGCGTGAAGGCGCTCGGCTCCAACCCCCGCAAGTCCCTCAAGGACGCCGCCGGGCGCCAGGACGTCCCGGTCACCTTCGGCGACGTCACGTTCGTCCCGGGTGAGTGGCTCTACAGCGACCACGACGGGATCGTCGTCAACGTCACGGAGCTCTGACGCGGACTCCGAGGGGGCGCGCGACGGAGGCTCCCCGCTCCGGAACGGTTGTGTTATCCGGTGGTGAACAGGACTTCGGAAGCACCGGATCTCCTGTTCACCATCGTTTTTCCGGTATCCACGTGCCGCGCATGGACTCGTTCCTCCAGCCCTGGTCTCCCATGAACGGGAAAGCGCAACCGAGCAAGATCGCGGGCATCATCAGCATCCCCATGAGCGTCGCCCAGAGGGTCCCCGGAACCAGAATCCCGACCAGGCCGGTGACGACACCGACCAACATGACGCCGACGCCCACCGGCCAGCGCGCCCGGGACCGCGAACTCCTCGCTGGCGTCGTCGAGGATGTCCAGCACCGCGATCGGGTCGGGAAGGACCACCGGGCCCTCGACGTCGCGCGTGGTACGGTTCCAGGTGAGGCGCCCGCCGGACGGCAGGGCGGAGGGTGTCCCGAGGAGGTCGTCGTCCTGGCCCGTACTCACCACCACCCGGCGCCCCGTCCATTACGTTGGAACCGACGAAGAGGTGAGAAGAACTCCCTGCCCGCCGGGCCTGCGCCCACCGGACCGGACAGCGGAGAACACCGCGGCACGAGTGCCATCGGTACGCGCGTATGCGCAGGGCCCACGGGACCGTGCCAGGCTCCCCCGGCCGAGACGGACAGGAACGCCCCGCCCTTCGGAACGGTTTCGCTCCGGCGGCAACCAACCGACAGGGGCGGGCCCCGCAGCCGACGTACACGCCGAACGCGGCGCAGCCGCACAGCGACACGATCGAAGGGTTCGCGTGAACGTACTGGTGATCCTCGCTCTGGTGGCGGGATTCGTTCTGTTGGTGGCCGGAGGGGAGTCACTCGTCCGCGGCGCGGGTTCGCTGGCGCGGACCCTGGGGATGTCCTCGCTGGTCGTGGGTCTGACCGTGGTGTCATTCACGACCTCGGCCCCGGAGCTGGCGGTCAGCACCGACGCCGCGCTCTCGGGGTATCCGGGGCTGGCCGTGGGCAACGTCGTGGGCAGCAACATCGCCAACATCCTGCTGGTGCTCGGGGCGTCGGCGGTGTTCGCCCCCCTGGCGGTCAACTCCCAGGTCGTCCGCGCCGACATCCCGGTGATGGCGGCACTGTCGGTGGCGGCGCTCCTGATGGCCCTGGACGGGAACCTGGGCCGCTTCGAGGGTGCTCTGCTGTTCGCGATCCTGCTGGTCTACGTCACCGTGACGGTGTTCGTCTCCCGACGGCGGTCAGCGCTCGCTCCGGTCTCCGTCCAGGTGGGCACCGACAGCTCCGGCCCGGGTACGGGCGGGCCGTTCCGGGCCACCCCGAAGACCAAGTCGGTCCTGCGCGACCTGGTGCTCGTGGTCCTGGGCGCGGGCCTGCTGGTGGCGGGGGCACGACTGCTGGTCTACGGGGCCAGCGCGATCGCCACGGCGTTGGGGGTGAGCGACCTGCTGATCGGGCTGACCGTGGTGGCGATCGGTACGTCCCTGCCCGAACTGGTGACCTGCGTTGTCGCGGTCAGGCGGGGCGAACGCGACATGGCGGTGGGCAACATCGTGGGCAGCAACGTGTTCAACATCGGCGCGGTCCTGGGGATCACCGCCATGGTGTCCCCCGGGGGGATCGCCGTCGCCCCGGCGGCCCTGCGCTTCGACCTGCCGATCATGGTGGCGGTGGCGCTCGTGCTGCTGCCCATAGCCGTGACCAAGCTGGGCGTGGCCCGCTGGGAGGGCGCGCTGCTCGTCGGCTTCTACGCGGCCTACATCACCTACCTCGTCGTGCAGGCCACCGACCACGCGTTCCTGGAGCCCTTCAGCGCCGCGATGCTGTGGTTCGTCATCCCGATCACCGCGGTGTGGCTGGTGGCGGTGATGATCTACGAACTGAGCACCCGCCGCCGCGAAGGCAAACCCGAGACCGCCGTGTCCTCCGGCGACGGTTCTTCCTGACCCCTGAGGGCGCCCCGCGTACCGGGGCGCTCACCCGGCCCACGCGGATCCGGAAGCCGGCCCGCCCGCCAGGACGACGAGCCGCCTGCCCGGCCAAGAACCACGTCACCGACATCCTGCGCGAGCCGGGCCCGCGCGACCGCACCGCTCTGGCGCTGTGGGTCAGCGGGCGGGGGTCTGAGCGTTCCGGCACTCTTCGCGGTCAGGCGCCCGGGACCGCGAACTCCTCGCTGGCGTCGTTGAGGATGTCCAGGACCGCGATGGGGTCGGGAAGGACCACCGAACCCTCGACGTCGCGCGGGGTGCGGATCCAGGTGACGCGCCCGCCGGAGGGCAGGTTGGAGGGTGCGCCGAGGACGAAGCTGTCCCGGCAGTGCCAGCGCAGGCCCGGCATCGCCTCGACGGCCTCGGGGACGCAGTCCAGATGGCAGGACCACCACTCGTCCTCGTCCATCGGAGAACGGGTGGCGACGAAGAACAGGTAACGCGCGTCCAGGGCGGCGACCGGGCCCGCCGGCACGCCCGCGCGGCCCATCCGGGCCAGGGCCATCACCCCGGCCTCGCGGGGCACGTCCAGGACGTCGAAGACCCGGCCGGTGGGGAGCACGATGTTGGCCTGCGGGCTCGCCGTCCACCAGCGGCGGATCGTGTCGGTGTCGGTGCTGGCCTCCACCCCCCAGGCCGCGGTGACCGGGTGCGCCGCCGGGTCCGGGCAGCCCATCCGGTCGCACGTACACGCTCGGTCCTCGCCCGGGGTCGCGCCCCGGACCACCGGCCAGCCGAGTTCGGCGTAGCGCAGCGCCGACTCCAGCATGCTGTCCGTAGCGTGGCGTCGTTTCCGTCGGTACAACACGTCGGCCATCCAGGCTCCCCGGTCGTCATCGGTGCGGGCGCGGCCGGGTGGAAGAGCCCGGCGCCCGGCGGCCGCGACCGGGGCGAGGGCCTGATCGCGTTACCGGAGCAGACGGGCCGCCTCGGTGGCCCAGTACGTGAGGATCTGTTCGGCCCCCGCGCGTCGGTAGGAGGTCAGGGTCTCCAGGATCGCCCGCTCCCGGTCGAGCCAGCCCTTCTCCGCCGCCGCCTCGATCATCGCGTACTCACCGCTGACCTGATAGGCCGACACGGGTACCGGAGAGGACTGCGCGACTTTGGCGACCACGTCGAGGTAGGCCAGGCCGGGTTTGACCATGACCATGTCGGCGCCCTCGGCGACGTCCAGGGCCACCTCGCGCAGGGACTCGCGGACGTTGGCCGGGTCCTGCTGGTAGCCGGAGCGGTCCCCGAACTGAGGCGCCCCCTCGGCGGCCTCACGGAAGGGGCCGTAGAACACGGACGCGTACTTGGCCGCGTAGGCCAGGATCGGCACATGCGGGAAACCGGCCCGGTCCAGCCCGGTGCGGATCGCTCCGACCTGGCCGTCCATCATGCCGCTGGGCGCGACCACGGCGGCACCGGCCTCGGCCTGGGCGACGGCGATGGACGCGTACCGCTCCAGGGTGAGGTCGTTGTTGACGTGCCCGTTCTCCTCCACCGGCCCGCAGTGGCCGTGGTCGGTGTACTCGCACAGACACAGGTCGGCCATCACCACGATGTCGTCGCCGACCTCGGCGGCCAGGTCGCGCAGCGCCACCTGGACGACGCCGTTCGGGTCGTCGGCCTGCGAGCCCACGCTGTCCTTGTGCTCGGGGATGCCGAACAGCATCAGCCCGCCGACCCCCGCCTCGACCGCGTCACGGGCGGCCTTGCGCAGGCTGTCCCGGGTGTGCTGCACCTGGCCGGGCATCGAGGAGATCGGCACCGGAGAGGTGAGCCCCTCCTTGACGAACATGGGCAGGATGAGGTTCTCCGGGAGCACCCGGGTCTCCGCGACCAGGCGACGCAGCGCCGGGCCTCGGCGCAGACGGCGGGGCCGGGCGACGGGGAACTCGGCGTCGAAGCTGGCGGAGGTCATGGGGTGCTCCCGGATGGTGCGGCTGGGTGGTGGTTTCGGATCCGAGGCTCGCCTCAGAGCTTGCGGCGGCGGCCGCGGCGCTTCTGGCTCGGCTTCAGGACGGGCTTGCCCGCATCGATCGCTTCCTGGCGCTTGGCCGCACCGTACTCCGAAAGTGCCTCCGCGAGGGCGGAAACCGAGGCTTTCGGTGCCAGGACGTCCACGCGCAGCCCGAACTCGATCGCGGTCTTCTCGGTCTCCGGGCCGATCACGGCGATGGCGGTGGTGTTGTGCGGCTTGCCCGCGATCCCCACCAGGTTGCGCACCGTGGACGAGGACGTGAAGAGTACGGCGTCGAAGCCGCCGCCCTTGATCGCCTCGCGGACCGGCTGGGGCGGGGGCGCGGCGCGCACGGTGCGGTAGGCCGTGACGTCGTCGATCTCCCACCCGAGGTCGGTGAGACCGGCGGCCAGCGTCTCGGTGGCGATGTCCGCGCGCGGCAGCAGGACCCGCTCGATGGGGTCGATCTCGGCGTCGTAGGGCGGCCAGACCTCCACCAGGCCCTTGCTGGACTGGGCGTCCTCCGGCGGCTCCAGGTCCGGCTGGATGCCGAACTCCCGGACCGCCTGCGCGGTGGCCTCGCCGACCACGGCGACCTTGACCCCGGCGAAGGCGCGGGCGTCCAGGCCGTAGGACTCCAGGCGCTCGCGGATGGCCTTCACGGCGTTCACGGAGGTGAAGGCGACCCACTGGTAGCGGCCGGTCACCAGACCGCGGACGGCGCGCTCCATCTGCTGCGGGGTACGCGGAGGCTCCACCGAGATGGTGGGCACCTCCTCGGGCACCGCGCCGTAGCCGCGCAGCTGGTCGGACAGGGCCGCGGCCTGCTCCTTGGTGCGGGGCACCAGGACGCGCCAGCCGAACAGCGGCCGGGTCTCGTACCAGGAGAGTTCGGGCTGGCGGGCCACCGGTGCACCGACGATCATCAGCGCGGGTGCGGTGACGTGGTGGTTCTTGGCGTCGGTGGACTTGAGATCGGCGACCAGGCGGGCCAGCGTCGAGGTGACGGTGGTCTGCCGGGTGGTCCCGCCGGCGCGCACGACCGCGACGGGCGTGGTGGCGGAGCGGCCGCCGGCGATGAGGGTCTTGCACACCACGTCGAACCCGGGCCCCTGGTGCTCGGGCGCCTCGCCCGCGGGGGCGTCCGCGCCCAGGACGACCAGCGGGGCGTCGCTGGCAGCCGCCTCCTGCCAGTCGACCTCCTTGCCGCCGTGCGGGCGCGCGTGCAGGACGCGCAGCTCGGGCTGGCCGTCGGCGAGCAGGGAGACGCCGCCGAAAGTCGGGACGGAGGTGATCGAGGAGACGCCGGGCGCGACCTCGACCTCGACCCCGGCCTCCTTGCAGGCGGCCACCAGCTCGGCGCCGCGGCAGCCGAAGAAGGGGTCGCCCGAGTACAGGCGCACGACCCGCTGGCCCTCGCGGGCGCGGGTGACGGCGAGGGTGTTGATGTCACCGCCGCACTCTGCGGCCTCGATCACGGAGACGTCCTCGGAGCAGTGCGCGAGGAGTTCGTCGCGGAAGACGGAGAGCTCGTCGGCGGCGGGCTCGCGGAGGGTGATGACCACGTCGGCGCGGCGCAGCAGCTCGGCGCCGCGCAGGGTCAGCAGGTCGGCGCCGCCCGGTCCAGAACCGACCAGGGCGACATGACCGGGAACGCGTGCTCGGTGACGCGGTTCCTCCGGCTGGGGGCTGGCGTTGGCGTTCACGTACTGGCTCCTCGTGTGTGGGTCGCCTGTGCCCCGGGGCGCGGACTCCGGGGCGGTGACGGTGCGGGGGGCGACCCGCGCTGGTGTTCTCCCGTGCGGCGCCAGGCGCTGCCCGGGTGGTTCTGCGTGCGTCTAGGGAGTGTCCCTTTCGGCGAAGGCCTCGGCGACGATGCGGTCGGCGCCCTCGGCGATCATCTCCCGGGCCAGGTCGCGGCCGAGCCCGACGGCGGTGTCGAGGTCCTCGGGCGAGGCGATGTCGACGGTCCTCTCGCGGCGTACGGCGGTGGCGCCGTCGGTGGCGACCACGGCGGCGCGCAGGCGCAGGCGGCCCCCGGTGCACTCGGCGTAGGCGCCGACCGGGGCGGCGCACCCGGCTTCGAGTTCGGACAGGACGGTGCGCTCGGCGACGACCTCGGCGCGGGTGGCCGGGTGGTCCACGGAGGACAGGTAGGCGAGGTCGGTGTCGGCGCGCTCGGTGCGGCACTCCACGGCCAGGGCGCCCTGGCCGGGGGCGGGCAGCATCTGCTCGGGCTCGAAGACGTCGGTGACGCTGTCGCGGCGGCCCACACGGCCCAGTCCGGCGTAGGCCAGGACGACGGCGTCGAGTTCGCCGGAGGCGACCTTGCCCAGGCGGGTCTCGGCGTTGCCGCGGATGGGCACGTAGACGAGGTCGGGGCGCAGGGCGGACAGCTGGGCGACGCGGCGCGGGGAGCCGGTGCCGACCTGGGACCCCGCGGGCAGGTCCGCGAACTTGAGGCCGTCCCGGGCGCACAGGGCGTCGCGGGGGTCGTCGCGCTCGGGGATCGCGGCCAGGACCAGGCCCTCGGCGGGCGTGGTCGGCAGGTCCTTGAGCGAGTGCACGGCGAAGTCGATGGTGCCCGCGACCAGTTCGTCGCGTAGGGCGTTGACGAACACCCCGGTACCGCCGAGCTGGGTCAGGTGGGCCTTGGTGACGTCGCCGAAGCTGGTGATCAGCTCCAGCTCGATGGCCTGGCCGGTGCGCTCGGTGATGGTGTCGGCCACGCCCTGGGACTGGGTGGTGGCCATGGTGCTGCGGCGGGTGCCGAGCTTGGCGGGTGCGGCGGTCGTGCCCTCAGCCGAGGTTCCTTCAGCGGTCATGCCTTCTCCTGTGCGGTCCGCGCGGCCGTGGTCGGACGGACGGGGTCGGCCACCGGCCCGGGGGCCTTCGGGGTCTGCTGGGTCTGGAGGTCGAGATCGAACAGCTGGCGCAGGGCGGCCTCGTAGGCCTCCCCGTCGGGGGCCGCGGCCAGCTCCTTCACGCGCACGGTCGGTCTGTGCAGGAGCTTGTCGGCGACCCTGCGCATGGCGCGGCCGATCTCCTCGCGGGTGCGCTCGTCCAGGTCGTCGGGGAGGCGGCCGTGCAGGCGGGAGAGCTCGGACTCCACGACGTCGCGGGCCTGGGCGCGCAGGGCGACGACGGTGGGAGCGACCTCGTTGGCGCGGCGGATCGCACGGAAGTCGTTGACCTCCTCGTCGACGATCTCGCGCACGAGGGGCAGGGCGCTGGAGCGGCCGGTGTCGTGGCCGGCCCCGGCGGCGACGGCCTGGCGCAGGTCCTCGATGTCCACCAGGCGGACCCCGGGCAGCTCGCGGACCCCGGGGTCGATGTCACGGGGCAGCGCGAGGTCGAGGAAGACGAGGGGGCGCACGCGGCCCTCGGTGGCGGCGGCCACGTCGTCGGCGGTGAGCACCAGGCCCTGGGCGCCGGTGCAGGAGATGACCAGGTCGACGTCGGCGAGGGCCCGGGCCGCCTCGGCGAAGGGGACGGAGCGGGCGCGCACGGTGTCGTAGGCCTCGTTGAGGCACTCGGCGAGGCGGGCGGCGCGTTCCTGGGTGCGGTTGGCGACGATCACCGTTGCGGCGCCCTGACGGGCAACGGTGTTGGCGGACAGCGCGCTCATGGAACCGGCCCCGAGGACCAGCACGCGGGTGCCGGCGAGCGGGCCGGAGGGGAGCTCGGCGCTGAGGGTGCGGGGCGCCAGTGGTTCCGGGGCGGTCCGCTCAGCGGCGCTCGGCTCAGCTGGGGCGCCTTGGGCGGACATGGGGCACCCGGCGGGCGGGGTGACGTCCGCGGCGGGAAGGGAGGGGTTCGGAGCAGGAGAAGGGAACTGCGCGGAAGGCAGCGTTTGGGGGTGGTGGCGGACGACGGGTTCGGCAAGGTCGCGGGCGGCGACGGTGAGGCCGAAGCTCACCATGTCGGCCCCGGCGTGGTCCAGGTGGGTCTCGGTGTGGGCGCGCTTGCCCACGCGCAGGGCGCGCTGGCCGAGGTCGTTGAGGACCCGGCCGACCGAACCGGTCTCCTGGCCCTCCTTGAGGGAGTTGCGCACCTGGCCGAGGATCTGGCCCTCGCCGACCACCATGGAGTCCAGGCCGCAGGTGACAGAGAACAGGTGCTGGACGGCGCTGTCCTCGTAGTGCACGTAGAGGTGGTCGGAGAGCTCGCCGAGGGTCACGCCCGTGTGCCAGGCGAGGAGCTCGGTGATGGCGGCGACCCCGCCGTGATACCCCACCACGTCGGCGTAGATCTCGGTGCGGTTGCAGGTGGAAACCACCATGACCTCGTTGACGGCGTCGGAGCCGACCATCTCACCGACCGCCTTGGCGCGCGTCTGTCCGTTCAACGCGACACGTTCGAGTAGCGCCACCGGCGAACTCCGATGGCTCAACCCCACGGCCAGGACACTCATCCGCACTCCTATGCAGGCACTAGGTCTCTCCATGTTCGGGTACGGCCGAGGACCCCCCTCGTCAACCCCCGAACCGCGGCGAACGCTCGCTCTTCGCCACCGCCACACGGGTCTTGGGACCCCTGCCCCAGGACCCGATTCGTCTTATGTCACTTCCAGTCCCGCCCGGTTCGCCTGACCGTCGCCGTCGGCCCTGCGCTGCGCGTGGAAGGCGAGGATCTGGAGTTCGATGGACAAGTCGACCTTACGCACATCGACCCCGTCCGGCACATTCAGCACGACGGGGGCGAAGTTGAGGATGCTGGTCACCCCTGCCTCCACGAAGCGGCTGGCGACCCCCTGGGCGGATCCGGCAGGCGTGGCTATCACACCGATGGAAACACCTCTGGAACGCACAACCTCCTCCAGGCTGTCAATATGCCTCACGTCCAGCGACGCTACGGTCCGGCCGACCACCTCGGGGTCGGCGTCGAGCAGGGCCGCGATCCGGAAGCCTCGGGTCCCGAAGCCCCCGTAGTTGGCCAGAGCGCGCCCCAGGTTGCCGATGCCGACGATAGCCACGGACCAGTCCTGGGTGAGACCAAGCTCACGTGAGATCTGGTAGATGAGGTACTCGACCTCGTAACCCACCCCTCTCGTCCCGTAGGACCCCAGGTGGGACAGGTCCTTGCGGAGCTTCGCCGAGTTCACACCGGCGGCGCCGGCCAGCCCTTCGGAGGAGACCGTGGCGGTGCCTCGGTCCTGAAGGGCCTGCAGAGCGCGGAGGTAGACCGGAAGTCGGGCGACGGTGGCCTCCGGGATTCCCCTCTCCCGGGGCCTGGGCGGGCGACTTGTCACAGGGTGGCGCTCCTGGGGGCGGTCGGTTAGGGCGGTGCGCGGAGCGCGCGCGAATCCGGCGCCAACCGCCGCGACCGCGCACCTCCCCCGCCCTGCTGATTGTGGGAACCCCAGATTACGTGCTTGTGAAAGCACGCACAAAGTGGGGTCCGGTGTGATGCGGGCGACCCGGGTTCACACAATTTGGGCCCTGGCAGCGGGATCCGAAACGGAAGATCACATCAACCCCATTTCCGGACAGACCAGCGGACCGCAACCTCAGGACAACCGGACGCCGAAAAGGCGCCGGTGCCATTGGCAGACACACTGCCGTGGACACGCGGCGCCGTTTCGCGCGCGAGCGCGGGAGAAGGGGGGAAGGCACCAGGAAAGAAGAAGGAGGAGAGCGGGCCCGCCAGGGGAAGGGCCGTCAGGACAGCGCGGAACGCAGCCGCTCCTCGGACACCCGCCAGAAGTCATGGCGGCGTCCGTCCACGAAGGTCACCGGAATCTTGTCCCAGTACTCCTCGTGGTCCGCCTCCGACACCTGCGCCAGATCCTGCTCGGCGCGGCCCACCCCGAGCTCGTCCGTCACCCGCTCGATGACCGACCACGCGTCCTCGCACAGATGACACCCGGACTTGCCGAGCATGACCACCCGCGCCTTCCCCGGCCACTCCGAGGTTTCCGGCATATTTCGCTCCGATTCCACCATGTTGTCCGACCCCTCACCCACCCGCGAAGGGCGGTAGGACCTCGATCACAGTCCCGTCCGTGACCGCGACCTCACCGTGCGCCCGCCGACCGACCGGGTTCTCGTCCACCAGGAGCGAGGAAGCCCCCAGTACGCGCCGGAAACGGTCGTCGGGGTGCAGGTGACACGCCGCTTCGAGGGCTGCCGCGAGGGAGTCGGCTTCAACCGTCTCCTCGGCCGTTCCAGCTGCCTCTTTCGCGGATGCCCAGTACCGGATAGTGCACTTCGCCATCTGTTGATTATCCTTGGTGTTGCTCGGAGGCGACGTATTAAACAAATCTTCACCGGGGGCAATGGCGCCTTCGATCGCCCGTCACAAGCGGGCCGACGAGAAGAGACGCATGAGCCATCTGCTGCTACTCACCAACTCGAACGAACCGTCCGACCACGTTCTTCCCGCGCTCGGACTCCTCCTGCACTCGGTACGGGTGGCGCCCGCGGAGGCCGGAGCACTGCTGGCCTCAGGGGCCGGCGGGAACTCCGGAGCCCCGGTCGACGCCATTCTGGTCGACGCGCGCACGGACCTGGCGGCGGCCCGTAACTTCTGCCGCCTGCTGGAGACCACCGGGCTGGACTGCCCGCTGCTGGTCATCCTGACCGAGGGCGGCGTCGCGGCGCTGACCCCGGACTGGCAGGTCGACGACTTCATCCTGGCCACCGCCGGGCCCGCCGAGGTCGAGGCCCGACTCCGACTGGCCGTCGGTTCCGCCGACGCCGGGTCCGACGACCCGGACGAGATCCGCCGCGGCGACCTCGTGATCGACGAGGCCACCTACATCGCCCGCCTGCGCGGGCGCATCCTCGACCTCACCTTCAAGGAGTTCGAACTGCTCAAGTTCCTGGCGCAGCACCCCGGCCGGGTCTTCACCCGGGCGCAGCTGCTCCAGGAGGTCTGGGGTTACGACTACTTCGGCGGCACCCGGACCATCGACGTCCACGTCCGCCGCCTGCGCGCCAAGCTGGGCTCGGAGTACGAGTCCCTCATCGGCACCGTCCGCAACGTGGGTTACCGCTTCGTGCCGGACCCCGTGACCAAGGCGGCCCCGCCGAACACCTCCGCCGAGGCGGCCGAGCAGCTTCCCGCCGCCCGGTCCGCGGAGGCCGGGGCCAAGTAGGACCCGAGACCTCACCGGCCACGACCACCCCGGGGCGCCCGCTTTCACGCGAAGGCGCCCCGGAGTCCTTTTGTGACCCCTTGGGATCTTTTGGGCCATCTTCGCAAGGTCGGTCCCGAAAGCACGGCGTGCGCACTCGTACTCAGCGGGCACACGCCCTAAGATCGGTGGGGCACCCGACGGCCGGGGCATGGCAGGCGTGGCGGAGCCCCGCGGCCGGGTGCGGCCAGAGCCGCCATGGCGCGCCCCCGGAGGAGTGAGACCGCACCGATGCCAGCCCCCGCTGCGACGACCCCCGCTACCCACGCCCCGTACAGACCCCACCTGAGCAGTGTCATCGGCGCGGCCTTCGTCGGTTGCGCACTGATCGCCGTGATGGCCCCGGCCCACGCCGATCCGGTTCCGGCGACGCTCGCCTTCACCCGGTCCGCCGACCACGTCGAGCCAGGCACGGTGCTCGTGCCCAACGCTCTCTCGGTGCGCAACAACAGCAGCGATCTGACGCTCTGCGTCATCAGTCTGGATGTCCCGGCCTCCGATTTCGATCACCGCGGATTCCCCGGGCCGCAAGAGGTCGGACCGAACAAAGACCTCCCGCTCGGTACGGTGACGGGCCGGGCCCGCCAGGACGTCAAGGTGACCGCGACCCTGTCCTACGCGTTCGCCGACGCCGAGACTGGTTGCTCCGGTGCGGCAGAGCAGTCCGCCAGCGCCACATGGTCGATTCAGATCGTCGATCCCGAGCCCTCCCCAGCTCCGACCGAGGAACCCACGGAGGAACCGTCCGAGGAGCCGATCGAGGAGCCGACCGAGGAATTCACGGAGGAACCGACCGAAGAACCCTCTCCGACGGAGAGGCCCACCAGGACTCCGGCCCCCACCGAGACGGACGGTACGCCCTCGCCCACCGATGGGACCACACCGCCCTCTTCTCCGGCGCCCACGGCCACCGAGGGAAACAGCGGCGGATCGGGCAACAGCGGCGGGGCGGGCAACAGCGGCGGGGCGGGCAACAGCGGCGGATCGGGGAACAACGGGTCCGGCAACAACAACCGACCCCCCTCCAGCACGCCCGACCGGACACCGCCGCGTTCGAGCGTGAGCAGCGTGCCCACCAGCGGCGCCGACATCCCCACGCTTCCCCGCAACGAGGCGGACCTGCCCGACCTCTCCCCGGGAGCCGCCGAGGACCTGGCCGAGCTCCCGCTGGTCACACCGAGCTCGGACGAGAACGCCGACAACGAGACCGAGATCGCCGCCGACCACTCGGACATGGGGCCCTCGATCGCCCCGGCCGTCCTGCTCGCCGCGTTCCTGCTGGCCCTGCTGCTGGCCACTCCGATGGCCCCCACCCGCCGGGTGCGGCTCGGCGGCGGTTACCAGGGCAGGCGCCGCAAGGGCTGACCGGTCACCGCACCACTTCACCGCACTCCACGCGATCCACGCGCTTTCGGGGCCCGGAGCGACCTCTGGGCCCCGAAGCCGTTCCACGACCCGTCGCGCCACCGCGTACCCCGCCGACCTGGGTCGTTGGTCACCATGCGAGCCCATGCGGGCGTCGGATCCCGTGATTCGACCGACAGGATCTAGGATCCAGACTCATGAGCACCCCGCTAGTCACCGACAACCTCGCACCGGAACTGGCCGAGCCCGTCCTCGCGATGGCCGAGGCCGCGCGCGCCGCCGACGGAGTCGCCGCCCTGTCCGAGCACACCCTGCTGCGGATCCGGCACGGAGCGCCCTCCGGCAGCAGCCGCTTCCACGTGGTCACCGAAGGCGGCCGGGTCGTGGGCTTCGCTTTCGTGGAACGGGTCGAGGGCGAGCCCGACTCTGGTGAGGTCGTGGTAGACCCCGCGCACCGGCGCGGCGGTCACGGCTCCGCGCTGCTGCGTTCGGTCCGCGACGACGCCGGGCCCGACGGGGTGCGGGTCTGGGCGCACGGGCGCACGCCCGGAGCGGTCTCGCTGGCGACGGCCGACGGGTGGGTCCCCGCCCGGGAGCTGCACAAGATGCGGATGCCCCTGCGCGACCTGGGCCCCGAGGTGCCCGGCGGCCCGTGGACCGCGCCCGGGCTGCCCGAACCCGCGCTGCGGCCCGATGTCGCCGAGAAGGTCCGCATCCGCCCGTTCGTGGTGGGCCAGGACGAGCAGGCGTGGCTGGAGGCGAACACGCGCGCCTTCGCCGACCACCCCGAGCAGGGCGGACTGACCCTGGACGACCTGCTCCAACGGGAGGTCGAGGACTGGTTCGACCCGCGGGGCTTCTTCGTGGCCGCCACCAACAGCGGTTCGATCGCCGCCTACCACTGGACCAAGACACACGCCGACGGCGCGAGGCTCAGCGACGACGAGCCCGTGGGCGAGGTCTACGTGGTGGGTGTGGACCCCGCCTGGCAGGGCACCGGGCTGGGCCGCGCCCTGACTTTGGCCGGGCTGGTCCACCTGCGTGACGCCGGGCTGCCCTGGGTCCACCTGTACGTGGACGGCGACAACGAGGCGGCGGTGCGCCTCTACGAGTCCCTCGGCTTCTCCATGTGGGACACGGACGTGATGTTCGCTCCGGGCGACGGTCGGGGCTGACCCCCGCGACAAGCCGCCGCGCTCCGCTCCCGGCGAACCGTCACCGTCGCCGAGGGGCCCTTCGGGCGCTGGCCTGAGGTTCCTCTGAAGTGCGGCTTGTCACATTCACCGTCCGAACCCCTTTGCGCCACGGTGGTGCGACATCACGTTCATCTCCCGTTCACCTTCTCTGGGACAACTGGTCACCTCCTGCGCCTACCTTCACATTCGGCGCGGTTTGGCTGTTGTCCGCGCGTAGACCGTGACACGGCGGTCATCCACCGTGCGGCTCACCGCCGTCCCGCGCCGGACGCGGACCGATCGACCAGCCCCGCAACCTTTTTCCGAACCGGAGAATCCATGACGACCACGGACGCGCCCAAGGCGGCACCACCGCCCGCGGGCAAGCGCCGGATCGGCGATGTCGTTTTCGCCGGGCTCGCCCGAGGCTCGGGCATCCTGATCCTGATCATCCTCGCCGGCGTGGCGGCGTTTCTTCTGGTTCAGGCCTGGCCATCACTGCTGGCCAACGACGCGAACTTCCTGACCACCCAGTCGTGGAACGCCAACGTGCGGGACAACCCGTCGTTCGGTGTGGCCGCGCTGGCCTTCGGAACGGTCCTGGCCGCGGGGATCGCGCTCCTGCTCGCCACCCCGGTGGCGATCGGCATCGCGCTGTTCATCGTCTACTACGCGCCCCGGCGGCTCGCCACGACGCTCGGCTACCTGGTCGACCTGCTCGCCGCCATCCCCAGCGTGGTCTACGGCCTCTGGGGCATGATGGTCCTGGCCCCGCAGCTGGTCCCGGTCTACGAGGGCATGACGGACTACCTCGGCTGGATCCCGCTCTTCTCGGGCCCCGCCTCCACCTCCGCCCGGACCCTGCTCACCGCGGGCATCGTCCTGGCCGTCATGATCCTGCCGATCATCACCGCGATGTCCCGCGACGTGTTCCACCAGGTCCCGCAGGGCCACCGCGAGGCCGCGCTCGCCATGGGCGCCACCCGCTGGGAGATGATCCGGCTCGCCGTCCTGCCCTTCGGCAAGTCCGGGATCGTCGGCGGCGCCATGCTCGGCATGGGCCGCGCGCTGGGCGAGACCATGGCGGTCGCCATGATCCTCTCCCCCTCCCTGGCGATCTCCTTCAACCTGCTGCAGAGCGGTAACCAGACCATCGCCGCGCACATCGCGCTCCAGTACCCCGAGGCCACCGGCTACGGCGTCTCCGCGCTGATCGCCGCCGGTCTGGTGCTGTTCGCGATCACCCTTGCCGTCAACATGGGCGCCCGCTACGTCGTGGCACGGGGCAACAAGGAGTCCGCATGAGCATGACGACCACGCAGCCTCCCGTCCCCGGCCCCGAGACGGGTTCGGCCGAGAACAACCTGACCTCCGGCGCCCTGCCCAACCGCTTCCCGCTGGTCCTGCTGGTCGCCAGCGGCATGGTGGTCGCGGGTGTGCTGGCCGCCTTCTCCTCCTTCGGTGTGGTCCTGTGGGCCCTGCTGACCGGCGTCGCCTACACGGTGATCCTCGTGACCGCCTCGGTGCGGATCGAGGGCCGCCGCAAGGCCACGGACCGTCTGGTCACCGCGCTGGTCTACTCGGCGTTCCTGCTGGCGATGGCCCCGCTGGTGTCGCTGCTGTACACGGTGGCCGGCTACGGCATCGACCGCTTCGACTGGTACTTCCTGACCGTGTCGATGAACGGCGTCCTGCCGAGCATGGACGCGGGCGGCGTCTACCACGCGATCGTCGGCACCCTGGCGATCACCGGCATGGCCACGCTCATCTCGGTGCCGATCGGCGTGCTCACCGCCGTCTACCTGGTCGAGTACGCCCAGGGGCGGCTGAAGAAGGTCATCACGTTCTTCGTGGACGTCATGACGGGCATCCCCTCCATCGTCGCCGGCCTGTTCGTGGTGGCGCTGTGGATGATGCTGTTCGGCCCGGGCAACACCAACGGCGCGGCGGGCGCGATCTCCCTGGCCGTACTGATGATCCCGGTCGTGGTCCGCTCCAGCGAGGAGATGCTGCGCCTGGTTCCCCGCGATCTGCGCGAGGCCTCCTACGCCCTGGGCGTGCCCAAGTGGCGCACGATCACCAAGGTGGTGCTTCCCACCTCCGCCGCCGGGCTGACCACCGGAATCATGCTCGCCATCGCACGCGTTATCGGAGAGACGGCGCCGCTGGTCCTGACCGCGGGATCGTCGGCCGTGTCCATCAACTGGAACCTGTTCGACGGTCAGATGATGAGCCTGCCGGTGTTCATCTACTCGCAGTTCCGCATGGGTGGGACCGTCAACTACGAGAGGGCCTGGGCAGCCGCGCTGACACTGGTCCTGACGGTCATGCTGCTGTTCATCCTGGCCCGCGTGATCGGCCGCCTCTTCGCACCCAAGTCCCGCTAACACGAGGAACACCCTGTGGCGAAACGAATCGACGTCTCCGGACTGCACGTCTACTACAGCGACTTCCTCGCGGTCGAGGACGTGTCCATGACCATCGAACCCCGCTCGGTGACGGCGTTCATCGGCTCCTCCGGCTGCGGCAAGTCGACCTTCCTGCGCACCCTCAACCGGATGCACGAGGTCACCCCCGGCGCCCGCGCCGAGGGCAAGGTCCTCCTCGACGACCTCGACATCTACGGCCGCGAGGTCGACCCGGTGATGGTCCGCAGCGAGATCGGCATGGTCTTCCAGAAGGCCAACCCGTTCCCCACGATGTCCATCTACGACAACGTGATCGCCGGGGCCAGGCTCAACAACAAGCGGATGAGCAAGTCCGAGGCGGACGAGCTGGTCGAGGAGTCTCTGCGCGGCGCCAACCTCTGGGAAGAGGTCAAGGACCGCCTGAACAAGCCCGGCTCGGGCCTGTCCGGCGGCCAGCAGCAGCGCCTGTGCATCGCCCGAGCCACGGCGGTCAAGCCGTCCGTCCTGCTGATGGACGAACCCTGCTCCGCGCTGGACCCCATCTCGACCCTGGCGATCGAGGACCTCATTCACAAGCTGAAGGAGGACTACACGATCGTGATCGTCACCCACAACATGCAGCAGGCCGCCCGTGTCTCCGACCGGACCGCCTTCTTCAACCTCTCGGCCCCGGGCAAGCCCGGCAAGCTGATCGAGATGGGCGACACCAACCAGATCTTCACCCGCCCGGAGAAGAAGGAGACGGAGAACTACATCACCGGACGCTTCGGGTAGGTCGAACCTCCGTCGCAGTTCCGCGCTTTCCCGAGGGGGTCCCGTCGAGGGCCCCCTTCTGCGTTGGAGGGCATGAGCCGGCTCAGAGTCCGCCCGACGGTCTGGGCGTCGACCGATACCGAGCAGTAGTGACACCTGCTCCGGTTTCCTGAAACAGCTCACATGGCCACACCTCGACTTGTGGCCTCGATGCCATCTCCTGGGGCAGAGTCGAGCCAGAGGCGGAACCATGAGCATCTCGGACCGTGTGACGCCTGCCGAACTCAGAGCCTCTGAACGCTTCAGCCGACCTGAGGTCCAGGAGGCCTACGAGCAGACGCGGCTGCGGTTCGAGTTGGGGGAGGCGGTCAGGCTGCGTCGGGAGGAGCTGGGCTGGTCGCAGGCGGAGCTGGGGCGCCGGTGCGGCATGCCGCAGTCCAGCATCGCCAGGTTCGAGCACGGTGGGACGCAGCCGACGCTGACGACGCTGGAACGACTGGCCGATGCGTTGGGGCTGGTGCTGAACGTGCGGCTGGAGTCCCCGAACACGGCCTGAGCGAACCGTTCGTCAGAAGGCCTGCGGTCTACTCGGCCTCGCCCCTGCGTGCAGCGCAGGTTAGACAGCCGGGACCAGGGCTGGTAGACACACGGTGCCCGGGATCCGGGCTCTTGGCCCGCCCCGTGAAAGGACTCACCGATGACCACTCCCCTGGTGATCGACACCGACACCGCGCAGGACGACTGCGTGGCGCTGTTGGTGGGGCTCCTGGATCCCGCGGCCGACCTGCGGGCGATCACGATGGTCGCCGGGAACGTGGGGTTCGACCAGCAGGTCCGCAACGCCTTCATGACGCTGAACGTCGCGGGCGGGCGCTCCGAGGTGCCCGTGTACCTCGGCTGCCGCCGGCCGCTCGTCCGCGAGTGGGTGAGCGCCGAGAACGTGCACGGGGACGGCTCCGGCGGGCTCCGGATGGACCAGGACGGTCTGGATCCGAGCGGTGAGCACGCGGTGGACGCCCTGGTGCGGATGGCCGCCCAGAGCCCCGGCGAGCTGTCGGTCGTGGCCATCGGTCCGCTCACCAACATCGCGGCCGCCGTGGTGAAGGACCCCGGTTTCGCGGGCAACGTGAAGACGCTGTACGTCATGGGCGGCTCGAACAACGGGCGCGGCAACATCACGGCCGCGGCGGAGTTCAACTTCTACGTCGACCCCGAGGCGGCCAAGGCGGTGTTCGCCGCCGGGTTCGACATCACGGTGGTGCCCTGGGACCCGCTCACGCTGCGGCAGGCCGTGTTCGGCCAGGAGAAGCTGGACCGGATCGCCGCGCTGGACACCCCGCTGGCCCGGTTCTTCACGAGGATCTGCGGCCCGACGCTGGAGTTCGACCGCAGCGTCGGCATCGACGGCACCACCCACCCCGACTCGCTCACCGCCGCGGTACTGCTCCACCCCGAGCTGGTGCGTGCGGCCTCGCCCTACCACGTGGACGTGGAGACCGCCGGGGAGCTGACCCGCGGCTACTCCGCGATGTCCTGGGGCGTCCACGGGTTGGAGCCCAACGCCCGCGTGGTCGAGGAGATCGACGCTGAGGGGTTCTTCGAGTACGTCCTGGAACTCCTGTCCCGCGAAACCGAGCCGCCGAGGGCCGTCAGCGGTCTGTGAAGCGCGGGAGCCCGGTTACTCGACGAGGGTGATGGTGCCCTGGGCCGCGGCCACGAGTCTTTCGGCGCCCTCGGAGTCGATCATGACGAGGTCGCAGCGGCAGACGGCCCGGCGGCGGGTGGACTCCAGGACGTGGGCGCGGGCGTTGAGCAGGACGCCCTTGCCGGGGCGCAGGTACTCGATGGAGAAGCCGCTGGTGAGTACTGAGGCGCCCAGGACGCTGCCGCCCGCGAAGGTGAGCGCGTTGTCCGCCGCGTAGGAGAGCACCCCGCCGTGCAGGAACCCGTTCTGCTGGAGGAGGTCGTCGCGCACGTCGACCTCCAGGACGGCTCTGCGGGGCTCGAAGACGGTGACCCTGGCCTCGACCAGCTTGCTGAAAGGTTGGGCGTCCAGGACGAGGTTGGCGAGCTCGGGGGTGATCTCTTGGGCCACGGGGTTCCTCCTCCGGTCGGTACCGCCACCCTAGGACCTGTTTCGGTTGCTTCCCGGGCCAGGTTCGTCCAGCTCCGGCCACTTGACCCAAATGTGGTGTTTTGTCACCTAACGTCCCTCTTAGTGGAGGGGGAAGATCGTGCGTAGTACCACGGCGGCCTCAGCGGCCGCGATCCTGCTCGTCGTTCCCGGGTGCGCCTGTGGGCCGACGTTCATCTCGCCGAGCGGCGACGGACAACAGACCACCGAGGACCCCGGGTCCTCCGGTGACGACTCCGGTTCAGGAGGAGGTTCCGGGGGCGGTGGAGGTTCCGGGGGCGGTGGTGGCTCCGGCGGCGGAGGCGGCAGCGGAGGCGGCAGCGGTTCCGGTGGTGACGGTGGAGGTTCCGGCGGGTCCGGAGGTGGTGGAGGCTCCGGGGGTGACGGGGGTTCCGGCGGCGACGGCGGTTCGGGGACGGACGGCGACACGGAGGGTCCGGTTCAGGAGGACGACCCGGCCGCACCGGCGGCGGACGGCGCTGACGGGGAAGACGGCGCGGAGGGAGAGGACGGGGCTGACGGGCAGGACGGCACGGATGGTACTGACGAGGGTGAGCCTACGGACGAGCCCGTGCTGTTGGGGCTGGGCGAGAGCCACCGGTTCGAGGACGGCTTCACCGTGACCATGGGTCCCGTGGACCGCCGCACCGATCCGCCTCTGCTCGACGAGTCCACCACCGACGCCGAGGACGGAGCCGAGGAGGACGCCGACCCCGCCGACGACCTCGAGGACGAATGGGACGACGAGGGCGACGAGGAGCCCGGGGACATCGACGGCGAGGACCTCTGGGAGGACGAGGCCCTGGAGGAGGACCCCGTCGAGGAGTCGGAGGACGACGAGCCCGCTCCCGAAGAGGACGAGCCCGTGCTGGAGGACGAGGGTGAGGACCCCGCCGAGGACGACCCGGTCGAGGACGAGCCGGAGGACGACCCGGTGGACGAAGAGGCCGCCGACGAAGAGCCCGACGAAGATGAGCCCGAGGAGGAAGACGAGGACGAGGGCGACGACTACTACGCGTGGACCGTCGAACTCTCCAACGGCGGTGACGCTGAGGTCCACACCGGTTCGATCTTCACCGAGTGCTCCGTCGGCACGCCCCTGACGCTGTCCTCCGCCCCGTTGCTGGGCGAGGCGCTCAACCCGCCGATGACCCTGGCCCCCGACGAGGAGGGCTCCTGGGACGCGGACTGCTGGGCCGACGAGGACGGCGATCCCGCCCTCCAGTGGACTCTGGAGTTCGTGGACGAGCAGGGCGAGCGCCTCTACCCGGTCCTCGTCTTCGAGGGGCAGGCGCCCTGACCCGCACAGCCCGAACACACGGGCCCCCGAACCCGGCGGGACCGCCCCCGACGCACGCGGCCCCGCCCCCGGGTTCAGGCTTGGTCAGGGGACTTCCGCGGCCTCCGAGCCGTAGGGCACGGCGCGCACCAGGCTGACCGTCAGCATCCGGCCGCTCGGCGCCTTGTAGGTGCGCTCCTCCCCCTGGACCGCCCCGATCAGCGCCTGCCCCAGCGGGGACTCGGGCGAGCAGACCGGGATCTCGTCGGCGTCCGCGCGGTCGCGCACGCCCAGCAGGAAGGTCTCGGGATCGGGGTCG
The DNA here is from genome assembly GCF_024134545.1 of Nocardiopsis exhalans. Classification (GTDB taxonomy): domain Bacteria; phylum Actinomycetota; class Actinomycetes; order Streptosporangiales; family Streptosporangiaceae; genus Nocardiopsis; species Nocardiopsis exhalans. The sequence continues at coordinate 7,153,118 of NZ_CP099837.1, forward strand.
GCGCCGTAGCGGACCGTGACGATCATGCCGGGCTCGGCGACGCCGTCGTCCGGCGGGGCCTCGCCGATGACCGCGTCCTTGAGGATCTCCTGGATGCGGTTGACCCGGGCCTCGCGGGCGTCCTTGTCCTCGATGACGGGGAAGGCGTGCGCCTCCCGGGTCTCGGCGTCGGCGGTGCCGGTGAGGACGGCCAGTTCGGCGGTGAGCCGCTGGTGGGTCCCCGGGGTCAGCCAGGTGCGGTTGGGCATGCTCTCTCCTTGTACGAAAGTGCGCCCCGCCGGGGTTCGGCGGGGCGCGGACGGTACCTGTGGGGACGGGCGTCAGCGGGTGGGGTCCATGGGGCGCAGGGCCGGGGGCAGGGAGCCGGTGGCGATCGCACGGGCGAGCAGGCGGCCGGTGATCGGGCCGTGGGTCAGGCCCCACATCCCGTGTCCGCCCGCCACGTACAGTCCCGGGATCCGGGTGGGGCCGACCAGGGGCAGGCCGTCCGAGGTGACGGGTCTGGAGCCCACCCACTCGTCGGTGCGCCGGTTCAGGTCCACGCCGTCCAGGTAGGGCGAGGCCGAGTCGGTGATCGCCCGGATCCGCTCACCGCGCGGGGGCGCGTCGATGTCGCGGAACTCCATGGTTCCGGCGACCCTCATCCCCTCGCCATGCGGTGTGCAGGCCACCCGCACCTCGGGCAGGTAGACCGGCCCCGGCACGGGCCGCTCGGTGGGAACCATGAAGCTGTAGCCGCGGCCGGCCCGCAGCGGGACGTTGACGCCCCAGGGGCGGGCCTGGCGGCCGAGCCAGGCCCCCGTGGCGGCCACGACCGCGTCCGCGGACTCCGTCTCGCCGTGGGACGAGCGCAGCCGGAACCCGCCGTCGCGGGCCTCCACCCCGGTCACCCGGAACTTCTCCACCACGCTCCCGCCGCGCTCGCGGACGGCGTCCGCGAGGGCGTGCGTGAACAGGCCGGGGTTGACGTGGCTCTGGCCGTCGATCCGTACCCCCGCCCGGACCGCCTGCGAGGCGAGCGGAACTTCGGCCCTGGACGCGTCGCCCTCCAGCGCGGAGTAGGTCAGCGGCAGCCCCGCCTCACGGGCGGTGTCCAGCTCCATGAGCAGCCGGGCCGCGTGCTTCTCGGCGGTGAAGAGCGCCGTGATCGGGGAGGACTCGACCTTGGCGGACACCCCGCTCTCGGTGAGCTCCTGGAAGGCGTCCAGACAGGCCGAGCTGAGCGGGACGTTGCCGCGCAGCGCCCGCTCCCAGGCGGACTGGCGGCTGTTCAGGGCGAACGACGCCAGGAAGTACAGGAGCCCGGTGTCCGTGGTCGGCGGTACGGACAGCGGGGCCAACGGGTCGAGCATCGCCCGGATGCCGTTGCCGAGCACCCCAGGCTCGTTCAGCGGGATGGCCAGACCGGGTGAGATCCAGCCCGCGTTGCCCCAGGACGAGCCCGAGGCCACCGTGTCGCGTTCGACCACGGTGACGCCGACCCCGTACTTCTGGAGGAACCAGGCGGTCGAGAGGCCGACGATCCCGGCCCCCACCACGATGACGGTACGCGGTGCGCCCGCGCCCTTCCCGGACATGGCGAGTTCTCCTGTGCGTGCTCGACGACGGGTACGGTGCCGCACCCGACCAGAGTCTCTCCCGGAAGCGTGCGCCACCCTTTGTCCTGAGCGAACAATCTCGGCATACGCTGTTGCCCGGTAATGACAAAGCGAGCAGGCCGGCCCGCCAACGCGAACGGGCCGACCACGCAGCTGGGGGGTGTGGTCTCGATGGTGTTGCTGGACCGGTTGGTCACCATCCTGGGCACGTACGGAACCCGGCTGGTGGGTTCCCGGCCGGCCCCGGACACGGTGTTGCGCGGGGTGGCCGTGCACGATCCCGCCGACCCCGGGCCGGAGGAGGCGGACGTCCTCCTCGCCGTGGGCGTGCAGGACCCGTTGACGGCGGTGGAACTGGCCGAGCGCTCCCGGTCCCTGGCCGTGGTGGTGCGGACCGCGCGGGAGGGCGGGGTGGACCCGCACGGGGAGGCCGCGGCGGGTGCGCGGCGGGCGGGTATCGCGCTGCTGGCGGTGGACCCGTCGGTGTCCTGGGGCCAGGTCGCCGGGGTGGTCTACGGGCTGGTGCTGGAGGGCGGCGAGACCGAGGCGGGCCGGGGTCCGGCGGACCTGCCCGCACTGGCGGACACGATCGCCGCACGGGTCGGCGGTCCGGTGACCATCGAGGATCCGCGGCTGCGCGTGCTGGCCTACTCAGGCCGCCAGACCGAGGCCGACCGGGCCCGCTGGGACACCATCCTGGGGCGCGGGGTCCCCGAGGCGCTCCAGCACCGTCTGGAGGCCACCGGGGTCATCGCGCACCTGGCCGCCTCCGCCGAACCGGTGTTCCTGCCACCGGAGCCGGAGCTCGGCATGGGCGGGCGCACGGCGGTGGCGGTAAGGGTCGGCCGGGAGTTCCTGGGCTCGCTCTGGGCGGTCTGCGACGGACCGCTGGACGCCGAACGCTCGGCTCTGCTGGCCGAGGGCGCCCGCACGGTCGCCCTGCACCTGCTGCGCACACGGGTCAGTGCGGACCTGGAGCGCCAGGTGGAAGCCGACCTGGTGAGCCGACTGCTGGAAGGGGCGATGGACCCCACCGAGGCCGCCGGGCGCCTGGGCCTGGCCGCGACCCCGCACCGGGTGGTCGCCCTCCAGGCGCACACCCCCGACGAACGCCACTCGGCCACGCTCATGGCCTTCGAGCGGGCGACCACCGGTTTCGGCTGGTCACGTCCGGGGCGGAGCACGGTGTTCGGCAGTACCGTCTACACGGTCCTGCCCTGCGGCGCCGACCCCTCCCCCGCCCGGGAGTGGGTGGCCCAGACCACGCGAACACTGCCCGGGCACGTGGTGGTCAACGCGGGGATCGGCGCGCCCGCGGACCTGGCCGGGCTCTCGGCCAGCCGCCGGGAGGCCGACGAGAGCCTCACCCTGCACGCCGCCCGCCCGGAGGCGGCCGCGGTGGCCTACGACGAGTCCTGGGACGACGTGCTCATCCACCGCCTGCGGATGGCCTCGGCCTCCGGCCGCCGTCCCGCCGACGGCCCGGTCGCCGTCCTCGCCCGGCACGACGCCGAGCACGGCACCCGCTACACGTCGACCCTGCGCGCCTGGCTCCGGGCCCAGGGCGACCCGAACGCGGCCGCGGCTGAGCTGGGGGTGCACCCGAACACCGTCCGGCACCGGATGCGCAGGATGGCCGAGGTGACCCCGCTCGGCCTGGACCAGCCGAGCATGCGGCTGGCCCTGGCCATCGCCCTGGAGGCCTACGACCAGGGCTAACCCCAGGGGGTGTTCTTTTCCGTTCGTTCGCCGGGGAGGGTGCTGCAAGAGGAGTCAAGCCGCTAGCGAGGAACGAGCGTCAGGCGTAGACGACGATGAAGCATCCCTCCGCAAAGGCGGAGAACACGCGCCGAAGCGCAGCGGAGGCGCAAAGCAAGCAGAGCCTCAGCTGTTCTTGACGACGATGGTCTCCACCGTGTTGGCGACGTGCTCGAAGGCGTCGGCGGCGGCCTCCAGCTCCTCGATGACGTCCTTGAGCTTGAGCACGGTCAGCGCTTCGTACTCGCCGCTGAACAGCTTCGCGAGCAGCTTGCGGTAGATGCGGTCGGCCTGGTTCTCCAGCTGGTTGATCTCGATCCAGTAGCGGGTGAGGTCCTTCATGGACCGCAGCCGCGGCATGGCCTCGGCGGTCAGCTCGGCGGCTCTTTCGAGCACCTCGATCTGGTCGATGATGCCCTTGGGCAGCCGCTCCAGCCCGTACAGGTTGATGAGGTCGACGGCGGCTTCCATGGAGTCCATGACGTCGTCGAGGTTGGAGGCGAGGCGGTAGATGTCCTCGCGGTGCAGCGGGGGAGCCGAGCTCTTGTTGAGTCGGCGCATGATCGCGTGGGTGGCGTCGTCACCGGCGTGCTCGCAGGCACGCATCTTCTCGGTGATGGCTTCCCTGTCGGCCCCGTCACTCATCAGCTCCACCAGCAGGCGGGCCCCGATGACCAGGTTGTTCGCCGAATCGGTGAACATCTCGTAGTAGCTGTCATCACGCGGGCGCAAGCGCAGGCGCACGTCGTATCTCCCGATGGTGCGGTGGTCTTCCTTGGTGGATGTTAAGGGCGCTGATCAGCTGGTTCAGCGCGACAGTGCGGGGCGTCCACGTCCCGGCCCCGTGCGGGGGAGGCGGATCCGGGTGCGGTCACCCCTCGTTCATCTGTCTGTGTCGACGCGTGGAACGCCATGTGCGCGGGTCCCCTCGCGATCCTCCCCATCTCGGACGACACCGGGACGGTTCGGGACGCTACCGTCTCCCGCTCTCCCTGGCCAGCGGAACGCTGAGACAGGAATCACCCCATCGATCGGAGACCGGCGGACAGCACCACCCGTATTGCCTGATGTCCACCTTCGGGCTATCGGTCCGCAATGGCAAGTATCCCCTTCGTTAACCGGCCCGATGATCCCCGCTCCATCGACCGCCACCACGGCGGATCCGGTTCGGACGTCCTTCCGTCGGCCTCCCGTCCTAGGATCTCCTGCATGCCTTCCGCCCTGACCCCCAGCGCCGTGCGACGGCTGCGCACCGCTCTGGACGAACAGCTCTCCGCCCTGGGCGAACCCGCCTTCACGGGTACCGACGAGGAGGCCGTGGCCGCCTGCGCACAAGCGGTCCTACGTGCGGACGAGCCCCTGCGCCCCGCGATGAAGGCCGCTGTGCGGTGCAGCCTGGCGGTCCTGGCCGACCGGGTCCCCGGGCGCGGCCTGGAGGTCCGGGTGCCGCCCTACGGCGCGGTCCAGGTGATCGAGGGACCCTCGCACACCCGCGGCACCCCGCCCGGGGTCGTGGAGACCGATCCCCTCACCTGGCTGCGGTTGGCCGTCGGGCGGAGCAGCTGGGAGGACGCGGTCGGAGAGCACAGCGTGCGGGCGAGCGGGGTGCGCTCCGACCTGTCCCGGCACCTGCCCCTGTGGCCGGACGGACAGCGGGGCTGACCACCCGACGAACGACCCGTCCGGCAACCGGACCAGGGCCTCTTGGACCCCGCGTGGCACCCCGCTGTCGGCCAGCGGCTAAGCTGTGGCTGTGTCGTACTCCGACGGCCGGCTCTCCATGGACCTCGATCCGCTCGAACGCGGCCCGCAGGACGCCTGCGGCGTTTTCGGGGTCTGGGCACCCGGCGAAGAAGTCAGCAAGCTCACCTACTTCGGTCTCTACGCGCTCCAGCACCGCGGGCAGGAATCCGCGGGCATCGCCACAAGCGATGGGGAGCGGATCGTCGTCTACAAGGACATGGGACTCGTGTCCCAGGTCTTCAACGAGGCGACGCTCGACTCCCTGGGAGGCCACCTCGCGATCGGTCATTGCCGTTACTCCACCACCGGTTCACCGGTGTGGGAGAACGCCCAGCCGACCTTCTACACCGCGCGTGAGGGGGGTCTGGCCCTCGGCCACAACGGCAACCTGATCAACACGCCCGAACTGGCCGCGATGCTGCCCGACCAGCGCCGCGGTGCCACCACGGACACCGAGGTCCTCACCAACCTCCTCGCGGACCGGGCCCACCAGGGCCAGTCCCTCGAGGATGCGGCGGTGGAGCTCCTCCCCAAGGTCCGCGGTGCGTTCTCCCTGGTCTTCATGGACGAGAACACCCTCTACGCCGCGCGCGACCCGCAGGGCATCCGCCCGTTCGTGCTCGGCCGTCTGGGTGAGACCTCCGGTTCCGGGGGCTGGGTGGTCGCCAGTGAGACCGCCGCCCTGGACATCGTGGGTGCCAAGGTCGTCCGCGAGATCGAGCCGGGTGAACTCCTGGTGATCGACGGCGACGGGGTCCGCTCCCGCCGGTTCGCGCCGACCGCCCGCAAGGGCTGCCTGTTCGAGTACGTCTACCTGGCGCGCCCGGACACCACCATCAACGGGCGCAACGTGAACTCCACCCGCGTGGAGGTCGGCCGCCGCCTGGCCAAGGAACACCCGGTCGAGGCCGACCTGGTGATCCCGGTTCCCGAGTCCGGCACACCCGCCGCGGTGGGTTACGCCGAGGCCAGCGGCATTCCGTTCGCCCAGGGCCTGGTGAAGAACTCCTACGTGGGGCGCACCTTCATCCAGCCCAGCCAGACCCTGCGCCAGCTGGGCATCCGGCTCAAGCTGAACCCGCTGCGCGAGGTCATCGAGGGCCGGCGCCTGGTGGTCGTGGACGACTCGATCGTGCGCGGCAACACCCAGCGCGCGCTGGTGCGCATGCTCCGCGACGCGGGCGCCGCCGAGGTGCACGTCCGCATCTCCAGCCCGCCCGTGCTGTGGCCCTGCTACTACGGCATCGACTTCGCGACCCGCGCCGAGCTCATCGCCGCGAACCTGTCGACGGAGGAGATCGCCGAGTCGGTCAACGCGGACTCGCTGGCGTACGTGGACCTGGAGGAGCTCATCGCCGCCTCCGAGCAGCCCAAGAACGAGCTGTGCCGCGCCTGCTTCGACGGGGTGTACCCGTTGGAGGTCGACGCCGACTCCCAGGGCAAGTACCTGCTGGAGAAGGCCTGCGGCACCCCTGAGGGCTCCACGCTGGCCACCAGCCACAAGTAACCGTCGCGGCGGGCGGCCTGCCGCCCGCCGCGTCCGGCAGGCCCCTTCCCGGACCCTTCCCTGTCGGATCCCCGGTGTGTCCTGGAACAGGGCCGCCGGTTCCCGCATCCGCGGACTCGCACAACACATCGAACACGAGGAGAACTCGCGTGGCAGCCGACAGCACAGGGGCGACGGGCGCGTACGCGGCCGCGGGCGTCGACATCGCCGCCGGTGAGCGCGCCGTCGACCTGATGAAGCGTCACGTCGCGCGGACCCACCGCCCGGAGCAGGTCACCGACGCCAGCGGCTTCGCCGGTCTGTTCCGCCTGGACACCGCCAAGTACAAGGACCCGGTACTGGCCACCTCCACGGACGGCGTCGGCACCAAGGTCATGCTCGCCCAGCAGATGGACAAGCACGACACCATCGGGATCGACCTGGTCGGTATGGTCGTCGACGACCTGGTGGTCAGCGGCGCCGAACCCCTCTTCATGACCGACTACATCGCGACCGGTGCCGTGGTGCCCGAGCGGATCGCGGAGATCGTCGGCGGCATCGCCGAGGGCTGCCACCAGGCGGGCTGCGCCCTCATCGGCGGCGAGACCGCCGAGCACCCGGGCGCGATGGCCCCCGAGGAGTACGACCTGGCGGGGGCCGGCACGGGCGTGGTCGAGGGTGACGCCATCCTGGGCCCGGACCGGGTGCGCGCGGGCGACGTCGTCATCGCGATGGAGGCCTCCGGTCCGCACTCCAACGGCTACTCGCTGGTCCGGCACATCGTGGACAGGGCAGACCTGGACCTGCTCGCGGAGGTCCCGGAGCTGGGCGGGGTGCTGGGCGAGGTGCTGCTCACACCCACCCGCGTGTACGCCAAGGACTGTGTGGCGCTGACCGCCGAGGTCGAGGTGCACGCCTACTCGCACATCACCGGCGGCGGGCTCGCCGCGAACCTGTCCCGGTCGCTGCCGGAAGGGCTGGACGCCGAACTGGACCGCTCCACCTGGGCTCCGCTGCCGGTCTTCGGCTACCTGGCCGAGAAGGGCGGGGTCAGCCGCGAGGACATGGAGGCCACGTTCAACATGGGCGTGGGCATGGTGGCGATCGTGGCCGCGGACGACGCCGAGCGCGCGCTGGGCGTGCTCGCCGACCGCGGGCTCCAGGCATGGCGCCTGGGCGTGGTGAAGGACGGTTCCGGTCGGGCCGTGCTGGACGGCGAGTACCGCAACGCGTAAGGCGGCGGTGGATCCGCGCCCGGAAGGGCGCGAACATAGCCGGTGCGAACCACCTGAGTGGTTCGCACCGGCTATATCCACCTGTCCGCGACGACCCCCGGTGGGGAGCCGTAACCGCTACAGGTCAGCGGTTGTTGTCCGAGCGACCCGAAAGACTCGGCCGGGTCCGACGACTACTTGTCGGACTCCGAGTACTTGTCGGCAAGATCCGCGTAGCGGTCGACCAGGTCATCCTGAGGTTCCGTGTAGGAATCGTCCGGACCCGACGGCCCGGAGGGAGACCCCTCGTCCTCAGCGACACCCAGCTCCGACCGCAGCCGCTCAAGGTCGGTCCCACCGGAGCTGTACTTGAGCTTCCGGGCGACCTTCTGCTGCTTGGCCTTGGCTCGGCCGCGCCCCATTGGCTCGACCCCCTCAACGATTGGGTTCCGACGAACCCCAGATCACTTACTAACCCGCACTACCAGGCTGACGGCCGTCAAACGCGACTGACGACAGGCGCCAGCTTACGTACACATACAACCGTACCTGGTCGGACCCCACCGTGCCTACGCCACCCGGGTGTGACGGATGTGGCGTGCCCGCGGAACCCCTTCCCGCCAGGGACTTCTCACGGTGAGTGCCTGACGGAACGATCTGTGCCACGATGCGATCGTGCTGCCCTACACCGCCTATCTCCGCGTCTACCAGCCGATCACGGCGTTCTCGCCTCGTGACCGTCGGCACTGGAAGAGGTACGCGGAGTCCGAGGATCGCCCCAAACGGGTGAACGCCCTGGCTACCGAGCACGCCCAGAGCCTGGGCAGAGCGATCACCACCCCGCCGGTGATCGCCCCCGCCGAGGAGAGCGGGGACGCCTACCTGCGCCGGGTGAACGAGCATCTGTACGTCTGCCCGTGGCAGACCCGCCTGCGCTCCTGGCGGGCCTTCGACGAGTTCTCGGCTGCCACGCCGCAGCCGCTGGTGGAGGCGTTCGTCCCCGCGCGGGAGGCCGAGCGGGCCGAGACCGGTTACCGGCAGTGGCGCGACTCCGGAGCCCAGACGGAGCCGGGCATCCTGTCGAGCAACTGGACGATCCCCGTCCCGTGGTTCATTCCGTTCGAACCCCAGGAGCGCTGCCTGGTCCTGTCGACCGGCTCCACCAGGACCCTGCTGTACCTGACCAGGACCGCGCAGGCCCGGCGGCGCCTCGAACACACCGTGGCGGTACTGCGCGAGCGCATCGGAGAGCACGCGGTGTCGACCTCGACCGAGCGGCTCGTGGAGTGGCTGGAGACGGCCGCGCACCCCGACTCCCTCCTCGAACTGGACTACGGGGGCCTGCCGCACCTGCTGAGCGACGACCAACTGAGCGAGGACCACTCGGTGGCCGAGGTAGCCGAGGCCGTGGAGGCGCTCGCCGAGGGCGACAGCACCCGCATGACGGAGCTCCGCAAGAGGCTCGTCCGCCGGTGGAGGTCGGTGCGCGCCCTTGAGCACGCCAACTGACAGTCATGGGGCTCCCAGGGTTTCATGGACACCCACCCGCCGAATGTCGTCATACAGCAACCAAAGCAGGGCCGCGCCACGCCGTGGGCGAACCTGGTACACCAGGTTTCTCGTCTACACGAAACCGTCTTTTCGCACGTGACGACAGTGCACACCCCCACCGGACCGGGGCGCGACATCAAGCATCGTGAAACTGGGCATAACGCCCGATACGGATCGTCGTACACTGTAGCGAGCCGGTCACCGATTGCACTCTGAGTAACCAGGAAACCCCTGCCACGCCGAGGATGCGCGTGGCCCGAGCCACCCGCCGCAACGGACCCGCACCCAGCGCGCCACCACACCCCACCTCTCTTCACACTGCGGCTGACCAGGGCTTGCGCCCTCCTCCCCCAGACCCGCCCTCCGGGTTTCGGTCAGCCTCGCCGTAGCACTTCGGGCCCTCCGGATCGAGAAAAACGAGGCCCGAGAACGAAGTTTTGACCGAATACGCCACATGCCACTAAACGTGTCGCTAGAATCACTTAGCGTGACGCGGCCACGGGCGGCTTTCAATGGCCTCCCACGTGCAAAGTTGCTTGGAGTGGTCGCGCAATCACCTCGGGTGATGCCAATATGGACCTAGTGGGACTATTGGACATCCGGGCCAAGTGCCAGGAATAAGGCTCAAGGATCGGCACACAGATCCAGGAGGAGAGGCCGTACACATGTCAACTCGCACGCCCGAGGCGGAGCCCCTGTTGACCCCCGCCGAGGTTGCCACCATGTTCCGTGTGGACCCCAAGACCGTGACACGCTGGGCCAAGGCGGGCAAGCTGACCTCGATCCGCACCTTGGGCGGCCACCGCCGCTACCGCGAGACTGAGGTCCGCGCCCTGTTGGCCGGAATCCCCAGCCAGCGTACGGAGTGATCTCCCCGGTCTGTGCCGATTCCGGGGGGAACGGCCGGACGCGCTCCGGCTACTGACGAGATTTCCAGGGCGGGCCACCCAGACCGGGGTGGCCCGCCCTCCCCTTGTGCCGAAAACCCTTCCCGTGGATCGGATCAGTCCTCGATCTGGTCGTCCATGGCGGTGGTGCGCTTGCGGGCCAGGAAGGTCGCCGCGGCGCCGCCGCCGACCGCCACCACAGCGGCCGTGACCAGCGCGACGAGGGAGCTGCCCGTGGTGGCCAGGCGCGTGCTCGGGGCCGCGGTCTCCCGCTGCCCCTCCCCGCGCTCGCCCTCACCCGGCGCGGTCGCCGCGATGTGCGTGGAGCCGATCGCCCAGGAGTCCGCGAAGTGCACGGCGAAGCCGTGGTCGAGTTCGGGGTCGCCGACCTGGACCCACACGGTGAGCGAGGAACGGACCCCTTCGCCCTCCCATTCCTCGTTCTCGTCGTCGAAGTCGTGTTCGTTGGCCAGGAAGCGGATACTGACCGGCACCTCGGCCGCCGTCTCGCCCTGAACGTCGAGGACCTCCAGGGTGCTCTCGGCCAGGTGGTCACCGTCGAACCCCACCACGGGCTCACCGAAGGCGGTCAGTTCCCCGTACTCGAAGGACGCCTCGGTCGCGCCGTCGTAGGCCGCGGCCGCGCTGGTCCGCACGTCCGTGAGGGTGAACTCGACCGCGTTCCCGTCGGTGGAGACGGTCTCGGAGTCGTCCTCCCCCAGGAGGACGACGTCCTCATCACCGGGCGAGGCACTGGGGCTTTCCGAGGGATCCTGGAAGGGGGTGCTCGGGGCGGGCTCCTCCGCCCGCTGGGACTCCCGCTCCCCGGGATCGTCCTCGGAGGGGTCGTCGTGTGCCTCGTCGGCCCGCTCCGGCCCGTTCACCTCGTCCGGTCCGCCGTCCCCTTCGGGCTTCTCCGCGGGTGAGTCCTCGGTCCCCTCAGCGGCCTCATGGGCGGCGTCATCGGCGGCGTCGACCATGCCGAGGTCGATCAGGCCGTCCACACCGATCCGGACCGACGCCCGCTCGACCACCGCTTCCGAGAGCGCTCCCTTGCTGTTGACCAGGGTGCGGCTCTCGCCTTTGACCTGGGAGTACTCGGCGAGAGGGCCGAAAACCAGGTCCGCCACAGCCTCGTCCTCGGTCTCCCCGCCGAAGCTGATCGCGGTGGAGTGTCCCGTGACGAGGTCTCCGTCACCGACCCAGGCCTGGGCGTTGGACCAGACCAGCTGGTCGGCCGAGGCGGGGAGCGCGGACGCGGCACCGAGCGCGCCCAGCGCGACGAAGAGGGTGCCGCCCGCCAGGAGACGGCGTGCGGAAAGTTCGGCGGGAGTCACCACAACACTCCTGTTGTATCTGGGGGATGCCCGGCTCTGGGGCCGGTCCCGTCCCGTCACTGACACGGCGGAGCGGGGTGTTCTGGCCGACCTGGCTGGCCGGGAGCGGTGTTCCGGGGCGGGTGGGGCCCGTGGCCCTTCCACCCCGGTCGAAGTACTGGTTCGGTGTGGAGTGCCGCGTGCGGGGCGTTCCACACGGCGAGCCTAGCCGCTTGGTCACAAAACGGAAACCGTCCCTGCCGCGCCGAAGCGGCGGCCGGAAGGCGGCGCACCTGAAGCACGAGCGGGGCCCCGGGGAAGTTCCCCCGGGGCCCCGCGAACGATCAGCTGAACGCCGGCCGGTGTCTACCGGCTACCGACTAGTTGTCGGTCTCGTTGAACTCCTCGTTGTTCTTCTTCTTGCGACGCGCCAGGTAGGCGGCGGCGCCACCACCGGCGGTGATCGCGGCACCCGCGGCGATCAGACCGAGCACGGGGCTGCCGGTCTGCGCCAGATCGGCCTCCTTCGGGTCCGGCTTGGGGACGTTGTCCTCGGAGCGGTTCGGCGGGGTCTTGTCATCTCCACCGCTGTCACCGCCGTTGTCGCCGCCGTCGTCGCCGCCGTGCACGCCCGTGGTGATGCCGGCCATGCTCTCCGCGACCGGGAAGCCGGAGACGTACTCGCCGTCGATGGCGAAGTTCAGGGTCAGGAACGTGTAGGCGTCGTCCCACTCGAACCCGGAGTCGGTGTTCTGCTCCTCGCCGCCGAAGGCGGCCAGGACGACGTCGACGGTCACGTTCTCACCGTCGAGCTCGGCCTGGAAACGGCCCAGGTGCTCCGAGTCGCCGATTTCGGGCGTGGACTCGTGCGTGACGTCACCGTCCCAGGTCTGGGTGGTGGTGACACTGCCGGTGAAGGTGTCCTCGAAGACGATGGTGTCCGCGCCGTCGGTGAGAACAGTGTTGTTCACGTCCAGCTCGATGACACCGGAAGCGCTGTCCTGCAGCTCCTCGTCGTCGGTGTCGCCTTCACCACCGGTGTCGTCGCCGGTGCCGTCGTCGCCCTCACCGTCGGTGTCGTCGCCCTCACCGCCCTCACCGTCGGTGTCGTCGTCACCTTCACCGTCGCTGTCGTCGCCGGTGCCGTCGTCGCCCTCACCGTCGCTGTCGTCGCCGGTGCCGTCGTCGCCCTCACCGTCGGTGTCGTCGCCCTCACCGCCCTCACCGTCGGTGTCGTCGTCACCTTCACCGTCACCAGCCTCGACGCTGAGGACGTCCTCGAGGTCGCCCTCGGTGAGAACGATCCGGCCGCTCTCGACGACCGCGCCAGCCTGCGCGCCGTTGTCGTCGACCAGGACGCTGGTGGTACCGGAGACGTTCAGCCAGCTGCCGACGCTGGCGTCGAAGGTGCCGCTCTCGGACTGCTGCTGGGTGATCTGCGATTCCAGGCGGTCCTGGCCGCCCGCGGCCGAGGCTGACGCCCAGCCGTAGGTCTCACCGTCGGCGTAAGCAGGAAGCGCGGCGGCGAGGCTGAGCGCGCCGAAAGCAGCGAAGGCGGCGCCGCCCTGGAAAACGCGACGCGCGGTGAATCTGGGGGTGCTCTTCAAGTCGAATCCTCATTCGGATGGTCCCGGTGCCACCTGAGTAGCCTCCGGGCCTGGTCACGCGATCCACCGCCGAACACGAGGGCGGACGGATGTCTCGGAACGCGGAATCACGAACCAGAGTCGGATGGGGCTGCGATGACGAGGGCGCAGAGAGGCCCTCTAACTGCAAAGACGGGGAAGAAGCACGGAGCGAGCCAGCCAGGGACAAGAGACCGACAGACCGTTGGGGTTGCTTCCCATTCCCTGACGGGACACTACATCCCAACAAAGATCAAATCACCACTTGGTGATCACAAATGGATCACAACACCCTCTTCGGCCCACTGCCCTCGCGCGGAATGACAAGCCCAGTATTTTTTCTCAACGCAGGTAAACCTTTATCAAGATCATGCGTCTTTAATAGATCCCGCTCATCAGCAAAGGTTTCTGTGATTGGCGACACCATCTCACCTGAACCCTTCTCTTGAAAGCAGCGGAACCCCTTTGTCCACTTCCGGACACCGGCTATGCACCCTTCGTGCGGCTCCGGAGTGGTAAGTCGGAGTCTGGCTCAGCGGCTAGGTTGTGAGGCATGCCCGACTCCGCACCGACAGGGCTCAGGAGCCGCACCACCCGCGCCCTGGCCCTGCTCTCACTCGCCGTCCTGTGGACCGCGGCCTGCACGTCACCGGCCGGCGGCGGCCCCGGCACCGATCCCACGGCGGCACCGCCGCTGCCCGGGCCCGAGGACGGCTCCGCCACGTCGGAGGAGGGCGGTGAGACCTCCATCGACGACGAGGCCGCCCCGCCCGGCGACGGCCCGCTCGGCGACCGGGTCGTGGTCATCGACCCCGGCCACAACGGTGGCAACGCCGCCGCCCCGAGCGAGATCAACGCCCTGGTGCCCGCCGGGAACAGCGAGAAGGCCTGTGACACCGTCGGCACCGAGAGCGCCAACGGCTACGCCGAGCACGAGTTCAACTGGGAGATGTCCCTGCTCGTCCAGGAACGGCTGGAGGCCGACGGCGCGACGGTGATCCTCACCCGGGAGGACAACAAGGGCGTGGGGCCCTGCATCAACGAGCGCGCCGAGATCGGCAACGAGAACGAGGCGGACGCCGCCCTGTCCATCCACGCCGACGGCGGCCCCGAGTCCGGCCGCGGCTTCCACGTCATCACCCCCGGGGAGATCCCCGATCTCACCGAGGAGATCGTGGAGCCCTCCGCGCTCCTGGCCGAGGACATCCGCCGCGAGTACCTCGAGGGCAGCGACGTCCCCTACGCCGACTACCTCGCCGAGGACGGCCTGGACGAGCGCACCGACCTGGGCGGGCTGAACCTGTCCACGGTGCCGAAGGTGTTCCTGGAGGCCGGGAACATGCGCAACCCCGAGGACGCCGAGCTCCTGGAGGATCCCGAGTGGCGCGAGCGGGCCGCGGACTCCATCGCCCGAGGAGTGGCCACCTACCTCCTGCGCAACTAAGGGGTGGGGCTCACCGCCAGGAAACCGCCTGACCGCCGGAGGAGGCCCCTGGAACGTCCGAGCGGTCTGACAGTGTCATCGCCATGAACCTTTCCTGGGACTTCGAGGTTGGCATCTTCAGCACGCTCTCGAACCGGATCGATCTCAAGATCGCCGACGGAGACGCGTCAGCGGACAGCGTCTGGAACATGCTCTCCAGTGTTCTCGAAAGCAAGATCGAAAATGACGAGCTCACCTCCGGGGAGGCTGCCAAGCTCCGAGACGACGTTCGCTCCCACATCCAGACCACCATCGACCGGCACCTACGCGACCAGCGCACGTGGACCACGCCCACCAGCAGGGAAAGACTGGTGAACGCCTTCCTCGAACTCGAGGACAACGGCATCCTGGCCCAGGACGGCGTGCACTGGACCGACAGCGAGGCGCGCGGCTCCATGCGGCACCAGGCCAGGACCCAGGAGGAGCACGGTGCCGAGCCCGCGGTCGGCATCGTGTACTTCACCCTCCAGTCGGCCCAGTACGCGGTGGGCGGCGGAAGTGTGATGCTCGGCTACGAAGGGTTCGACGACGCGGTGGTCGGCCAACGCGTCGTCGACACGCTCCGCGAGCACGACCTGGACGTCACCTGGAACGGCGACACCAGCGAGAAGATCGAGGTCGCCGTCGATTGGCGGCGCCGTCTTCCCGAGCCTGGCGCCGACGCGTCCGCACCCGGCCTGGTCGAGGTCGAGATCGAGGCGATGGGCACGTTGTGGGGTGACCACGTCATGCGCCCCGAGGTGGCGTTCGACATCGTGCAGCAGGGGCGCTGGCATCGGGAGTCGCGTGGCTGGTTGCGCGCCACGGTCCAGAGCGGGGGCTGTATCCAACTGGCGTGGAACAAGAACGAGCTGTCTCTGGACTCACCCAATGGCAAGCGGGTGGGCGAAGGTCTGGAAGACCCGTACTGGCACGTGACGCTGGACCAGGTCAAGCAGGCCCTGTGGGTCGTCGCCCATGAGGACCGTCGCCCCCTGGCCGAACTGGGGGAGCCCCTCGGCGACAAGATCTCCTGAACCGCTCGGGGGCACGGACACACGGAAGCGGGCCCAGGGGAACACTCCCCGGGGCCCGCTCTGCTGCACGGTGGTCAGCGCCTCACGGCGCCCCGTGCGACCGAACGACTAGTTCTCGTTGGTCTCGGCGGTCTCGGTGGCCTCTTCACCGTTCTTCTTCTTGCGACGCGCCAGGTAGGCGGCGGCGCCACCACCGGCGGCGATCGCGGCACCCGCGGCGATCAGACCGACCAGCGGCGAACCGGTCTGCGCGAGCGGCTCGGCGTCCTTGGCCTCGGTCTTGGGGAGCGTGTCCTTGTCGCGCTCCTTCTGCGGCGGGGTCTTGTCGTCGCCGCCGCCGTCACCGTTGTCACCGCCGTTGTCGCCACCGCCGTCGATCACACCGGTGGTGATACCCGCGGCGCTCTCGGCGACCGGGTAGCCGGAGATGACCTCACCACCGACGCTGAAGAGGATGTACATGTCGGTGACCGCGTCGTTCCACACGAACCCGGCGTCGTGGCTCTCGAAGACGGCCGTGGCGGACTCGAGCACCACCTTCAGCTCGACCTCCTCGTCATCGACCAGGATGGTCGTGCCAAAGCCGTCTGTGTTCGAGTTGAAGCTGTGGCTGACCGCGCCATCCCAGGTCTGGGAGGTGGAGACGCTGGCGCCAGAGACGGTGCCTTCAAGGAGGACGTCGCTGCCGTTGTTGGCCAGCTCGGAGTTCTCCTCGTCGAGCTCGATGACGTCGGCGGAGGCGGTCGCGTTGACCTCGTCCTCGTCGTCCTCGTCGTCCTCGTCGTCCTCGTCGTCCTCGGAGGTCGTCTCGGAAGGCTGCTCGGCGGGAGCCTCGGTCTGCTCCTCGGTGGGAGCGTCGGACGGGTCGCCGGAGCCTTCGTTGCCCCCGTCGTCGCTACCGGGCGCACCGGTGGCGTCGTCGTCCGGGTTGGGGTTCCCGCCCTCGGTGTCGTCGCCACCGTCCTCGTCGGTTTCGTCGTCACCGTCCTCGGTGTCGTCGTCCTCGTCGTCGGTGTCGTCGGTGTCGTCGTCCTCAGTCTCGTCCTCGTCCTCGTCCTCGTCATCCTCTCCGGGGTTGAGGATGCCGGGGAGGTCGGCCTCGGTGATGACGATGCGGGCGGTGTCCACGACAGCGGTACCGGTGGCGCCGGTGGAGTTCACCGTGGCGGTGGTGGTGCCCTCGACGGTCAGCCAGCTGCCGATGCTGCCGGAGAACGAACTGGACTCCGACTGCTCCTGCGTGATGAAGGTGTAGGCGCCGTCGCCACCGCCCAGGGCGTTGGCGTAGGCCCAACCGTAGGTGTCGGCGCTGGCGGGGGAGGCGGCGGCCAGGGTGAGGGCGCCGAAGGCGGCGAAGGCGACACCGCCCTGGAACACGCGACGCGCCGAGACTCGGGGAGAGTTCTTCAAGATCAATCCTCGTATGGATCGTCCGGACCCACGTGTGTCTGGGTCAGGCCTGGCTGCGGCTTCCGCGTCCGGAACACAGGGGTGGGGTGTCTCGGAATGTGGAATCGCGAACCAGGTTCGAATGGGGGACGGCCAGGGCGCACAGAAGCCCATGACCTGTGGGAACGGAGAGCGCGCACGGTTTCGGCCCGCAGACGGCAAAGACCGGAAGAACCGGCTGATTTGCTTTCTGTTCCCTGGCAAAAGAATACAGACACTCAGTACCCAAAACCCCCGATAACGGCATATCAGAAAGGTTACGATAGGCCTTCGAACACGCCGGGTAACAATACTCGGCAATTCCGGTAATATTTTTTGACCCCGGTAAACCAACCTTGGACTGAGGCGTCTTACAAGGAAGTTCTTCGGCCGGAGAGGCCACTGGACTACGCCGGTGCACGTCCACACCCGGCCAAAACTACCGGCCGGTATGGCGTACGCCACTCAGCATCGGCATAATGCGAACCATGAGTTCCCCTGCCTGTCTCCCCGCCCCCGGGTTCGGTTCCGAACCGCGCAGCCGTGACCGCCGCCGTACCGCCGCTCGCTCCGGCGCCGCCACCGCCCGGATCACCGCCGTGCCACACACGGACTCGTGATACCGCCCCTACGAACGTCGTGAACTGCACAATGGGGACCATGCCTCTGACACCGGCGGACATCCGCAACAAGAAGTTCCACACGGTGCGCCTGCGCCCGGGTTACAACGAGGAGGACGTCGACGCGCTCCTCGACCGCATCGAGGCGACCCTGGTGGCACTGGAGGGCGGGCCGCGCAAGGGACCGCTGCTCACCGCGGACGAGATCCGCAACTCCCGCTTCCGCACCACCCGGATGAGCCCCGGGTACCGCGAGGACGAGGTGGACGACTTCCTCGACCTCGTCGTCGCCGACCTCGCCGGACGCGGCCTTGGACAGCCCGCGCCGCCGCCTCCCCTGCCACCGCACCCGGGACGGACCGGCCCCCCGCAGGCCTACCCCGGCCAGCCCGGCCAGGGCCCGGCATACCAGGGGCAGCGCAGACCGGACCTGCCGCCGAACACGCCCTCCGCGCCGATGCCCTCCCCCGGGCCGAGGATGGCCCCCAAGGACATCAGGGAGAAGCGCTTCGCCACCACCAGGCTGACCACCGGCTACAACGAGCAGGAGGTCGACGAGTTCCTGGACCGCGCCGAGTACACGCTGGAGGTCCTTCTCCAGGGCCGTCCGGACCGGGCCACGCTCACCTCGGCCGAGGTGGAACGGGTCCAGTTCGCCACCACCCGGGCTCGCCCGGGGTACGACCCGGCCCAGGTCGACCAGTTCCTGGACGAGCTCGCCGAGGAGTTCCGCCACCACGAGCGCCGCTGACCCCGAAACACGCCGCCTCCGCCACCCCACGCGAAGGAAAGCGGAAAGTAATATTTAGGCACAGGGAGTAGTCATCCCGAGCCGCGGGCGGCCTGAGGGGAGCAGCATGCCACACGTGACGCCGCAAGGGGAGTACTTCCCGGCCTGCGCGGTCTACGGAGTTTCCGGCTGCGACTCGGCGCCCGCGCGGTGGTCCGCGCCGCAGCCCTCACTGCACGGGCACGCGCGTGAACTGTGCTCGACGGACACCGACGAGGAGGTCGTCCCAGCGGCCGCGCATCCCTGGGAGAAACCGTTGCTCGCGCTGTGCGTGGCGGTGTCAGTGGGGTTGCTCGCGGTGGCGCTGAGGTTCGTGTGGTCGGTCTCGGGGTCGGTGCCGTGGACCGCTCTGGCACTGTTCACAGCACCTCTTACCTGCTGGTCGGTGCGCGGACTGCGGTACGCCCGCGAGCGTGCGGAGTCGGTCCGGATCTCCCCCACCCAGTTCCCCGAGGCCTACCGGATGGTGGTGTCGCTCTCGGCGGACATGGGCCTGGCCCGGGCCCCGGAGGCATACGTGCGACTGGGTCCGGTCTCAGCGCGCGCCGACGCGGCCGCGCACGGGTTGCGGCGCTACCTGGTGCTGCCCGACGCGCTGTTCGACGGCGGCGGCCGGCTGCGCGACCCGGACGCCCTGGCCTTCCTCATCGCCCACCAGATCGGCCATGTCGCCGCCGGGCACACCGGCTACTGGCGCCGGGTGGCCACCCTCGGCGCCGAACTGCTCCCGGGGCTGGGCGCGGCGCTCTCCCGCGCCGCCGAGTACACCGCCGACAACCACGCCCACGCGCACCTGCCCGAGGGGACCCACGCGGTCCGGCTGTTCGCCGGCGGGCCAAACCTGTACACGCGGGTGAACATGGGCGAGATGGCCGCCCGGGCGAGCACCGACCGGGGGTGCTCCCTGCTCCTGTACCACCTGCTCTCGCGGCGTCCGAGCAACACCCGGAGGATGGCCGCCCTGCGCGACCGCACCCGTCGTGGCCGGGTCTTCCTCTAGTCTCCCGGACCCGGCCCGGATCATTGCCGCTCGGTCTTCTCCAGTTCGTCGAGGTCCCCGCCGGACAGCGCGAGTCCGGCTCCGACGGTGTTCTCGCGCAGGTGTGCGACCGTCGAGGTCCCGGGGATCAGCAGGATGTTCGGGGACCGGTGCAGCAGCCAGGCGAGGGCGACAGAGACGGGAGTGGTCTCCAGACGGTCAGCGACGGCGGAGAGCTCGGATGACCGCAGGGGGCTGAAGCCGCCGAGCGGGAAGAAGGGCACGTAGGCGACCTGCTCCGCGGCGAGCCGGTCGATCAGGGCGTCGTCGTGGCGGTGGGCGAGGTTGTACATGTTCTGCACGCTCACGATCGGCGCGATGCCCTGCGCCTCGGCGACCTGGTCAGCGGTGGCGTTGCTCAGACCGAGGTGGCGGATGAGGCCCCGGTCCCGGAGGTCGACCAGCGCCTCGAACGCCTCGGCGATCGGGTCCGGCTTGGGCCCCTCCGCGTCACCGAGGCGGAGGTAGACCAGGTCCAGGGTGTCGAGCCCGAGGGAGGCGAGGTTCTCCTCGACCTGACGACGCAGCTGTTCCGGCCGCCGTGCGACCGGCCACCCGCCCTGTTCGTCCCGCTGGGCGCCGACCTTGGTCACCACGTGCAGTGATTCCGGGTAGGGGTGCAGGGCCTCGCGGATCAGCTGGTTGGTGACGCGCGGCCCGTAGGCGTCGCTGGTGTCGATGTGGGTGATCCCGAGATCGACGGCCTCGCGCAGGACGGCGACGGCACCGTCGCGGTCGGCGGGCGGCCCCGTCACTCCCGGGCCGGAGAGCCGCATCGCGCCGTAGCCGAAGCGGGTGACGGTCAGATCGCCCAGCGGCCAGGCGCCGCCGGGAAGCGCAGGGGAGGGGGTGCTCATACCTGGGGCCTTCCGTTCGGTCCGATCGGTGGTTCCTCTCGGTTCCTTCCTTCATACTGGTGGGGTAGCTTCCTTTCAGGAAGTAGGCACTTCGAAGTGCACTGGCCACCTCGGGGTGAGTGGAGCTGAGCATGGGGACGATGTCGGCGGCCCAGAAGAGGGCCCAGGCCAAGATCGAGTACGACGCCTTCCTGGACGTGTGCCCGAGCCGGAAGCTGCTGGACCGGATCTCCGACAAGTGGGTCGCCCTGGTGCTGTGCGCGCTCGGCGGGGAGGGGGAGCCCCGGGCCATGCGCTTCTCCGAGCTGTCCCGGACCCTCGCGGGCGTCAGCCAGAAGATGCTCACCCAGACGCTTCGGTCACTGGAACGGGACGGACTCCTCACCCGTACCGCGACCGCCACCGTGCCCGTCACGGTCTCCTACGAACTCACCGGGCTCGGCCTGTCGCTGCACCAGTTGATGGGCGGCCTGAAAGGCTGGGCCGAAGAACACATGGACGAGGTACTGGCCAACCGCTCGGACCACGACGCCCGGACCGGATAGTTCGGGAAGTCAGGGATCGCGGATCGCGACCCGCGCCACTCCTGGAAAACTTGACTGTTTCGAATGTGTGTTCGATAAGCTGTAGGGGTGAGTCTTCTGAACGAACAGATCGAGGTCCGTTCCACCGACCGTGGAAACCCCGCCCAGTTCACCTGGCGCGGCCATACCTTCCGGGTCCGCAGGGTCATCGGTGACTGGCCCGCACGCCCCGAGGCTCCGGGCGTCCCGGCCACACAGATCCACCTGCTCCGCGTCTCGGCGGAGTCCGAGTCAGGTCAGCCCAGCATCATCGACATCTCACGCGACACCGCCTCGGACCGCTGGACCATGCGGCGCCAGTGGAGCTAGCTCGACGTGCTCTGAGTTAGCCAGGCCCCATTCCTCGCACGCCGGGCACTCCGCCGTCGGCCTGCCTCACGGGCACCGTCGGTGGACGGCCCCTTCCCCCCACCCGCACGGGGCGGCCGGTCGTGTCGCGGCCACTCCTTCCCAGTGAGGGGCGGATTCAACTGGTCGTCGCAACACCTCATTGATCACACGATTCAGCGCTCCGGGGCTCCAGTGGCTCCAGTGGCTCCAGTGGATCCAAGCGCTCTTGGCGCTCCGCCACCGGTTCGCCTCACGGGAGCGACGGGGCCGCCACCCACATCCCCCGTGATCTTGCTACCAGAAGCGAAATCGGCGCCGATTTCGCTTCTGGTAGCAAGATCTACTGGTCCACCATGGTGGGTGTCGGGAGGGTTTCGACGGGAGCCGCCCGACAGCGGGGCTGGGGTGACTCAAGCAAGATCTGTCCCACGTGGACCTTGTCGTGACCTGTCCACCAGCGCTCGCAGGCCAAGGCCCTGGCCGCGGGAGTGACCTTATAGAAGCCTGTGCAGCCGATAACTCACAGTAGATCTGTCCCCCGGGCCAGGGCCCTGGTAGTCGTCCCGTTCCTGACCAAGAGGAAGCAGGACACCACCATGGTGACAGTGGGTATCGACCCGCACAAGGACATGCACCAAGCCGTCGCGCTGGCCCAGGACGGCACCCGCCTGGGCAGGGCCAAGAAGGTCCAGACGGGCCCCGAGGCCCTGGGCCAGCTCTTGACCTGGATCCGCGCCCTGGCCGGAAACGGCCCGGTGCTGTGGGCCATCGAGGGCGGCCCCGGGCTGGGCCGGGCCATCGCTGACGCCCTGCTGGGAGCGGGCCAGGAAGTGGTGTGGGTGCCGCCGCGCGCCATGGCCGCCCACCGCAAGCTGAGCGGGCCGGTGGGCGCCAAGTCCGACGTGATCGACGCGGTGGCCATCGCGCGTGCGGCCCTGGCCACCCTGACCTGGCCCGCCACCGGATCGACCCGCAGGTGCGGCAGGTGCGTGCGCTGGTGGGCCTGCGCCAGAATCTGACCGATCAGCGTGTGGCCCTGACCAACCGGGTGCTGGCGGCGGTGCACATCGAGTTGGACCACCGCCTGGGCAAGGGGGCGTTGAAAACCCGGGCCAAGGTGGGTCGGGTGCGTGCTCTGGTGGAGGGGGCCGAGCTGGACGAGGTGGCGCGGTGGGTGCTGCTGGAGCAGCTGGAGGAGATCCACACCCTGTTCGTGCGTGTTGTTGAGGTGGAGCGGCGTCTCAAGGAGCTGGTGGAGCCGTTGGCGCCGAACTTGTTGGGGATTCGTGGTGTGGGTGTGGTCTGGGCTGCGGTGTTGCTCTCGCAGGTGGGGGATGTGTCGCGGTTTGCGACCTCGGCGAAGATGGCGCGGTGGGCGGGGAGCGCGCCGATTCCGGTGTTTTCCTCGGGGCGGGATCGGCATCGGTTGCACCGGGGTGGGAACCGGCAGGTGAACCGGGCGTTGCACTCGATCGGGGTGGTTCAGGTCCGGTTGGGTGAGCCGGCTCGGGAGTTCGTGCGTTCCCGGGAGGAGGCCAAGGGCACCAAGGGTGCGTATCGGGCTTTGAAGCGGCATTTGGCGGATGTGGTGTATCGGGCGATGGTCGCTGATCAAGTGGTGAGAGGGCGGGCTGAGGTCTCTCTTCAGCCCGCCACTTGACATAGAAGCGTCACGGAGAAAGGGGGGCACGGAACGGAGAAAGGGGGCACGGAGGAGACGGGGCCGAACCGCCCAGGGTGCCCGCCGGGCAGGGACCCGGCGGGCAGGGACCCGGCGGGCACTTCTCGTGTCGGGGCCGGTCGTCAGGACCAGAGCTCGGTGGAGTGCGCGCGCACCATTTCCCGAACCCGTTCCGCGAAGGAGCGCACGGGCATCGGGTCCAGGCGGCGGCCGCCCCGCAGGCGCACGGCCACCGCCTCCTCGACGGCCTCCTTCGCCCCGATGACCACCTGGTAGGGCACCAGGCGCGCGGACCGGATCCGGGCCCCGAGGCTGCCCCGGCCCGGGTCGCTCAGCTCGGCGCGCAACCCCAGTTCCTCGCACCGCTCCACCAGCTCCGCCGCGTCGGTGAACTGATCGGCGGAGACCGGGAGCACCGCGACCTGCACGGGCGCCAACCAGGCGGGGAAGGCGCCGCCGTGTACCTCGATCAGGTGGGCCATGGCCCGTTCCACGCTGCCGATCACGCTCCGGTGCACCATCACCGGCCGGTGTTTGGCGCCGTCGGCCCCCACGTAGGTGAGGTCGAACCGCTCGGGCTGGTGGAAGTCCACCTGGACGGTGGAGAGGGTGAACTCCCGCCCGGCCGCGTCGGTGAACTGCACGTCGATCTTGGGTCCGTAGAAGGCCGCCTCGTCCTCGGCCCGCTCGTAGGGCAGCCCGAAGCGGTCCAGAACCTCGGTAAGCAGTGCGGTGGCGCGCCGCCAGGCCTGCGGGGCGTCCACGTACTTGCCGCCGGGGCCGGGCAGGGACAGCCGGTACCGGGTCGCGGCGACGCCCATCGCGGTGTGCGCCCGCCGGATCAGGTCCAGGGCAGCGCCCGCCTCGTCGACGACCTGGTCGGGGGTGCAGAAGACGTGGGCGTCGTTGAGCTGGATCGCCCGGACCCGTCCCAACCCGCCCAGGACACCGGACCGTTCGGAGCGGTACATGCCGCCCAGCTCGGCCATGCGCAGCGGGAGTTCGCGGTGGCTGTGCGCGCGGGAGCGGAAGATCAGCGCGTGGTGCGGGCACAGGCTCGGCCGCAGGACCAGCTCTTCCCCCTCGTCCCCGCCGCCCAGGTCCATCGGCGGGTACATGTCGTCCCGGTAGTGGGACCAGTGCCCCGAGAGCTCGTACAGCTCCCGCTTGCCGAGCACCGGCGAGTACACGTGCTGGTAGCCCGCGCGGCGCTCGACGGCGCGGACGTACTCCTCGAGGGCGTGCCGTACGGAGGCCCCAGCTGGCAGCCAGTAGGGCAGGCCGGAGCCGATCAGCGGGTCGGTGCCGAACAGCTCCAGCTCGCGGCCGAGCGCTCGGTGGTCGTGTCGGGCCTTCTTCGCGGTCTTCGCGGTCATCTCGTTCCTCCACGGGTGCGGCGAAGGGCGAATGACCGCAAGACGAAGGCCCCGGGGCACTCGCCCCGGGGCCTGGTCGAAAACACGGTTCAGCGCGCCGGGGGATTCTCCGGCGTCGTCGTGACTGCGACTGCGGCGCGCTGCATGACCGTCACGGTAGCAACGGGAAGACCGCGGGGCCAGGTTTTTGCCCCGGCCGGGTCAACGCTCGAAGTAGGGCACGCCCTCGGGTTCGCGGGCCCAGCGGATGCGTTCGAGGATGCGCTCGGCCATCCGGGGCAGCTCGTCCGGGGCGAACCAGGCCACGTCCAGGCTCTCGTCGTCGTCGATCCGGATCCGACCGCCGACCGGGCGGCAGCGGAAGGCCAGGTCGAGGAACTGCGCCTGGTCGCCGTTGGGGTAGGTGTGCGGTTCCTGGGCGATGACGGTGGCCAGGCGCTCCACCTCGATCTCCACCCCGGTCTCCTCGCGCACCTCGCGGACCACCGCCTGGGCGGGCTGCTCCCCCGGTTCGAGGATACCGCCGGGGGTGGCCCAGCGGCCGTCGTCGGAACGCTGGTGCAGCAGCACCCGGCCTTCGTCGTCGAGCACCACGGCGGTCACCCCCACCAGTGGGAGGAGGTCGTGGCCGACGTGCTTGCGCAGCTTCATGAGGAACTCGGGGACGGGCATGGCACCGACATTAGCGCCGGACCGGGCGGGGGCGCTGATCAGCCGCGCCGTGCACGGAGTTCGGCGTACTCGTGGTCGAGGATCGACATCAGGACCGCGTCGTGCCACTGGCCGTCCCAGCGCAGGTGTTCACGCCACACGCCCTCGCGGACGAAACCGGACCTGGGGTAGGACCGCTGGGCGCCGGTGTTGAAGTCGAACACCTCCAGGGCCACCCGGTGCAGTCCGGCGGTCTCGAAGGCGTACTCCAGGACCAGGTCAGTGGCCTCGGTGCCGTAGCCCTTCCCGGTCTGCGCCATGGAGTTGAGCCCGATCCGGTAGTGCGCCTCGGCGTTGTCCGGGTCCAGATCGATGAGCGCGCAGTCCCCGACGGCGGTGCCGTCCCCGGCGCGGATCAGCCAGTCGGCCCGGTCGTCGCGCTGCTCCCACGCGGTGAACACCCGGATCAGCTGTTCGGCGGTGAACTCCTGGTGGGTGCCGGTGAGCCTGCGTACCTGCGGGTCCATGTCCACCAAGGCGGGGATGAGTTCCTTCCCGTTGGCGGGGCCGAGCGGTTCGAGCCGCACCCGCTCCCCGACGAGGACGGGCTGGTCGCGGAAGACGTCCGAAGGCACCATGATGGGGATCCAACCAGCGCCCCCACACGCGGGCAACGGGTTTTCGGCGGCAGGCCGCAGGCGTCAGGCAAGCGGCGGGTGACGGGGGGCACGGGTGGCGACCGGTACGGGCACGGTGAGTTTCCAGACCGTCCGGGAGACCAACCTGCGCGCCGTCCTACGCACCGTGCGCGAACTCGCCCCGTGCTCGCGCGCCGCCGTCGCCGCGGCCACCGGGCTGAACAAGACCACCGTCTCCAGCCTGGTCACCGACCTCACGGCGCGCGGTCTGGTCCGGGAGACCGGCGAGACCTCGCAGCGCCGGGTGGGCCGCCCAGGGGTCCTGTTGGCCCTGGACGACCGGTCGGTGGCCGCGATCGGTCTGGAGGTCAACGTCGACTACCTGTCGGTGGTGGCGGTGGACCTGCTGCACCGGGAGCTGGTGCGACGACACGTGCCGTTGGACGCCCGGTCGGCCGGGGCCCTGGACTGCGCGCACCGGATCGCGGACATCCTGCGGGAGGTCACCGAGGGCCCCGAACTGCGCGAACGCTCGGTATTGGGGGTAAGCGTGGCTGTCCCCGGGCTGATCGACGCCCCCTCCGGCACGGTGAAACGTGCTCCCAACCTGGGCTGGCGGGACGTCCCGCTCCGGGAACTGCTGCGTTCCCGCCTGGCCGACTCGGCGCTGTCCGAAGCGACGGTCCTGGTCGACAACGACGCCAACCTGGGTGCCATGGCCGAGTACCGGTTCGGGCCGCTGGCCGGGCTGCCCGACCTGGTGTACGTGACCGGTGAGGTGGGGATCGGCGCGGGGGTGCTGACCGGCGGTGAGCTGCTGCGCGGCGCGGGCGGGTTCGCCGGGGAGATCGGGCACCTGGAGCTGGCCCCGGAGGGCCCGGAGTGCTCGTGCGGGCGCCGGGGATGTCTGGAGGCGGTGGCCGGGATCGGCGCGATCCTGCGTGCGGCCCTGCCGGACCTGACCGCGGACCGGCCGTTGCACGGGCGGGAGGTCGCCGACCTGGTCGAGGTAGCGGTGGATCGGGCTTCGGCGGGTGAGAGCACGGCCGTGGCGGCACTGGAGCGGGCCGGAACCTGGCTGGGTCGCGGGGTGGCGACCCTGGTCAACGTGGTCAACCCGGGCGCCGTGGTGCTGGGCGGCTACTTCGTGCCGATGGCCCCGTGGCTGCTCCCCCGGTGCCGCGAGGCCGCCCGTGCCCACTCCTTCGCCGAGGAGGCGGGCGGCTGCCGGGTGCAGCCGTCAGACCTGGGGATGAGCGCGGCCTCCCGGGGCGGCGCCGCCGTGATGATCCACGGCCTGGACGCGGGAGACCTGCCGTTGCCCCCGCCGCTGCCGTAGAGGGCAGCCGGGCCATACGGAATCGTTCCCGGTCAGCCAGCACCAGCGGCCTGAGTTCGTCGCGTTCGTGCCGGACCACGGCGATATCGCCAGCCGGGGTCTGAGGGGATTCGGGCCGCGACGCCCCTCTCCCCTCCAGCCCCGCAGGCCCGAGGCCGACAGCCGTGGAGTCCGCATCCGCTACGACCCCGGAGCCACGGGCTGATACCGCGCTGGCAAACGTCTGTCGCCCAACGCAAAGAATCACGCCAATCACGCCACACAGGCGTCTGTCTGGGGCATGATGGAGAACATGAGCGCCCACACCAGCGACCCGCACGAGCTCTCCGTGACCGAGGCCCGTGACCACTTCTCCGAACGCGTCAACCGCGCGATCTACGGCGGCGAGGTCACCTTCGTCACCCGCGGCCGCAACCACCAGCGGGCCGCCGCGATCGTCCCGGCCAACCTGGTCGAGCACTACGAGGAACTGCTGGACGAGCGGGACGCCCGGATCGCCGCTGAGCGTTTGGCCGACATCGAGGCCGGCCGCAGCCAGACCATCTCCCTCGAAGACCTGGAGCGGAAGCTGAACCTGTGACCGACCAGGCCTAAGCGGTCCGTTTCGACGCCCCGGCTGCCAAGCAGGTGGAAAGGCTCGACAAACCAGTGCAACGGCGGGTGGTGGACAAGGCCCGTGCCCTGGCCAAGGGCCCGCGCCCACCCGGGTGTGTACGCGTCAAGGGCGCCGTGGACCTGTGGCGGGTCAGAGTAGGCGACTACCGGCTCGTGTACACGATCCGTGACGGGGAGCTGTTGGTGCTCGTGCTGAGCGTGGCGCACCGCAGCGAGGTCTACCGGGACCTGTGATCCCGTAACGGCGAAAGGCCCCGCACCCACTTCTTCAGGTTGAGTTCCAGCGGTCGTCGCAACACCCCACCTCTGAGTTGGCGGCGTTGAGGGCGGACAGCGCGCAGCCGCTGGCGAAGCTCGCGGTGGGGCGTTCGCCGTTGGCGCGGATACACGAGGCGCGGGACCCGAAGCCCCCGAAGTAGGTGGACATGCAGGACGGGATCCGGCGTGGGTGAGCCCCGCGCACGCGGGGATGGGCCGGTCCGCGCGTACTGGCCGCCGTACCCTCGCGAACCCCCGTCTGTCAGCCCCTCGGTGAACTCGTGGCCGCATAGTAAAAGGGTCGGCGCCACTCCCCCCGAACGTGGCGGGCGGCACCGACCCCACGGTCCGCAGGATGGGCCTCCGAACGGACCGTGTGGCCACCGTCGGCCCCCTCCCGGCCCGGGGTAGCCACAACGCCCATCACAGCAGCCCACAGGGTTGCCCGGATAGACCCGCGGGGCGCAACGGTGACCATGGTCCTGAAGGTTCGTGGCCATGGCCCCAGGTGCCGCATCCCACACATCAGCCACATCCCCCGCACTCTGCTAGCGCGCTCTACACGCAGTCGCGGCGCTCCCGGGGGCAGGGTGTTGCGACCACCGACAGAGCTCAAGGCGGCAGTGCGGGGCGATCTTGTTCGGCCGGGCCTACATGAGGTCGGCGCGGCGGGCCAGGATGTGCACGGTGGCCACCCCCACGGCCAAGCCGCCCCAGATGGCCCAGAGCCACCAGATAATGCCGGTGGTCAGACTGCCGACCAGGATCACGATCAGAGCCGCGACCACGGCCACGTTGTGGGCGAGCAGGATTTTCTTGGCGTACACCTGATCCCCTTATCTCCTTCCTGCGGTGCTGAGGGAGGCCCGGGGTACTTGTTCTTCCCCGGGCCCCTCCTTTAGCGGCGCTTCCGACATCGGTCTCCTTCCTCGGCGAAGCACCCCTTCGTCTTTCTGGTGTTCTCGGCCCCGCCCGTGGACGTCAAGGAGCTGACTCTGTGCGCGGGCCCGTTCGGTGAGTTCGAGGAGATCCCGGTCGGCTACTGACCGAACCAGTTCCCTTTGGCTGCACGGAAGGCCGCCGACGTACTGTCGGCGGCCTTTCCCGTTCCTCAAGGGGCTCCCCTTGTAGCCTGGACACAGGAGTCCGACCGAAAGGGCCGTAAACCATGACTGTGATCGAGCACCCCTCGCCGAGACCTCCCGTCGAGAAGCTGAGTGTCGAACAGTTCGAGGTCATCGCCCAGGCTGCCGCCCGTGAGGATGTCACTCTCGAGTACCTCAACGGTCAGATGGAGACCCGACCCGTGCCTGAGAGCGACCACAACGCGATTCTCATGTGGTTGATGCGCCAGTTCATGACCCAGCGGCCGGATCTGGACCTGAACGTCACCGGACAGGGCCTGAAAGTCGACTCCTACCGCAAGGGCCGGGCTCGCCCGGACGGCATCCTCGCACCGGTGGACCACTTCGCCGGGCAGGCGGAGTGGGCCGACCCCACCGGGGTGCTGGCGGTCGTCGAGGTCACCTCGTGGGACTCCGACACCAACGCCCGGGACCGGGTCGAGAAGGCGCACGCCTACGCCGCCTGTGACATCGGTGTCTACCTGCTGGTGGACCGCGACGATGACAGCGTGACAGTCCACAGCGAGCCCGAGAGCGGCCGATACCGCAACATCGCCAAGCTCGGCTACGGCCACACCCTCGAGATCCCCGGGGTCGGGGTCAGCCTGAACACCGACGGGCTCAAGCGATACGGGCGATAGAGCCACCAGAATCAGGGTCGCCGACGCACTGTCGGCGGCCTTTCCTGTTGAGGCGATGCCGGTGACGTAGAAGTCACCGAGCTGGCCCTCCTGTGCGGGACGAGCGAGTAGGGCCGCGCGCCCGCCGAATCCACCGGGGCCGGGGTGCTGGCGGGCGCGCGGGGTTTGCGGGTATTGGTGGTCAGAGCGGGAACCCGGTCTGGAAGAGGGCCTGGCCAAGCTCCTGGGCGGTGGTCTGGGCCACGAGCAGCGTGGTGCTGATGGCCGCGGCGGGCCAGCCCCACCAGCGGCGCGGTGCCCGGTGGCGGCCCCGGGTCGGGGTCGCGGGGCCGTCGGTCAGGGCGGCGAAGGCTTCATCGAGTCGCTGGGCTTCGCGTTCTTCCTGTTCCTGGCGCTGGCGGTCGACTTCGAACCAGTGCGGACGGGGTCCGTGCTGGAGCATGTGGGTCACCCGGGGGTTGCCCTGCATCTGCCGCAGCAGCCGTTCCTGGCGGGCCTGATGGGTCTCCGGCGTGGTGAAGTACGGGCCGGAGCCGCGGTGCTCCCGGGGTTCTGGCGGGGCGGCCAAGGTGCGGTTGGAACCGGGGCGGGAGAAACGGTGGCCCCGGGGTGCGGATGACCCGCCCTTCGGTGTCTTGGCCAGAGCGGCTGTGGTCGACGGCGTTGGCGAACATCTCGCTGGCGCAGAGCACGAGGTTCTCGACCGTCTCGGTGGGGAGTCCGGCCAGGCGTTGCAGGTCGGCGGCCAGGTCCGCGCGCACCCAGCGGGTCTGGGTGAGGTCGCCGGGGTAGAGGCGGCAGGACCAGCGGCGTCCGGCGAAGGGTTCGGTGGGGGTGTGGAACAGGGTGCGGTTGTGCGGCAGACTGGTCATGTCGGCAACTCGCTTTCAGTCGAAATCGGGGGTGGTTGTCGGCCTGCTCTGGGGGTCTTCTCGCACCCGCCAGAGCTTTTTCATGGGCGCTGAGGGATCAGGGGCCTCAGCAGGTGCGCGGGTTTCAGGTCGCGGACGGGTTGCTGGTCCCCAGGAGGCGGTGGCCGAGCAGGCGCAGGAGTTCGCGGCGGGTGGGGGCGGTGATGCGCTCGAAGGGGTCGCTCTCGCCCGTCCAGCCGATCGGGCGTCGGGCCACGTAGACCTCGTGGGGTGGCTGGCCCTCGATGGTCAGGTTCCACTGCTTGTAGAGCAGCGGGCACAGGACGTGCTCGGGGACGGGCAGCTCACCGCCATCGGTCGGGTTCGCCTGCGGGAGTACCGGTAGGCGGGCACCGTCGCCACCGGCCGCCCGGGGCACCCGGGGCGGGTCGGGGTGCTCAGCGATGGCCTGGTCGACGATGCCGGTGGCCAGCTCGGCATCAGCTTCCTCGTGAGCGATCCGCAGGGCTTCCCGGATCAGCGGGAGCCTGTTGCGGAGAGTGTGGGAGTGCCAGTCGGCCAACTCACAGGCGCTCAGGTACGCGGGCGGTCGCAGGGCCTCGTCGATAACGGTGAGCAGGTCCCTGGTGTAGATGTCGCGCATCACAACCCCACCCCCAACCGGCGCAGCCCTGCCAGGAGCAACTGCAGGATCAGCAGCGGCGCGGTGTCGAGCGGCCGCTGGGGTGCCGGGATCCGAGGCTGGCGGGGCGAGCACAGCGGCGGCCCCAGGATCAGGGGTCGGGGAGCAGGGGCGTAGGCCCGGACACGTCCGGCCCGCCGGGGGCGACGGTGGCGCATCGCTTCGGAAGCCAACCAGCGCACATGCGCCAACTCAGACAGGTTCAGGTATCGCGGCACGGGCGAACTCCTGTGTCAGGCACCGGATGGAAAGTCCGGCGGGACAGGTCGTCAGGGGGCACCGCATGACCGTGACCGCCAAGCCAGACCATGCGGCGCCACGCTCAGATCCGGCGGCCTCGGGCACACTGGATGTGTGACCGCCAACCGCTCCGCCACCTGCACGCCGACGACGAAGCATCGACTTTATAGGGGCTAAACCTTCGCGTGCGACGACAGTACCCCCCTCTTTCGGCGAGCGCAATAGGGGGGCTAAAGTTCTGGTGGAGTAATCGAAGTGAGGATTCGCCTTGGACGCAAGGACACTGCACGACATCGCGGCCACGCCGGACCCCCTGGACAGAGCTCGTGCGGCTTCCGCCGCCATGACCAGCTTGCAGGGGCAGAGCGTGGAGCTCTCGCGAATCCGCCGAGGAGCCATCATCGAGGCACAACAGGACGGCATGCTCCAAGAGGACATAGCTCGCCACCTGGGCGTGTCCCCGGGGCGCGTGTCCCAGATGAAGAAGGCGGGCGGCGAGGAACCCGGCCACAAGGCCCCGACCGGCCCTTTGGGACCCCAGCCCCGAGTGCTCGTCCAGCGCGCGCTGCCGACTCCTCCGAGCACACGAGGTTCCAAGTCGCTCTACCTGACCGAGGCCGCACAACAGGGCCTGACGCCCGACCGCAAGATGCTGTTCGTCGGCCAGGAGCCCGCGAACGAGCACGTCGCACAGGGATTGCGGGTCGAACCGGGAGATCCGGTCATCGCCCGCCGCAAGATGTTCTGGGCCAACAGCGTCCCGGTCAGGATCTCGACCTCATACTTCCGCGTGGACGTCGGCGAGAACACCCGACTCGACGGCGAAGGGTTCGTACTTCCCACATTGCAGGCCGCCATCGAGGATCTCGGGCACCGTTTCGACCACGCCGTGGAAACCCTGACAGCGCGTCCCGCGACCCCCTACGAAGCCGACCTCCTGGAGATCCCCGGCGAATGGGTCGTCCAGGTGCTCAGGGTCAGCCACTCCACCGAGGACACCCCGATCCACGCCCTCGAAACCATCTGTGCGGCGTCCCGGCACACCTTCTCGGTGGGCCAGGCCGTCGGCAGCGACCAATTCTGATTCCGCGACGAGCGGCTGGCGAAAGTTCCCCGCCAAGGCGAACGTAGGAGCCCCGACCACATGCGATCGGGGCTCCTACGTTTGATTCCAGCGGAACCTTACCCCGAGCGGCCCGGTGCGGGAAGTGCTCTTACCTGGCCGTAGGCGGTCAGGGATTCGGGACGTTTTCCCCTGAGGGCGGGGCGCGGCCTTGGGCAGGGCTGTGCATGAGCAACCGAACTCCCCTACCTCCAGCGAAGGACTCAGCCATGCACCTCCCCAGCGAAGACCTCGTCTTCCGCAAGTCCTCGTACAGCGACCGGAGCGACTGCGTCGAAGTCGCCGGTCTACCCACCGGAGCAGCCGTGCGCGACACCCGGAACAGGAACCTCGGGCACCTGGCGTTCCCCTCCTCCGAGTGGACGGCGCTCCTGGACACCGTCCGCAGCTAACCCAGCACTCTGGAAGGCCCTGGTCAGCCGACCGGGGCCTTTCTCGTACCCACTCGGAACCCTCCTTCTGCGCGGTGCCCGTTGACAATTAGTTGTGACTCTAGACAAACTGATCGCGTCCGGGACCCTCCGCGGATCGATCACCCTCAGGAGCGCGCATGACCGACTACCGGCCCACCCCCGAGGACCGCTTCACCTTCGGCCTGTGGACCGTGGGCTGGAGGGGCGTCAACACCTTCGGCGACCCCGTACGCCCCCCGCTCGACCCGGTCGACGCCGTCCGCCGCCTCGCCGACCTCGGCGCGCACGGCATCACCTTCCACGACGACGACCTCATCCCGCCCGACAGCTCGTCCACCGAACGGGACGCGATCCTCCAGCGGTTCCGGGGCGCCCTGGACGAGACCGGCCTGTCCGTCCCGATGGTCACCACCAACCTGTTCACCCACCCCGTCTTCCGCGACGGCGGGTTCACCTCCAACAGCCGGGACGTGCGCCGCTACGCGCTGCGCAAGGTCATCCGCAACATCGACCTCGCGGTCTCCTTCGGCGCGAAGACGTACGTGTGCTGGGGCGGCCAGGACGGCGCCGAGACCGAAGCCGGAAAGGACGACCACGCCGCCCTGGACCGGCTGCGCGAGGCCTTCGACCTGCTGTGCTCCTACGTCCGGGAGCAGGGCTACGACCTGCGCTTCGCGATCGAGCCCAAGCCCAACGAGCCGCGCGGCGATGTCCTCCTGCCCACGGTCGGCCACGCGCTGGCCTTCATCAACGAGCTCCAGCACCCCGAGATGGTCGGGGTGAACCCGGAGGTCGGCCACGAGCAGATGGCCGGGCTCAACTTCGCGCACGGCGTCGCCCAGGCGCTGTGGGCGGGCAAGCTCTTCCACATCGACCTGAACGGGCAGCGCGGCGTCAAGTACGACCAGGACCTGCGCTTCGGCGCGGGCGACGTCAAGGAGGCCTTCTTCCTGGTCGACCTTTTGGAGCGCTCCGGTTACGAGGGCCCCCGGCACTTCGACTTCAAGCCGCCCCGCACCGAGGACGTGTCCGGGGTCTGGGAGTCCGCGGCGGGCTGCATGCGCAACTACCTGATCCTCAAGGAGAAGGCCGCCGCCTTCCGCGCCGACCCGGAGGTGGCCGCCGCCCTGGCCGCCGCCCGGGTCCACGAGCTGGCCGAGCCAACGCTCTCCCCGAGTGAGAGCGTCGCGGACCTGCTCAAGGAGGATCTCGACCTGGAGGCCGTCGGCCAGCGCGGCTACCACTTCGAGCGGCTGGACCAGCTCGCCCTGGAGCACCTGTTCGGAACCCGCTGACCACGGAGCCCTCCAAGGTTCCCCGCCCCGGGCCGCATGCCGGTGCGCCCGGGGCGGGGTCACGGTGCGCCCGGGCAGGCCAGCCCCGGCCACCGGTCTGGCGCGGTTCCCCTTCCTACGCCAGAATTGGCCCGACATCATCCTCAAGCGACTGAGGGGGACTTGCGCCCGCCAGCGCACAGGAGCCCCAAGGAGCCAATCCCTGGTCGCGGCCCTGTCTCGGAAGGACCCGCGTGGCTCTGAACCCGCTCTACCTCGTCGGCACCGTGCTGCTCCTCATCGTCGGCACCGCCGCGCTGATCATCGGGTTCACCGCGCCGCACGGCCGACGGGCGTCCACCGTCGTCGGCGGCGCCCTGCTGGTGGTCGCCGCCGTCATGGCCCTGGTGCGAAACCTGGCATTCCGCCCGATCTTCGACCTGATGGACGATCTTTTCGGTTTCCGCACAGCCCTCATCGTCCTGGAGGTCATCCAACACGTCGGCAACGGCCTCTTGTCGGTGGGACTGCTACTCGTGGCCCTCGCCGCGACCAAGCGGATCGCGAGCCCGCGCCCCGCCCCGGGGCCGCCCGCGCCGACCGGACCCCACGGACCTCCGACGCACTACGGGCCCCAGGCGCACCACGGGGCACAGCAGGCGGGACCGTATCCGGGCGGCCCGCGGCACCCGGGTCCCTTTCCCCCGCGACAGCAGGCCCCGAGGCCCGCGTACGGGCCGGGCCCCCAGCCCCCGCAGCGGCCCGGCCCGCCGCCGTCACCCGACTCCGGACCCCGGCCCCCGCTCGGCCCCGCCCCCCGCTGAACGCACGAGATCCGGAGAACACGCGGACATGCTCGACCTCACCCTCGCCTTCCTGTTCGGCTGCCTGTCACCACTCGTGGTCGGCGCGATCGCCCTCCTGCGCTCCTTCGGCGCCCCCAGTGGAAAGGCCCCCGTGGCCATCGGCGGCGTGCTGCTGATCCTCGCGGGCCTGGTGTCGACCGGCTGGGAGATCTACTACAGGTTCGTCCTGCTGCACAACCCCCTCGTTCCGTACTTGGGCCTGCCCCCGTACTTCGATCCGGCCGTCCTCTACGCGGTCCGGATCGGGTTCGGCGTCCTCGTGGCCGCCGCTGTGGCCCTGTTCCTGGTCGGGGTGCGCAGCTCCAGGCGCCTGGAGGGGACGGGGCCGGGGCCCCGGGTACAGCAGGGGGTCCCGGGGCCGTACCGCCCCCAGGCGCCTCACCCCTATCCTCCCGAAGCACCCCGCCCGTAGGCCGCCGCCCGGAAGAGGGCCCCGCTCAGCCCTCCCCCGCGCCCGGTTCCTCCGGTTCCTCCGGTTCCTCCACCCGGATCGTGCCCGCGGACCCGTCGATGGTGATCGTCTGGCCGTCACGGATCAGCTCGGTGACCCCGGGAACACAGATCACGCAGGGGATGCCGTACTCACGGGCGACGGTCGGCCCGTGCGCCACCACCGACCCGGTCTCCACGACCAGCCCGCCGGCGGTCATGAACAGCGGCGTCCACCCGGGGTCGGTGGTCGGCGCGACCAGGATCTCCCCCGGAGCCAGCGTCGCGCCCGCCGGGTCGTACACCACCCTCGCCACCCCGGTGGCGGTCCCCGGGGAGGCCGCGACACCCGTCAGCTCACCCTCCGTCCCCTCTCCCGGAGGAAGCGCGGGCAGCGCCACCGCCAGGTCGGTCCCGTCCGAGAGCAGGAGCGAGGGCACCCGGCGGCGGCCGAGCTCACGCCGGTGCTCGGCCCTGCGCTCCGCCACCAGCCCGCGCAGGTCAGCCCCGTCCAGCAGGTCGTGCACCTCCTCGAAGTCCAGGAACACCACGTCGTCCGCCCGGTCGATCCGGCCCTGTCCGACCAGTTCCGCGCCCACCATCAGCATCTGACGGCGCACCTGGGCCAGCGCGTACAGCCACACGAACTTGGGGTACTCCCGCAGCCCCGACAGCTCGCGCGCCCGGTCGAGCAGGAAGGCGGTCAGCCGCGCGCGGAGCGGGCTGGTCGCGGCGAGCCTGCGCACGAGCTCGTCCCGCATCCGGACGGCCCGCTCGGCCGCGGCCGCGAACCTGCGTTCCGGCGACTGCTCCGGATCGCTGACCTGGAGGTAGTTCGCGATCGCGGAGAACACCGGCGCCGGATCCTCGGCCCACCTCGGCACGCCCATGTCGATCTCGGCGGCGCTCCGGTGCCCGTACGCGGCCAGGAAACCGGTGAGTCCGATATCCGGCAGGTCACCCGCCAGGTAGCGTTCGGCCAGCTCCTCCGGCGGCGTGCCGGTCAGCAGCTCCCGGTGTTCCCCGGCCCGCTCCGCCACCCGCCACAGCTCCAGGTCCATGGCGGTCGTGACGTTGTGCGGCATCCCGCCGAGGACCGCCGCGACCTCCGACGGTTCGGCGACCCCGCTGAGCAGGTGCTCGGGTAGCTTCGCGGCCGTCAGGCCCGCGTACAGGGGGCCGAGCATGGGCAGCATCCGCTCCGACATCACCGGACTCTGGAGGTGCCGGGCGTACTCCACCCGGTCCCGGGCCGTCACCACCCACTCCGGGGTGCGCGACGTCCCGGCCCTCGCCCGCTCTCCGAGGGCGAACACCCTCTCCCTGGTCCGGGCCGGATCCCAGAGCGCGAGGGCGGCGCCCGCCGCGACCTTCGCCAGCACCGGCGCCGCCGCCCGCACACCGCGCAGAACCGCCTCCGCCCGGAGCGGACGCCCCTGCCGCGGCGCGAACCGCGGGTCGTCCAGGAGGTGCTGAAGCGCCCGGACGGCTCCGGGGCCGTAGATACCGAGCGCCTCGGGCACCATGGCGCGCGTCCTCGGGTCGCGGACCAGGGCGGTCAGGTCCAGGTAGAGCCGCCCGCCCACGTTGACCAGCCAGGACTCCAGCCCCGACGCACCACCCCCCGACAGCGAGGAGAACCAGTCCCGGGTCAGCTCGGTGAGGGAGGCGAAGCCCAGCGGGGTGAAGGGCCTGAGCATGCCCTGCATGTGGCCGGCCTCCAGGTAGACGCCGGGCCCGTCGTCACGGCCGGGCGGCAGCGGGAAGAGCGTGGTGATCGCCCGGGACTGCAGGACCCAGGGGGTCCCGTCCCGGTCGATCGCCCACTCGACGTCCTGGGGCGAGCCGAAGTGGTCCTGGAGGCGTTGCCCCGACGCACGGAGCGCTCCCACCTCTTCCGCCGTCAGACAGCCGCCGTCGCCGGGGCCCTCCACGTTCCCGTCCGGCCGCACCACGTAGTGGTCGGGGTCGGCCGTGCCGTCGACGACCCCGGTCCCCAGGCCGGGCACCGCGTCCAGCACGGTCTCGCCCCGGGTGCCGGTCACCGGGTTGGCGGTGAAGAGCACGCCCGCCGCCCGGGGGTCGACCATGCGCTGCACGACCACCGCCATGCGCACGGACGCCTCGTCGATCCCCCGGTCCCGGCGGTAGGCGGCGGCGCGGTCGGTCCCGAGGGAGTCCCAGCAGCGGCGCACCGCCGCGACCAGGTCGTCCACGCCCTCCACGTTCAGGTAGGTCTCCTGCTGCCCGGCGAAGGAGGCGTCCGGCAGGTCCTCGGCGGTGGCGCTGGAGCGCACCGCGACCCGGCCGCAGCCGAGCGCCTCGTAGGCGGCGGCCACCTCGTCCCGGGGCACCTCGCCCGACCGGTGGGCCTCGGTGGTGACACAGAACCCGGACGGAACCCGCTCACCCGCCCGGGCCGCCTCGGCGAGTCCGGCTGCCTTGCCGCCGACCAGGTCGGTCCGGTCGGTGTCGATCCGATCCAGTGTCAGCACGCGCACGTTCGGCCGCCCCTCACTCGTCTCTTCTCGGTCCACGGTCCATCCTGCGCCCGGGGCCCGGTTTTGGACAGGGGGCCTCGCTGCCCGGACCGGTCGGGGCGGAGCGGGACCGGTCCGGGAGGGGCAGGGCTCAGGATCCGCCCAGGACCAGCTCCGCCACGGCGGTGCCCTCGTCCTCGAAGACCACGTACAGGTCGCGCCGCCCCGAGGCGCCGCGGACCGGGGTACGCACATCGGTGAAGTCGTAGACGCCGCCGCTCGCGGGGATCACGGCCTCTCCGGCGACCTCGCCCGTGACCGGGTCGTCCAGGCGCAGCCGGACGGTCGCCGCCCGGGGCGCGTTGGCCCTCAACCGGAGTTCGGTCGCGCCGCCGCCGAGGTCCACGTCCCGGTAGGCGACCCACGCTCCGGAGGCCCGGGCGCGCACCGCGTCCCC
Organism: Nocardiopsis exhalans; assembly: GCF_024134545.1. Lineage (GTDB taxonomy): Bacteria > Actinomycetota > Actinomycetes > Streptosporangiales > Streptosporangiaceae > Nocardiopsis > Nocardiopsis exhalans. Next base: position 7,191,602 of record NZ_CP099837.1, read on the forward strand.
GGGCACCGCGTCTTCGGACACCGCGTCTTCGGGAACGTCGGGGCCGGGTTCGGGGCTGACCGGGCACAGCCGGACCCCGGAGGCGTCGTCGTAGCGGTCCGCCGACCACGCGGTGAGGGCGTCACGGGCGGGGATCGGCTCCCCGGGCACGTCCAGGGGCGCGGTGGCGACCACGTCCAGCGCCGAGCGCCCCACCAGGACCTCCCTGGGCGCCTCCTCGACCACGAAGCGGTCCCCGATGGTGTCCCAGACCGCCAGCCGCTCGACGTCGAAGGAGACCGAGGCGGTCTCGGTCCGTCCGGCCGCGATCCGCAGGCGAGTGAAGCCCCGCAGGGCCCGGGAGGGCTGGCGCACCCTGGAGGCCGTCTGCCGGGTGTAGACCTGCACGACCTCCTCGGCCGTCCGGTCACCGGTGTTGGTGACGGGCACCTCGACGGTGACCCTGCCGCCGGAGACCGTCACCTCGGCCCGGCCGTACTCGACCGGGGTGTAGCCGAGTCCGTGCCCGAAGGGGTAGAGCGGGTCTCCGCCGAAGTACAGGTAGGTTCCGCCCGCGGTGATGATGTCGTAGTCCAGCGGGTCCGGGAGGTCGTCGACGCTCCGGTACCAGGTCTGGGTGAGGCGGCCCGCGGGCTCCGCCGCCCCCAGCAGGACGTCGGCCAGCGCCCGCCCGTACTCCTGGCCGCCGTGCGCCGACCACACGATCGCCGGGACGTGCTCGTCCGCCCAGGTCACGGCGTACGGGTACCCGCTGCTCAGCACCAGGACGGTGTCCGGGTTGGCGCCGTGGACCGCCTCGAGCACCTCCTCCTGTCGGGCGGGCAGTTCCAGGTCCGCCCGGTCCTCGGTCTCGCGGCCGTTGACCATGGGGTGGTCTCCGGCCACCACCACGGCGACGTCGGCTCGGGCCGCTGCCTCGGCGGCGGCCCGCGCCCCGGACCCCAGTCCGCCTACCCGGAAGGCGGTGCCCTGCCCGCCCAACCGGAGCGTTCCGTCCCCGTCGGCGGTGACGGGGCGGCCGGTGTGCACCTGGACGAGGTGGAACCGCCCGTCCGGAAGTTCGTCGAGCCGGAAGGTCTGGCGGACCTCCCAGGTGCCCGGCCCGGGAGCGGTGCAGGCCAGGGTGTCCCCGGGGGCCTCGTCCACGTGGAGTCCGGTGGCCGCCGACCGCAGGGCGTGCGCTCCCCCGCCCCAGTCGAAGAGGTCGAAGGAGGCCGTCTTCTCCTCCGCTTCGGGCTGCCCGGACTGCTCGGGACCGGTCCCCTCTTCCACCCGGAGCCCGCCGTCAGCACCCACGACCACCCGGCCGGTGCCGGTCTCCAGGGTGATCCGGTCCGTTCCCTCGACGAACTCCACCTCGCAGTGCTCGGCCAGGCCCTCCCGAGCGGTGACGGCGTAGGGGAGGGTTCCGCTGTACCAGTCCTCCAGGACGGTGTCGCCGAGCTGGCCGATCACCGCGATCCGCGAGGCCGCCCGCAGCGGCAGAAGGCCTTCGTTGCGCAGCAGGGTGAGTGAGCGGGTGGCGGCCTCCCTGGCCAGGGCCCGGTGCTCGGGGCAGTTCACGACCTCCTCGGGTACCTCGTCGCCTTCGGGTTCGGGGTCGAACTCGCCCAGGCGGAACCGGACGGAGAGGATGTTGCGTGCCGCCTCGTCGACGTCCTCCTGGCCGATCAGGCCCCGGTCGAGGGCTTCCCGCAGGTAGGAGAGGGTGGTCTCGGGCCGGTCGTCGTCCTGGGTGAAGCTGTCCAGCCCGGCGCGCAGGGCGTGCGCGTAGGCGGTGGGCCCGTCCGGGTGGAAGCCCTGGAGCCCGAAGAGGTTGGCGGGCGCGTGGGCGTCGCTGACCACGAGGATCCGGTCGGGTGCGGCACGGCGCAGCACCCTGTTGATGAGCGGGCTCAGGTGGGCGGGCCTGCCGTTGACCAGGTTGTAGGACGGCATGACCGCGACGGCGGCACCCTCCTGGAGTGCGGGCAGGTGGGCGGGGAGCTCGTACTCGCGCAGCACGCGGGGCGGCAGGTCGCTGGAGGTGGTGCAGCGGTCGGTCTCGTTGTTGTAGCCGAGGAAGTGCTTGATCGTGGGTGCCGTGCGCGGGCGCGGCCCGTCTCCGGCCAGGCCCCGGGCGTAGGCGGCGGCGAGCGTTCCGGTGAGCCAGGGGTCCTCGGAGTAGCCCTCCTCGTTGCGCCCCCACCGGGGGTCCCTGAGCGGGTTGACGACCGGGGCCCACACGTTGCGCCCGGCCGCGGGGTCCCGGCGGCGGACCGCCAGGAGCTCGGTGGCGGTGGCGGAACCGACACGGCGGAGCAGACCCGGGTCCCAGCTGGCGGCCAGGCCGAGGGCCTGGGGGAAGACCGTGGCCTCACCGAGCCAGGCCAGCCCGTGCAGCGCCTCGGTACCGGTCCGGAACTCGCGGACGCCGAGTCGTTCGACCGGGGCCTGGTACTGGTGGAGCAGGCTCAGCCGCTCCCGGGGGGTCATGCTCCGGAGCAGGTCCTCGACCCGGTCTTCGGTGCTCTGGCGGGTGTGGCGGGGGGTACTCATCAGGGCGTTTCTCCCAGCTGGGACCGAGCCGCTTCGTATCGAAATCGAATCGCTTCGACTCTGAGCCGCAGAGGCCTTGTGTGCTAGATCACGTTGGAGTAATTTGACTCTTCGATCGAACAACTAAATTCATATCAAAATGGTCTAGCGTTTCCTACCCCCGGGCATTGACGGCCCGGGCCGAGCAAAGGAACGACCGTGATGTCCCTCCCCCCGGCTCCGGCTCCGAACCGCCGTCGCTTCCTCGGTCTGATGGGCGCCTCGGGCGCCGCCGCGCTCTCCCCCGGTCTGCTCTCCGGCTGCTCCGGCAGCGCGGACACCGGCGGCGGCGGATCGGCCTCCGCGTCGACCGACCTGGACGACCTGATCCCCACCTTCCGAGCATTCGACGGGGTCGGCCCCGACCTCCCCGGGACCGGCGGAGCCCCCGACGGTTTCACCTCCTACCCCGACACCTTCGTCCGAGCCGCCGGGGACGTCCGGGGATCGGGCGGGCACTACACGGCAATGACCCCCATGTGGGGGCCGATCCCCCCCCGGTCTGGGGAACAACTCCTTCTACGAGCACGTCAACGGGCGTATCGGCACCACGGTCGAGTTCAACTTCCAGGACGGCAACACGATCATCGACAAGATGAACGCCGTCGTCGCCGGTCGGGACGTCGCCGACATCACGATGTTCCCGGACTGGGTGATCAACCTGATCCCCCAGTTCAACCGGGCCGTCGGTGAACTGTTCGAGGACCTGACCCCCTACCTGGCCGGGGACGCGGGCCTGGCCTACCCGCTGCTGGCCAACCTGGACAGCGACGCCTGGCGCGCCAACGTCTTCAACGAACGCCTCCAGGGCATCCCCTGGCCCTCCGAGCCCTTCAGCAACTGGGTGCTCTACCGGCGCGACCTCCTGGAGGGCGAGTACGGCCTGTCCGCCCCCACCAGCGCCGAGGAGCTGTTCGAACTCGGCGAGGAGCTCAACGACCCCGACAACAACCGCTGGGCGTTCGGCGACTTCACCCTGTCCGCCCGCCAGATCTTCGGCGCGCCCAGGCAGTGGCGGTACGAGAACGGCGAGCTGGTCCACATGTTCGAGACCGAGGAGTGGCGCGCCAGCGTGGAGTTCATGCGCCGCGTCTTCGACGCCGGACTCGTGCACCCCGACCTGGTCGCCCAGGGCGACAACTCCAAGGAGCTGCTCAACTCCGGTCAGCTGATCTTCGCCCAGGACGGCCTGGGCGGCTGGAACGAGGCCTACGCCCAGATCCTCGGTGACAACCCCGACTTCCGCCTCGACCTGCTGCCGGTCTTCGGCCACGACGGCGGCACCCCGGTGCTGCACCGCAACGACCCCTCCAGCCAGTCGGTGTTCATCCGCAAGGACATGGACCCCGAAGAGGTGGAGGAGATCCTCGCCGTCGTCAACTTCTGCGCGGCGCCCTTCGGAACCCAGGAGTACATGGACTACCGGTACGGGGAGGAGGGGGTCCACCACGAACGCAACGAGCACGGCGCCCCCGAGCTCACCGACCTGGGCAACTCCGAGGTCAGCGACGGCTACTACTTCATCAGCGGGCGCCCGCCGGCGATCACCGAGAGCCAGTACCCGGACTTCGTGGACTGGAAGGTCGCCTGGTACAACGACGCGATCGCCTACGCCGACGAGGACCCCTTCACCGGGATCCGCATCCAGCGCCCGGAGCGCTTCTCCGCCGCCGAACTGCCGTTGAACGACCGGGTGGAGAACATCATCCGCGGCCGCGAGGACCTCTCCAGCCTGGACACCGCCATCGACGACTGGCGTCGCGACGGCGGCGAGGAGGGGCGGGAGTTCTACATGGAGGTCCTCCAGGAACACGGCCGTGACTGAGCGCGTGGACGGCACCGGCACGACCGTCGCTCCCCCGCCCCCGCGGGTCGGGTCGGGCGGCGGTCGGCCCGGACGCCGCCCCAAGCCGCGCAGCCGGGCCCGGCGCCCCTCCCTGCGGGCCCGGCTGCACCGCGACTGGCAACTGCTGCTGATGACCGTCCCGGCCATCGGCCTGCTGGCCCTCTTCCACTACGCGCCGACTCTGGGCAACGTCATCGCCTTCCAGAACTACAACCCCTGGGACGGCGTCACCGGCAGCCCGTGGGTGGGGTTCGCGCAGTTCGAACGGCTCTTCGGCGACCCGCGCTTCTGGCGGGCCGTGGGCAACACGCTCGTGATCGCCGGGGTGCAGCTGCTGTTCTTCTTCCCCATCCCGATCGCGCTGGCGATCCTGTTGGACAGCGTGCTCAGCCCCCGGCTGCGGCTGCTGATGCAGAGCATCGTGTACATGCCGCACTTCTTCTCGTGGGTGCTGGTGGTGACGTTGTTCCAGCAGATCCTGGGCGGAGCCGGGCTGTTCTCCCAGTGGCTACGGCAGAACGGGTACGCGCCGCTGGAGATCATGACGGACCCGGACGCGTTCCTGTTCGTGGTCACCTCCCAGATGATCTGGAAGGACGCCGGATGGGGGACGATCATCTTCCTGGCGGCCCTGGCCGCGATCAACCCGAACCTCTACGAGTCGGCCGCCGTCGACGGCGCGGGCCGCTGGCGCAGGATGTGGCACATCACGCTGCCCGGCCTGCGCCCGGTGATCATCCTGCTGCTCATCCTCAAGCTCGGTGACATCCTCAACGTCGGCTTCGAACAGTTCTTCCTGCAGCGGGACGCCTTCGGCTCCCGTGTGTCCGAGGTGCTCGACACCTACATCTACCACCAGACCCTGGTCACCGGTAACTTCAGCGCGGGGGCGGTGGCGGGCCTGGTCAAGGGCCTGGTCGGGCTCGTGCTGATCCTGGTGGCCAACAAGGTGGCCCACAAGATGGGCGAGAACGGGATCTACAGGCGCTCATGAGCACACTCTTCCAGGACCGCCCCGTGTGGGCGGAACGACCGGCCCTCCCGTCACGGCTGGCGAAGAACACCGTCCTGGTGGGAATCGCCGTAGTCGTGCTCTTCCCCCTGTACGTGGTGGTGCTGACCAGCCTCTCACCGGCTTCGGCGGTCAACGCGGCGGGCGGCCTGGTGGTGGTGCCGGACGGGCTGTCGCTCCAGGCCTACGCCGACCTGTTCGGCGGCGGCGTGGTCACCCGCGCCGTCCTCGTGAGTCTGGGGGTCACCCTCGTGGGGACCGCGGTGAGCCTGGGCGCGACCATCCTGGCCGCCTACGGCCTCTCCCGCACGGGTTCGCTCTGGCACCGCCCGCTGCTGTTCGCGGTGCTGTTGACCTTCCTCTTCGCCCCCGGGATGATCCCGCTGTACCTGCTGGTCAGCGACCTCGGCCTGATCGACAGCTACTGGTCGCTGATCCTGCCCACCGCGGTCAACGCCTTCAACCTCGTGGTGATGCGGGCCTTCTTCATGAACCTGCCCCAGGAGATCGGCGACAGCGCCCGCGTGGACGGGGCCAACGAGTGGACCATCCTCACCCGCCTGGTGCTGCCCATGTCCAAGGGGGTCACCGCGGTGATCGGCCTGTTCTACGCGGTGGGCTACTGGAACGCCTTCTTCAACGCGGTCCTGTACATCAACGACAACTCCAAGTGGCCCCTGCAGCTGGTGCTGCGCCAGTACGTTCAGCAGGGGCAGCAGATCAGCTCCAGCTCAGTGGTGGGCGACGCGGTCCAGGGCACCGCGTCGGCGCCGAACCTGGCCATCCAGATGGCGATCGTGGTGGTGGCCCTGGTGCCGGTGACGTTCATCTACCCGCTGGTGCAGAAGCACTTCACCAAGGGCGTCATCATCGGTGCCGTCAAGGGCTGAGGCCATTACCGAAAGTCAAAGACCCTGTTCGTAGATGTCACCCCGGTTCCCTACAGCGATGATCCAGACCAACACGACAGGTTGCCCCTCGTCATCCTTGTCGAGTGTGTAAACGGCTCGGTAGTCGCCGACCCGTAGACGCCACCGACCGTGGTAGCCGGTCAGGGGCTTGATGTCGAAGGTGCTGGTGTCACCGTCGTCGAGAGCGCTCTGGAGTTCGGACAACCGGCGCAGAATCCTGACCGCTTCGCCACGCGGTATCCGGCGCATCCTGCGCTGGGCGGCAGGAGTGAACCGTGTGATGTGCCGGTTCACTCCTGCCCCTGCGTGAGTTCACGGGCCATCTCCTCCAGGGAGACGGAGTCCTCACGCCCTTCCTGCTCCGACTCATCGGCGAGGCGGTTGAGCCATGCGTCCTCGGCGGCCTGCTCAATCGCCAGGAGACGGCGGTACTCATCGGCGTCGATGAGCACCGCCGTGGTCTTGCCCCTCTGGGTGATGAAGGTCGGGGTGTGATCGTGGCGTGCGCGTTCGATGGTGTCCGCGAGGTGGCGTCGCACTTCGGACATGGTCTCCGTCAGAGGCTCATTCATAGCTCAAATGTACTGGATGTACACCTGTTGCAGGTGGAGTTTTCAGTCGGCCGGGCCGCCGTAGACGACGCCGCGCCCGTTGGTGCCGACGCAGACGCGATCGCACATGTCCGGATCGCCGGTGACGTTCGTCTACCCGCTGGTGCAGAAGCACTTCACCAAGGGCGTCATCATCGGCGCAGTCAAGGGCTGAGGAACAGGACCGAGGCCGTGTGGGGCCGGGAACCGCGTGTTCGGTTCCCGGCCCCGTGTGCTGGACGCTCCGGGTCAGCGGGTCAGTCGCACGCCCGGCCGTTCAGCGTGAACCCCTCGGGCGCGGCGGGCTCGCCGTCGGCGGACCCGTTGAAGCCCACCGACACCGCCTCGCCCGGGTCGATCCGGCCGTTCCAGTCGGAGCCGGTCACCGTTACGGCGGATCCCGCCTGGGTGTGGGAGCCGTTCCACAGGCTCGTCACCTCCTCACCGGCGGTGAAGTCCCAGGCCAGCTCCCAGCCCTCGACGGTCTCCGAGCCGGTGTTGGTCACCGCCACGTCGGCCCGGAAACCGCCGGGCCAGGTGGCGCTGACGTCGTAATCGACCTCGCACGCGCCCGGAGCCGTGGTGGGCTCCTGCGAAGGGCTGGGCGAGGGGTCCGGATCCGCGGTGGGTGAGGGCGAGGGGGTGGGTTCGGGGTCCGTACCGCCGTTCCCCTCCGCCGGGTCGCCGTAGACGATGCCGCGACCGTTCGTGCCGACGTAGACCCGCCCGTGGACGTCCGGGTCGCCTGCGATCACGGACCCGGTCCAGCCCCACTGGTGCTGGTCGTCGTTGATCCGCACCCACGTGGCGCCCGCGTCGTCGGAGCGGAAGATGCCGCGCACCCCGTCGATCCGGGAGCTGGTGTAGACGGCCGGGTAGTCCTCACCCGGCGCCGGGGCCCCGAAGCCGACCGCGTCGCCCTCGTCCACGGCGTCGATCCGCTCGAAGCTGTCCCCCGCGTCCGTGGTGCGCCACATCCCGTAGGCGCCGTCCGCTTCCCCGCCCGCGACCCACACGTCGCCGGGGTGTCCCGGTACCGCTCCGAAGCGGATGTTGCCCTCGGCGGGCAGGCCGTCGAAGGCGGAGGCGGTGAAGGTGGCCCCGCCGTCGGTGCTGGTGTGGAAGACCCCGTCGGCGACCGCGTAGAACACGTCCGGGTCGGCCCGGTCGGCCTCCACCCGGGCGCCCTCGGGGACCCCCGTCGAGGCGGTCCAGGAGGAGCCGCGGGTGGTGGAGACGTGCACACCGGTGCCCTCGGGGCTCCAGACCACCGCCGAGCCGTCGGCGGCGACGGCGACCGTTCCGCCGCCGGTGACCCCGCCGGGCTCCTGTCCCTGCCACCAGCTGTCCCCGCCGTCGTCGGAGATACCGATGTGTGAGGTGGCGTCGTCCTCGGCGTCGCCGGTGCGCGCCAACAGCGAGGGGGCGAGTTCGGCGAAGTCCACGCTGGTCCCGTTGCCCCAGTAGGGCTGCTGGTGCATCCGGTCGGGCACCTCGTCGAGGTCGTGGTGGGTGAAGCCGCCGATGTCGGCCATCACCGACACCAGGGGGCCGCCGGGCGGGACCGCCAGGTCGTGGATGGAGGTCTCCTCCAGCCCGTGCACCTTCACGTCGATGTCGAACGTGGTGTCGGAATCCCAGTTGGTGAGGTTGTCGCTGCCGTAGATGGTGGCCCCGGTCCCGTACATGAACCGGTCGGAGTCGAACGGGTCGATCGCCATGGCCTGCGTCATCCAGCCGAGCTTGGGCCGGGTCTCGGGCGGTTCGCCGCTGCCTCCGAAGTCCAGCCAGGGCGCGGTGGAGATGTCCATCTCGTAGCGCTTGACCCGCTCGGGGTAGGAGCCGTACTCCCACGCCTGGGTCCAGGTCTGTCCGCGGTCGGTGCTGCGGAAGATCTGGATGTCCGGCCACCAGGAGATCTGGGTGGCGACCATGAGGGTGTCCGGGTTCTGCCGGTCCACGGTCAGCCCGCCGTAGCCGAAGTAGTTGTCCTCCGAATCGGAGGGGACCGGGCTGATCCTGTTCCACTCCTCCTCGGCGGTGTCGTAGCGCCACACGTCGCCGGAATCACCGTCGTAGGGTCCGGGCGTGGAGGTGGTGGCCACGTAGAGCTGGCCGCCCTCGTGGTCGAGCACGCCGTGCGCGGGCAGGTGCCCCGTGGGGGCGCCCGGGACCGGCTCCCAGCTCTGACCGCCGTCGCGGCTGCGGTAGACGGTGTTCTCCAGGTCGGCGACGCCCACGTAGACGTCCTGCGTGAGCGAGCCCTCGGAGCCGGTGCGCGGGTCGAACTCCACCCAGGTCACCCCGGTGATGTCGTCGTGCATGCCCCACTCGTCGTCGGGGTCCTCGACGTAGTCGCCGGGGTTGGGGAACTCCTCGACCTCGGCCCAGGTGGCGCCGTGGTCGGTACTGCGCCACAGGCCGTGGCCGCCGCGCGCACCGAAGTACACGACGCTGTTGTCGTTGGGGTCGACCATGAGGCGCTCGCCCAGGCCCCGGCCGGGCATGTTGCCGCCGAGTTTGAAGGGGAGCTCGGTGGCCTCCCAGGTCTGGCCCCGGTCCTCCGAGCGCAGGATCGCCCCGTTGCCGGGGTCCCAGTCGTTGGTGTAGGTGCCCGCCGCGACGTAGACGCGGTCGGGGTCGACCGGGTCGGTGGCCAGGCTGACGATGCCGGTCCAGCCCCAGTCGTCCCAGCCGATCCAGTCGAGCATGGGCTGCCAGCGCTCGGTGGCGGGGTCCCAGCGGTAGGCGCCGCCGATGTCGGTGCGGGCGTAGGCCAGATCCGGCTCGGTCTCGTTGAAGACGATGCCGGGGACGAAGCCGCCGCCGGCGATCTGGACGTTGTCCCAGTTGTAGGGGGCTTCAGCGGTGGAGGCGGTGTGCGCCTGCACGGCCGTCACGCTCGCGGTGAGGGACGCGGTGAGGGCCAGGGCTGCCGCGGCCGCCGTGCCCGCCACCGCTGCCCCAGCTGCATGGGAGCGCTTCCATGGTCGTTCGTGGGATGTCCTGGATCCAGGCATGAGCGGGCTCCTCGGGTAGGGGGTTCATCTCGGGGGACGGTGCGGAAAACCCGACCCGCCGAGAATCCTGCCGCCAGTGTGTATTCACGGTGACAGAACGTCAACGGGGGTTATTCGAGTAATTTCGAATCGCTTCGATACCTGACCTCAGGGCGCTGGCAATTTCCCGCGCAAACATGTGGTGACCCCCTGTTCCAACCGCACCCGCCGGTTTCCGTCCGGCATACGGACGAGCAGCGGACCGCCCCGCGCCGAGCGCAGCCGCACCGCCACCCTCCCCCGGCCCCACTCCAGCCGCTCCACCACCACGCCGCCGCGTGCGCGCAGTCCTTCGACGACGCCCGACGGCCACGCCCGGGGCAGCGCGGGCAGCACCTCCAGCCTCCCCTGCGCCGATCCGAGCAGCATCGCCGCCACCAGGGCGGGGAAGCCCCCGCCGATGTCCACGTTGAGGATCCGCCCCCGGTTGTGCGTGGGCACCATGGTCGGCCGCCAGTACCGCTCGGCCAGCAGCGATACCGCCTCGTGGGCCTCCTCGGCCAACCCCAGCGACGCCGCGGCCAGGCCCAGCTGCACCAGCCCGAAGGCCATCTCGTCCGCCTCCTGGCCGCGCCACCAGGCCAACCGGGCGCGTACCGTCCGGGCGGCGGCCCCGGCCAGCCGCGGGTCCGCGAAGGCGGGGTCCCGCTCGTACCAGAGCGGGTACAGGTGGGAGGCGTGCCGGTGTGCGTGCCGGTCGGTCTGGGCCACCGGGCCCGCCGCCGTGGCCCACTCGGCCAGCTCCCCGGCCGCGTTGACCCGGTAGCCGGGGAGCCGGGCGGCCAGCCGGACCCACCTGCGGGCGCCGGGCACCCCCAGCTCCCGGTGCGCGCGCACGAGGTTGCGCGCCAGGTCGCGGACGGCGGCGACGTCCATCGTCGCGTTGACGCAGGCCTGCCCGTCCCCGTCCGCCGGGGTGTTCTCCGGCGAGTAGGACGGGGAGAAACCCTCCTCGCAGAGGAAGCCCTCGTAGAACTCGGCCGCTTCGGTGAGGAAGGGCAGGGCCCGATCGCGCAGGAAACCGCGGTCCAGGGTGTAGGAGTAGTGGTCCCAGTACAGGCGCGCCATCCAGGCGCCCCCCGCGGTCCAGCAGGTCAGGCACCACTCGGGGCCGAAGTGGTTGTGGCGGCCCCGGGTGGAGGCGTGCGCGGGCACGAGGATCCCCTCGCACCCGTACAGGCGCCTGGCGTTCTCCCGCAGGTCGTCGGCGAACGCGTCCATCAGGTCGAACAGGGGGGTCATGAGCTCCGGGGTGCCGGTGGGGTGCAGACCGGCCAGGGCCGAGGGCAGGTTGCCGTCGAAGGTGTACCCCGAACGCCAGGGCGGGTCGTAGGTTCCGCTCCACACCCCCTGCGGGGCACACGGCAGATGGGAACGCGCGGCTGGTCATCGAGCAGACCGTTGAACTGCCCGAGTACGGGCGGGGTGTCCGTGTCAACGGACAGGGCGGTGAGCGGTGATGACGGAGCCCCGTTGGTCGCGGTGGATCACCATCGCCGCCGTGCTGATGCTCGCGGGTATCGCGGCGGTGGTGTCGTACTCGCACATGTACGAACTCGCCTTGCGCCACGGCGAGCCGGAGTGGCGTGCCGCTCTGTTCCCGCTGTCGGTGGACGGCATGATCGTCGGCGCGTCCATGACGCTGCTGAGCGATGCCCGCCACGGCCGCAAGGGCGGTCTCCTGCCCTGGACCCTGCTGATCATCGGGTCGGCCGCGTCGTTGGCGGCGAACGTTGCCGTGGCCGACCCCACGATGTGGTCGCGGATCATCCACGCATGGCCGAGCTTCGCGCTGATCGGTGCGTACGAACTGCTCATGCGCGAGTTCCGCACGGCGGCCAGGAGCGTACGCACTGCTGACGCAGAGCGTACACACGAACATCCGGCTCCTCTCCCCGAGGGCGAACAGGCGGACGATCCGGGGCTGTACGTCGTCCGCGAGCAGCACACGGACGCAGCGAACGGAACTTCATCGACTCGCGCTATGCCCGCTGAACTCCAGGTGCGTGCCTGGCAGTGGGCTCTGGAACATCAGGGCGAGCACGGCTCGTTGCCCACGGGCGAGCAGATCGCGTCCGCTTTCGGTCGAAGGCCGAGGTGGGGGAGGCTGGTCAGCCAGTGGGGACGCCAGGGGCGGTTCGATGACGCTCTGCTGAGCCTCGGAGACCGAAGAGGCGAATCCGAGCTCAGCGTTGACGATCGAGAAGCTGTGAGCACCACCGTGTCAAGGTAGGCCAGGTGTACCAGCGAAGACGGGCCGACGCGGGGTCTGCGGAGCGGTTTGAGCTTTCTCTGTGGCGAGGTGCGTACGCTACGCGCATGGTGCGTCTTTACAGTTCTTTCCTCTGTCTTGGATCTGAGGGAGGATGCAACCACCAAGGTTCTCGAGTGCAGTTGTCGCTGCGAGCCTTGCATCTGAAAAGTCTGTGTCCTCTGCTAGTGCTTTGCTTGGCAGGCAGGGGTCGGCAACGGTCCTGTGCAACAGACTCGATTGAAGCTTGTCCGCTTGGTTGGGAACCGGAAGTGGTCAGAGAAACCCGGGGCGGTACCGAACGGACTATGGGGGTCTCCCTCCCGAATGTCCGGATTGCTGCTCTGTGTTTGTTGATATGGAGAGGTCGTTTTCCCACTTCGCGGGCCGTGGCGGTCACCCTGTGGCGGTCGCCCTCCGGGGCGACCGAGGATCGCAACGTCCACGGTGACCGCGTCGTTGACGCGCATCCGCCGTGGCGGTCGCCCTCCGGGGCGACCGAGGATCGCAACCAGGACCTCTACGGCTGGGCGGGGCATCTACGCTGGTGGCGGTCGCCCTCCGGGGCGACCGAGGATCGCAACCCTCCTGCCTGGTGGCGCGGCGCGCGGGGTTCCGGGTGGCGGTCGCCCTCCGGGGCGACCGAGGATCGCAACCGCCTCGGTCGGCGGTACCGGGGCGGGTGCGGCGGGTGGCGGTCGCCCTCCGGGGCGACCGAGGATCGCAACTACCGTGTACACGGTAGAAAGCCCGGAGGGTCCCGTGGCGGTCGCCCTCCGGGGCGACCGAGGATCGCAACCAGTTCCCGGACGCGCGCCACCAGTGCGGGCACGTGTGGCGGTCACCCTCCGGGGCGACCGAGGATCTCGGCACCACCGCCTACCAGATGACTGTGGTGCCCAGGCGGACCTGGTGCGGATGGCGGTGGAGACCTTAGTCCCAGCGGTGGGGGCGGCGTCGACCGGCTGAACGCCGTAGCGCCCGTCGACGATAGGCTGGGATCGCTGCTCCCAGGAGGGCCGACGGCATACGGCGCGGCACCTGACCACACTGAACGCCGGTGCGTCAGATTGTTGTTACGAGGGGTGAACGGTGATATCGGATCAACCAGAACTCGCGCTCGACCGCATCGAGTGCGCCGCTCGCACCCTGGGTGCGGGTGGTCTGGTCGCGTTCCCCACCGAGACCGTGTACGGGCTCGGCGCCGATGCCGAGAACGTCGGCGCTGTGGAGCGTGTCTTCGCGGTGAAGGGGCGGCCCACGACGCATCCGCTGATCGTGCACCTGGGCGGCGCGCATCAGCTCGCCGAGTGGGCGGCCGACGTGCCCGACACGGCGCACCTCATCGCCGAACGCTTCTGGCCGGGTCCGCTGACGCTGGTGCTTCGGCGAGCGGACCGTGTTCCCCGCGCAGTCACCGGTGGCCTCGACACCGTCGCGCTGCGGGTGCCGAACCATCCGGTCGCCTTGGAGACGCTGACGGCTTTCGGCGGCGGGGTGGCGGCTCCGTCGGCCAACCGCTTCGGCGAGGTCAGCCCCACGACGGCCCGTCATGTCCGTGAGGGGTTGGGCGCGGACGTCGACTATGTGCTGGACGGTGGCCCGTGCTCGGTCGGCGTCGAGTCCACCATCGTCGATCTCACGGGTGAGCCGGCGATCCTGCGCCCCGGCGGTGTGAGCCGAGAGGATCTCGAACACGTACTGGGCCGTGCCGTGTCGGTGCGGGCCAAGAGCGCTGTTCGGGTTCCGGGCCAGTTCCCGTCGCACTACGCGCCGCGGGCCCGGGTTCTCCTGGTCGAGCCGGACCGGGTGCTCGACAACGCCGAACTCCTGGTGGGGCGAGGGCGCCGGGTCGGTGTCCTTCTTCCCCCCGAGTTCGCGGGTGACGCCGCTTCGTGTTCCGCGCGACACGTCATCGCGGTACCGGACTCGGCCGCACAGTACGCGCAGCGGCTCTATGAGTTCCTCCACGACTTCGACCGGCACGAATGTGAGGTCATCGTGGCATCGCTTCCCTCCCCGGAGGGGATCGGATCGGCGATCGCGGATCGGCTCGGCCGGGCGGCCGGGCCCCGTGATCAGGCGAGTCGCGACTCCAACCGATTCAACGGTCGTTGAGGGCGGCGACGAGGTCTTCGAGGCGGGCGGCCCGGGAGGCCTTGATCAAAACGAGATCGCCGGGGTGAAGGCCGCGGTGGAGGGCGTCGTGGGCCTGCCGTGCGTCACGGACGGAGACGATGTCGAGGTCGTCGCGTGCGGCGCGGGCGGCGTCGGCGATCAGGGCTGCGTGGTCATCGCCGACCACGACCAGGAGGTCGAGAGCGGCCTGTGCGGCGAGCACGCCCAGGTGGCGATGGGCGTGAGCGGCGTGCTCTCCGAGTTCGGCCATCTCTCCCAGGACCGCGATGCGGCGACGCGCGGTCACCGAGGCCAGCGCGGTGAGTGCGGCCGCCATTGAGTCCGGGTTCGCGTTGTACGCGTCGTGGATGAGGGTGACGCCGTCATCGCGGACGATGGTCTGCATGCGTCCGGCGGATCTGGGTCGCGCGTCGGTCAGAGCTTGGGCGATCATCGCGGTGTCCAGGCCCAGGCCATGAGCGGTCGCCGCGACGGCGAGCGCGTTGCCGATGTGGTGTCGGCCGGTGAGCGAGAGTGTGACGGGCGCGGCGCCCTCGGGGGTGCGCAGGGTGAATTCCGCGCGACCGTCCGGGGTGAGGCGCACGTCGCGGGCGTGCACGCGTGTCGGGCCGGGATGGTGGCTCCACCACAGGGGACGGGCACGGGTTCGGTCCGCCATGGCTGAGACGAGCGGATCGTCGGCGTTGAGGACGGCGAGGCCGCCGTGGTCGGCATCGGGGAGTCCGGCGACCAGTTCGCTCTTGGCCGCGGCGATCCCGGCCTGCCCGTCGGGGTACTGGCCGATGTGGGCGGTGCCGACGTTGAGCACCACGCCTACATGGGGCGTGACCAGGTCGCACAGGTAGCCGAGGTGCCCGCGGCCCCGGGCGCCCATCTCCAGGACGAGGTAGCGCGTGTCGGGGGTGGCGCGCAGGACCGTGAGGGGGAATCCGAGTTCGTTGTTGTACGAACCGTCGGTGGCGGTGACGGGACCGTGGTGCGCCAGCACCTGGGCGGCGAGATCCTTGGTGCTGGTCTTTCCGTTCGATCCGGTGATGCCGATGACGGTCGCCGACAGCTGGCCTGCCACGTGGCGGGCCAGCGCGCCGAGCGCGACGGTGACATCGGCGACCTGGACGGCCGGGGCGGCCACCGGCCGTGAGGCGAGTACCAGCGCCGCGCCTGCGGCGATGGCGGCCGGGGCATGGTCGTGCCCATCGGTGTGCCGACCGGGGACCGCGGCGAACAGGCCCCCGGGGTGGACCCGGCGTGAGTCGATGCTCGCGGGTGCCGTGACCGGCAGCAGGGGGTCGGTGCCAGCGGTCAGGTGGCCTCCGGTGGCCGCGGCGACGGCGGCTGCGGTCAGAGGTATCACGTGGTCGGGCTCCTGCGCGCGAAGGCTCTCGGCTCGTCGGTGTCGACGTCGTCGGCGAGGGCCGGGACCGGGGCCCGCTGTTCGGCGTGTCGGGTGGCCAGTGCGACGCGTGCGTCCGAGTAGGGGTGGGCGGTGGTGGTCACAGGGCCTGGTCAGGGCCGTTGCGGGGACTGATGAGCATGGCCATCAGTTCTCCTATGGCGGTGTCGCGGTCCATCGGATGCCGTAGTGACAACTCGGCGTGGAGCCGGTAGCGGTTGCGGCGCCCTTCGCGCTCTCGTTCCAGGTATCCGGCTTCGACGAGGTCCGCCATGATGCGCTGTGCGGCCCGTTCGGTGATGCCCACCTGCTCGGCGATGTCCCGCAGCCGGGCCTGGGGATCCCGCACCACGCACAGCAGTACGTGGGCGTGGTTGGTGAGGAAGGTCCACTCCTGCATATCCGCCATGGCACCCCGTCCCAGGTAACCCGTATCACGATTTTCAATACGCGCTATTGGTGTCGTACGATCCATGTCGTGTATCGTAACACGCGTCATCAGTGTCGTGCTTGGGAGGTGGGTGTCATGGGTGTCATGGGCGGCGTCGGGATGACGTGTGTGCCGACCCGGGGTGAGCCGACGGCCGACGAGGCTTCGCGGGGTCGGGTGCACCGGTGGCCCCCGTCACCGGACACGGCGATCGGCACCGGCTTGCCGGGCGCCCTCGGGCCGGAACGAGGACGGCCACTGCGCCGCGTGACCAGCGGTGAGCCCGAACGGGTGCGGAGCAGCGGTTTCCACGGGTGCGCTTTGCCCGCACATCCCCCGGAAGCCCTCGCCACCGACGTCACCGCGGCCCCGGCCTCGGGTCGCGCCGCGAAGGGCGCTGAGACGGAAGGTGCGGCCGCGTGACGGGGATGCTGCTGCTGGCCCTGGTAGCCCTTCCCGCCGTCGCTGCGGCGGCCGGATCGATCCGGAACCTGCGTCCCCTGGCTCCCGTGCTGGGCGCGGGCGCCGCACTGTCGGCGACCGCACTGGCCGGGGTCCTGGCCGTTTCGGTGGCCCTCGGCGGGCCGGTGGCGATGGTGCTGGCCGCTCCGGACGGACGTGTCTGGACCGGGTTGGCAGCCGACCACCTCGGGGCGATCGTGCTGTTGCTAGTGTGCGCGATCAGCGCGGTGGTCCAGGTGTTCGCCCTGCGCTACCTGCGCGGCGACCCGGCCGCGGCCGCGTTCGCCATCACGGCCGGGGCGCTGACCGCCGCGACCGCGGCGATGGTGGCCGCGGTCACGCTGGTCACCCTGGCGGTGGCGTGGTCGCTGACCGGTGCCGCCCTGTGGCGACTCGTGGGAATGTACCGACCCGCCCCTTCGGCCATCGACGCCTCCCACCGCACCGCGCGTGTGGTCATCATCGGAGACGTCGCATTGTGGTCCGGGGTGGTTCTCGCGGTCGCCGCCTGGGGCGATCTCGACCTGCGCGACCAGAACGACATAGCCTTCGGCAGCGCGGTGGGCACGGCGGTGGCCTGCTCGCTGGTGATCGCCGCGGCCGCACGGTGTGCGCAGTTGCCTTGGCACCGGTGGCTGTCGGCGACTTTGGCGGCGCCGACCCCGGTCTCGGCGCTGCTGCACGCCGGCGTGGTCAACGCGGGCGGGGTGCTCCTGGTGAAGCTGTCGCCGATCTTCGGTGCAGTCCCGGCGGCGACACACCTGGCGTTCGCCATCGGCGCCGTCAGCGCTGTGGCCGCCACGGCGATCATGCTGACCCGCCCCGACGTCAAGGGCTCGCTGGTGCACTCCACGATCGGGCAGATGGGGTTCATGCTCATGACCTGCGCGCTCGGCCTCTACGCGGCGGCGGTAGTGCACCTGTTGGCGCACGGACTGTTCAAAGCCGCCTTGTTCCTGGGCTCGGGGTCGGCGGTGCAGCGCTACACCCAGCGCATCCTGGCTCCGCCCGCGCCCCGGTGGACCCCCGCGCGTGCGGTGCAGGTGGCCGTCCTCGCCGGAGCCGTCGCGGTTGCGGCCGTGGCCGTCGCGATCTGGTGGCTGCCCCCGCACACCGGAGGCGCGGCGCTACTGATCTTCGCCGCGGCCACCGCCGCACGGCTGGCGTGGGGATGGCTGCGGCGCCACCCGACCGTGGGGGCGCTGGCCACCGTGGTGGTCGTGCTGCCGGGTGCGGTGATCGGCTACCTGGGCGTGGTGGCCGCGGTCACGGAGTTCCTGGCCCCGAGCATGCCCGTCGCCGCCACCGCCGCAGTTCCGGCCTGGTTGCCGGCGATCGTGGTGGCGGTGCCGGTGGTCGGAGCGCTGTTGGTCCACCGGGCACACGCACTCGGTCTCGGCCGCTGGCGCGACCGCCTCTACGTGTTGGCGTTGTCCGCCGGACAGCAGCGCACGCACACCACTCCGGGTCTCCCGTCACGTGCGGTGCCCGCACCGCACCCACGGCCGGTGCCCCTTCCCGAGGGGGCCGGGGCGTGATCGGCCGGGCCCGGACCCTCGACGGGACCGCCGGACGGCTTCCGGCGCTCTGACCGGAGCCACCCGGGTCTCCCGGAAGCGCGGCCCCAGGGCTTCACGCCGTCGCGCGTCCCGCCACCGTCATCACAGCAGTGAGGAGTCGCAACCCATGACCATCGGACCCATCACCAAGGCCGCTCCCGAGCCCGCCGCCTCGGCAGCCGCCGTGCGTGCCGTGATCGCCGACGCCGCCGCGTTCTTGGCGCCGACCTGGCCGCTCGCCGACTTCATCGCGGTCAACCCGCTGTCCGGCCTGGTGGACCGCCCCTTCGCGGACGCGGCCATCACCGCCGCGGACCTGCTCGGAGCGCGGGTTACCCCGGACGAGAGCTGGCTGCGGGCGGCCTGGCGGCACGGGCGGATCACCGACGACGACGTGCGTGCCGCGTTGATCCGCCGCCACCCCGAGGTGCTGCGATGCCGACCGCTCACCCTCGGCTGCCGGCCCTACGACCCGGTCGAACTCCTGTCGGCCGATCTGCACCAGGGCATCACCAACCCCCCGCCGATCCGCCAGGCACGCACAGCGACTGAAGCGCTGGCCCCGGACATGGCCGCCCTCCTCGACACCCACACGATCCAGTGGTGTTCGGCTTATTTGGACGAGGGCCAGTCCACCTGGCGGATGCCCGGCCGCGACCGAGGCTTCTACCATGCGTGGCGGGCTCTGGCCGTACACGACACGGCCCTGCCGCGGCGCGTGCGCACACGTCTTCGGGACCTGCCCGAACGGGCCGAGCAGGCCGTTGCGGAGGCTCTGGCCGCCCTCGGTGTCCCGGACGACCAGTGCACCCGCTATCTCCAGGCCCATCTGGCATGCCTTCCCGGATTCGCCGCCCACATCCGCTGGCGGGGCGAACTGCAGGGCAGTGGTATCGACCTGGTCGCCTACCTCGCCCTGCGGTTGACCACCGAAGCCGCCGCGCTCACCGAGACCCATACCCGCGGTACGGCGTGGAACTCGGCCTCCGCCGACCTGCTCGACACCAGGCAGGCCACCACCGAACCCGAAGATCGGGCCCGCCACCTACTGGAGGCCCTGAAGATCACCGACACCGACGCGGCACAGCGCACCGAATTGGCGCGGTTCCTCGACCGACTCCCGGTGGAACAACGGACCCTCGTCTGGCTGGACGCCTACGAAGACCACTACCGGAGCCGACTGCTGCGCACCCTGAGCCGCTCGGAGCCCGAGTGGACCGACGCCCCTCCGCGGGCACAGGTGGTGTGCTGCATCGATCCCCGTTCCGAGGGACTGCGCCGCCACCTGGAAGCGCTCGGCGACTACCAGACCCTGGGCTTCGCCGGATTCTTCGCCGTCGCCATGCGCTACCGCGACCTCGCCGGAGGAACCGCTCGCGCCCAGTGCCCGGGCCCGATCACGCCCCGGCACACCGTCACCGAACGCCCCAGCGAGGGCCGACAGCGCGCGGCCGAACGGTCGCTGACCGGTCGCCGGGTACTCGCCGCGGCCGACCACTCCCTCCACGCCGCCAAGGACGACCTGGTGGCACCGTTCGTGCTCGCCGAATCGGCCGGTTGGCTCCTGGGCCCGTTGGCCGCGGCCAAGACCTTCACTCCCGGTGCCGTCGGCGCCGCCCGCGCGTGGTGGACCCGCCGTATCATCACCGACCCTGCGACCGAGATCTCCCTCGAGGACGCCTTCACCCCCGAGGAGCGCACCGCGACCGCCGAAGGCATCCTCACGCTGATGGGTTTGACCCAGGGGTTCGCACGCCTCGTCGTGCTCTGCGGGCACCGTGCCCACACCGACAACAACCCCTACCAGGCCGCACTGGACTGCGGTGCATGCGGGGGGCACCCCGGCGGCCCCAACGCCCGCGCCGCCGCCGCCCTGCTCAACGATCCACAGGTCCGCCGACACCTCGCCGAACGCGGCATCGGCATTCCCGACGACACCCGGTTCGTTCCGGCCGAACACGACACCACCACCGACACCGTGCGCCTGTTGGACACCCACCTCCTGCCCGACACCCACCGCCGGGACGTCGACCGGCTCACCGCCGATCTTCGCACGGCCGGCGCACACCTGGCCGCCGAGCGCTGCGCCACCCTACCGGGCGCACCTTCCCGGCCCCGCCCCCGGCAGGCGGCGCGCCACACCCGCACGCGCGCCCGCGACTGGGCCCAGGTCTTCCCCGAATGGGGTCTGGCCGACAACGCGGCCTTCCTCATCGCACCCCGCGCCCTCACCCGGGGGATCGACCTGCACGGCCGTCTGTTCCTCCACGACTACGACCCCGACCTCGACCCGGCCGGCACCGTCCTGGAGACCATCCTCACGGCGCCGCTCGTCGTCGCGCACTGGATCAACAGCCAGTACTACTTCGCCGCCACCGATCCCCAGGCCTTCGGCGCCGGCAGCAAGGCCCTCCACAACGTCGTCGGCGGTGGCCTCGGTGTCATGACCGGTCACACCGGCGACCTTCGGTCCGGCCTGCCCTGGCAGTCCCTCACCGACGGCCACCACACCAGGCACGAACCGCAACGCCTGCTCGCCATCGTGCAGGCACCCTTGCAGCGGTTGGACACCCTCATTGCGCGTCACACCGTGCTGCGTCACATGTTCGACCACGACTGGGTCGGTCTCGCCGCACGCGAGCGCCCCGATCAACCCTGGCTCCGCTACACCTCCACCGGTTGGCGGCCCTGGCTTCCGGCCACGGCCACCCCCGAGGGCGGCCGTCCGTCCGCACCGCTGAGCACATGACGACCGGCACGTGCAGCGCCACTTCACTCCAGGGAAGGGAAGTACCCGATGAACATGCTCCTGTTGGTTCGAAGCGTGGACGACGTCAGGTCCGCGGTCGAGAACGTGAGCGACTATCTGGTCAACCATCGACGGCAGTTCGGGGATGAACCGGGATCGAACCGGCTGCTCGGGGTGTGGATCCGCCCCGAACTCGAAGCCGGACTGCCCGTGTCGTATGCGGAAGACACCGACGCCGCCCCCTCACAATCACACACCGGGAAGGCGGTGTGGATCGAGAGGTCGTTCTCACTGGCGGGCATCTGGACCCTGTGCTGGATGGACGGACCCGCCCTGCGGGAAACACCGGATCCGTTCGAGTGGCAGAACCGGATTCTTGACTCCCTGGTGGCGGGCCCAGTGCCCGAACCGGGCTCTCCGGAGGTGTTCGTGCCCGTCTTCGCCGAGGGTGACGCCGTGGAGACGAGCATGACGGCGCTGCGGGCCCGGCAGCCGCACCTGATCACCGAACACTGGTACGTCCATGACCGAGAACACGGCATCGTCGGGCCGCTGAAGCCCACGGAAGAGTGAGCGCTTCTCTCCTGCCACCACGTCACCCATCGCATCAGACCAGCCGACCGACCGGGGAACCCGTCCCGGCCGTCGATCACGAGTCGAGGAGAGATCATGACGTCGTACCCGACACCCGTACCGATCACCGTTGCCCACGGTGACGGAATCGGTCCGGAGATCATGGAGGCCGCGCTATCCGTGCTCGACGCAGCCGGAGCGGCCCTCGATATCGACACGATCACCATCGGAGAGTCGGTCTACCGGGCCGGTAACCCCGCCGGCGTCACTCCCGAGGCGCTCGAATCCATCCGCCGCACGGGCGTGTTCCTCAAGGCCCCCATCACGACCCCGCAGGGCGGTGGATTCAAGAGCCTCAACGTCACCGTGCGCAAAACGTTCGGCCTCTTTGCCAACGTCCGGCCGTGCGTCGCCTACGCACCGTTCGTCGCCACCAGGCATCCCGGTATGGACGTCGTCATCATCCGGGAGAACGAGGAGGATCTCTACGCGGGCATCGAACACCGCCAGACCGACGAGGTCGTCCAGTGCCTCAAGCTCATCTCCCGGCAGGGGTGCGAGCGGGTGATCCGTTACGCCTTCGAGTACGCCACCACCCATGGGCGGACCAAGGTGACCGCGTTCACCAAGGACAACATCATGAAGATGACCGACGGCCTGTTCCACAAGGTGTTCGACGAGGTCGCCACCGACTATCCCGAGATCCGAGCCGAGCATTGGATCGTCGACATCGGTGCGGCCAAGCTCGCCGACACCCCCGAGGCGTTCGACGTCGTCGTCCTGCCCAACCTCTACGGCGACATCCTCTCCGATGTCGCCGCCCAGATCGCCGGATCGGTCGGCCTCGCCGGAAGCGCCAACATCGGTGAGCGGATCGCCATGTTCGAGGCCATCCACGGATCCGCCCCCCGGCGGGCCGGCCAGGACGTCGCGAATCCCTCGGGGCTGCTGCTGGCCGCGGTGCAGATGCTCGTCCACATCGGACAGACCGACGTCGCGAGCAGGGTGCACAACGCATGGCTGCGGACCATCGAGGACGGCGTCCACACCTATGACGTCCACCACCCCGACACCAGCACCGCCGAGGTCGGCACCCGGGCGTTCGCGACCGCGGTCATCGAGCGTCTCGGCCAGGGCCCCGAACGGCTTCCGGCGGCTCACTACACGCAGCGCGGGCCGATCACGGTGCAGCTGAAGGACCGGCCCCCTGCCGCCAAGACCCGGCTCGGCGTCGACGTGTTCGTCCACGAGAACGGGACCACCCCGGCCGAGCTCGCCGACAGGCTCGTCCCGCTCGCCGGACCGTTGCGGCTTGACATGATCTCCAACCGGGGTCAGAAGGTGTGGCCGGGCGGCGCGGCCGAGACCCTGCTCACCGATCACTGGCGATGCCGCTTCCTCGACCCGGACGGTTCCACCACCGCCGCCGAGATCGTCGCCCTCCAGTCCCGGATGGTGGAGCACGGCATCGAACCCATCAAGACCGAAGGTCTCTACGCGTTCGACGGCGAGCCCGCCTTCACCCGTGGCCAGGGCCAGTAGCCGCCGCGGGCCGGGACGGTCGCCCGGCCGGCGGCGGGAGGTCGCGGTGCGCGGGCCCCGGCCGAGCGTGTTCCCGTGCCGTACCACCTGCCGGTGGGCGGTACAGCGGACTGTTCGAGGATCCTCGTGACTCGGTGTGAGCTGCCGCGGCCGGATCGACACGGAGATGCATGGCGGTAGTCTGCGGCCCGTGAGGGCGGGGACCCGGACCACCAACCATTGGAAGGCCGGGGAGATTCACGGGGGCGGTCTCCCCAAGTTGGCCCTGCGCTTCCTGTTCAGGCGCTCGTCTCCGCACGCGCGGGGCTGGTCGTCGGGGGTGAGTCTGCGGGGGCGGCGTCCACAGAGCCATGGCAGTAGTGCTCCCCGCAGATGCGGAGGTGAGTACAGCGTGCTGACAGTGGTGGGGTCTAGGGAACAGCTCAACTGGACAGGATGGTCCCTTCCAGGTTCAGGCGCCTGGTCAGCGAGATGGCCTGGGTGCGCAGCGCGGGTCGGGCGCGGTGTACCACGCGGTTGAGGATCGTGTGGGCGTCGGGGTTGAAGCGCAGGTCCTCGGCGCCGGTGATCTCGGCCTGGAGCAGGTACAGCATCGCCGCGCCCGGGTCGTGCTGGAGGACGTGGCCGCGCGCCAGGTCCAGGGCCCAGGTGGTGTGCCGTTCGCGCGAGGCCAGGGCGGAGGCGTCGACGCGGTCGGCCATCGCCAGCGCCGAGGCGGCCTGACCTTGTTCCAGCTCGATGTTCATCATGTGCATGCCCACGTTGACCGGGCCGAAGCAGGTGCGCCCCACGTTGGTCTCGCCGGTACGGTCCGCCAGAGGAGCGGCGTGTTCCTCGATCCACCGCAGGGCACCGAAGGCGTCACCTGATCGGGCGCGGGCGACCGCGGCGGTCAGCCACAGCGCCCCGGTGATCGCGGCGACCTCGCGGCCGGAGGCGGGCCCGATGCGGGAGGCCGCCTCGCGGGCGACCTCCAGGGCCGAAGCGTGTTCACCGAGACCCAGGAGCGCGTGCGCGAGGTTCCACCGCGCGGTCGCCACTCGCACGGGATCCTCGGATCGCTCGGCCGCCCGGAGTCCGCGTTCGGCCGCCAGCAGAGCCAGGTCCGTGAGGTTGATCCGGCGTGCCACCGTGCGCAGAAGCCCGTAGGTGTCCGCAGCCAGGGCCCTGTCCGCGGGGGATGGTTCGGCAGCGCAGTACCGGACCACGTCCCTGGTCAACGGGACGATCAACGGGAAGAGCCTGCTGTAGCGGTCGGGCGTTCCCTGCCAGATCTCCCATGCCCGGTCGACGCGCTCGCGCAGTTCGGGAAGGTGAAGATCGGTCGCGTCACCGGCGGTGGTGCCCGAGTGGAGTGCGCTGTGCAACTGCGTCGCGATATGCCCATCGGTAGGCTCGGCCGGGATGTCCTTCACCTCACCGAACAGTTCTCCGACGGGTACTTCGAGGGCACGGGAGATGGCCTCGACGGTGTCGAGGGTAGGGGTGCGCTGCCCGCGCTCGATCTGCCCCAGATACTCCGGATTCAACCCGGCCAGCCCCGCAATGACCGCCTGGGACTTGCCCTGACGCCGACGATGCCACCGTAGTCTCTGCGCGAACGACTTCCCCAGCGACATGTCCGGCCTTTCAACGTGAGGGGCGCGGGCCAGAAGCCCATCGTAGAACGGCGCTTTCGACCACCGGCCGCCTTTTCCCCATCGGAGGCACGATGCCCGACACCCTGCTCGTCCTCTGGGACGTGGACCACACCCTGATCGAGACCCGAGGCGTGGGTGGCGAAGTGTTCGCCGAAGCCTTCGAAGCCGCCACCGGGCGTCCCCTGTCCGCGGGGATGGCCAAAGCCGCCGGGCACACCGAACCGGTCCTGCTGCGTAAGACCCTCCACCTGAACGGGATCACTGATCCGGGACCGGAGGTGTTCGAGCGGTTCCTGCGGGAACAGGCCGACGGATACCGGCGACGCCAGGACCGGCTGCGGACGCAGGGCCGAGCCCTGCCCGGAGTCACCGAGGCACTCCAGACCTTGAGCCGACGACAGCACATCGTCCAGAGCGTGCTCACGGGGAACACACGGGCGGCGGCGGAGATCAAGCTCGCTGCCTTCGGCCTGGACCGATGGCTGGACTTCGATCTGGGGGCCTACGGCGACGATGACGACAACCGCCCAGCCCTGGTCGAAGTCGCACACCGACGCACTGCGGAGAAGCTGGGGAAACCGATCAGCATCTCGCAGATCGTCCTGATCGGCGACACCCCTAAGGACGTGGAGGCCGCGCTGACGTCCGGAGCTCGTGTCCTCGGAGTGGCCTCCGGGGCGAGTTCGGTCGAGGAACTCCGCCGGGCGGGTGCTGACCGGGTGCTCGCGTCCCTCGCCGATACGGACATCGTGGAGCTGCTCTCCGAACTCGTCGAGAAGTGACCATTCCTTCGCCATCTCAGTCTTGCCGGGTGTGCGGGGTCCTGGCCCCCCGCATGCTACCGACCGGGCCCGTCCGCCGGGAGCACGCGAACACCCAGCTCATCTGCTGCGGGGCCGGTGTCGATCCATGTCGGACGTTTTCCTAGCTCTGCGCTCACCCTTGCTCGGGGCCAGAACCATCGACCGGCCACAGTCGTAGCGTCGTTCGTTCATCGCGTGACGAAGATGGGCGACCCGGTGCGGCTGTATTTCGATAAGGAAGAACGGAAGGGTCCCACCAACCGGTGGGACCCTTCTTCCTGGTCAGGTAGAGCGGACGCTAAGAACGCACCCGTTTCGCGGCGGCCACGAGGCCCGACCACTCACCCGACGGGAACAGCAGAGCGCCCAGTTCCCGATGCCGGGTGTCGCGCACGGCCGACACTCCGGGAAGATCCCCGACCTCCACGCAGTCCTGGCCGTGGGACGTGGAGTAGCTGGCCTTGCGGAACACGAAGTCCCGGTCCGCGGTCCGGCGGAGAGGGTGAGTCACGGCGGACGTCCTTTTCACAGGTTGTTCAGTACTTCTTCCAGATGGGCCACGGTCTCGTCGGGAGAGGCGGCCCTGGCCGATATGTGATGGAACACCAAGTCATATCGGTCGGTCTTGGAGGTCTCCTCCAGCAGGAGGCTCTCGGTCAGGGTCTCCAGGTGCACCACCGGGCGTTCGGTGGGTTCGAAGTTCAAGATGGCGAACGGCGAGCCCATACCGGGGTGGGCGCCGGTGCTGTCCAACATCACCTGGAGCGTGAGGTGCTCCGCTTTGGTCAGCTCGATCAGGTGTCGGATCTGCTCGGCATGTACCTCGGAACTACCAACGGGTTTGCGGATCGCCGCCTCGTCGACGACGGCCCACACCTGGGGCGGCTCCGGGCCGCTCAGGATCGACTGGCGCTTCATGCGGGCTTCAACTCGCCGCTTGATCTCGTCCTCGTCGCGGATCCCGCCTCCGCGCACGACCGCCGTGGCGTAGCCGGGAGTCTGGTACAGCCCGGGCACCAGATACCCCCACGAGCGGATGCGGCGGGCGGCGGCTTCGAGACCGATGTAGTTGGGGGAGCCACCGTAGAGGTCCTCGGTCTCGCTCCACCACGCCTTGCTACGGCCCTCGGTGACCAGGGTGAGGATGTACGCCCGGCGGTCCTCGTCTTCGACGCCGTAGTAGTCCAGCAGGTCCTTGACGTCCCGTGGCGACGGGCGTTTCCACTGGTTGTTCTCGATCCGGCTCAGCTTGGAGCGCGCCCATCCGAGGGTCTCGGCCACATCGACGGATGTGGTCCTGCGGCCGTCCGGCTGCACGTGTCCCTCTCGCAGTGCCCGCAGCTCTGCGCTGAGTCGGCGGCGGCGCGCCGTGGGGCTGGAATCGCTGGAACCGGTCGTCATGGGGCCTCCTCGCCTGATCTGCATCCTACGGTCCGGACGAACTCCAAGAAGCAAAAATCAGACAGTCTAAATAAGGCATTGCTTTTTAGACTGTCTGAGTTCATGATGGAGTCTCGTTCACCCCAGCCGGGAGTTCAACCCGGTATCCGTACAGGAGGTCGCTGTGCGCCACCTGCTCTTCATCGTTTCGGGGGTGTGGCTGCTCGTCCGAGCCGTGGCTTTCAAGGCCACCCGGGCGGTCGACCGGACCCGCCACCACGCAGTGCCCGAGCCTTCGCCGGTCCACGCCACCCCCGTCCGCCTCGTGCTGCCGAGCGCGACCACGGGTCGTCCCGCGCCCCGGCTCCCCGACCGTCCGCAACTGCCCTGGGAGAAGGCGGGCGCCGATCGGGGAAGGCAGACCCTCGTCGCCACCGCTTCCCCTCACAGCCAGGAAGGCCGGGAGTGGTGATCACCTTGAGCGCGACGCAGGCGCCCTTGCGCCAAGGGAGGCGCACCTTGCCGGGAGAAGACCTCGGGTCGGTCTCGAAGGCCCGTTCCTGGGTGACGGGGACCCTCCTCCGCTGGGAGGTGGAGCCGCCCGAGGAACTCCCCATGCTCGTCTCGGAACTCGTGACGAACGCGATCAAGCACACCCGCAGCGGTCTGCCCGATGGCCGGGTCACCCTCCGACTCGACATCTATGGAGATCGGATCCGGCTCGTGGTCAAGGACGCTGGCCCCAGACCCGGGCGCCGCGTCCGGCGCGGCGATCCGTCTCCGGAGGACACACACGGCCGCGGCCTCCTCCTGGTCGAGGCCCTGAGCCTGGCCTGGGGGCCGATCAACACCGGCTCCGGCGTGTTCGTGGAGATCTCCCGATAACAAGCGCCCTGCGCATCCGGGGCGATCCCCGACCCCATGCGCGGGCCGAACGGCCGCCGCCTGCCGTGGGAACCCCGGTTCCCCGAAGAGGGCGGACAGGAGCGACGGCGGCCCCTCCCCGGGACCGTCCCCCGGGGCACCGGGTGGGGTCATCCGCAACGCGATGCCCCCACCCGGACCACGAACGAACAACCCTCCGCCCGTACCGGGCGCGCGAGGAGGTCATAGATGCGCAGACACACGAGTGCGGTCGTCGTCGCCGTCCACGACGGCTGGTACGGATGCGGCACCGGCGCCGGGCACAGCAACCGGCGCCTGATCGAGATCCTCGACGGCATCCCCGATCCGGCCGTGGACCTTGTGGTGCTTCCGGTGGAGGTGTCCGCCGGAAGCCGACACCATGACCGGGACTGGCACCGAGCTCTCACCGACAGCCTCGGTACGTCGAGGACCGTGCGCGTTCACCCGCTGGCCAACGGCACCGGGGGCCGGAGCCGGTTCGGTGGAATGCCCGCGTTCGCCGCTCTGACTCGGGACACCCTGTTGGCGCTTGAGCAGGTGATGGGCTCCTACCAGCGCGGATTGCTCCTGCTCCTGGACGTGCCCTTTCTCGAAACGGCGGCCCGAGCCCCGAGACGTTCGGGGTGGGAGAGCTTGGTGCTGCCGCGTTCCAGCGCGGCCCTGCACTGCCCCGGGAACCTGGGACGCACCGCCTGGGAGGCCAGCAGCCTCCGTGCGGCGGCCGCCGCCGGAGTGCGCATCGGCGCGATCGCCCCGTTCATGCGCCGTCACCTGACCACGGACCTCGGGGTTCCGGATGCGTGCGTCGTGGAGGTGACCAACGGTCTCACCTCTGCCGACCACCTCTTCCATCCGTCCCGAGGCGCGGAACTGCTTCCCGAAGGGGTGGGAGAGGAGGGGTTCGTCCTGGCGCTGGGGCGAGCGGTCCCCCGCAAGGGCTTCGAGGACCTGCTGGAAGCATGGTCGTTGCTGACCTGCGCCGGAGCGAACCTGCCCCACCTGGTGCTCGCCGCGGTCTCCGAAGCCCCGATGACCGCCCACCAACGCGAGTTGGCTGCGCTCATCCGCGATCGAGCCCTCGACGCCAGCCTGATCACGCGCTTTTCCGCCCGGGCTCGTTCCCTGATGGCCCACCCCGGGGTCCGCGCGCTGGTCGTGCCCTCCCGTGTGGAGCCCTTCGGGCGAATTCCGCTGGAGGCCTACGCCGCAGGAGCGGCTCCGGTTGTCGCCACCACCGCTGGAGGACTCGCGGACCTGGTGACCAACGGCGTCTCCGGGTTCACCTGCCCCCCTTCGAACCCCCGCTCCCTGGCCGACGCCCTACGCCGGTCCCTGCTGTTGAGCGAACCCGAGCGCGAGCGGATGCGCACTGCCGGACGGGGCATCCTCAGGGCTCACGACTACCGGAAGACCCTGTCCCGTATGGTCCAGGGACTGGCCCCGTGGGCACTGTCCCAGGGCAGAACCGTCGTCGACATCGGGGAGACCCGAAGCGGGGTGCGGGTACTCCAGGTTCCCGAACTCTGCGGCTGGAATCCCTACGTGCAAGCGGCCGAGACGGCGCTGTGTGAGGCCGGACTGCACGTCATTCACCCGGGCCTGTGCGTGGATTCCCCTGCGGCACCGCTGTTCCGTATCGGCGGATCGGTGACCGGAGAGGCCGACGTGGTGCACCTGCACTGGCCTGAGAAACTCGCCCGGCAGCACGGTACGCGCGCCGCACTGGACCTCCTGCACCGCATGGTCACCTCCGGGGCGGTACTCGTGCAGACGGTGCACAACACCACGCCGCACGAACCCGATCCAGAACTTTGGGGATACCTGTGCGAGGTGGACCGCCTCACCCACGGCGCCCACTTCTTCTCACCTGACCACGAACGCGCCGTCCGCGCCGCGCGCCCCTGGTTGCCCAGCGGGACCGTGCACCTGCCCCACCCCCTGTTTCCCGACCCTCGCCCGGTGCCCCCGACGCGTTCCGGCGGCTTGCGGATGGGCTGCTTCGGAAGAGTCCGTGGCTACAAGCGCACCCTCGACTTCGCGAAGGTGTTCCTGGCCGCCGCCCCGCCGGGCGCAAGCCTGCTCGTGGCCGGGCACCCCGACTCGGCTACCGCGGATTGCGCCCTGGCCGACCTGGCGGGAGACGACCCCCGGTTGGACTACCGGCCGGGATTCGTCACCGACGCACGGTTCTGGGAATTGCTGGGCGAGGTGGACTGGGTCGCGTTGCCCTACACACACCTGTACTCCTCGGGGGTCCTCGTCTCCGCACTCCAGGCGGGGCGTCGCATCCTCAGTTCCACCCCTGTCGGCGGAACCGCCTTGTACACCGCCGAACCCGCGCCGCCGTGGTGGATCACCACCGACCCCTTCGACCACCGCACCGCACTGACGCGCTGGGCGGAGACCGCCCCCGCCGTGACCACCGGACCCGATCGGCTCCGCCTGCCCTCCTGGGAGCAGGCCGCGACCGCACTGACCGGCTTCTACACGCATCTGCTCACCACCGCTCCGACCACCACGCGCCCCCCGGCCCGCCTGGGTGCCGCATGAGAGCGAGGCTCACCATGATCTTCACCGCCCCCATCCACACCCCTGCAACCGGCGGCGCCACCTACGATTTCGGCACCCACGCCAACGACTTCCTCGTCCGCCGTGAACAGGCGGGGGCGACGGAGGTGTTCACCGTTCGCGTTCCGGGCGGCGGCGCCGTGCCCGAACACGTGCACACCGACATGGAACAGACCTTCGTGTTCCTGTCCGGTGTCGGCACCGCCACCCTCACCCACGGCACCCGCCGCGCGCGGTACACCTGCCGCCCCGGGGACACCCTGTTCGTGCCCACCGGGTGGCAGCACACCCTGGCGGCCGACTCCCTGAGCGGCGTCACCTACGTCTGCGTGAACGCCTTCCTTCCCGACCGGGAACGGGTCGGGGACACGGCGGTGGAGCACGCCGATCTCGTCGCCCCCCACTTCCCACCGCTCTCCACCCGCTCCAGCAGGGAGGAGGAGCTGCGGGTGGCGCTCGCACGAGCGGCGGAGACCGGCTTCACTACCACCCCGGAACGCATGGTGCCGGCAGACTTCACGGCCTTCGACGCCACACTGCTGTCCGACCCGAGCACCTACCGGGTCCGCCAGGTGGGTCCCTTCCTCTACCCGACCCGGGTCGCCCCGGCGCCCCGGGTGGTTGGGGTCCGCGAGGCGGACCTGCTCCACACCGCCTCGGCTGCAACGGGATTGCGAGTGTTCGTAGAAGGCAGCCAGTCTCCGCTGTCCGTCAAGCCGCCCTGCGCGGCCTCGGACGTGGACGTGCTGGTGGCGGTGCAGTCCGCTGAGGAACTCGACTCCGCGCGTCTCTTCGCGCCGGTGCTCGTCCAGGCCCTGCGCCACTTGGACGCGGAGGTCTCGGTCGGTGTGATCCACATCGGCTGGCTCGGTCTACCGGGGTTCTACTCGGCGATCTCCACCGACCCCGCCGACCCGGATCGCACCTGGTGGGAGGCCGACCAGAAGTCGCGATTGGCCGAAGCCGAACACCGGATGCGCAATGCCCTGGACAGGGTCACTGATCCGGTCTGGTGCCGTCGCCTGTTGGAGCAATCCCAGACGCTACTCGAATGCACGGAGCAGGCGCTGGGCGAGTTCCAGATCTCCCCTCGCTGGAAGGGGTACCTGTGATGCTCCCCGACCACCTGACGCAGGTGTTCGCCTGGCTCGACCCCACCGCACCCGCGCACACACCGTTGGCCGATCTGCGCACCACCACCCGCCGCAGGTGGGATCCCACCTGGGACGAACGCTCGGCCGCGGTGCGGGAACCCCTGCTCTTCCCCCTGCTGTACACGGCCAAGCCCCAGCTCAACCCGACTGCGTTCCACCAGCTCGTGGACTCCGCTTGCGAGGCCGCACGCTTGGGCACCCACGTGCTGCTGGTTGATGTTGCTTCAGTTCGGTAGACACCTGTGAGCTGGGGTTTTACGCGGCCTGAGACAGCGCCGCAAGCCTGTCTTGAGCAACTTCGGTGTGGCGACGTTCATACTCAGCCGGGCTGAGCTGACCATTGGCCGAATGCCGCCGCCAGGGGTTGTAGAACCCCTCGATATAGGAGAACACCTCCCGCTCCGCATCCGCCCTGGTGGCGAAACGGGTGCGGTCGATCAACTCGGTCTCCAACGACGCGAAGAAGCTCTCGGTGACGGCGTTGTCGTAACACGACCCCGTCCGCCCCGTCGAGGGAGCGATCCCTGCCTCTTCGCAGCGGCGACCAAAGGCCAGACTGGTGTATTGCGATCCCTTGTCCGAGTGATGGATCAGCCCCGGACCGGGACGGCGGGCGGTCACCGCCATGGCCAGCGCGTCGCAGACCAGATCGGCGCGCATGTGAGGGGCCATCGCCCAGCCCACGATGCGGCGCGAGAACAGGTCCATCACCACCGCCAGGTACACCCACCCCTGGTCGGTGGGCACGTAGGTGATGTCCGCGCTCCACTTGGTGTTGGGGGCATGGGCGGTGAAGTCACGACCGACCAGATCCGGTGGGGCTGTGGCCATCCGGTCCTGGGAGGTCAGGCTTTGCGGCCGGTGCGGCGGTGGACCCCGACCAGGCCCTGGCGGCGCATCAGCCGGGTGATGCGGTTGCGTCCAGCGCGGATGCCGTCGAGCTCGGCCAGGTCGGCCTGGAGCCTGGGGGAGCCGTAGGTGCCGCGGGAGCGCTCGTGGTGGCCCTGGATGCGCTCGGACAGGTCAGCGTCGGAGCGTTCCTTGGCCGTGGGGCCGTCCTGGATTCGGTGGTGGTGTTTGTAGTAGCCCTGCCGCGATACGCCGAGCAGCCGGGACATCAGGGAGACGGAGTGGCGTGTCTTTTCTTCGTCGATCAGCCGGAACATCACCGACTGGTCTCCCGGACGAAGAAAGCCGTGGCCTTGCGCAGGATCTCGCGCTCTTCGCGCAGCTGGGCGTTCTCTCGGCGAAGGCGGGCCAGTTCGGCCTTGTCATCGCTGGTGGTGCCCTCTGCCTGGCCGGAGTCGATCTTGGCCTGATTGATCCAGGTGCGGATCGTCTGGGCCGAGGGTTCGAACTCAGCTGCCAGGTCCTCGGGGCTACGGCCGGAGCGGGCCAGCGCGATGATCTGATCGCGGTACTCCGGCGGGTACGCAGGGCGGGTCTTGGGCACTTCAATCTCCTCGTTCAATGACAAAGTATCCGAAAGCGGACACCTGTCCACCGAACCGAAGCAAGATCAGGTGTCGGTACCGGCCGCCCGGCGAGGCCCCTCTGCGCAGGCCGCCGAGCGGGTCAAGCTGATCGCTGCGGCTTTCGCCGACCACGGGTTCGATGTGCGCGCCGGCGGAGACGCCACTACCACACACCCCGCCGACCTGGTGGGTAGAACGTGCGGATCACCCATGAACCGCCGCACCATCGATCAACCCGGCCTCCTGGTCACCGCGGCAGCCGACACCGCCCACACCACCCACGTCGTTCTGAGCGACGGGCTGGCCGCCGGAGAACAGCTCCGTTCCCTGCGTCTGCACGCGCCTTGGGCCCGTCTGCACGACCCCCGCAATCCCTTCGCACCACCACCGCCCGGCGCCAAGCGACCTCCGGCGGGCACTGACGCCCTATGGGCGAGCGCCCTCACCCTGGAGTTGACCGACACCTGCGACGGGGGCGTGCACACCGAGTCGATCGGCACGAGGTTGGGGCCACTGTGGCACCGGCTCCTTACGACCGGACTGGTCGGCCAGCGCACCGCCCCGCCCCAGCAGGAACCGACCCGCCTGCACAGCCGCACTCACGCCCTGGGCGACCCCGTGACGGTGCCCCTCTTCGGAGCCCCCGCGCTGTCGCAGCAGACCCGCACCCTCATCACCTGCGCGGCCCTGGCCGGGCCCATCACCCTGGTCATCGACGACCTCACCCCGCCCCTGGTCTACACCGGACACGATCCTGCCGCCGTCCGCGACCTCTACACCGCCACCGCACACGAACACGGCGGCGACACCGTGTTCCTCAGCGACCTGGACCGGCTACCCGAACTCCTGAACCACGCCTTGGAGACCCTGACCCTGGTCGACCTGCACCGAGCTGTCGGCCCCCGCTCCCATCGCGTCCGCGGCCACCTCACCGCGTTCGACGCCCTGCACCTCGCGGTGATGGGCCTGGCCTGCACCCAGCGCCCCCAGAGCACCCTCGCACTCAAAGCCGCCAACGCCGCCGACCTGCGAGCCCTGACCCCGATGTCCCCGCCCTCCCGCACCCTCACCGTCACCGGCCACGCCAGCGCCGATGACACCTACCTCCAGGTCCCCGCCCACTGGGCGACCACGCGAAGGGAAACGCACTCATGACCGAGGCCCTGACCGAAGATCCGATGGCCCTGGCCTTCACCGACCGGGACCTGTTCTCGGCCCCGCTGCTGGTGGAACGCACCGACGGGCACACCAGCACCACGGACCTGGCGTGGTGGATGGACCAGCCCGGCGCTCGCCCTCCGGGAGACCTGGCCGCGCTGGCCTGGGTCCGGCCTGGCACCGCCCTGGACATCGGCTGCTCCACCGGGCGCCACCTGGCCATCCTCACCGAACGCGGGATCGGTGCCCGCGGCATCGACACCTGCCCTCCGGCCGTCGAGCTGGCCTACGAGCGTGGAGTCGAGGCACAGCTCGCCGACGCCCACACCTACACGCCGATCCACCCGGTGGACTCCGTCATCGCCCTCGGCGGCGGGCTCGGCATCGCCGAGACCAAGGACGACGTTCCCCTGTTCCTGGAACGGCTGGCCTCCTGGCTCGCGCCCGGTGGCACGATCATCACCTCCAGCGTGAACTGGAAGACCACCGCCCACGCCCACCGCGCCTGGGTGGACAACGCCCTGGCCCAGGGACGCTACCCCGGCGATGTGCGCCTGCGCCTGCGCTACAAGAACACGGTGGGGGACTGGTTCGACTGGACCTGGATCGACCCGGACACCCTGCGCACCCTCGCCGCCGAGGCCCGGCTCACCGTTACCCGCACCCAGACCTTCGGTCCTGCCTGGTACGCCGCAGAGCTCACCCGGGAGGCGTGGTGAATCGGCG
Organism: Nocardiopsis exhalans; assembly: GCF_024134545.1. GTDB lineage: Bacteria > Actinomycetota > Actinomycetes > Streptosporangiales > Streptosporangiaceae > Nocardiopsis > Nocardiopsis exhalans. The sequence continues at coordinate 7,226,505 of NZ_CP099837.1, forward strand.
GACCGTGCTGCGGGTGGTCACCGGAGCCGCGGGGCAGATCGGCGGCTCCCTGACCACGCACCTGCGCGCCCGCGGTCCGGTGCTGGCGGTGGACCGCCGTCCAGCTCCCGGCGTCGTCGAGGTGGACGTGGCCTCGGAGGAGTTCGCCATGCTGCTCCGTGAACGCCTCACCCCGATGACCGGCCGGGTGGAGCTGTTCCACACCGCCGCCCACCTGGGCCCGCGCATCCCCATCGCCCACACCTCACCAGCGGCGTTCTCTGCTCTGGTCCACGACAACCTCACCGCCGCGTACGTCGCTTTACGTGCCCTGGTGATGGTGCTGGAGGAGCGAGACCTGAAGGCCTCTGCGGTGGTCCTGTCCTCCGTCGGTGCGACCCGGGCCCACCGCTACCAACCGGCTTACGACGCCGCCAAGGCCGGAGTGGAGTCGCTCGTCCGCTCCTTCACTCTCGAACACGGTGCGCGGCTCTGTCCTCGTGCCGTCGCCGTCGGTCCCTTGGCCGAATCGGCGAGCACCGCAGCCGACGGAGAACGAGCCGACGACCTCATCGCCCTGGTTCCCCGCGGCACCTACATGCACCTCGCCGAACTGGTGGAAGCGCTGGATGCCTTCGCCTCCCCAGCCTTCGACGGCGCCTGCGGGCACACACTCACCCTCGACGGCGGCCTGAGCAGTCAACTGCGCCCCGCCGCCATCGAACGCCCACCCGACCGGTCTGCCAAAACTCCTGCACCATCGGCTGCTAACTCGGAATAGTGAACACCATGAGCAACTGGGACATGACCCTGCGCGCCCTTCCCGGCATCCCCCGCATCACCGTGGGAGACGACCTCGGGCAGATCATCGTCGACGCCGTCAACGCCGATGGACACCGTCTCCACGAGGGCGACGTCATCGTCGTCGCCCAGAAGATCGTTTCCAAGGTCGAGGACCGGGTCGTGCGGCTGAACACCGTCACCCCGACCCCCCGCGCCGAACGCCTGGCGGAGCTGACCGGGCGCGACGCCCGGTTGTGCCAGCTGTACCTGGACGAGTCGAAGGCGGTCGTGGAGATCATCGGACGCCACGTCGTCACCGTCGACAACCGTGGCATGTACGACACCGCCGCTGGAGTCGACCTGTCCAACAGCGGGGTGTACGAGGAGGGGTGGGCCTGCCTGCTCCCCGTCGACCCCGACGCCTCGGCACGGACCATCCGCGACCGCATCCGCGACCTCACCGGCACCACCGTGGCGGTCATCATCTCCGACAGCCTCGGCAACCGATGGCGGGAAGGCTCCGAGGGCCAGGCGATCGGCCTGGCCGGGATCGCGGCCGTCGAGAAAGCGGCGCCCGATGCCATGGACCTGTACGGCAACCCGAGCTGGGGAGACCTCAACCGCGTAGACGAACTGGCCGGAGCCGCACACGCCCTCATGGGCCAGACCAACGAAGCGATCCCCGTGGTGCTGATACGTGGTGCCCCGTACACCATGGACGAGTTCGCCAGCATGCACGACCTTTTGGTGGAGGTGCCGCTGCCTGAAGTGGACGCCGACATCGAGCTCACCCGGCCGCCGAAAGGCTGACCGGAATGCAGTGACAGCCGGGCGGTTACCCATTCTTGCCCCGATCGACAAGATTCGGGCCTGTCAGGTCCCTTCTTTGAGAGCCCGCATCTTCACCCAGTCGATCGCGCACCGCGACCAGTCCAGCTCACCGCGGGAACAGAGCTCGTCCAACACGAGCCGGTGGAACTTGGCCCAGACCCGGGTCCGGGTCCACTCGGTGAAGCGCCGATGCGCGGTGGGCCCGGAGAGGCCGAACACCGGCAGGAGCCGGGCCCAGGTGCAACCGGACGTGGTCACGAAGATGATCGCGGCTGGCACCTGGTGGTCGCAGTGTCTGCGCCGCCCACCACCTTGAGGTCGGGTGGGTGCCTGGGGCACCACCCGCTGGAACAGTTTCCACAGCTCGTCGGGCACCAGCCGTTCCACCATCGACACAGGAGCAGGCTACCGAGAACCTAAATGAGATGGGCTCTTACGCCTGTCGATGCTCTTGCTGGTTGAGAGCAGCAAGCACCCGCGCCGGATTCTCGATTAGCCTGAACAGGCCGCTCGTCCGGCGCGCCCATCGCTCGGGATCCTCTCCCTCGGAGAACGCTGCGGCCGACGCGAACTGGTTCCGGAGGTTGACCGGCAGGCGGTCAGCCAGAACCGCGCCGAGCTTGCGGCCCAGCGCGGCTCGCGGCGAAGTAGGCCGCATAGATCGCCTCAGCCTGCCGGTTGCGGGGGTGAGGGCGTCAGAGGCACTCTTGAGGGGCGCGACGACCTCACACACCCAGTTGCCGTCCCAGGCATCGGGCAACGGGACCGCGACCTGCTGGACGCCAGCGATCGCTTCACGCCCCAGGGCGAGGGAGAGCCCGCCGGGGTCCTCGTGGTAATTGAGGTAGCGGGCGATGTCCACGCCTGGAGGGCAGACCTCGTCGAGGACGACGTCGCCGACGAAGTTGCTGGGGTCGATGAGCCAATCCTCCCGCACCACAACTGATGGCTTGAGGTACACCCGGTAGAGGTGGAACTGGCTGCCGTGGTCGGCTTGGTCGCGCATCCGCCTCAGCATGTTGTGGACCGCGGCCTCGTACGTGCCGACGTGGAGTGCCTTCGGCCGCTGGTCGCCGCCCATCATCATGCGGGTCTCGGGCGTGAGAACGGCTGCCGGGTCGAAGTCCCTCGTCGGCCAGTCCGGCTGCGTGCTGGTGTGGTACCAGGAGAACTGCGCGATATTGGAGTCGTCGAGCGCTGGGTCTTCAGGGTCGACAGTCACCCGGGGCGGGTCCTCGTGCTCGCAGGTCATGCCGCAGCCGGGGCAGGTCTCCTCCGCCTGCTCCCACCGGTCGATCCAGTCCGGATCGACGCGCCACCGATGATCGCAGTGCCCACAGAACATCCACCGCTCGCGTGAGAAGTCGACCCGTCGTTCCATGGCCTCATTCTCCCGTCGCGCAGGGCATGATCGCGAAGGTTGGACAAGACGGGGTACGACGTCTTCAGATCGGCATCGGACAGGTCGGTGGGATAGGTGGGTCGATCGGCCATCGCAGCTTCTCCGGAATGGAGGACTCCCCTGCCATTCTGCGCCGCCCTGACCCTTTTCAGACACCTTCTAGGACTCGCGAAAAGTTGGGCCTCGCCATGTTGATGAAGGCCGATTCTGTGCATCGATCTGCCTGTGTACTTGGTGCCAGCGCTTTTGCCGTGACCGAATTTGGACTTTCGACCCTGGCTTGGTGGTGAGATCTTCCTTGCCTTGTGGGGTTGGAGGGTGCCTTGGGTCTTGGAGTGGGCGCAGTCCGGTATTAACATCGTCACTCCACGTGAGGTTCTAGTGGGGTTGTAGGTGGACATGAAGACGCACGTCGTGGGTGGTGCGGGGGTTCTGTTCGCTTGTTTGGTAGCGGCCTGTTCTGCCTCTGGCGGTGGGGATCCGCCGGAACCTGAGACCCCGACACCTTCCCCGACTTTTGCCTCAGAAGAGCCTGAAGCTGCCGCGCTTGAGGCTTATGAGGCCATGTGGGGCGTGGTGATCGAAGCCTCTCATGAAGGTGACGCGGACCCTCCGGAGCTGAAGCTGTACTCCTCAGGTGAGGCTTTGGCCCTGATGCTAAGCACCTTGGAGGGTGCGGCCGAAGACCAGGCCGTGGTCACCGGGGAGCCGGTGCTTTCGCCTCAAGTGGTCGATGCCTCGGATGATGAAGTGACCCTTCTCGACTGTATGGACAGTTCCGACTGGATCGAGTCCGATGAAGGCGGCGAGCAGGAGGCTTCGCCTTCCGGAGGATTGAGAAAAGTGGATGCCCAAGTCGCCCATGATGGGCTCGTCTGGAAAGTAGTCGACCTGCGCATATGGGAGATCGGATCATGCTGAGGCGATCCGCTCCCGTTCTTGCTTTTCTCCTGTTCATTGCCGCTTCTGCTCCTGCCTGGGCAGATGACTTCATCGGCCGCGCAGAATGCGGAAGTGCTGGTGGTCCGGGCTGCGATGTGTCCGCCGAGTCCGGTGTAGGCGGCGGTTCTGGAGGTGGCGGCGGATCGAATGGTGAGTCGGGTACCGGTGGCGGTACCTCGGCCGGCGGTGAGGCATCGGCTGAACCCGCCTGTGGCCTTGATGGGCTCGTGGCCTGGTGCAGTGCCACCGTGGGCGGCGGTCCCGTCGGTGGAGAGGCCGTACCCCAGGTCGACTACGAGGCCCTCGCCTACGAGGCGCGGGCGTCCCTGAGTTTGGGTACCCCTGGAATCTCGATGTCCCCCAGTGAGGTTTTCTCAGCGAAGATCATTTCCACTGCCTGTTGAGGACAAGAGCCGCACGGGCGATGTCTCCGATCCGGCTCGGGCTAAGCGTGACGTACTTCAGCGTCCGCCAGCGCTCCTTGAGTTCGGCGGCGGTGCGCTCACCGAGCGCACGCACGTGCCGCAACAGCGCGTTATACATCCGTGTGTCCACGTGCAGAGCCCCTTCGCCCTGGCCCGTAGGGCGCTTGATGGGGGTGTGCACGCCGATACCGGCGCCTTGGTAGCCCTTGTCAGCCAGGGTGGGCAGGCCCTCGGCCGCTGCCTTGTACAGGGCGGGCAGGGCGTGGAGGCGGGCGGCGGTGATGTCGGGGGTGGATCCGGGCTCGACTGCGGAGACCCACAGCGGGGTGCCGTCCGGTGCGGATAGGAACTGGATGTTGCCGCCGAAGGCCTTGTGTTTTTGGCTGAACCACAGGTCGTTGCCGTTCTCGCGGACGCCCGCGAGGCGGTCGGAGGCGATCAGCGTGCCGTCCAAGACTACGCGCGCTATCCCTTCGTTGTGGCAATTGGCCAAGACTTCGTGCAGGTCGGGGGCCTGGCCGGCGAGGACGTCGATGCCTTCGTGTAGGTAGCGGTAGCTGGTGGCCTGGGAGATTCCGGCGTCACGGGCCAGGCAGTGCACACAGCCGCGCTCACGGAACCAGCGCAGCACCAGCACCGCTTGGCGGAACGGCCCGAGTGCCCGTGAGCCCTTCGGAGTGGCGATGCTTCGGCGGTGGGCGGCCAGGTGTCGGGCGAGGAACTCGACGATGTGGCGTGGGACGTCGAGGGTGGCAGAATAGGTGACCAACGTGAAGCCTCTGGTGGTTACGGACATGATCTTGTGGTGAGACCTGTCCTACCAGGGGCTTTACGTCTGCTCGCATCCAGGTGCCACTCGTCCGGCCCGGCGGGGATCCGAAAATCACCCTGCTCCGCAGAGATCATTTCGCTGAGAAAACCTCAGTGCCGCCCTGGTCGAGTGGATGATGGGCCTCCCCGCCGGGTGGGTCACCGACCCCGACCTCGGATTGCCGCGCACCGCCCAGCTCCACATCCTCGGTAACGGCGTGGTGCCGCAGCAGGCGGCCGTTGCCATGCGGCACCTCATTGCCGAGACCAATGCCGATTTCGGAGGAAGTGGATGAAATCGCTTCTGGTGCGGCAACGGACAGATGCTTCTCCTCATCAATCGGCATGCCGGAAATATTCCCCCTTTGCCGCGGCAACGAAGAAGGTTGCCGGTGGTACCGATGGGAGGTGGGGCTGTGTCGGCTGATTCGAGCGGATTCGATGATCAGACCGAAACGCCGACTGGCAAGGAAAGCGGAGTCGCGAATGGTGTGGGCGAAGGCAACGTGAAATATCCTGAAGCGGACCAACCCTTCAGCGCCTCACGGGGTCCCGGCTTGTCCGTGACCTTTGAGTTCTCACCCCTCGAAGACAGCGGGCTGCTGAGGGAGCAGGCATTGTCCATCAAGGAAGTCTTGGAATGGGTACTGCACAACAGGGGGCGGTCCCCCCGATCCCCCCGGAAGTCTTCACCAGCACCACCAGACGATTCCGCGCGGGGCTGAAGGGAGGTGCGCTCAGGGTGGCTTTCGCCGGTCGCACCTCCACCGATGACAAGCAGGACGCCACCCTGTCGATCCCTCGCCAGCTGGCCAACTCCCGCGCCAGCCTGCCCCCGCGCGGCATGATCGTCGCCCACTTCTACGACGTCGAGTCGGGCCGCATGGACCTGAAGGACCGGGGCCGTGGCAAGGCACACGAGGCAATGTCCATCCCGGTCCCCCGAGACGGGGGAATTCAAGACCTGCTCGAAGAAGCGGCCCGAGAAGATCGACGATTCGATGCGGTGATCTGTGAATCCATAGAGCGCCTTGCCCGGCGCTCCTACATCAGCAGCCAGATCGAACACCGCTTGGAACAACTCGGCGTCCTCCTGCTCGCTTCAGATGAGCCCATCATGGAGAACGGGAAGAAGGCCACCCAGATCCTGACGCGCAGAGTCAAGCAGGGGGTGGCCGAGTGGTATGTCCTCGAACTCCTGGAGAAGTCCTGGGGCGGGTTCGAAACCCACACAGAACAGGGCTTCAATGTCGGCTCGCCCCCGTATGGCTACATGCCTCTAAAAGTTCCTCATCCGGTTCCCGCCAAACGCGCCGAAGGGGCCACCAAGCACCGGCTCACCCCCGACCCGCTCCGAGGACCGACCGTCACCTGGATCTTCGAGCTCCGGGTGCACAGGAGGCTGGGGTATGAGGCCATCGCCGATGTGCTCAACCTCCAACCGGATCGCTTTCCTCCCCCGAGGCCTGTGGATCCCCGTCGTGCGGTGGGGAAGTGGACGGGCGGCTCGGTCCGCGGTGTGCTCACCAATCCGAAGTACTGCGGCTTCATGGTCTGGAACCGCCGGGGGACCAAGGCCGGTGGCCGTCTCAAGCCGCCGGAGGAGTGGGTGTGGTCCAGCCAGCCGACCCATGAGCCCCTGGTGTCCGTCGACACCTTTATTGCGGCGCAGAAGATCGCGGGCCATCGTGTCCGGTCCCGGCAGAGGAGCGGCATCAACCAAGCTCACCCCCAAGCGGCGCGCTCCTACCGACTTCGCTCCTATGTTCGATGTGCTCTATGCGGGCGTCGCATGTTCGGCAAGACTCGGAGGGAAGTCGGATACTTCGCTTGTCAACCCCCGAAGGGAAAGTGTGAAGCATCCCACCCCAAGAGTGTGTGGGTGCGCGAGGCCTACCTCATGGAAGCGGTTCTGGGCTTCTTCACAGACCGCGTGTTCAGTCCCGCACGCAGCCGAGCCCTGTTCGCGGCGATACCGGACGCGGATACCGCCGCCCTCCGCGAGCACGAACAGGCCGTCTCGTCTCTGGAGCGTCGGCAAGAGGAACTGAACGAGCGCCGGGACAGGCTTCTCGGGCAGTTGGAGTTCGTGGACGACCCGGCATCACGGTTGGCAGGGGACATCAGAGAACGGGCAGAGCGTCTCTACACTGAGAAGGAGGAGATCGACCGACAACTCAGGGAACTCCGCGAGCGACCCCCGGTCCGAGTGGCCCCCGAGATGTTGGACGCGATCCCCGTCCAAGCAGTGGAGTTGGACAAGGTGCCGGAAGAGGTACTGAGACGGCTGTTCGAAGCCTTCCGCCTGGAACTGACCTATGACAAGTGGGCCAACCACGTGCACATCAGGGTCACCCTCGCGGCGGAGAGCCTGGACGAGTCGGTCCGAGCGGCCCAACGGGTCGCCGACCCCGGAGAAGGATCAGAAATGAAGAGATGGGAACCCTCGAAGAGTGTTCCCATCTGCGAAGTGCCCCCTGGAGGGTGGGCGGGAGGTCACCGGTGGCGGAGACGACGGCGTACCGACCGGCGTCCACCAGGCGGGCGACACGCTCGGGACCGGAGCCGCCGCCCAAGCGCATCCTGAACCGGTCCATGAGTCCGGTGTGCACGGGCCGGTGCCGTTCCCACAGCGCACCCGTGCCCGCTTCGGGGAGGGGCCCGGGCGCGGGCGGCCGTTCGGCACCCGGCTCCGCCACCCGTGTCCGGAACAGCAGGGCGAGCCGCCGGACCCCGCGAAGGCGGAGCCGGTCCCCGTCGACGCGGACCGTCCCGCCTTCCGGGGTGACCCCGCAGGCCACCGAGTATCCGGCCGTCGCGCCCTCCGGACGGCCCGGAAAGGCCACGGTGAGCGACAATCGGCCGGGCCCGGTACCCGTCCGGACCAGCAGCGGCACGGGCGGGCTCCCGGGAAGCACCCCCAGGGAGAGCGTCCCCTCCAGCCCTGACGACCGGATGAGTTCGCAGACCACGGCGTCGTCGGCGCGGGAGACGAACACCCGATGGGAGGTGCCGTCCGGCAGCTCCTCGGTAACCACCCCCGTGTTCAGGTCACAGGACCTCGTGACCGGACCTGCCACCGGGCGGGAAGGGGTGAAGGCGACCCGTGCGGCCCCGACCAGGGGGTCGATCCAGTGGGTGCCCTCATACCCCTCTCCCTCCGCCAGCGCGGTGATCCGCTCGGCCGCGTCCCGGGCCCGCCCTCCGCTCAGGAGCGCCCGCAGTTCGGGCAGGATCGGGGCCGTGCGCGGTGCGGGCAGCGGATCCCGGGCCGGCAGGAAGAGGCGTTCGTGGGAGAGGGTGAGCCGGATCTGCTCCGGATCCGAGTGCACGAGCACCCCTTGGCGCCCGTTTCCGCTGATCAGCGCGTCCTCCCAGTCCTGGACGGGATGACGGGTGCGGACGGTTCGGTTCGGGGGGCTGTCGCCTGCTGGTTTCAAGGGGCATCCTTGGCGAGTCGTGTCGGTGGATTCGAGGGAGCGTGTGCCATGTCCGTCCTGTGGTTCGGCGGAGACCACAACCCCGAGCAGTGGCCCGAGGACGTGCGCGTCCAGGACACCGAGCTGATGCGCCGGGCCGGGGTGAACCTGGTGACGGTCGGGGTCTTCTCCTGGGCGCTGCTGGAGCCCCGCGAGGGGGAGTTCGACTTCGGTTGGCTGGACCGCGAACTGGACCGGCTCGACGAGGCCGGAGTGGGTGTCTGCCTGGCCACTCCGACAGCGTCCCCGCCGCCGTGGTTCGGGGCGGCCCACCCCGACGCCGTGCCGGTCACCGACCAAGGCGTACGCCTCACCCACGGCAGCCGGGACACCTACGACGTGACCGCGCCCGCCTACCGGGCGGCCTGTGAGCGGATCGTCCGCGCCCTCGCCGAGAGGTACTCCGCGCATCCGGCGCTGCGGCTGTGGCACGTGCACAACGAGTACGGCACCTGGTCGCACTCCGCCCACGCCGACCGTGCGTTCCGGCAGTGGCTCCGCAGGCGGCACGGGGACCTGGCGGCCCTGAACGAGGCCTGGACGACCGCGTTCTGGAGCCAGCACTACTCCGACTGGGAACACGTCCAGACCCCGCGCGCGACCCAGTACCTGGCCAACCCGGCCCACGTCCTGGACTTCCGGCGGTTCCTGTCCGACGCGATGCTCGACCACTACCTGGCGCAGCGCTCGGTGCTCAAGGCGGCGAGCCCGGCCGTGCCGGTCACCACCAACTGGGCCTTCGGCGACTGGGTCCCCGTCGACCCGTGGAAGTGGGCCGAACACGTGGATCTGGTGGCCGTGGACGACTACCCGTCCGCACCGGGTGCCGGGGCAGCGGCCCAGACCGCCTTCGCCGCCGACCTCGCCCGTTCCTACGCCGCGCGCGTGCCCGGCGGCGGCCGCCCCTGGCTGCTGGCGGAGCAGGCCGCGGGGGTCGTGTACACACCCGGGCGGACCGTCGCCAAGGCACCCGGGGAAATCATGCGGCACAGCCTGTCCCACGTGGCGCGGGGCTCCCGGGGCGCCATGTTCTTCCAGTGGCGGGCCTCCCGGGGCGGGTCCGAGCAGTGGTACTCGGGGATGGTGCCGCACGCCGGGCCCGACTCGCGGGTCTTCCGAGAGGTGTGCGAACTCGGCGCCGCGCTGCCTCGGATCCGCGGGGTCGCCGACGCCCCGGTCCGGGCCGACGCGGCGATCACCTGGGACCCGGAGTCCTGGTGGGCGATGGGGGCCGCCTCCCTGCCCGACTCGGGCCTCGACTACCTGGAAGCGGTACGGCAGGTCCACCGGGTGCTGTGGCGGGCGGGCCGCACCGCGGACTTCGTCCGCCCCGACCGGCCGCTGCCCCGGGTGCCGCTGCTGGTCGTGCCCTCGCTCTACCTGATGTCCGACCAGGCGAGCGAGCACCTGACGGAATACGTGGAGGGTGGCGGCACCCTCGTGGTGACCCCGTTCAGCGGCATCGCCGACCCCCGGGGCACCGTGCGGACCGGCGGCTACCCGGGTGCGCTGCGCGAGCTGCTCGGCGTCCGGGTGGAGGAGCTGCGCCCCGCCCCGGACACGGAGCAGTTCGACACCGGCCTCGGCCCGGTCCGCGGCTGGACCGAGGCGGTCCGGCTGACCGGGGCGGAGGCGGTGGCCGTCCACCGGTCCGGTCCCTTCTCGGGGGAACCCGTCCTGACCCGCAACCGCCGGGGCTCGGGGACCGCCTGGTACCTGTCCGTCCGGTTGGACGACGCGGCGCTGGGCGCCCTGCTCGCCGGGGTCGGGCCGCAGGGCTCCGGGCCGCAGGCCACCGCCGGTGACCTGCGGCCCGCGCCCGGTCCCGCGGGGGGACCGGACGCGGGGGAGCCAGGCGCGGGGGTCGAGGTGGTGCGGCGCACCGAAGGCAACCTCGTCTGGGTCTTCGTGCTCAACCACACCGAAACCCCCTACCGGGCCGACCCCGCCTCGCTGGGGCTCGCCCCCGGCGCCGTGGACCTGTTGACGGACACGGCGGCCGAGGGCATGACCGTTCGCGGCGGCGGGGTCGCGGTCCTGCACGGTCGGCTCAGCCCGTGATCGGGAGGTCGGCCCCCTCCCGCAGCAGCACGGGGACCCGGTCCAGCGGGGCGTCGATCGTGACCACCGTGCCGCCCGGGTGGACGCTCCCCGTCCACGGGTCGGTCCAGGACTCGCCCGCCGGAAGGTAGACGTCCCTGGTCCGCGCCCCGTATTCGGTCACCGGGGCGACCAGCACGTCCGGGCCGAACAGGAACTGGTCGCCCTCCTGCCAGGCCCTCGGGTCCTCGGGGAAGTCGACGAACACCGGGCGCATCGGCGGTAGCCCCCTTTCGTGGGCGAGGCGCATCTGCTCCATCACGTAGGGGCGGAGCCTCTCGCGCAGGAAGAGCAGCCCGCTCACGAGTTCGTAGACCTCCTCCCCGTAGGACCACACCTCGTTGGGGCCGCCGGACATCTCCGGGTAGAGGTCGTGCGAGAACGGCTCCCGGTACCCGTGCAGACGGAACAGCGGGCAGAAGACCCCGTACTGGAACCAGCGGACCAGCAGTTCCCGGTACTCGGGCGACTCCTGGTCGCCGCCGTGGAAGCCGCCGATGTCCGTCGTCCACCAGGGGATGCCGGACATGGCGACGTTGAGTCCGGCTCGGACCTGGGTCCGCAGGGAGTCGAAGGTGGGGGCGATGTCGCCCGACCACAGGGCCGCGCCGTGGCGCTGGCTGCCCGCCCAGGCCGAGCGGCACAGGGTGATCACCTGTTCCTCGCCCACCGCCGTCATGCCCTCGTGGAAGGCGCGCGCGTGTTCGAGCGGGTAGATGTTGCCCACCTCGGTACCGGGGCCCGCGTGGTAGCGCAGGTTCTCCGGATGGCCGGGCTTCAGCTCGGGTTCGCAGGCGTCGAGCCACCAGACCCGGATCCCCAGGGAGTGGTAGTTGCGGCGGATCCGCTCCCACAGGTACTCCCGGGCGGCGGGGTTGGTGGGGTCGTAGAACGACACCTGCACCTGGGAGTCCACCCCCTTGTCGGCCCAGTCGGCGTGCACGGGCGGACCCTGTTCGGTGGCCACGAGATAGCCGCCGGCCAGCATTTCGGCGTGGTTCTCGCTCAGCGGGCTCACCGAGGGCCACACGGAGACCATCAGTTCCACCCCCATCTCGCGGAGCTCGTCCACCATGGCCTCGGGGTCGGGCCACTCCTGCGGGTCGAACTTCCAGTCGCCCAGGTGGGTCCAGTGGAAGAAGTCGCTGACGATCACCGACAGCGGAAGCCCGCGACGCCGGTACTCGCGGGCCACCGCCATGAGCTCGTCCTGGGTGCGGTAGCGAAGCTTGGACTGCCAGAAGCCGGAAGCGAACTCCGGCAGCATCGGCGGATGCCCGGTGGCCTCCGCGTAACGGGCCATGATGTCGGCGGGGCCCTCACCCGTGGTGACCCAGTAGTCGATCTGCCGGGAGCTGTCGCTCACCCAGCGTGTCCCGTTGTCGGCCAGTTCGACCCTGCCCGTGGCGGGGCTGTTCCAGAGCATGCCGTAGCCGCGCGAGGAGACCAGGAAGGGGATGGTGACCTCGGCGTTGCGCTGGACGAGGTCGATGACCGCGCCCTTCTGGTCGAAGAGTCCGTGGGTGTGCTGGCCCAGGCCGTGGATCCGCTCGCCCTCGTAGGCTCTGAAGCGCTGTTCGATCCGGTAGTAGCCGTTGCCGGTGGAGGTGTAGACGCGGGGACCGGGCCACCAGAAGTGGGCGCGCTCCTCGGCCAGCAGCTCCTCGCCTGCCCGGGTGAAGCGGAGCATGCCGTCCGCGCTCACCTCCAGGGTGAGGGAGCCGCTGACCAGGACGGCGGTGTCGCCGAGGCTGACCCGGGCCGACCCCGGGGGGCGTTCGCCCAGCGCCCCGGGCAGGTCCTCGCGGAGGTTGGACAGGGCGGCGCGAACACGGATGCCGTCGGTCCCCCAGGCCTGGGCGCGCAGTACCTGGTGGCTGCCGCGCCACTCGAATCCGTCCTCGATCTCGTTGAACACGTGGATCCTTCCTGTACGGGGTTACAGAGGTGTCGAAGCGCTTCGACAATGAACCTGGTGCGGGCTGGGAAGGTGCGGATGACGGGGGTGGGTGGCAGGGGGGCGGGGCGGAGCCGCCGGGCCTCTCAGGCCCGGCGCGCGGTACTGCCCCGGTCGGTGAGCCCGGGCTCCAGCAGGGTGGTCCCCGGTTCTCCGAGGCCGTCGATCTTGTCCATGAGCAGGCCGACGGCTCGGCCGCCGAGCTCCTCGGCCGGCAGGTCCACGGAGGTCAGTTTCGGCAGCCCGGCCGGGGCCGGGCCGATGACGACGGTCGACAGGTCCGGCGCGGTGCGGCCGTGTTCGGTGAAGGCCTCCAGCAGCGGACCCACGGAGGGTTCGTTGTGCACGATGAGCCCGGTGAGACCGGGCCGATCGCGCAGCAGGGCACCGGCGACCTCGTCGGCGGTGTCGGGCGAGCAGGGGTGCGGGGTGGCGCGGACGCCCCGGCGGGCGGCTGCCGACTCGAACCCGGTGAGGGTCCGCTCGGCGAAGCCGGTGCGCCGCTGGTAGACCGACGGCGGCTGGCCGACGAAGGCGATGTCGGTGTGGCCCCGGTCGGCCAGGTGGTCCACGCACAGCGCGCCCGCGGCGGCGAAATCGAGGTCTATACAGGTCAGGCCAGCGGTGTCCTCGGGAACCCCGATGAGCACGGAAGGCAGGTCGAGGGAGCGCAGGACCGGCACTCGCGCGTCGTCGGCCTCCACGTCCATCACGATGACGCCGTCCACCATGGCGCTGCCCGCGACCCTGCGCAGGCCGTCGGGGCCCTCGCCCTGGGTGAGCAGGAGGACGTCGTGGTCATGGGTGCGGGCGGCGGTGACGACGGAGACCGCGAAGCGCATGGCGACGGGGACGTGGACGTCGTCGCGCAGGGGGACGACCAGGGCGATGACGTTGGTCCGGCGGCTGGCGAGGGAACGCGCTCCGGCGTGGGGCTGGTACCCGAGGGCTTCGATGCTCTCCCGGACCCGGCGCGTGGTCGACTCCGAGATCGACCGCTTCCCGCTCAGAACGTAGGAGACCGTGCTCGGTGAGACCCCGGCGTGCCGGGCCACATCGGAGATCCGCACCGCACTGCCCCGTCCGTCGTCGAATCGATTCGATGGAATGTTACGCACCCGCCTACCCGGGCGCAATGCCCCGTCGGCGGGATACCCGGGTGAACTGCTCTGCCGAGCGTACCGCCCCCGGCGGAGGGCGTCCCGGGACCGTGATCCGCCCGCACGGGGACCCCGTGTACTGGGACGGACGTCCCCTTCGAGCGTGCCCCGCGGCGGACGGCCGCGAGCACGGCGCTCAGGGTCTCTCGGGGCCCTTCGCTCTGCCTTCCTCGCCTCTGGCGGTGAAGGCCGCCGCGAAGGCGCGGGTCCGGCGTCGGCGCCGGGCCTCCAGGGGGAGGCCCACAGCCACACCCACCAGCATCAACACCCCCGCCACCAGTCCGAAGACAGCCGTCCAGTGCCAGCCGCCGTGCACCCCGTACTGGGCCCCGGCGTTGACCAGGTTCGACAGAGCGACGAGGGTGAAGAGAGCCCCGAACATCCACAGCGGCATCTCGTGTCTGCGGGCCTGGGAGGCCAGGACTCTGGCGATCCGGTCCACCTCGGGCCTGCCGGAGGGCTCGCCCGCGCGGAGTGCTCTCCTGGCGGCGCGCACGTCGGCGGGATCGGTCTCGGCGGGGATCACGCGCCCGCCCACCGAACGGTTCAGGAAGGCGAGGAGAGTGACCGCGAAGAGCGGCGCTCCCAGGGCGGCACCGAGGAACGCGAGGGCGACCAGCAGGTACGGGGGCTGGTCGTCGAAGGAGAAGAAGAAGCCGAGGACGAGCGCCAGAAGGAAGAGCAGGCCGAAGGCCGCCCCCGCCACGCGGGCCGCGTGACGGGGATCGTTCTGGAAGCGGATCTGGATGCGGATCAGGGCATCGGCGAGGCGGTGGGAGGGCCCGGGGGTGGAACTCTGTGTGTTGATGCCCCCGATTATTACCGAAACGGGCGTTCCGTATCCGGTTGTCCACAGGAAGATCTGCGGTGTGGACCCCTTCGGACGGCCCGCCCCGGCGGGCCGCGCCCCGGGCAGAGTTCGGACCGCGCCTGGGACGGGCACGGGGTCAGGGACGTCCGTGGCTGTCGTGGTCCCGGGAGAGGGCTCGCCGGACCCGGGAGGGGACGCTTCGGATGGCGGTCAGCCAGCCTGGCGTTTTGCCTCCAGAGCCTCCATCGCCGCGACGGCGGTGGCGACGGTCTGGTGGACCGGAACCTGACGGTGCAGACCGACCATACGGACGATCTTGGTAACGCGCTCGTTCAGGTGCGCCAGTGACAGCGAACCATTCCGTTCACGGATGGTCCGATAGGCGCTGATGATGACGTTCAACCCGCTGGAGTCCATGAACTCCAGGGCGGACAGGTCCAGGATCAGCCACGGACCGTGGTCGTCGATCGCGGCCCTGATGTGTTCCTGGAGGTCGGCGGCGGTCGCGATGTCGAGTTCTCCCTCGATCGCGACGATGACGCTGCGGCTCTCGAACCGCGTGCTCAGCCCAAGCCTGTGCACGTTCACTCCTCCCGGCCCCACGTTCAGATGGTGAGGGGTCCCTCGCTTAACCATACGCAGCCCGACCGGGAACGACTACCGGGCCCGGTTCCACTCCCACAGAGCCGGTCCGGTGAGGGGCGACACTTGCGCGCCCGAGCGGTCTGGTAAGTCGTTGGACACACACGGTATAAGCGAACCGCCCCCACGGGAATGCCATCAGGCAAGAAATTTTCGCCTCATGGGCGAGAACCCCCTCTGGCCAGGTCGGAATCACCCGTTTACCGTAGGTTATTTCACGACATGAACCCCGGTGCGGTCCGTTGTGCCTCAGGTGTCCGCACCGTCGTCTTCCGCCCGGTCACGTGGTGTCCGCCCGTTCTGAACTCCATCACTCTGGGTGAAGGACTCCAACAGGGTACGCGCCGCCAGAGTGGCCGTGGTCTCACCCGAACGCACCTGCGACTCCATCCTCGGAATGAGTCCGGCCACACCGCGGTCCCGCAGGAACGTGTCCATGAGCTGGTCACGGACCTGGTCCCACATCCAGCTCACCCCCTGGGAACTGCGCCGCCCGGCGAGGGCGCCGTCGCCTTCCAGCACCCGGCGGTGCTCGAGCACGGTCTCCCACACCTCGTCCAGCCCGTCACCGGTCAGGCCGCTGCACGTCAGTACCGGAGGCCGCCACTCGGGGTGCACCGGCTGGAGCAGCCGCAGGGCGCGCGAAAGCTCCCGGGCGGCTTTACGGGCGTCGTCGGCGTGCGGACCGTCGGCCTTGTTCACCGCGACCACGTCCACCAACTCCAGTACACCCTTCTTGATGCCCTGGAGCTGGTCGCCGGTGCGGGCCAGCGTGAGGAACAGGAAGCAGTCGACCATCGCGGCGACGGTGACCTCGGACTGGCCGACCCCCACCGTCTCCACCAGGACCACGTCGAACCCGGCCGCCTCCATGAGCAGCATGGTCTCCCGGGTCGCCCGGGCCACCCCGCCCAGGGTGCCCGCCGTGGGCGAGGGCCGGATGAACGCGTTCGGGTCCACCGCGAGGTCGGCCATCCGCGTCTTGTCGCCGAGGATGCTGCCGCCGGTGCGGGTCGAGGACGGGTCCACCGCGAGCACGGCGACCCGGTGCCCCCGGGAGGTCAGACGGGTGCCGAGCGCGTCGATGAAGGTGGACTTGCCCACGCCGGGCACCCCGGTGATCCCGACCCGCTGCGCCTTTCCGGTGTGCGGGAGCAGGCGCACCAGGAGTTCCTGGGCGGCCCGCGCATGGTCCGGGCGGCGCGACTCCACCAGGGTGATCGCCCTGGCCAGGGTCGGCCGGTGGCCGGACAGGACCCCTTCGGTCAGGGCGTCCACGTCCACCGGACGCCTCCCGCGCACCGCCACGGTCACTCCCCTTCCAGGCCGGAACCGGCTGCCGGTTCCGACCGCACCTGCTGGTCCGACCACACCTGCTGAGTCGGCTGCTCCTGTTGTCCGTACTACCCGTACCGCCCCTGCTACCCCTGCTCCGGCGCCGACGGGTCCAGCCGGTCCTCCAGTTGGTCGAGCAGGTCGATCGCGGCCTCGGCGATCACCGTGCCGGGCGGGAAGATCGCGGCCGCCCCGGCCTCCCGCAGCTCCTCGAAGTCGCCCGGCGGGATGACCCCGCCCACCACGATCATGATGTCCTCGCGGTCGAGCTCGGCCAGCTCCTCGCGCAACGCGGGCACCAGGGTCAGGTGTCCGGCGGCCAGCGAGGACACCCCGACCACGTGCACGTCGGCCTCCACCGCCTGGGCGGCGACCTCGGCCGGGGTCTGGAACAGCGGGCCCACGTCCACGTCGAAACCGAGGTCGGCGAAGGCCGTGGCGATGACCTTCTGGCCGCGGTCGTGACCGTCCTGGCCCATCTTCGCCACGAGGACACGGGGACGGCGCCCCTCGGCCTCGACGAAATCGTCGACCCGGGCACTCACCCGGTCCATCAGGTGGGCCGCGTCAGCGTTCCCGGCCGCCTCGTCCTTGTACACACCCGCAATCGTACGGATCTGACCGGAGTGGCGGTTGAAGACCTTCTCCATGGCGTCGGAGATCTCCCCGACCGTCGCCTTGGCCCGGGCCGCGTTCACGGCGGCGGCCAGCAGGTTGTCGGTCAGGCCCTCGTCTGCCTTCGACTCGCGCCCGGCCGCCTCGGTCAGGGCGTCCAGGGCGGCGCGCACCTCGTCGCCGTCGCGCTCGGCGCGCAGGCGGCGGAGCTTGTCCAGCTGCTCGGCGCGGACCCTGGAGTTGTCGACCTTGAGCACGTCGATCTCGTCGGGGGTGTCCGGCCGGTACTTGTTGACGCCGATCACCGGCTGACGGCCCGAGTCGATGCGCGCCTGGGTACGGGCGGCCGCCTCCTCGATGCGCATCTTGGGCAGTCCGGCGTCGATCGCGGCGGCCATGCCCCCGGCCTTCTCCACCTCCTGGATGTGCGCCCACGCCTTGGCGGCCAGCTGCTGGGTGAGGCTCTCCACGTAGTAGCTGCCGCCCCAGGGGTCGACCACGCGGGTGGTGCCGGACTCCTGCTGCAGCAGCAGCTGGGTGTTGCGGGCGATGCGCGCGGAGAAGTCCGTGGGCAGGGCCAGCGCCTCGTCCAGGGCGTTGGTGTGCAGCGACTGGGTGTGCCCCTGGGTCGCGGCCATGGCCTCCACACAGGTGCGCCCGACGTTGTTGAACACGTCTTGGGCGGTCAGCGACCAGCCGGAGGTCTGGGAGTGGGTGCGCAGGCTCAGCGACTTGTCCTTGGCCGCTCCCAGATCCTTGACCAGGCGCGCCCACAGCAGGCGGGCGGCGCGCAGCTTGGCGACCTCCATGAAGAAGTTCATCCCGATCGCCCAGAAGAACGACAGCCGGGGCGCGAACGCGTCCACGTCCAGTCCGGACTTTTGACCTGCGCGGATGTACTCCACACCGTCGGCCAGGGTGTAGGCCAGCTCCAGGTCGGCCGTGGCCCCGGCCTCCTGCATGTGGTAGCCGGAGATGGAGATGGAGTTGAACCGCGGCATCCGCTGCGAGGTGTAGGCGAAGATGTCGGAGATGATCCGCATCGACGGCTGCGGCGGATAGATGTAGGTGTTGCGGACCATGAACTCCTTGAGGATGTCGTTCTGGATGGTCCCCGACAGCTTCTCGGGGGACACACCCTGTTCCTCGGCGGCGACGATGTACAGCGCCAGAACGGGCAGTACCGCGCCGTTCATGGTCATGGACACGCTCATCTTGTCCAGCGGGATGCCGTCGAAGAGCTGGCGCATGTCGTAGATGGAGTCGATGGCCACGCCCGCCATGCCCACGTCGCCCGCCACCCGGGGGTGGTCGGAGTCGTAGCCGCGGTGGGTGGCCAGGTCGAAGGCGACCGAGAGGCCCTTCTGACCCGCGGCGAGGTTGCGGCGGTAGAAGGCGTTGGACTCCTGGGCGGTGGAGAAGCCCGCGTACTGGCGGATGGTCCAGGGCTGGTTGACGTACATGGTCGGGTAGGGCCCGCGCAGGTAGGGCGGGATGCCCGGCAGCCCGTCCACGAAGTCCAGCCCCGCGCGGTCGGCGGGCGTGTAGAGCGGCTTGACCCCGATGCCCTCGGGGGTCTCCCACTCCAGGGCGTCGGCGGCCTTGCCGGTGGCCTCCTCCAGGGCGCGCTGCCAGTCGGCCTCGCTCTGACCGCCCTGCGCGCCCTGGTCGGTGCCGGTGAAGGCGGGCGGCTGGGGTGCGACGTCGGAGAAGTCGGGGATCATGCTCTCGCCCCCTGGGTGGAGTCGGGCTCGGTGGAGTCGGGCTCGGTGAGGATCACGTCGACCAGATCGGTGAGCAGGGCGACGGCGTCGCAGCCCTTGTGGGCGAAGGAGTCCACCCCGGCCTCCCGGTAGGCGTCGCGGGGCGCCCCGGCCAGGAGGACACGGCGGGCGCCGACCCCCCTGAGCGCGCGGGCCACTGTCTCGGCGTGTTCGGCGTAGACCTTGTCCGAGGAGCAGATCACCGCGACCCGGCTGCCGGAGGCGGTGAAGGCGGCCGCCGCGGCCCGGGCGTCGTCGAGCGGACCCGGGCCCTCGACCGCGACCCCGCCCGCGGCGAGGAGGTTCGTGGCGAAGGAGGCGCGGGCGGTGTGTGCGGCGACAGGGCCGAGGGTGGCCAGGAAGGCGGTGGGCCGTCGGCCGGTGTCGGCGGTGTGGGCGTCGGAGCGGTCGCGCAGGGACTCGTAGTCCTGGGCGTAGCGGCGGACCGGGAACCCGCCCTCGACCTGCGCGGGCCGCGCGGGGTCCGGTTCGCGGACGAGGGGCTTCTCGTGCGGGTCCGGGAACTCGCTGATGCCGGTGAGCGGGGCGGTCCGGCGGGCCAGGTCGTGGCGGCGCCGCTCCCAGAGCCGGTCCACGGCGGTACGGAGTTCACCGTGCTCGATGGCGGCGGCGATGCCCCCGGCGCGCTCCAGTTCCTGGAAGAAGGCCCATCCGGCGGTGTAGAGGTCGCGGGTGAGGGCCTCGACGTAGAAGGAGCCCCCGGCCGGGTCGATGACCTGGGCCAGGTGGGACTCCTCGATGAGGAGTGACTGGGTGTTGCGGGCGATCCGGCGGGCGAAGTCGTCGGGCAGGCCCACGGCGGAGTCGAAGGGTGCGACGGTGACCGCGTCGGCGCCGCCCACCCCGGCGGCGAAGCAGGCCACGGTGGTGCGGAGCATGTTCACGTGCGGGTCGCGGCGGGTGAGCATGGCGTCGGAGGTGGTGGCGTGCAGGCTCATGCCGCGCTGGTCGGAGGGCAGGCCGCAGGCCTGGAGCACCTGGTTCCACATGGCGCGGACGGCGCGGAGTTTGGCGATGACGGAGAACTGGTCGGCGTTGGCGGCCAGCCGGAACTCGATCCGGCGGGCGGCGTCGGCCGGCTCCAGTCCGGCGGCGGTGAGGGCGCGCAGGTAGGCGGTTCCGGCGGCGATCGCGGAGCCGATCTCCTGGGCCTCGGAGCCGCCCGCGTTGTGCACGAGGGTGCCGTCGGCGATGAACAGGCCCAGCCCGGGGTAGCGGGCGGCGTGTTCGGCGGCGAAGTCGGCGGGGCCGCTCAGGTCGGGGCGTTCCCCGGCCAGGGCGGCCGTGCTGAGGGGGTCCAGGCCCAGATGGGAGATGACCCGGCCGTCGGGGACGTCGGCGTCGGCGTGCGCCTGGAGCAGGGCGGTGGCGGCGGCGAGGGCGTCCGGTCCGGGTGCGGCGAGCACCACGGGGGCGAGGTCGAGGTAGACGTCGGTGAGGGCTTCACCGAGCCGGTCGACCGGTATCCCTGTTTCCCCCACGGCGACCCAGAGCGAGCTCACGCCGTTCATGAGGTCGTTGTGCGTGCGGCGGCGGAATTCAGCAGGGTCGGCGTCGGTATGCCGGGCCCGGATGTCCCAGCCCCCGGCCACGCCCCCGCCCGGGCGGTAGCCGCGGGTGAAGGGTGCCAGACCCGGATAGCCGGGATCGGCGGCGGGCGGCTCGCCGGTGTAGAGGGGTTCGATGTCGAAGCCGTCGTAACCGTGGGTGGCCAGCACGGATTCGGGGGTGTCGGCGAGGCGGTCCTCGGCGACACCGCTCTTGCGCAGCACCCCGGCAACGAGTTCGCGCCACCGCTCACGTGTGGCCGCCGGGAAGCCTTCGGCCAGGTTGGGGGCCGCGGTACCGGCGGCCCCGCTCTCAGGGACGTCCATACTCCGAGATGGTAGAGAACCGCGTTCGGTCCCGGCCAGCCGGGGTGTGGTGCCAGGCACATCACCCCCGGGCGCCGCTCCTACCAGAGGCGACACATCTCCTACCCGCGCGCCACTTCGGCCCCGGAGTGTGAGGTCCTGCACAAGAGCCCCGTTTCAAGAACCGAATACCTGTGGTGGTCGCCTCACAGTACGCATCAGAGTAGATATCGAGGAGTTCCCCCTATGCTCATCTCCGCCCGCCGCCACCGCCTCGCCCTCGGGGTGGCCGCTACCGGCGCAGTCCTCGCCCTCGCCGCCTGCGGTGCCGACGACCCGGAGCCCGCCGAGCAGGAAATCGCCGCGGCCGAGGATGTCGAGGAGGAGGAAGAGTCGGCGGAGCCCGACAACGGGGACTTCAGGGAGGGGCCCGTTCCGGACCAGGCCCCGGAGGCCGACGAGGCCGACCTGCCGCCCGAGCCCGCGAGCGACGCCCCGCTGGGAGAGATCCTCGGCTGGGACGGCACCGAGCGGGTGTCCTCCTTCGCCAAGGTCGGCGACCCCGACGCCACCGCCGACTGCCCCGAGATCGAGGGCGAGGAGGGCGAATCCGCCACCTGCACCATCACCTACCTGGGTGAGGAGCTCGAGTACTCGATCAACGTCCAGAGCGGCGGATTCATGCTCAACTACACCTGGGAGCTCTCGGGAGCCCCGCTTCAGCGGGACATCGTGGAGGACACCCTGCGTGTGCGCGCCGAGACCGAGCAGGTCCGCTGCGACATGGACGAGGTCATCCTGGTCGCGCCGGGCGATGACGACGTGGCGAGCTGCGAGGCCCTGGTCGACGACACCACCCGCGACTACAGCGTGAGCATCGGCGACGTGGGCACGCTCAGCGTCTTCCAGGTCTGACCTGACCTGACTGCCCCCGGGAGGTGGACTGGGGAACCAGTTCCCCCGGGGAGCAGCCCCATGGGTGCGGGCGGATCGGTGCCCGGAAATCGGGCAGCCCGCTTCACCCGGGGCGTACACCGGATGTCAGGCGCGTTCCTCGCGCTCGATCTTGTCCAGGTGCTTGTACTTGACCGCCTCACGGGGGAACGGGATCCGGAGGACGTCAGGGTGCGCGCCCCCGTCCAGGAAGGCCTGGATGACCTCGTCCGCGTGCTTGGTGCGTGCGGTGACGTACTTGCCGTCGCGGGTCACGATCTCCACCCCCTCACCGGACGCGCTGACCAGGTTGTACCGGCTGATCCGCATGGCCACCCGGCCGGGGAACCGGGCCCGGCCGATGTAACCGACCGCACCGACAGGGATCTTGACCCTCCGGTATCCGGCCATGATCTCCATGACGGACGAGCGCAGTGAGTAGCTGACCCCCACCAGCATCCTGAGCCCGACGAAGATCAGCAGGCTCACGATGATGACGAAGATCGCCGCCCACCAGGGCGCGTTCTCGTCAACGAAGACCGTGATCATGCCGCCGATGAAGAGGCCCGCACTGATCAGCCAGGTGATGACCTGAGCGATGGGGTGGACGACGGTGAAGGAGTCGTACCGTACGTCCTGGGGTGCCTGCGGCCCGGGCGCAGCGGAGGGCTCCGGTTGGTGACCGGAACCGGGGGAGCTCATAGCTTTTTCCTTGCATTAGTGGGCAAACAAGAAAAAACTACCAGCCCGGGTAGTCACTCCGGCACGGAGCGCCACCTGCACCTCTGCGCCTCTGTGTCTCTGTACCTTTGCGCCTCTCAGCCGCAGTTGGTGCCGTTGCGCACGACCCACTCGTCTCCGATCACACCGCCCCAGTCCACGCACTGTCCCGCGGCCTCCAGGTGGACCGGACCGGCGTACATGGTCCAGCTGCCCGGGTCCCGCGTCCAGGATGTGGAGTTGCTCCGTTTGAGCACCGCGTCCATGTTCATCGCGGCCCCGGCGTTGGAGCGGACGACCACCACGCAGTTCTTCCCGTTGGAGTTGTTGTAGGTGAGGTAGATGGTGCCCCCGGTGATGGAGGCGCTGTTGACCACGTTGTAACCGTCGCCGCAGACCCCGTTGTAGGGCGCGGCCGCCGCCGGCGCGGGGTTGACCAGGAGCGCGGTCAGGGTGAGGGCGAGCCCGCAGGAGACCCAGCGGGCGAGGGACTTCGACACTTCTCCTCCTCCTACCAGGGCGGGGTTCCGCTGCCGCTGGTCTTGTGGTGCTCCACGATCCGGGTGATGGTGATGGTGCCGCCGCTCTCGGTGTAGGTGACCTCGGCCGAGATGGTGCGGCTGCCGCTGTTGACGTAACCGGCCAGGGCCGCCGGGCTGGAGGACACCGAACCGGCGTCGCCGTTGCCGACGCTGCCGCCCTCCCCCTGGCAGAAGCTCCAGGCGCACACCACCGTGGCACCGTCGAGCACGGCGTACCGACCGGAGCCGTTCGCGGGCTGGAAGGCCACGACGTGGCTACCCGAGGGGCGCGAACCGGAGGCGCTCACCCCGGCGCCGACCGTGGCCATCGTGGTGGTGGGTCCGCTGTCACCGCCGTCCGAGCCGTCCTCGTCGTCGCCGTCCTCGGAACCCTCCCCGTCGGCCTCGTCCTCCGCGTCCTCGTCCTCCTCGGACGGGTCGCCGGAGGGCTCCTCCGAAGGATCCCCGGAGGCCGCGACAGCGGACTGGTCAGGGCCGGCCGCGGCTTCGCCGTCCGCCGCACCCCCGCCGCCGTCCTCGTCGGCGCCGAACCAGGCGGCGATCGGCAGGGAGTCCCAGTTGTTGGCGACCGCCACCCCGCCGACGCCCATTCCGGCGAGCAGCACCAGGGCGACGGCGGCCGCGGCGAGCGCGAGCCCCTTCCGGCCGCCCTTGCCCTGCTTGCCCCCGCGGCGCCGCTTGGGCACCGCGACCTCCTGCTCCTGCGGAGTACGCATCCCGTGCCAGGTGGCCTCAAGGGTCTGGGCGACGGCGGTCCCGGCCGCCGTGGGCCCCTCGATGGGAGAGATCGAGCGACCCATGTTGATCAGCTGCATCACACCGATCACCAGAGCCATGGCCGTGGGCCGCTGGTCGGCGTCCTTGGACAGCGCCCGGCGGGCGAGGTCGGCGAGGGGTCCGTCGAAGCCCTCCATGTCGGGTTCGCCGCTCATCACGCGGTGCGCGACGGCGGCGGGGTCACCACCGCCGAACGGAGGACGGCCGGTGGCCGCATAGGTGACCAGGGCGCCCCACGCGAAGATGTCGTCTGCGGTGCTGATGGGCTCACCGCGGTAGTGCGCCGGGCTGATCCAGCCCGAGGAACCGAGCACGGAACCGGTCCGGGTGAGCGCGGTCTGGTCGAGGGCGCGCGCGATACCGAAGTCCAGCACCCGGGGCCCCTCCGGGGACACCACGATGTTGGCGGGCTTGAGGTCGCGGTGGACCACCCCTGCGGCGTGGATCTGCGCGAGGGCCTCGGCGATGCCCACCGCGAGACCGTGCAGCAGCATCGAGGGCAACGGGCCCTTGTTCTCACGCAGGTAGGCGTTGAGGGTGAGCCCGCGGACCAAGGGCGTGGCCAGCCAGGGCTGGGCGCCCTCGGTGTCGGCGGCCAGCAGCGGGACCGCGCAGGCACCGCCGACCCGGGCCAGCATGTCGACCTCACGGGCGAACCGGCCGCGGAACTCGGGGTCGGCCGCGAACTCGGGGTGGATCACCTTGACCGCGACCAGGGGCCCGTCCTGGGCCTGGGCCGCGTACACGACACCCATGCCGCCCGCACCCAGGCGCTTGAGCAGCCGGTGGGGGCCGATCTCGGTGGGATCGACGGGCAGTAGGTCAGTGGCCGTGGCGGGCAGGAGGGCCGCATTGGGGGCAGGACTCATGGATCTCACAGATGCGAGGGCGGGGGCGGAGGGGCTCCGGGGGGAACCGGGACGCCTTGCGCCAAGACGAAGAGCCTTGTGCCAAAGCGAACCGGGCACTGCATCTTAGCCCGTTGGGCCCCACAGCCTCATGACAAACTCTGACGTCTACGCCGATACCACGCTTACCTGGCCAGAACCGGCCATGCCTGTCCCCAGGAGAACGGACGACCATGCCCCGCCCGAACCCGATCGACCTCCCCGGACGCAAGGACCGCAGCCC
The DNA here is from genome assembly GCF_024134545.1 of Nocardiopsis exhalans. GTDB lineage: Bacteria > Actinomycetota > Actinomycetes > Streptosporangiales > Streptosporangiaceae > Nocardiopsis > Nocardiopsis exhalans. Next base: position 7,251,516 of record NZ_CP099837.1, read on the forward strand.
GCGCGCCCGGGTGTACCTGTGGTTCCGCGACCAGCCCTGGCTGCTCTGGCCGCTGTGGGTCGGGACCATCACCCTGTTGCTCTGCTCCATCGGGCTGGCACCCGGCGCCGCCTACTACTGGCCCAGGCAGTACCCGATCACCAGCGACCAGAGCGTGATCCTGGTCTACGCGGGTACGGCTGCTCTCTTTCTCCTGGTCACCGTGTTCACCGCTCCCGGCACACTGACCCAGTACCCGCGATCGATGTCCCGGGGTGCACGGGACCTCCGGTACCTGAGCCGGACCTTGGAACTCGTGGCGGAGCTCACCGGCCGTGCAGAGAGGTGGGCGGACAGCGAGGCCCGGCGCGGACGGCTCGCACAGATCCGTGAACTGGCCTCTCAAGCGGAGAAGAACGCGGACCGGGCCTGGGAACGCCTCCTGAAGGCCAATCAGATGCCTCGGCCCCACAACTGGCTGGCCAAGGCAGCCTCATGCCGGTGGGACATCACCCGGGAGCTGTACGCGGCAGAGAAGCTCGCTCTGGAAGTGCACCGCTTCGTCGACAACCGTGAGACCGGCCGGAAGGAACCGGACGTCCTGCGCGAATTCCAGCTGTGGCTCAGGCGCTAACGCAGTCGCACCCGGTCGTGCTCCAGACGCTCCCGCACCTTCTTGTACGCGCCCATGAAGAAGGCGACCACCATGAGTGCGGCACCGAACCACAGGACCTGGACGGCCCCGCCCAGGGTCTCCAGCCTGCCGGGCCCCTCCCAGCTGGGAGTCGGCCGAAAATCGCGCATGGCCGCATACGTCTCCTCGAAGTCCTCCTGCTGGACGAGCTCCACCACCCGGGCGAGGAACTCCTCCTCATGCAGACCGGGATCCTCCTCCGAGGCGAGGAAGATCGCGCGCGTCGCCTTCCCCTCAGAGCCGGTGACGGTGAGGTCGGAGCTCAGATGGAAGTGCACACCCGCCAGCTCGCCGGCGTCCGCCATGTGCCGGACGACCGTGGGAGCCCCAGGGACATCCCCCACCACCACGTAGACGTCGTGGGGCCCGGCCGAGGCGTGCGCACGGATCCGGTCGATCAACTCCTCGTCCACGACCCCCGGCATGTCCTCCTGGACATGGACGGGATCCTCCCGCAGCTCCTCGGCGATCAGCCGTAGGTTCTCCCTGCCCTCCTCGGTCGTCACCACCGCCGTCGCCGCCGGGGACGCGGTCACGAGCAGAAAGGACAGGACCAGCAGGATCGACAGGGCCGCACGGGGGAAAACGGCACGGGGGAAAGCTGCGAGCAACGGACTCGACTTTCTAGCTCTCGTCGGCCTCGGGAGACTCGGTGCTCTCCGAATCCCCGGGGTCCTCGTCCTCCGGGTCCTCGTCCTCGTTCTCATCCTCGAGGTCCTCAGGGGCGGGGCCGTAGACGAAGCGCTGGCGTTCCTGGACGAGGATGGCGTGCCCGGTGTCGGTGACCGCCTCCACGTAGGCGGAGAGGTCGTCACCGACCACGTCCATGGTCTCGGCGTCCAGGACCAGCTGGTGCTCACCGTCCTCGTTGGAGCGCGAGTCGCCGTAGACCAGACCGGCATGGGCGAAGGCCGGGGAGATCGAACCGTCCTCCTCCTCCAGGCCCCAGCGGACCTCGCCCTCCACCAGGTCCACGGCGACCATGGTGGCCTCGCCGCTGGCCTGCGGGAGCAGGAGGGTTCCGGTGTCGCCGTCGTAGAGCAGCCCCGGGGCGCCGGCCTCGTCGAAGTGCTGGGAGACCGGGTTGGTGCCCGCCTCCGGCAGGGTCCACAGCGGCTCGCCGTCGTCGGCGTCGTGTGCGGTCAGGACCGAGGGGGCCTCGGGCCTGGCCCAGCGCAGCAGGACCGTCCGCGGGGCGTCCTCGTCCACTGTGTCGTCCGTACCGTCCGCGCCGTTCTCCTCGTCCTCGACCTCGGCCTCAGCCTCGTCGTCCTCCTCGGGGGCCGGAGTCGTGAAGACGCCGAGGACCTGCGGAACCGGGATCGGGGCGGTGCCGGTCAGGTCCAGTTCCTCGTCGGTGGCGGCCACCGACCACAGGTGCTCGCCCGCGTCGTCGGGGTCGAGGGAGTGGGCGCGCAGGACGGAGTCACCCGAGTCCAGCAGGACGGCCTCGCCCCAGACGGCCACGGGAACACCGAAGCGCTCGGGGTCATCGCCGTCGGTCTCTTCTTCGGCTTCCGCGTCCTCGTCGGTCTCGGCGTCCTCGTCCGCCGGCTCCTCCTCGGTGTCCTCCTCGCCCTCTTCCTCGGGCTCGGGCTCGGGCTCCGGTTCGAAGGTGTAGGACCACAGCTCGTCGCCGTCGGTGTCCAGCACGGAGAAGTCGCCGTGGGGTTCCTCGGCGGTCCACTCGGCCGGGCGGCGCACCGCCGCCCCGTCGAGGTAGAGGTCGCCCTCCTCGGCCGGCTCCCACACGGTCTCGCCGTCGGCGCCGAGCACGAAGGGGGTGTCGTCCTCGTCCGTCATGAGCAGGACCGGAGCGCCCTCGGAATCGGTGTCGAAGCCGCGGAAGCGCGCCTCGCCCTCCCAGAGGGCCGCGCCGGTGGCGGCGTCGTGCAGCAGGTGGCGGTCCTCGCCGCCGGAGCTGATCAGGAAGGCACCGCCCACGGGGCTGATCCGCACGCCCAAGGGGTCGTCGAGGATGTCGTGGACGTCCGCGTCGTCACCGTGGAGGTGGCGCAGGACCTCGCCCTCGATCCCGGGGGGCGCCTCGCCCTCGAACTCGGTGGGGATCTGCGGGGGGTCCTGGTCCGGCGCGGGAACGGGCGGTTCCGGATCGCCGGTACACCCCGCGACCAGCAGCGCCACTAGGCCACAGGTCAGGGCCTGAGGCACACGTGAGCTGCACATTGACGGTCTCTCCCCACGAAACGATGACGTTTACGGCAAATCCTAAGCCTGTGGACGGTCAAGTGGATACACAGGGCCGACCACTCGTTACGGGCCTGTGAACGCCTCCGCCGAGGTTCTCAGGGCCCGGAATCGGGTTCCACCTCGATCACCGTGGTGCCTCTCACCTCGAATTCCGCCTTCCCGCCGGTCAGTTCGGCGAGCCGGATCTCGAAGTCGGGCAGCTCCGCCTCGGGCAGCGCCACCTCGATGCGGACCCGGTCCTCGTAGGCGACCTCCCGGACGGTCAGCGCCGAGTCGCGCAGATCGCTCTCCAGGCGCCCGCCCAGGACGTAGTCGGCGAACACGTCCACCACCAGCAGTTGGCGGCGTTCCAGCAGCCCGAACTCCTCGATCGCGGCGGACACGGAGTTGCCGTAGGCGCGGATGAGGCCGCCGGCGCCGAGCTTGGTCCCACCGAAGTAGCGGGTGACCACGGCGACGGCGTCGGTGATCCGCCGGTGGCGCAGCACCTCCAGCATGGGCACCCCGGCGGTCCCGGCGGGTTCGCCGTCGTCGCTGGAGCGCTGCACCCCGCCGTCCTCGCCCAGCACGTAGGCGGTGCAGTTGTGGTTGGCGCTCCAGTGCTCCTTGCGCCGCTCGGCGATGAAAGCGCGGGCGGCTTCCTCGCTGTCCACCCTGGCCATGGCGCAGATGAACCGGGACTTCTTGATCTCGATCTCGTGTTCGCCGCCGCGTCTGATCGTTCGCATGTCGCCTGTTCAGCAGGGGTCGTGGTGGGCCGCACCAGTCTGCCATCCCGGAGGGGCCGACCCTTTCCATGAGCACAGCCTCCGGGAGCACGATGGGGGCGCATGGACGACTCCTCGATCGACGCAGCCCGAGCCCTCGGCGACCCCCTGCGGCGCAAGCTCTACGAGTACGTCGCGCCCCCGTGCCCTCGCCCGCGCCGTCGCACCACCTCACGCGGATCAACGCCGGACTCCTCAGGGCGCCCCTGGACCACGCCTCGTTCGAACGGTTCTCCGGTGCCCACCTGGCCCTGTGGTGGATTCCGGCTGGTACGGTCCCCACACCGGAGGAGGGCGAGCGACGCCTGGAAACCCTGCGCGCCAAGGGACCCAGTGCCGAGGCGTTCACCCTCAGGGACCGGTTCGACCCTCCGGCCACACCACAGTTCCCGCACTCGTAGTTATCTGGCATGCGCCTTGGGTAACGTTGCGGACATCCACAGCACCGAGCACCCGGGAGTTCCGACATGCGCACCACGCCACCCGTCGTCGGTCTGGTCCTGACCGCCCTTCTGGCCACCGGTTGTACCCAGGGCGCCCCCTCGACCAGTGGCGGCTCGGCCGCCACGGACAGCCCCGCGGCCCAGCCCACCACCGAGCCGAGCGTGACCGTGTCGACCTTCCTCCCGCCGGAGCAGGGCGCCGGGGCGGTCACCTACGACGAGACCGCGGTGCCCGAGGGCGCGACCGCGGACGTGCAGGTCCGCGTCCAGGACGGTTCCACGTTCGTACAGTTCACCGGAACCGGCCTGGAGGAGGACCGCGACTTCGGCGCCCACGTGCACACGCGCCCGTGCGGTGACGACCCGGGCGACGCGGGCCCCCACTACCAGGACGAGGTCGACCCCGAGGCGACGGATGACGAGCCCTCCACCGACCCCGAGTACGCCAACCCCGAGAACGAGGTCTGGCTGGACATGACCACCGACGGCAGCGGCAACGCCTACATCACGGCCACCGTCGACTGGGAGTTCCGCGAGGGGGAGGCGCACTCGCTGGTGCTGCACGACGAGCACACCGCCACCCACGAGGGCCACGCGGGCACGGCGGGCGACCGCCTGGCCTGCGTGACCGTGGAGTTCTGACAAACACCGGTTCTGACAAGCACCGGTCAGCGAGCGCCGGCTCCACCCCCGGTTCAGTCCGGGACGACCCGGCGCAGGACCACCTTCTCGGCGAGCGCCCAGGCCGTCGAGGCGAACAGGTAGATCCCGGCGGCCAACGGCACGAACGCGGCGACGACCACCGTGACGAACTGCAGGTAGGAGAGCACTCCGAGCATCGGGGGCTGCGCCGGGTTGTCCTTCATCATCGGCAGGACCACATAGCGGCGGTTGGCCCAGGCCACCAGGGCCAGGAGCAGGAGCAGCGCGGCGAAGACCGGGGAGACCAGGAGCCCTTCGGCGCTCGCGGCCAGGGTGGCGCCCAGCTCGACCCCGGCGAAGGTGTGCGCGAGCAGTGGCTCCTCGACCGGACCGGCCCCGATGAACAGTCCGTACAGGGCGATGACCAGCGGGATCTGTACCAGGCCGGGCAGGCATCCGGCCAGCGGCGAGGTGCCCGCCTCGGTGTAGACCTTGCGCTGTTCGGCGACCATCCGTTCCGGGTTCTTGCCGTGCCGCTTGCTGATCTCGGCGAGCTGGGGCGCGATCCGGGCGCGCTGCTTCTCCGCGCGCACCTGGGCCACCCCCAGCGGTAGGAGCAGGAGGCGGACGGCCACGGTCAGGCCGACGACCGCCAGCCCGGCGGCCAGGGCTCCGGTGAGCGGGGTGAGCATTCCGGTGAGGACGGCGAGGATCGCCGAGAGCAGGTTGATGGCGGCCGCGATCGGCCCGAGGGTGTACAAGGATGTGGCCCTTCGTCCGGGTGGAGTATGCAGACGTCGGGCCGCTCGGAGCCGCGGGGCGGCAGGGGGGTGCCCTACGGGGCCGCAGAAGTTACGGAAACCACCGAAGGTGTGTCCTGCGGAAGGGTGTGCCCTGGACGCGGGTCAGCGAGCGGCCGGGAGGGCCGCTCCGGGCGCTCGGGGACGCGGTCTGCCCGCCGCGTCGGGGGCGCACAGGGTGAGGACCGGGAGCTTCTTCGATCTGCGGCGCATCGCGTGCGCCGCCCCGGTGGCGGTGTCGCCGGCCGGCCACAGGGCCGTACCGCGCAGGGCCAGCCAGGCCAGGGCCACGCCGACCGCGACGACCAGGAGGGTCAGCGCGCCGCTGTCCGCGCCGGGCAGCGGGAGGTCGACGGGGAGGAAACCGAGGGTGAGGAATTCGAGGAGGGGCAGCAGGTACTGCACGCGCGCCCTCCCTCCCCCGTGGTCCTGCAGCTATCCTACCCAGCCGCTACAAGGCCGACAAAAGCCCTGTCCAGTCCACTCATTCACGCTGCAGAGAAATCCGCCGACACTCCGCCGTCGCTCCACTCCATTCGCGTGATCCTGTAGCTAAATGACACAGAGTAACCAACTCCGCACTCGGTAGCGCCCTTCGGTGCCCGGCCGCGTCTTGAAGTACCTGTGTCTTGCGGGCTCGCGTGAGCCCGGTGAAGAGGGGAATCCCGTGCCGATCCGCCCTGCGAACCTTGCCACTATGTCCGCGACCATCGCCGGTGCCATCTCGGGGATGTCCAGCAAGGAGGAGACCGCGCCGGTCCGCATCACCTTCGAGTCCGGGCACGAGCAGACCGTGGAGAACGGCGGCTGCCGTGTCCTGGAGACCGGCCAGGGCGGGGTGGTCGAGATCGACGGCGAGTCCCGCTTCGCGCTGTTCGCGGGCACCAGCTGCCAGGGCAGCCGTACCCTGGCCTCCGGCAACGGCTCGGTCCGCTTCGGCACCCCGGTCCTGGCCGGAGCCATCGTCATCGGCTAGCCGCGACCGAAGGGCTGACCGCTCCAGGAGGAGCTCTCGGCGGGGCCCGCGGCGCGAATCCGCGCGACCTCGTCCGGAACTCGGTCCAGGGTGTCCCCGCGGGAGCGCAGGACCTCGCCCGCGGCCGCGTGGCCGAGGCTCAGGCACAGGTCCGCGGGCAGGCCGTCGAGCAGGCCCGACAGGAACCCGGCCGCGAAGGCGTCACCGGCGCCGACCTCCTCCACCACGTCCACCGGCGGGGCGGGCACGAACACCGTGTCCGCCCCGCCGAAGCAGGTCGCCCCGTGCTCGGCGTCCTTGACCACCAGGGTCGGCACCTCCGGCAGGGCCGCGCGGACGTCCTCGGCCGCGGGGGTGCCCCAGAGCCGTTCGGCCTCGTCGCGGCCGACGAACACCACGTCCGCGCGGCGGGCCAGGTCCAGCAGCACCGGTGCGGCCTCGCGGGCCGTCCACAGGGCGGGCCTGTGGTTGACGTCGAAGGAGCGCAGGGCGCCGTCGCCGGAGCGCCGGTCCAGCAGGTGCTCCACCAGCGCGGCCGCCCGGGCGGACAGCGCCGGGGTGATCCCGGACAGGTGCGCCAGCCGGGGGCCTCGGGACCAGACCTTCTCCCCGTCCGCGGCCGACATCACCGAGGCCGCCGAACCCCGCCGGTAGTACAGGACCCCCGCCCCGCCGGGCGCCGTGTCCTTCACGTACAGGCCGGTGGGGCGTTCGGGGTCCACCTCCACCCCGCGCACGTCCACCCCGCTGCGGGCGACGGCGGCGGTGACGATCCGGCCGAAGGGGTCGTCGCCCACCCGGCTCACCCAGGCGGACCGGTGGCCCAGGCGGGCGAGCGCCACGGCCACGTTCGATTCCGCGCCGCCGGTGCCCACGCCCAGCCGGGCGCCCTCGGTCAGGGCCTCGGGCGAGGTGAGCACGGCCATGGTCTCGCCGACGCAGACCGCGTCGATCCGGGTCATCGGGCGTTCCTCCGGACGGATCGGCCGGGCAGGCGGTCGGTGCGCCGCCCGTCCCAAACGGTGAACTCACCGTTGACCATGACGTGCTCGATCCCCACCGGGGTGCGGCGCGGCTCCTCGTAGGTGGCGCGGGCGTCGACGGTGTCGGGGTCGAACACCACGAGGTCGGCGACGGCTCCGATCTGGATGATGCCCCGGTCGGTGAGGCCGAGCCGGTGGGCGGACCGGGAGGTGAGGTGGCGGACGCACTCCTCCAGGCTGAGCAGCCCGAGTTCGCGCACGTAGTGGCCGAGGTAGCGGGGGAAGGTGCCCCAGCCGCGCGGGTGCGGACGATCGCCGACCAGGATGCCGTCGCTGCCCGCGGTGTGCGCGCTGTGCCGCATGATCGCACGGATGTTCTCCTCGTTGCCGACCTGGAGGAGGCAGCCGCTGCGGAGCTCGTCGGCGACCAGCAGGTCGGCGTAGGTCTGCCCGGGGTCCTCGCCACGCTTCTTGGCGAGGTCGGCGATGGAGGAGCCCACCGCCCAGGAGAGCGCGGGGTCGGCGGTCCCGGTGACGACCGGGGTGGTCCAGTCCATGGGGATGCCGTGGTTGCCGTCGGTTCCCTCGGTCTCGATCTCGCGCAGGACGCGGGCACGGGTGTCGGGGTCGCGCAGCCGGGCGAGGGTGGCGGCGGCTCCGCCTTCCTGGGCCCAGGAAGGCAGCGGGGCGCCGAGGTAGGTGGCGCTGGCCCGGTAGGGGTAGCTGTCCAGGGTGACGTCGAGCCCGTAGCGGACGGTGGCCTCGTCGATGGCGTCGAGCACCTCGGGCGCGCGGCCCCGGTTCTGCGGGAAGTTCACGTGGCAGTGCGCCAGGTGGAGGGGCACGTGGGCGCGGCGGGCCACGTCCAGACACTCCTGGTAGGACTCCACGACCCGGGAGCCGTAGTTGCGGTGGTGGGGGCAGTAGTAGCCGCCCGCCGCGCGGACCGGTTCGAGGAGGGCGACGATCTCGTCGTCACTGGCGTACATGCCGGGCGTGTAGGTGAGCCCGGCGGAGAGCCCGTGCGCGCCGTCGGCCATGCCCCGGGCGACCATCGCGCGCATGCGTTCGATCTCGGCTTCCGTGGCGGGGCGGTCGTCGTTGCCCACGACCGCCATGCGGACGTTGCCCTGGGGGACGAGATAGGCGGCGTTGGCGGGCGCGCCCCGGTCGATCAGGTCCAGGTACTCACCCACGCTCCGCCACGAGTGGTCGAGTTCGGGGGTCCCGTTCCACGCGGCGATCTGCTCGCGGATGGGCTCGGCGGTCTCGTCGGTGACCGGCGCGTAGCCGAGCCCGTCCTGGCCGAGGACCTCCAGGGTGACGCCCTGGCAGACCTTGGCCTCGTGGGCGGGGTCGGCGAGCAGGGCGAGGTCGGAGTGAGCGTGCATGTCGACGAACCCGGGGGAGACGGCGAGCCCGGTCACGTCGATGACGTTCCCGGTGGTCCTGGCGCTCCCGGGTGGGACGATGTGACTGATGCGCCCGCCACGCAGGACGAGGTCGGCAAGGCGGGAGGGACCGCCGCTGCCGTCGATCACCCGTCCTCCGGCGAGTACGGTCTCGGGCTGCACTGTTCCTCCGTTCGGGGTCCCCGACACCCGGTTCGGCGACTCCGCCGTCGGAGTGTCGGTGTGGCCCAAGATACGCTGCGCGAAAGAGAATTGGTAACTTTGTTGCCAATAAATGTGCCCGCGGGCCGCCCGTGAAGTCGTACGAGCACCGGCGCGCGCATGTGCACGCGACACCCGAGCGAAGGAGTCACATGTCCAAGAAGGCGGTCCAGACCGACAAGGCCCCCGCTCCCGCCGGCGCCTACAGTCAGGGCGTCGTGGCCGGCGGCTTCCTGTACACCGCCGGGTTCGGCCCGCAGGACCCCGAAACCGGACAGATCGCACCGACCGTGGGCGAGCAGACCACCCAGGTGCTCGCCAACGTCGCCGCCGTGCTCGCCGAGCACGGCCTGACCCTGGACGACGTCGTCAAGTCCACCGTCCACCTGGAGAACCTCAAGGCGGACTTCCCGGAGTTCAACGCCGTCTACGAACAGCACTTCACCGCCCCCTACCCGGTGCGGACCACCGTGGGCTCGGACCTGGCGAACATCCTCGTCGAGATCGACGTCGTCGCCAAGCTCCGCGACTGACACTCCTGCACCAGCTGTCACTGGCCATCATTCCCAGCTTGACGGTGAATCGACCGGCCGTCCCCGAAATCGGCTCCCCGGGGGCGGCCGGTTCTCTTTTCGCCCGGCTCTTCCGAACGGGCCCGGGGAGTCGCTAGGTGCGGCGGCGGGCCCGAACCACCAGGTCGTGCACGGTGTAGGTGGTCTCCTCCAGGGTCTGCTCCGCGGTCCGCACGTCGTCGACGAGCACGTCCCACTCCCCCTCGGTGAGCACCGCGGTCACCGCGTCGCCGTCGTAGAACAGTTCCGGGACCGACGGGCGCGGTACACCCGTCTTCAGGTCCTCGGGGTGGTGCGCGACCACCAGGAGCTCACCGCCCGGGGCCACCGCCGCGGCGAGGTCGGCGAACAACCGCGCCCGGGGATTCGGGTACAGGTGCATGAACTGCGCCGTGACCAGGTCGAACGGGGGGCCGGGCGGGGCCCACCGGGTCACGTCCGCGCGCAGCCAGGTGATCCGGTCCGCGACCCCCTCGCCCGCCTCCGCCGCGTGCGCCGCGGCACGGTCCAGAGCCACGGACGAGATGTCGACCGCGGTCACCTGCCAGCCCCGCGTGGCCAGCCACAGGGCGTCCGCCCCCTCACCGCTGCCGACGTCCAGCGCCCGGCCGGGCGCCAGGTCCGCCGCCTCGGCGACCAGGTGCCGGTTGGGCCGCCCGTTCCAGATCCGCTCGCTGGAGCGGTACCGCTCGTTCCAGAACTCCTCGCCCATCTCCTCGGGCAGGGAGTCGTGTCCATCGGTCATGTGTCGACCACCTCCGCCTCCCACCCTGCTCAGCCGTGGCGGCCAGAGCGAGTTCCCTTGCCGGAACGGCAACGGCGCGGGGCCGGGCGGAGAAAGTCCCAGGAAACGCGACGGTCGTCAGCACCCCTCCCCCGGCAAACCGCGTCCCAGTGACGGTTTCCGCCTCCGCCAGATGTGTGCCCCGGCACCTTTCCAAACCCGATACGTGTGCGGACAATCGCCCTGAGTGACGAAACTGCCTCTCCTCGGAGGGCACTCCGATTTCGGACCGAAGAGCCGGCGTTGCTCTCAGTGACTTCACTGGTACCCTTAAACCCGCTTGCAGCCACCGCCCGAGCACCCGAAGCCGGCGACCGGCCCGCATGTTCCCACAGGGCCCTCCGGCCAGGGCCACCGGGAACCGCACGGCGGTCGTGCACCCGTACACCAAAACGTCGGCACTGACAAGACACGAATACCTTTGGGCCCCGAGCCCCACGAGCGGCCTTCGGGTCTCACCAATATGAAGCAATTTTTTTCAGTTCGCCGTCGCCATCGCCGAAACCAGCGAACTAAAAACCGCTTCCACCTGCCACAGGGAGCCTCTCGCCGACGACCTCAGGGGAGCTCGACCGGGGGCGCCGAACCCGTTCGGGACGTCCGACCTGAAAGCGGATCCCGAGCCCGCTCGGGGGCACAGACTCCGACACCCCGCCCTCCTGTTAACTTACCGGCCAGTAGTGATCATTGGCCTTCGTTCAAACGGCGTACTTTGTCCTCAACAGTGCGTTGAAGTCGCTATCGTGATTCCTGTTGTCAACAGGCCTTCCCGCCCCGAGGAACCCATGTCTGACTCCCCTCCCTCCGACGCCGCCGCGCGTCGAAACAACCGGCAGATACCCACCCCGAACTCGCACAGCCGCTGGAGCACACGCACCCTGGTCCTGGCTGCCTCGGTCCTGCCCTCGATCCTCATGGCCGCTCTGGGCGCCGTAACGATCCTGTTCGTCCTCGCCATCGACCTGTCCGGTCTCGCCGACCGGAACACGGTCCTCGCCTCCGCGCTCACCGCGGCCGCTGTGGGAGCCCTGCTCATCGTGTTCCTGGCGGTCTACGGTGCGGGGCACGCAGCCAGCCGCGTGAACGAGCGCGTCAACGGCCTGCGCGCCTGGCTCACCCGCGGCCAGGACCACCTGCGAGAGCTCGCCGACGAGGTGAAGCGAGGTGAGCGACCCGAGCTGCCCGGGCCTCCCGCCGATCCCCCGAAGGGCGGTGACGCGTTCGAGCACCTCGCACACGAGCTGTCCGTCGCACAGCACGTCTCGGAAACGGCCGTGGTCGAGGCCGCCTCCCTGCGGTCGGACCGTCCGTCGGCTCAGCAGGTCGAGGTGTTCGTCAACGTCGCCCGACGCATGCAGTCCCTCGTCCACCGGGAGATCACGCTGCTCGACGAGCTGGAAGCCCAGGTCGAAGACCCGGACCTGCTCAAGGGCCTGTTCACCATCGATCACCTGGCCACCCGGATGCGGCGTCAGTCCGAGAGCCTCGCGGTCCTCGGCGGAGCGGCGTCACGACGCAAGTGGAGCAAGCCGGTCTCGCTCTACGAGGTGCTCCGATCGGCGGTGGCCGAGGTCGAGCACTACTCGCGGGTCAAGGTGGTCCCCCCGGTGACCGGCACCCTGAACGGCGGCGCGGTCGTCGACGTCATCCACCTGGTCGCCGAGCTGATCGAGAACGCCACCAAGTTCTCGCCGCCACAGGCCCAGGTCATGCTCCGCGCCGAGCACGTCCCCGCGGGGGTGGCCATCGATATCGAGGACCGCGGACTGGGCATGCAGCCCACCGACATCCACAGGATGAACAGCCTGCTCGCCGACCCCGAACAGATCGACATCGGGGAACTGCTCCATGACGGCCGTATCGGCCTGTACGTCGTCTCCGTGCTCGCACGCAAGCACAGCGTGCGGGTTCAGCTCCAGAGGAACATCTACGGCGGCACGCAGGCCGTCGTCCTGTTGCCGGTCGGCCTGGTCGGCGGGGAGAACGAGGGACGTGGTTCCAGGTCCCTGGCGCGTTCCTCCGCGGAATCCGCAGAAACCGCTGCCGCACCGACGGCACACCCGGCCCCGCGTCCCCCCTCGGCACCGGCGCCCGTCTCCGCTCCCGCGGGCCACGGGAACAACGGTCAGGAAACGCGGTTGCGCACCAGGCGCACGGCCGATCCCCACACCGGCACCGGACCCGACCCCCAGCCGCTGCCCGTGCGGCCGGCGCAGACACAGGGCGGCGGCCGCGGGTTCCCGGAGCCGCCGCCCGCCCCCGCGCTCGTATCCGAGGCCGGTCCCGCTTCCCAGAGGCGGCAGCCGTCCGGCGAGCGTCCTCCGCTGCCTGAGCGCCAGGCGCAGACGCACCTCGCGCCCGAACTACGCAGCGACCGCTCGGACGGGCGCCACGACAGAGGCGGCGACCACACACCCGACCTCATGTCCGTCTTCCAATCCGGCTTCAGACGCGCCGAAGCGGAGAATGACCAAGACCGGCTGGATCGCGACGACAGCACCAGCTGATCAAGCAGCACCCTTGCGAAAGAGAGTCCATTCATCATGGTGAGCGCTGTACACCCGGGCCAGGAGTCTGACCTCAGCTGGCTTCTCAGCAACCTCGTCGACAGGGTTCCGCACACCCGAAGCGTCGTCCTGCTGTCCTCCGACGGCCTGAAGAAGGCCGTGTCCGGCCTCGATGTCGAGAGCGCGGAACAGCTCGCCGCCATCGCCTCCGGTCTGTTCTCCCTCTCCCGCGGCGCCGGACTGAAGTTCGGCGGCAACGAGACGGTCCGTCAGGTGATCGTGGAACTGGACGAGACACTCCTGTTCGTCGCCTCCGCCGGTTCCGGTTCCGTCCTCGCCGTCCTCGCCGGCCGCGAGGCCGACGCCGGTGTTCTCGGCTACGAGATGTCCCAGCTCATCAACAGCGTGCGGCCCTTCCTCACGACCCCGACCCGGTCAAGCGACCAGCGGAGCCGGTGAACATGGCCTCGTCCGAAGACGACGTCTGGATAGACGAGAAGGCAGGACGCCTCGTACGCCCGTACACGGTGATCAACGGTCGTACCAGCCCCACCAACAAACTGGACCTGCTGTCCATGGTGAGGGCTACCGGGCAGGTCTCCCAGAACCAACTGGGCCCGGACCACGCTCAGGTCCTGTACCTGTGCCCTGATCCGACACCGGTGGTGGAGGTCGCCGCCCACCTCAGGTTGCCCGCGGCGGTAGCCAAGATCCTCCTTTCCGACCTGATCGACTGCGGGGCGGCCACCACCCACGTCTCCCACCCCGCCGCTGACCCGACCGACCGATCCGTATTGGAAGCACTGCTGCATGGCCTACAACAACGACTCTGATTCGTTTCCCACAGCGGTCAAGGTTCTGATCGCGGGTGGCTTCGGCGTCGGTAAGACGACCTTCATCGGTTCGGTGAGCGAGATCGAGCCGCTGAGCACCGAGGAGATCATCACCTCGGCCAGTATCGGCACCGACGACCTGGGGGGCGTGGAGGACAAGACCACCACGACGGTGGCCTTCGACTTCGGCCGGGTGACCTTCTCGTCGCAGCACGTGCTCTACCTGTTCGGAACACCCGGGCAGGAACGCTTCTGGTTCATGTGGGACGAACTCTGCGAGGGAGCGCTGGGCGCGGTCGTGCTGGCGGATCCGCGCCGCTTGGAGGCGTCCTTCGCAGCCGTGGACTTCTTCGAACGCCGCGGAATCCACTTCCTCGTCGCGGTCAACGAATTCGACGGTGCGTTCCGTTACGAGCCCGAGGAGGTTCGGGCGGCGCTCAAACTCGGTCTTCGGACACCGGTCGTTCTCTGCGACGCGCGCGACAGCCACTCCGCGACGTCCGTACTCGTGTCCCTCGTGCAGTCCCTGCTCGCCGCAGCCGCCCACTCACCCGCCCCCTAGTCCGCTCGACGACCCCTGAGTTGGAGCCAACCGTGACAGACAACAGCAAAGACCACCTGCTCACTCCCGTGGACAGCGAAGTCCCCGAGCGCATGGCGAGGCTACGTGAGCTCCAACTCGGTGACGGGCCCGACCAGGAGTTCGACGATTTCGCCCGTGATCTGGCCGAGACGGCCGGCGCACCGTTCGCGATGGTCAACTTCATAGACGAGGACCGCCAGTACTTCGCCGGACTGTACGTGTCCTCCGAGGGCGATGCGGGTTCGGGCGCGAAGCACGCGCAGTCCCCCGAACCCGACCGGGTCATGGACCGCGACCACGGATACTGCCCGCACGTGGTGGCCCGACGTCTGCCCCTGGTGCTCGACGACGTCTGCGACTACCCCCGGTTCGCCGGCAACCCGGTCGTCGACGAGATCGGTATCCGCTCCTACATCGGCGCTCCGATCATCGACCGCACGGGTACGACCCTCGGCACGATCTGCATCGTCGATCGCGAACAGCGCCCCTGGGGGCGTCCGGGGCTGGAGTTCATCAAGGCGAAGGCCGCGGAGCTGACGGATCTCATCCACCGGCGCGAGGACCGTGCCGCACAGGCGGCCCGCAGCTCCGCCGAGGCCGGGCGGCAGCCGAGCTGATCCGGGGAACCCGGTCCGGCACCGCTCCCCCGGGCCCGGACGAGGCCGGGGGGGGCGGTGCTCCGCGGGACGGTACCGCTCCGTCCGCGCTGTCTCATGTTCTCGGTCGCCTGCGCCTGCGAGTCGCCCGGATCCAGCCATGCGGCACTAAGGGGTACCTACCGTCTCCCCCTCGGAAACCGCGAACCTCTCCGACCACTGACCCTTGTTCGTGCCCAGCGCCATCTCACTGAGCCGCAACAACTGGATGTCGGACGTGCCCGCGGGAGCGAAGATGTGGTGTGCGTCCCGCAGGTGCCGTTCGACCGGCCGATCGGTGAACAGGCCGCAGGCGGCGTGGATCTCCATCGCGGCCCGCGCCGAGTCCAGTGCCCCTTCGACATTCACGAGTTTGGCGTTCATCAGATCCGCGTCGCAGGGCAGGCCCCGGTCCAGCCGGTCCACTGCGTGATAGGCGGCCAGCCGGGCCGTCATCAGCCGCGATTGCATCTGTCCCAGCTTCAACTTGATCGTGGGGAGCGCCGACAGCGGCTCCCCGTAACGGTGTTGCCGCGAGACGAAGTCCACGGTCTCGTCCATCAGGGCCTGGTGGATACCGAGGGAGACAGCGGTCAGGTTGGCTCTTCCGTAAAGGACGCTGGAGGAGTAGGCGACAGGCAGTCCCTCGCCCTCCTCTCCCAGCCGGTTGGCAGCGGGGACCCGGCAGTCCTCGAAGATGAGCTCTCCGAAGCTGAATCCGTGCAGTCCCATGGCAGGACGGTGCGGGCCAAGCGAAAAACCCGGCCGATCCGCCTCGACCAGGAAGGCCGACAAGCCCTTGGACCCGGGACCGGTGCGGACGACGACCCCGTGGAGGTCGCCGACGTGGCTGTTACCGACGAACACCTTCCTGCCGTTGAGAACGTAATCGTCCCCGTCGCGCACCGCACTGGTCTGCATACCGAGGACGTGCCCCCCGGAGTCGGGCTCGGTGACGGCGATCGTCGGAAGGCACTCTCCGGCGGCCACGGCCGGCAACCACGTCTTCTTCTGTGTTTCGTTGCCGAAGTGGAGGATCTTGGCCACACCCAGCTGGGAGGCCTGCACCATGGCCCCCATGGCACCGCTGACCAGGGACAGCTCCTCAATGATGATGGTCTTCGCGAGGTGGCCCAGACCCATGCCTCCGTACTCGGGGCCGATGGTGACACCGAGCCATCCCTGACGGGCGATCAGGCGGGACAGTTCGTGTTGGACGGAGCGGGACTCTTCCATGGCCGGTACCAGAGGGCGGACCTCGTTGTCGGCGAAGGCCCGAACATCAGCCCGAAGGCGTTCGTGACGCTCTGTGACGAAAGAGTCGGTCATGCGGTTCCCTTCACATTTTCATGCTTGGCTCGTCCCGGCTTCAAGGGGCGGATCACTGCTGAATCCACCCGGCCGAGTCAGCGGGATCATGGTGAGTTAGGGCCGACAGCGAACACAAGGCCTCTGCCTTTTTTGGACATAATTATCCCATAAAGGCCACTACTTCTGGACAGGAACTTTAGGGCACAGAGAGCTCGAAAGGCCCCTCGCTCCCCCATAACCACACCAACCCGCCCAGCGGCCAGACACCCCAGAGAATCAGCTCTGAGCTGCGGCGCCCCCGAACCTTCGGCCCAGGCCGCGGTTGACCCACCCCTTCCGGCGCCCACCGGCAGCCGGGAGAGCCATTGACCAGCGGTCATGCCTGACCGCCCAACCGATACGCCGACCACGGCCCGCGCTGTTTGTGCTCTAAGTCATCCCTGGAGAGGTTTATCAACCAGCGAGCCCCTCATTCGAGAGCTCTGCGCCGATGTTCGACCCCCACACGATGATGACGCTCCGCGGTCACCTGCCGCCCGTCCCGGCCAAGCGCCTCACGGCAGGCAGCCGCGACCGTCCGCGGACCGACGCCTAGGGGGCGTCCGGCCCGGGGGCGTCGAAGTCCTTCAGGCACAGTTCCAGCAGGGCCAGCACCCGCTCCCGGAGCTGGTCGCGGTCGTGCGCGCGCAGGGCGGTGGCCCCCTCCACCCGCCGGACCCGGCCCACACCCAGCAGAACGGCGGCGACCAGCGAGGCGTGCACGCGCGCGTCCGGCCCGCCCAGGTAGACGGCGAGGGGGTCGATCAGCGCGCTCTTGAGGCGCCCCTGGTAGACCGCCTGGAGGTCGGGGTCGCCCGCGGAGTCGTCCAGGGAGAGCTGCAGCGGGGTGCCCTCACCGTGCAGACGCCCGACCGAGTGCTCGGCCAGTCGCTGCGTCAGGTCCTCGGGGGCACCGTCCTCGATGAGCCTGGGGAAGACGCCGTCCTCGTGGAGGATCTCGGTGAGCAGTCCGGCCTTGGAACCGAAGTACCTGTTGATCAGCGCGACGTTCACCCCGGCGTGCGAAGCGATCTTGCGCGAGGAGACCGAGCCGTACCCCTCGTTGGTGAACAGCGCCTTGGCACTGGCGAGGATGCGCTCCCGGGTCACCTCACGGCCACGGGCGGGCACCCGCGTACCGCCTCCGGTCTCGTCCGGACGCTCCATCTGCACACCCCTTGGTGGCCGTGATCTGGCTTTCTCGACTCCAGGTTGACACCTCTGTGCACCCCGCGCCTACCGACGGGGGCGGAGAGATACCGATTTGACAGGTCAACACCGTTTACATATACCTAACGTGGATGCTTGCCCCCGGTGTGTGTGCCGCGGGGCTTTCGTGCGTCCGGAAACGGGGGCCTCATGAAACAGTCGGTACGCGGGACAGCCACGGCACGGGGCTCCTCCCCCAGGGCCGGTTCCCCCGCCGTCGAGGACCACCCGGCCGCCGCCGCACCGGCCGAACCCGCACCCGAGTACCCCTCGCGGCGGGCCGTGCGCCGGATCATGGTCGGCCTCGTCCTGGCGATGCTCACCTCGATGCTCACCAACTCCATCATCGGCACCGCGCTGCCGACCATCATGGGCGAGCTCGGCGGGCAGGACCGGCTGGCCTGGGTGGCCACCGCCGCCCTGCTGACCATGACCGCCTCCACCCCCGTGTGGGGCAAGCTCTCGGACATCTGGGGCCGCAAGCTCCTCTTCCAGATCGCCCTGGCCATCTTCATCGTGGCCTCGCTCGCGGCGGGCTTCGCCCAGGACATCAACTGGCTGATCGCCGCCCGCGCCCTCCAGGGCCTGGGGGTCGGCGGGCTGGCCACGCTGCCCAACATCATCCTCGGCGACGTCGTCTCACCCCGTCAGCGCGGCCGCTACAGCGGGCTGATCGGCATGGTCTTCGGCGTCTCCACCGTCCTCGGACCGCTGGTAGGCGGCTTCCTCGTGGACAGCCCGCTCGGCTGGCGCTGGTGCTTCCTGATCACCGTCCCGCTCGCCGTGGTGGCGTTCTGCGTCATCCAGTTCATGTTCAAGATGCCGTTCACCCCCCGCCACAAACCGTCCGTGGACTGGCTGGGCGCCGGGCTGATCTTCAGCGCCGCCAGCACGGTGATCGTCCTGCTCAGCCTGGGCGGTACCCAGATCCCGTGGAACTCCCCGGCCGCGTACGCCATGGGCGCCGCCTCGGTGCTGCTGACCGTCGCCGCCGTCCTGGTCGAGCGCCGGGCCAAGGAGCCGGTCATCCCCACCCGCCTGTTCCGCGATCGCACCTTCGTGCTGGCCTCCGCGGGCTCGGTGAGCGTTGGCATGATGATGTTCGGCCTGATCATCTACATGCCGCAGTACCTGCAGTTCGTGCACAGCATGAGCCCGACCGTCTCCGGGCTGATGACCCTGCCGCTGGTCTCCTCGTTCCTGGTCACCTCGATCGGCTCCGGGTTCGCGATCAGCGGCAGCGGCCGGTGGAAGGCCTACCCCGTCATCGGCATGGTGCTGTGCGTGGTCGGGTTCACCGTGCTGAGCCTGGCCCAGGTCGACCCCGGTCTGACCACGGTGATCGCCGGGCAGATGCTGGTGGGCCTGGGCTTCGGGCTCAACATGCAGATTCTGCTGCTGGCCACGCAGAGCGCACTGCCCGTCAAGGACATGGCCGCCGGGACCGCCTCGGTCACCTTCTTCCGCAACCTGGGCGGGGCCATGGGTGTCGCGGCTTTCGGGGCGGTGATGGTGAGCCGGTTGAACGCCGAGATCGCCGCCGCGGCGGCCGCCGCCCAGGAGGCCTCGGCCGCGCAGGCCCCGGCCGGACCGGGCGGCGCCGACTCGGGCGCCGAGGAGCTGTCCATCGGGCTGGAGGAGGCGGCCGAGTCCGCACAGGGGTCACCGGAGCTGGTGCAATCGCTGCCCGAACCCGTGCGCGAGGTGGTCGTCGGCGCCTTCGACCACGCGATGCAGGGCGTGTTCGTGGCCGGTATCCCCATCGCGGTGCTGGGGTTGGTCGCGGTGTCCTTCATGAAGGGTGTGCCGCTGCGCGGCGGCCCCGGGAAGAAGAACGCGCAGGCGGAGCGGGCCGAGGAGTCCGCGGGGCCCGGGGCCGGAGCCGCGGCTCAGAGGTAACGGCGGAACCCCTCGGCCGAGTTGTCGAAGCCCAGGGTGGCATAGAAGGCGTGCGCCCCCTGGCGGCTCTCGTGGGAGAGCAGCTCGACCTTGTAGCAGCCCGCGCGCGTGGCGCGGTCCAGGGCGTCCTCCATGAGCGCCCTGCCGATGCCCTGGAACCTGGTGTCGGGGTCGACGACGAGGTTGTCGACCACCGCCCAGGGCTGGGCGTCGTGGGTCAGGTTGGCCACCACCAGCAGGTCCAGGGTCCCGATGATCTGGTTCCGGCGCTCCGCCACGAGGACGGTGCGGTCGGGGTCGTTCTCCATACGGGTCCAGGCGCGTACAGCGGCGGAGGACATGCGGACGTGCGCGCTCTGCGTGTGGGTGGTGTCACCG
Source organism: Nocardiopsis exhalans (assembly GCF_024134545.1). GTDB lineage: Bacteria > Actinomycetota > Actinomycetes > Streptosporangiales > Streptosporangiaceae > Nocardiopsis > Nocardiopsis exhalans. The sequence continues at coordinate 7,271,374 of NZ_CP099837.1, forward strand.
AGGTCGCGCAGGAGTCGCAGGATCGCACCGAGGTCGGACCGTATGGCCGCGCGGATAATCATGGCTGTCGGCATCGTAGCCGACAGCCTGCGACAAGGCGGACTTCACCCTACAACTGGCCACAAAACGCCATGGGAACGTCGAGGGCGGGACCCGGGTGGTCCCGCCCTCGTACACACCGGGTCGTACCAGCCCGGGCTCCCTCAGGGCCCCGGGTGAAAGCCGGTTCGGCACCCGTCAGGGCTTGCGGATGACCCGCACGCCCTCGTCGCCCGTCGGCGGCTGCTGACCGGCCTCGGGACGGCGGTAGACACCGGTGATGCCCGGGTCCCCGGCGTCACTTTCCGGCGGGGCCGTCGGCGGCTGCTGCGGACCGCTCGGCTGCTGGTGGGCCTGGGGCTGTCCACCCGGGGCCGGAGCGGTGAAACGGGCGCCCTGCGGGGGCTGCGGCCCGGTCGGCTTGGGGTCGCCGCCCTTGCCGTCGTCCGGCTTCGCGGGGCCCTGCTCGGGCTTGGCCGCCTCGGGCCGCTGGAGCGGCTTGATGCGCACCGTCGCCTCGTCCGGCTCCTGCTGGATCGGGGGAAGCTTGGCGGTGGCCTCCTCCTTCACCGGCTGCGCGTCGGGCGCCTTGTTCTCGGGCGCCTTGTTCGCAGGAGCCCTGTTCTCCGGGGCCTTGCTCTCCGGAGCCTTGGCCGCGGGCTTGGGCTGCCCCGGGTTCTGCTGCCCCTGCTGCCCCTGCTGCCCCTGGGGCTTCTGGCCCTTCGGGGCCTCGGCCGGAGCGGCCGCGGTGTCCTCGCGGGACAGACCCGCCTCCAGGGCGCCGGCCTTGTCCTCGGCCACGACCAGGTCGGCCAGTGTGGAGTGCATGTCCTTCAGACGACGCAGCGCCTCGGCGTGCGTGGCCGTCAGCGTGGCCAGACGACGGTCGGCCGTGTCATGGATCTTCTTGGCCCGGGCCTCGGCCTCGCTGAGGCGGCGGTCGCCCTCCTGCTTGGCCTGCTCGCGGAGCTGGTCCGCCTCCTTCTTGGCCCCGGCGACCATCTCGTTGGCCTCGGTGCGTGCGGAGGAAACGATGCGCTCGGCGTGCTCCTCGGCGTCCTTGCGCTGTTTGGCGACCTCCTCCCCGGCCTTCTTCTGGGCCTCCTTCACCTCGGTCTCGACGCGGGAGCGACGCTCCTTGGCCTCTTCCTCGGCGATGCGGAGGATCTCCGCCATGCGCTCGCTGATCTGCTCGTGCTCAGGCTTGACCTGAGCCTTCTCGCGGGCGATCGCGAGGTCGCGCTTGTACTGCTCCAGCTCGTCGTCCATCCGTTGGAGACGCTCGCGGAGGTCCTTGAACTGGTTGTCCATTCGGACGTAGTAGTCGTCGACGTGCGCCTTGTCGTAGCCGTTCTTGCGCACTGTCGGGAACCGTTCATGCTGAAGTCCGCCGCCCGGCAACATATCGCTCATGTGCCTTTCATGTCCTTAACACCGTTGACTGCACATCGCAGATGGTGAGAGTTGCCCCGTACCCATTTGTCATCAGAACACCCATCGGGCCCGTTCCGTGCGGTTCGCCCTCAGGTGTCCGTTCTCGTGCTCCGGCTCGACGCGATGAGGGGCACCGGCCGAGAGCGGAGCGTAACGCCGTGGACACCGTCCAAACGACCAAGGTAGACACGCGCTGCGCCGCGGCGTCAAGAGCCCTGACGGGTACATCGCTGTGCGGCCCCTGGTCACGTTCTTACTAAGGTATGCGCGATCATCCCCGCACGGGGGCCGAGCGGTCAACTTCCTGCCCCTCTGCCCCAGGGGACCTACGTTTGGGAGGACCTTGACATGGTCAGCGCAACGGACGGCCCGACCGGAGCAACCACGGGACCGTGGATCGGCGGGGCCCCCTTCGGTGAGCCGGAGATCCACCCCACCGCCTGGATCGCCCCCGGAGCGGTGGTGGTCGGCCGTGTGCGGCTGGGCGCCGAGAGCAGCGTCTGGTACGGGTCGGTCCTGCGCGCCGACACCGAGGACATCGTGGTCGGTGAGAAGGTCAACATTCAGGACCAGTGCGGCCTGCACTCCGATCCCGGGCAGCCCGCGATCCTGCACGACAACGTGAGCCTGGGCCACAAGGCGATGGTGCACGGCGCCATCGTGGAGGAGGGCGCCCTCATCGGCATCGGCGCCATCGTCCTGGGCGGCGCCCGGGTCGGCAAGGGCGCGCTGGTCGCCGCCGGTTCGCTGGTCGCACCGGGCAAGGTCGTCCCGCCGAACACCCTCTGGGCCGGGGTGCCGGGCAAGGTCGTCCGGGAACTGAACGACGACGACCGGCTCGTGCTGGAGCACACCCCCACCGCATACGCGGCCTACGCCGTCCAGCACCAGGACGTCAGCTGGCAGTGATCCGGCTCCCCGGCTGCGGCTGCGGCTGCGGCTGCGGCCAACAACAGCGCGCGGCGACGACCTTCGCCGACGGTCCGCGCCAGGTGATCCGCCCGGGGGAGGGCCTGTGTCCCTCCCCCGCCACCCCCTCGGACGGGTAGTCAACCCTCTGACTAACCCGGGTGGGCGGACCACTGGCCCACAAGAGTCATGTGCTCGGGCCGTCCCAGACGTAGTCTGGAAATCCTCTCTCCCTGTGGGATCGGTTCCGTCGCGCCCGCGCCCACACCGCCCCGCCGCCGCGGGTCGCCCGTCCTGTCCTGCGACACCGTTGTCCCGGGAGGTGAGCGGTGGCACACGGCCTCGGTATGCGCGACCGGCTCCACGACCACGTCGCCCTGGACGAGATCGAGCTCTACGCTGAGGTCCTCATCGCCGTCGCCGACGCCGACCGCCCGCTCAGCCCCGCCGAGATCGACCGCGTCCTCGGCCTCGGCCAGGAGCCGGACCCCGGCCCCGAGCTCCGCGATACTCCCGAACCCCTCGCGCACAGCCCGGCGCCCGGGACCGACACCACTGCCCCGGGCGCGACGGACACCCCTGAGGCAGGCCCCAGCGAAGCCTGCCAGCCCGCCGCGGCGCCGCGGCCCCGCAGGCCCGCGGCGGGCGAACGCCCAGCCAACACTGCCGGACCGGGCCACGGCAGCGCTCCCTTCATCTACGGAACCACCGGCTCGGGGCCGGGTTCCGACAGCAGGATCATCGCCCCCGTGCCCCCGGCGCGTGACGGCCGCGCACCGACTCCCGTCCTCCCTCTGCTGCACGATTCACTCCCCGGCGGCAGCCGAACGGCACACCCGCTGTGCGGCCCGTTCGTCCCCTGGCGTGCCTGGCAGCTGTGAGTTCCGCCGCACCCTGGCCGGAATCGGCCTGATCCGGCCACTTTCGACCCGCTCCGTGTGTTCTCGCACCGGGTATTGCCCCTTCTGGGCCCCTCAGCCCACAGAACGGCCAGTAGCCCCTCAGGAGTCGAGATGCACGCAGGATCCGACAGACCGGAACGCGAGGTAGAGCGCGCCCCCGCCGCCCGCCGCCCCGGTCACCCCCGCCCCGACGACGGCGAGCCGGACAACGCCCGCCGTGTCACCTTCACTATCGCCATCGTGGTGACCTCCGTCTTCCTCCTGCTCACAGCTGGTGGGATCGGCTGGTTCATCGCAGGCGGCCTCCCGTCCTCCGGGGAGGACACCGCCGCCGACGCAGGCGCGGACGACGCCACCGGGGACGACACCGCGGACACGGATGCGGCCCCGGCGGACCAGGGAGGGGAGGGAACGGTCTCCGACTCACACTCGGGGCTCGCCTACGACCTGCCCGGCGAGGGGTGGACCCGGCTCGGCGACGACCAGGTTCCGGCGGAGTACTCCTCGTACGTGGTGTACGGATCCGCCGACGACCCGGACGCGATCATCGTCACCGGAACCGAGGACCTCGGCCCCCTGGAGCCCATCGCGGTCTCCGGGACGCGCCTGGCAGCGGACATGGTCGGCGACCTGATCACCGGCGGCGGGGACGTGTGGGTCGAGCCCTCGGGGCAGACCTCGCTGGACGGCCTGCCCGCCTTCGGCGCGACCATGGGCAGCGACACCGACGACGGCGAGGGCAGCTACGGCCGTTTCCTGGTGGTCGAGCTCAACGACGACACCGGCGCGTTCATGCTCGGCCTCAACACCGGCGGCGGTGACGAGGCCACGGCCGGTATCGACGCCGCCTTCGAGTCGGTCGGCACCCTCTGGTAGATCCGGGTTCGGTGGGTTCCGGACGCCCCGTCTCCGGGAAATCCGAGCCCTGGGAAATCCAGCCGCCGGACGTCCCGCGGTGCCCCGGTCCAGGGCGCCGCGGGGCAGGGGCCGGGGCCGGGCTCAGGCAGGCGGCGGGGCTCAGAGCGGGATGATCGCCCGGAGCAGGAAGCCGCCGTCCTTGGTCCGGGCCCTGGAGAGGGTTCCGTCGCTCATGGCGACGCGCTCGGCCAGCCCGGCCAGCCCGTTGCCGTCGCTGCTTCCCCCGGGCCCTTCCCCACGCGCGCCGTCGTTGTGGACCTCCACCACCAGCTGTCTTCGCCGCTCGCCGTCCTGCCGGGTCAGGGTGAAGCTGATCTGGCACTCGTCGGCGTCACTGTGCCGCATCACGTTCGTACCGCCCTCACGCACCACCCAGGCAGCCAGGGCCGCGACCTTCGGTGGCAGTTCCAGGCCGTCGAGGCCGGTGACCACGGTTCTGGTGCCGCCCGAGTCGAGCACCGCGGTGATCGCCTCCACCTCTCCCTCCAGGTCCACCTCCCGGTAGCCGCTGACAGCGGAACGCACCTGTTGGAGCGCCTGCCGGGCCAGGGCCTGGACCTCGGCGATCTCGGTCACCGCACGGTCCGGTGCCCGCTCCACCAGCCGTCCGGCCAGCTGGGACTTGACCGCCAGCGCCGAAAGGCTGTGCCCGAGCAGGTCGTGCATGTCCCGGGCGAAGCGGAGGCGCTCCTGGGTCACCGCCAGCTGAGCGCGGGCCCGCTGACCGGCGACCGCCTCCCGGCTGATGTCCCACAGCCAGATGGTGCCGAAGGTGCTGAAGACGAAGAGCAGGGCGACGAATACGGCGAACAGCCAGAGCAGGCCGTAGGCGAGGGGACTGAACTCGACCGGGTCCTGGAGGTGGAAGGTCGGGAGCAGCGGCAGCGGGGCCAACAGCAACAGGGCGCTGATGAGGGCACCGCTCCGGCGCGAGGTGAAGAGGATCCCGGTCCCCCACCAGGAACCGATCATCATCAGCGCCGCGACAGGAGTGTTGAGGAACACCGCGCTCGACAGCAGCAGCGCCACGGAGACCCAGAGCAGTCTCGGGCTCGGCTCCCGGTTACCGTCCATACGCTCCCGGAGCAGGCGGACGAGCAGGACGGCGACCACCACGGCGAGGACCGTACCGACCACCGAAGGCCACAGCGGCATGCCCAGGTCAGCGCTGAAGACGATGTCCATGAGGGCCAGCAGGACCAGTATCAGGCCGGTGAAACCGATCAGACCCATGATGATGCGGCGAGCGATCCGGACCCGGCGGTCCCCGGTCAGGTCGGCGGCCAGACCGGGGTCGCCCGCCTCACCCGGAACTTCCCCGGGGGAAGGCTCGGGGGTCACTGCGGGGGCGTCGGGCACTGGTGCACCGCCACCGCTCGGTCCCGACACGGCCAGCGGGGCCGAGCCGCTCTCGTTCACTCTGTCTCCTGGGGGATAAGGACCGCCGGGCAGGGGTAGTGCGGCTCGGAGCAGGAAGCCGCCGTCGTTGGTGCGGGCCGCCGCCAGTGTGCCACCCCCTCCGGAGATCCGTTCGGCCAGCCCGGCCAGTCCGCTGCTGGACTCCGCCCCGTCCCGCTCGCCCTCCCGGGCTCTGTCGTTGGCCACCTCCACGACCAGCTCCCGCCGCTCGGCACCGGGGTCAACCGCCACGGAGAAGGAGATCCGACATCTGTGGGCGCGGCTGTGCCGCAGGACGTTGGTACCGCCCTCGCGCACCACCCAGGCTGCCAGGGCGGCCGTGTCCGCCGGCAGGTCGAGCCGGCCCAGCCCGGTCACGGAGGTGGCGGTTCCGTTGGCCTCCAGGACCGCGCGGACCGAACTCACCTCCGCCCCCAGGTCGATGTCCCGGTAGCCCCGGACGACCGAGCGCACCTGGCGCAGCGTGGTCCGGGCCAGTTCGTGCACCTGGCCGATCTCCGCCCTGGCCGCCTCGGGGTCGTCCCGCACGAGCCCTCCGGCCCTCCCGGCCCCGAGTCTGAGGGCATCGAGCCTGTGCCCCAGCAGCTCCCGCATGTCGTTGGTGAACCGGAGCCGCTCCCCGTCCACGGCCAGCTGGGCGCGGGCCTGCTGGCCGTCGGTCACCTGCCGGATCGCGTCCCACAGCCAGACGGTGTACAGGCAGCTCGTCCACAGGAGCACCGCCCAGAAGAACATGATCGCCGCGTGTCCCAACAGGTTGGGCGCGAACAGGGGCTCGTGGATCCCGTCGCCCCCAGCGGGGAACAGGGGTGAGCGCATCGGGCTGATCAGGGCGCTCAGCCAAGGCAGTGCCAGCAGGACGAGGGTGACCCACAGGAGCTGCCTCCTCGGGACCAGGAAGGTGGCCAGAGCCCACACGAGGGCGCACATGGAGAAGACATGGGGCGTGTGCCAGAGGAAGAGACCCAGAACCAGGAACAGCGCCGACGCAAGCCGGTAGAGCCGCTGGTCCGGGATCTGTCTCCCGTCCATCCGTTCCCGGACCATCCGGGCCAGGGCCAGCCCGCACAGGATCGACGCGACGGACAGGGCCAGGCAGCGAACCACCGCCAGCACCAGGACGTAGGCCGGTTGCCCGTCCAGGACGCTCGTGGCGGCGGCCAGGTCCATCAGGGCGCCCAGAACGCCGAGGAAGGGCACCAGGAGCGCGAAGAACGCCATGCTCCACAGGCAGAACCACCTGGCCCGGCGGATCCTTCGGGCCAGACCCGCGCTCATCACCGACGGGGTGAGCGCCTCCGCTGCCCCCGCACCACCGTCCGCACCGGACCCGGGCACCGTCGGCGCCGCGACCGCCGACCGCTCCCCGTGCTCCACCACGTCCGCCTCCCCGCCTTGGTCCACCGGCCTCCAACGTTAGGCCGCCTGGCACCCCTTCCGGACGTCGTCCACAGGCCCGGTTCTGCGTGGCCCTGGAATTCCGAGCCCGGCAGGCCTGGACACAGCGGTGCCGGGAGACCCTGTCCTGGGACCTCCCGGCGCCGTCGCGCCGCCGGGCGAGTTCTAGGGCTGGCGGGGGTCCCACTTGAAGTAGCGGCGGACCAGCAGCGACAGCACCGCGATCCAGGCGAGCATCACGCCGACGGCGGGCAGTGCGTTGGTCCACAGGGCAGCGGTGCCCAGCGCCTCGGCGCCCTCGTAGCCGCCGAAGACGTCGTAGCCGGTGTAGGCGGCCTGGGCCAGTTCGGCGGCCGGGGCGACCGGCAGGAACTGGACGACCGAACGGACCGCGTCGGGCATCAGCTCCAGCGGGAAGAAGACCCCGCCGGTGAGCAGCAGCACCATCATCGGCACGACCGAGAACATCTGCGCGGACTCGGCGCTGCGCACCAGCGGGGTGATCAGCAGCCCCGCCAGGCTCATGGCCACGCCGCTGAGCAGCACCGCGACCAGCAACAGGACCGGGTCCTTCGGCATCGTGCCGCCCATCGCGACGAGCGCGCCGACGATCAGCACCGAGAGCCCCAGGGAGAACAACACGACGACCAGGACCACCCCGCCGAAGATCGCCGCCTGCGGGACCCCGCTCACCCGGAGCCGCTTGAGGACCAGTGACTCGCGGCGCGCGGCGAACACGTTGGAGGGGTGCCCGATCCCCAGCATCAGACCGATACCGATGAGGGCCGCGGCGAAGGAGAGGTCCCGGTTGGTGAAGTCACCGAAGACCGGGACGCTGGGCATCGACATCAGAGGCATGAAGAGGATCAGCGGGAGCACCAGGTACATCAGCGCGGTCTTGTACCGCACGAAGAGGGTGAACTCGGTGCGGGCCAGGCGCAGGGTCTGCTTCACCATGCCGGGAGAGGTCCGGGTCGCGGTCTTCGGGCCCGGGGACCGGGTGGTGGTCGTGGTCATCGTGTGTCTCCTGGGTTTCTGGGGCCGGGGTCACGCGGTACGGCGCGTGCTCGGCGAAGATCAAGGGGCCTGTTGCTCGGGGGCGGGGGCACCGTGCGCGCCGCCCCGCCTCACTCCGCGAGCAGGTCGGCGGCGCCGTCGGCGACCTGGAGGAACACGTCCTCCAGCGAGGCGCCGCGCACCTGGAGGTGCTGGAGGACGGTGCCCCGCTCCGCGGCCCAGCCCATAAGCGCGGCGACGGCGTGGTGGGCCCGCTCGGCGACGTCGCCGTCGCTGACCGTGTAGGTGGCCCACAGCTCATGGTCGCGGGTCTCCACCTCGATCCCGGCCCCGGCCACGTCGGGCAGGTCCGCGGTGCGCACGTCGCTGGGGAGCAGGAAGCTCACCCGGTCGCCCCACCCGGCGAGGACACCTGCCAGGGTGCCCTCCACGCGGATCTCGCCGCGGTGCATGATGGCGAGCCGGTCGGCGAGGCGCTCGGCCTCCTCCAGGTAGTGCGTGGTGAGCAGGACCGCGACTCCGCTCTCCTTGAGCTCGTTGATGATCTTCCAGGTCTCGTGCCGCGCTTCCGGGTCCATGCCGGTGGTGGGCTCGTCGAGGTAGAGGACCTCGGGCCGGGTCATCAGGGCCGAGCCCAGGTCGAGGCGGCGCTTCTGGCCGCCGGAGAGCTGGCGGATGCGGAGCTTGCGCTTGTCCGTGAGGTTGATCAGCTGGAGGGTCTCATCGATCCCGCGCGGCTCGGCGGCCAGGTCGCTGGTGAGGCTGAGGCTCTCCTCCACGCTGAGGTCCTCCAGCAGCCCACTGCCCTGGAGCACCGCGTTGACCCGCTCACGGATCCCGGCGGGCTGCCCGAAGGGGTCCTCGCCGAAGACCCGGACGGTACCGGAGCTGGGGCGCCGGAACCCCTCCAGGGTCTCGATGGTGGTGGTCTTCCCGGCGCCGTTAGTGCCCAGGAGCGCGAAGAGCTCGCCGGGGCGGATCTCGAAGGAGACGCCCTTGACCGCTTCGAAGTCCCCGTAGCGCTGGTGCAGGTCGCGGACGACCACCGACGCCCCCGCGCTCGACGTGGGGTCCTGGGTCGCGGCGGCCGGTTCGGTGTTCGCTGTCGTCGTCATGTCCCAAGATTCCCGCGAACCGGGTATCCGCCGACAGACGCCGCTGTCACCCGTCCCCGATGGCACTTCACCCGGCACCGACACTGACAAATGTCATCAGCCCGGGCCGGGGTGGTCTCGGCGCGCGCGGTGGTGCGACCGCACCCGCACGTGCCCCTTCGTCACCTCACGTGCGAGTGCGGTCGCTACCGCCGGTCGGGGTCGCGCCCGTCCCCTCACAACTCACGTCGGGCGCGGCCCCTTGGCGGTTATCCACCGTTCTACACGAATTCCCTCGGGCGCACCGGGGGAATACGACATTCTCCGTTGCGCGAATCCGATACCCGGGGGATTGGTTGCTCTCTTCTGAGGAAACTTCGTCCTGCGGGTGACTTTTCTGGCCGGATCGCCTGCGGAAGCGGCCTCCGCTCGGACCCCAGGAACGGGCGTCCGAGCCCACCGACCCCACCGAGCCGCGAATAAAACGCCGTGAACAGGCATGACACCGAACCACACTGGACCCGAACACCTCCCCAGCCAGCAACCGGAAATGGTTTTCATCCGCACCCGGCAATGGAAACCTTTTATCTGGAAAACCGAGACGAGCAGGGTGAACCACGGCCGCTCCGCCGAGAAAGCCTTCCGGGACCAAAGACACCAATCGAGGGCCCCGGAGCCGAGGCCCCCTGCGCCGTCGCGCTCAGCCGGTGAGCGCGCGGACCACCGAGTCGACCGCCGCGCGCTGGGGGGCCAGGTCCGCGTCCTCGGGCAGGCGGGCGCAGGTGAGCCACAGGCCGTCCACGAACACCAGCAGCAGCTCCGCCAGTGCCGCCGGGTCCGGGCGACACCGAGGGGCGGGACACCTTTCGGCGTCCCGCCCCTCGCGCGGATTCTCCGGTCTCGACCAGAACTCACCCAAGCACAGGGTGGCTAGGCGTCGGCGGTCTCCTTCTGCTCGTCGCCCTCGGCCGGGTTCTCGCCCTTGACCGAACGGAGCAGCAGCTGGGAGACGTCGACGACCTCCAGCGACTCCTTGGCCTCGCCCGCGGACTTCTTCTCGTTGATCGCGTCACCGAGCATGACCTGGCAGAACGGGCAGGCGGTGGAGACGGTGTCGGGGTTGGTGGTCAGCGCCTCGTCAACACGCTCGGTGTTGATGCGCTTGCCGATCCGCTCCTCCATCCACATGCGGGCACCGCCGGCGCCACAGCAGAAGCCGCGCTCCTTGTGGCGGTGCATCTCCTGCGTCTTGATGCCGGGCACCTGCGCCATGATGTCGCGCGGCGGCGTGTACACCTTGTTGTGGCGGCCCAGGAAGCAGGGGTCGTGGTAGGTGATGTTCTCGTCGATCGAGCTCACCGGGGTCAGCTGACCCTCCTCGACCAGCTTGGCCAGCAACTGGCTGTGGTGGATGACCTCGTAGGTGCCACCCAGCTGCGGGTACTCCTTGGCCAGCGTGTTGAAGCAGTGCGGGCAACTGGCCACGATCTTGGTGACGCCCGCGTCGTTGAGCGTCTCCACGTTCTGCTGGGCCAGCATCTGGAAGACGTACTCCATGCCCAGGCGGCGCGCCGGGTCACCGGTGCAGGCCTCCATGCCGCCCAGGACGGCGAACTTGACGCCCGCGATGTCCAGCAGCTCGGCGATGGCCTTCGTGGTCTTCTTGGCGCGGTCCTCCAGGGCACCGGCGCAGCCGACCCAGAAGAGGTACTCGGTGCCCTCGGGCATCTTGTCCTCGACGACCGGGACCTCGACCGGGTTCTCCTGGGAGGCGAGCTCCTCGATCCACTCCATGCGGCGGTCCTCGGCCATGCCCCACGGGTTGCCCTTGTTCTCAAGGTTCTTGAGCAGGGTGTTGGCCTCGGACGGGAAGTTGGACTCGACCATGACCTGGTAGCGGCGCATGTCCAGGATGTGGTCGATGTGCTCGATGTCGACCGGGCACTGCTCGACGCACGCACCGCAGTTGGTGCAGGCCCACAGCTCGTCGGGGTGGATGACGCCACCCTCCTCCTCGGTGCCGACCAGCGGCTTGTTGAGGAGGGCGAGGACGTCGACGCCCGCGTGGCTGTTGTCGGGGGCCTCGGCGAGGGTCTCCTCGGTGATGCCCTTGAGGAGGTACGGGGCCTTCTCGTAGGTGTGCTTCTGAAGGTCGAGGATGATCTTCTTCGGCGAGAGCGGCTTACCGGTGTTCCAGGCGGGGCACTGCGACTGGCAGCGGCCGCACTCGGTGCAGCTGGTGAAGTCGAGCAGGCCCTTCCAGGTGAAGTCCTCGAGCTTGCCCGCGCCGAACGGGTCCTCGTCCGGGTCGGCCTCCTCGAAGTCGAGGGGCTTCTTGCCGGACTTGTCCATCATCTGCTTGGCGGCACCGAGCGTCGGAGTGCCGTCGGCGTTGCGCTTGAAGAAGATGTTGAACGGCGCCACGAAGCGGTGCCAGCCGATACCCATGGTGAGGTTGAAGTACAGCACCACGAAGAACGCGTAGCTGATGACCAGCTTGAACGCGGCGACCAGCGCGATGGCGGGCTCGGCCACGGCGGCGTCGGTCGGCATGATCGCGCCGAAGGCGTGCGAGACCGGGGTCGCCCAGACCGGGAACGGGAAGTCCTCGATGGCGACCTTGAGGCCGCGGATCACGAAGATCGAGATCAGCAGGGCCCACAGGTAGGCCTCGACGTAGTACGCGGTCCACGTCTTGGAGTTGAAGAAGCGGGACTGCCTGCCCTTGCGGTGCGGGCCGTTGAGCAGGCGGTAGATCGTCAGGCCGATGATGCCCGCGAGGCTGGCCGCGGCGATGACCTCGATGGCCAGCCCGTAGACGGTCCAGTCGTAGATCACCGGCAGCTTGAAGTGCGGGTTGAAGACCTCGCCCTGGGCCTCGACGACCGTGAAGAACAGCAGCGGGAACGAGACCATCACGAACCAGTGGGCCACGCCGACCCACGGCCGCTTGAGCATCCTCGTGTGCGCGAGGATCTCGATCAACGTCATCGTGAGTCGCTTGCTCAGCGACTCCGTGCGCTCCGGCTCCACCGCTCGGCCCACACTCACGGTTCGCCAGATCTGGTAACCACCCAGAGCGAACGTGGCAAGCGCGACCACGGCGAAGACCGAGGTGATGATGCCCAGTGTCAAGTACAGAGGATGCATCGTCCGTGGCCTCCCATCCTGCTTTCGTCATCCGGTGCGCCACACACCGGTGGTCCATATTGATGTTACTAGCGAGTAATAGCGCGGTCGCCATCGACCCTCGACCCCAAGGGGCCGACTGTTGGAACGGCCACACAGTCTCCGCCCTGCACGCCCGGGCTGCGGGGCCTCGTGCACGCGGGTGCGAGTGAGTACCAACCGTAGCCAGCCATGTCGCCACTTCCCTCACTCGGGTGCGCCCGAGTCACCCCGGACGCGCCGCACACCTCTATGTAAGCGGACACCGGAGCGAACAGGGGACACCCGGGCATCGGTGGGACCACCGGTCGTGTTCCGCCGGGCCGAACACGCCCGTCCCGGGAGGGGGCGAACACCGCCCCCCGCGCCACCGCCGCCGCCCCGGCCTCCAGCACCCCGCCCCACCCCGAGACGCCCCCGGCTCCCCTGGTTTTCAGGTCAAGGATGTCCCCGAGTTGTCCCGGGGTTCAGCCATCCTCCAGGTGAAATCACCCCAGGTCGGGAACATCCCCGCGTGGCCACCCGTTGTCAGGTCGTAGGAAGTAACTTGAGTCGGGTCGACTCAACTGACTTGACAGCTTCCACCCGACGAAGCAAACTTACGTCTGAACGACTCAACTTTGACGGAGGAAACAACCATGGCACGTGCGGTCGGAATCGACCTCGGTACGACGAACTCGTGTGTCGCGGTCCTTGAGGGTGGCGAGCCGACGGTCATCACGAACGCCGAGGGCTCCCGCACCACCCCTTCGGTCGTGGCCTTCGCCAAGAACGGTGAGGTGCTCGTCGGTGAGGTGGCCAAGCGTCAGGCCGTCACCAACGTCGACCGGACCATCCGCTCGGTGAAGCGTCACATCGGCACCGACTGGTCGGTGCAGATTGACGACAAGACCTTCAACCCGCAGCAGATCAGCGCCTTCATCCTGCAGAAGCTCAAGCGCGACGCCGAGGCCTACCTGGGCGAGGACGTGACCGACGCGGTCATCACCGTCCCGGCCTACTTCAGCGACTCGCAGCGCCAGGCCACCAAGGAGGCCGGCACGATCGCGGGCCTCAACGTCCTGCGCATCATCAACGAGCCCACCTCGGCCGCGCTCGCCTACCACCTGGAGAAGGAGGACGAGGCGACGATCCTCGTCTACGACCTCGGTGGCGGTACCTTCGACGTCTCCCTCCTGGAGGTCGGCGACGGCGTCGTGGAGGTCAAGGCGACCAACGGCGACAACCACCTCGGTGGCGACGACTGGGACCAGGCGATCGTCAACTGGCTGGTGGACAAGTTCAAGAACTCCAACGGCGTCGACCTGTCCAAGGACAAGATGGCGCTCCAGCGTCTGCGCGAGGCCGCCGAGAAGGCCAAGATCGAGCTCTCCAGCTCCAGCGAGTCGCAGATCAACCTGCCCTACATCACGGCCTCGGCCGAGGGCCCGCTGCACCTGGACGAGAAGCTCACCCGCGCCGAGTTCCAGCGCCTGACCGCCGACCTGGTCGAGCGGACCAAGACCCCGTTCCAGCAGGTCATCAAGGACGCCGGGATCAGCCTGGACGAGATCCACCACGTGGTTCTGGTCGGCGGCTCGACCCGTATGCCCGCCATCGCCGAGCTCGTCAAGGAGATGACCGGCGGCAAGGAGCCCAACAAGGGCGTCAACCCGGACGAGGTCGTGGCCATCGGTGCCGCGCTCCAGGCCGGTGTGCTCAAGGGCGAGGTCAAGGACGTCCTGCTGCTGGACGTCACCCCGCTCTCCCTGGGCATCGAGACCAAGGGCGGCGTGTTCACCAAGCTCATCGAGCGGAACACCACCATCCCGACCAAGCGCTCCGAGATCTTCACGACGGCCGACGACAACCAGCCGTCCGTGCAGATCCAGGTGTACCAGGGCGAGCGCGACATCGCCCAGTACAACAAGAAGCTGGGCGTCTTCGACCTGACCGGTCTGCCCCCGGCGCCGCGCGGCGTCCCGCAGATCGAGGTCGCCTTCGACATCGACGCCAACGGCATCGTCAGCGTCACCGCGAAGGACCTGGGCACCGGCAAGGAGCAGACCGTCACCATCTCCGGTGGTTCGGCGATGTCCAAGGACGACATCGACCAGATGGTCCGCGACGCCGAGCAGTACGCCGAGGAGGACCGCAAGCGCCGCGAGGAGGCCGAGGTCCGCAACAACGCCGAGTCCCTCGTCTACCAGACCGAGAAGGTCATCAAGGACAACGAGGACAAGGTCCCGGCGGACGTGCGCTCCGAGACCGAGGCCGCCGTCGCCGAGCTGAAGACCGCTCTGGAGGGCACCGACGTCGAGGCCATCCGCTCCGCGAGCGAGAAGGTCGCGCTGGCCAGCCAGAAGATCGGTTCCGCGATCTACAGCCAGGGCCAGCAGGGTGAGGGCGCCGCCCAGCCCGGCGCCGAGAACGCCGACGCCGGCAGCGGTACCTCCGCCGAGGACGCGGACGTGGTCGACGCCGAGATCGTCGACGAGGACAACGGCAAGGGCAACCAGGGTTCCTGACCCGAGAGTTCCGTGAGAGCCGAGGAAGGAGGGAACGTCGGACATGGCGTTGTCGGACAAGAACAACCCTGACACCGGTGACGGTGACGAGAACCAGGGTCCGGTGATCCGCGACAACCGCAAGGTCGACCCCGAGACCGGTGAGGTCCGTGCCCCCAAGGGCGAGTCCACCGAGGAGGAGCCCGAGGTCGTCGAGAGCGAGATCGAGATCCCGGACACCCCGGAATCCGTGGTGACCGAGGCGATCAACGCGGACGAGCGGGTCATCGAGCTCACCAACGACATCAAGCGGGTGCAGGCGGAGTACGCCAACTACCGCAAGCGTGTCGAGCGCGACCGCGCGGCCGTCCGCGAGGCGGCCACCGCCCAGGTCGTCGGCGAACTGCTGCCGGTCCTGGACGACATCGGTCGGGCCCGTGAGCACGACGAGCTCAACGGCGGGTTCAAGGCGGTGGGTGAGGCCCTGGAGGCCACGGCCACCAAGCTGGGCCTGGAGAAGTACGCCGAGCAGGGCGACGAGTTCGACCCGAACGTCCACGAGGCCCTCACCCTGGTCCCCGTCCCGAACATCTCCGTCCAGACGGTGATCGAGGTGTTCCAGCCCGGGTACCGGATGGGTGAGCGCGTTCTCCGCCCCGCCCGCGTGGTGGTCGGCGAGCCCATGGAGGGCGCGGCGGACGAGGAGTCCTCCGACGGCTCCGCGGACTCCACCGAAGCCGCCGAGGGCGCCGAGACCGCCGGGAACGGCGAGAGCGGCGAGGACAAGAAGTAGGAGCGGGTACGCCCGTAGGACGTGTTCGGTGGGCGCTGTCCGTCGCGGACGGTGCACGCGCCCATCGAGTACGCCCGTAGACCCGGCCGTGGCCGACGTGAGAGCGTCGGTCACGGCCCCGGGTCGCCCCCGGCCCCACGCGGTTCGGGGCAACGTGGAAACATCGGACGCAACCGGCACCAGCGGGAGAAGGCACCAGTCGATGAGCACCAAGGACTACCTGGAGAAGGACTACTACAAGGTCCTGGGAGTCTCAAAGACCGCCTCCAAGGACGAGATCAAGTCGTCCTACCGCAAGCTGGCCCGGGAGAACCACCCGGACGCCAACACCGGCGACGCCAAGGCCGAGGACCGCTTCAAGGAGATCTCCGAGGCGTACAACGTCCTCTCGGACGAGAAGCGCCGTAAGGAGTACGACGAGGCCCGCTCCATGTTCGGCGGCTCGTACCGTCCCGGCGGGGCCGGGCCCGGCGGGTTCGACATGAGCGACATCTTCGGCCAGGGCTCCGGCGGTGGCGGCGCGCCTGGCGGCGAGCGCCTGAGCGACCTCTTCGGCGGGCTGTTCGGCAACCGCGGGCGCGGGGGCACGGCCACCCGCAGCAGGCGCGGCGCCGACATCGAGACCGAGACGACACTGAGCTTCCGCGAGGCCGCGGACGGGGTCACCCGTTCGTTCCAGCTGAGCAGCGAGTCCCCGTGCCTCACCTGCAAGGGCACGGGAGCGCGCGCCGGCACGGCCCCGCGCATGTGCCCCAAGTGCAGCGGCACCGGGCATGAGAGCACCAACCTGGGCGGCTTCTCGCTGTCCGACCCGTGCAGCGAGTGCAAGGGACGCGGCCTCGTGGTCGACGACCCCTGCCCCACCTGCACCGGCAGCGGACGCGGCAAGAGCACCCGCACCATACAGACGCGCATCCCGGCCGGAGTGAGCGACGGCCAGCGCATCCGCATCAAGGGCAAGGGCGCGCCCGGCGAGAACGGCGGCCCCAACGGTGACCTGTACGTCGTCGTCCACGTGAAGGGACACCCGGTGTTCGGCAGGAGCGGCGACAACGTCACCATCACGGTCCCGGTGACCTTCCCCGAAGCGGCGCTGGGCGCCGAGGTCAGGGTTCCGACCCTGAGCGGCTTCCCGGTGACCGTGAAGGTGCCGCCGGGCACCCAGAACGGGCACACGCTGCGGGTCCGCGGCAAGGGCGCCACCCGCAAGGACGGCACCATCGGGAACATGCTGGTCACCTTCGAGGTGGACGTGCCCAAGACACTCAACGGCGACGCCCGCGAGGCTCTGGAGAAGTTCCGCGCGGCGACCTCCGACTACGACCCGCGCGACGGGCTCGAAGCGCGGGCGAAGGGCGCGTGAACAACGTGAACGATCCTGCTTTCGGCGCCGACGCACCGGTCTACGTGATCTCGGTGGCCGCTGAGCTGGCCGGTATGCACCCGCAGACGCTGCGGCAGTACGACCGGCTGGGGATCGTGTCCCCGGGCCGCACGTCCGGCCGGGGGCGCCGGTACTCCATGCGCGACGTACGGACGCTGCGCGAGGTGCAGCGCCTGTCGCAGGAGGAAGGCATCAACCTCGCCGGGATCAAGCGGATCCTGGAGCTGCAGCACGAGGTGGAGCAGCTGCGTGAGCAGGTGTTCCACCTGGCCAACGAACTCGAGGCGGCCCGCCGGGCGGTGTCCCGGCGGGGCCGCCCGGTGGCCCGCCCCGAGGGCGGGCCGGTCCGCGGGGAGCTGGTGCGCCGCACCCGCGTCACGATCTTCAACACCGCCGAAGCCGAAGAGCGCCCCGACCAGGGCGACGGCCGAAACGACCAGGGCGGTCAGAGTGGTCCGGGTGGCCAGAATGGCCCGGGCGGCCCGTCCGGCCAGAGCCGCCACCAGGACGGTCCGGAGTCGGGCGGATCGGCCCAGGGTTAACCCGGGCTGGCAGGGGTTCCCGCCCGCCGGCACGGACACGCGCGGCCAGGAATCATCACTCTGAGTAACACTTTTTGTGGAAGGAGTAACCGGACATGAACTACAAGCTCACGCAGAAGAGCCAGGAGGCTCTGGCCGCCGCGATCCGTCAGGCCACCACCGACGGCAGCCCGCAGACCGAGCCGCTGCACCTGCTGTACGCCCTCCTGGACCAGGCCGAGGGCATCACCCGGCCGCTGCTCAAGGAGGTCGGCGCCAACCCCGACCAGCTCAAGGACAAGGTCGAGGTGGCGATCGGCAATCTGCCCAAGGCTGCCGGTTCCACTGTCAGCTCACCGAGCTCCTCGCGCCAGCTCATCGTCTCCATCAACACCGCCGCCCAGCGCGCCCAACAGATGGAGGACGAGTACGTCTCGACCGAGCACCTGCTGGTCGGGCTGGCCACCGACGGCGGTGAGGCCGCCCGGCTGCTCAAAGAGGTCGGGGCCACCCCGGACACCCTCCTGGAGGCCTTCGAGCGGGTGCGCGGTACCGGCAAGGTCACCTCGGAGAACCCCGAGGACACCTTCCAGTCCCTGGAGAAGTTCGGTGTGGACCTCACCGAACGCGCCCGCGAGGGCAAGGTGGATCCGGTCATCGGCCGCGACGGGGAGATCCGCCGGGTCATCCAGGTGCTCAGCCGCCGCACCAAGAACAACCCCGTGCTCATCGGTGAGCCGGGCGTGGGCAAGACCGCCGTGGTGGAGGGGCTCGCCCAGCGCATCGTGGCCGGGGACGTGCCGCAGTCGCTGCTCGGCAAACGCCTGATCAGCCTCGACCTGTCCGCGATGGTCGCGGGCGCCAAGTACCGCGGCGAGTTCGAGGAACGGCTCAAGGCGGTGCTCTCGGAGATCAAGGAGTCCGAGGGCCAGGTCATCACGTTCATCGACGAACTCCACACCATGGTGGGCGCGGGCGCGGCCGAGGGCGCGATGGACGCGGGCAACATGCTCAAGCCGATGCTGGCCCGCGGTGAGCTGCGCATGGTCGGCGCGACCACCCTGGACGAGTACCGGGAGAAGATCGAGAAGGACCCCGCGCTGGAGCGCCGCTTCCAGCAGGTGTTCGTCGGCGAGCCGTCGGCCACCGACACCATCGCGATCCTGCGCGGCCTCAAGGGCCGTTACGAGGCGCACCACAAGGTGCAGATCTCCGACTCCGCCCTGGTGGCGGCCGCCACGCTGTCGGACCGCTACATCACCGCGCGGTTCCTGCCGGACAAGGCCATCGACCTCATCGACGAGGCCGCGTCCCGGCTGCGGATGGAGATCGACTCCAGCCCGGTGGAGATCGACGAGCTGCGCCGCACCGTCGACCGCCTCAAGATGGAGGAGATGGCGCTCGACAAGGAGTCCGACCCCGCGAGCCAGCAGCGGCTGGAGCGGCTGCGCGCGGACCTCGCCGACCACCAGGAGAAGCTCACCGGACTGGTGGCCCGCTGGGAGCAGGAGAAGGCCGGGCTGAACCGGGTCGGTGACCTCAAGGGCCAGCTGGACGAGTTGCGCACCAAGGCGGAACTGGCCGAGCGCGAGGGCCGCTTCGAGGAGGCCTCCCGGCTGATGTACGGGGACATCCCGCAGCTGGAGAAGCAGGTCGAGGAGGCGTCCAAGGCCGAGGAGAGCGCCGAGGCCTCCGCCGGGAACACCATGGTCAAGGACGAGGTGGGCGCCGACGAGATCGCCGACGTCGTCTCCGCCTGGACCGGTATCCCGGTGGGGCGGCTGATGGAGGGCGAGACCTCCAAGCTGCTGCGGATGGAGGCCGAGCTGGGGCAGCGGCTGATCGGGCAGAAGGACGCCGTCCAGGCGGTGTCGGACGCGGTGCGCCGGGCCCGGGCGGGCATCTCCGACCCGGACCGGCCGACGGGTTCGTTCCTGTTCCTGGGGCCCACGGGTGTGGGCAAGACCGAGCTGGCCAAGGCGCTGGCCGAGTTCCTGTTCGACGACGAGCGCGCGATCGTGCGCATCGACATGAGCGAGTACTCGGAGAAGCACTCCGTGTCGCGCCTGGTGGGCGCGCCTCCCGGGTACGTGGGTTACGAGGAGGGCGGCCAGCTCACCGAGGCGGTGCGGCGGCGCCCGTACACGGTGGTGCTGCTGGACGAGGTGGAGAAGGCCCACCTGGAGGTGTTCGACACCCTCCTGCAGGTGCTGGACGACGGTCGCCTGACCGACGGCCAGGGCCGCCAGGTGGACTTCCGCAACACCATCCTCATCCTCACCTCCAACCTGGGCTCGCAGTTCCTGGTGGACCAGTCCCTGGAGGAGGCCGTCCGCAGGGAACGCGTGATGGACGTCGTCCGGGCCACGTTCAAGCCGGAGTTCCTCAACCGCCTGGACGACGTGATCATGTTCGACGCGCTGTCCACCGAGGACCTGACCCGGATCGTGGACCTGCAGGTGGACAAGCTGGCCCACCGGCTGGCCGACCGCCAGCTCGCACTGGACGTCACCGCGGGCGCCCGCGAGTGGCTGGCGCTGACCGGCTACGACCCCAACTACGGTGCCCGGCCGCTGCGCCGCCTGGTGCAGTCGGCGATCGGCGACCCGCTCGCCCGCGAGCTGCTCTCCGGCGAACTCACCGAGGGCGACACCGTCCTGGTGGACGTGAGCGGCGAGCGCGACAAGCTGAACGTGACCACCCGCAAGGCCGAGGAACCGGTCCTGAAGTCCTGACCCGACCCGACCGCTGCCGACCGAGGGACCGCACCCGCCGAGGGAGCGGTCCCTCGGTGCGTCACGGACCCCGGTGCTGAGGGGTCCGCCCTTGTAACCTGGTACCAGGAGTCCACGCTGCGTTCTGGGACCTGTGTTCACACCGGAAGGGGTCGCACAACCGGACGGCATCCTCGCGCCGGTCGACCACTTCGCCGGACAGGGTGAGTGGGCGGATCCCGCAGGGGTTCTGGTAGTCGTCGAGGTCACCTCATGGGACTCCGACACCAGCGCCCGTGACCGGGGCGAGAAGGCCCACGCCTACGCCGCCTGTGACATCGGCGTCTACCTGCTGGTGGACCGCGACGACAGCGTCACGGTCCACAGCGAGCCCAGGGGCGGCAGGTGCCGCAACATCGCCGAGCTCGGCTACGGGCACGCCGTCGAGATCCCCGGGGTCGGGGTCACCCTGAGCACCGACGGCCTCAAGCGGTACGGGCGCTAGATGGTTGATGGGAGCTTTCTGGAGCTCCTGCGCCCGTGCCGACGGGCGGCTCACCCGCAGACCGAAACCCGACCGGTGGCCTGTCCTGTGCTTCCGAAACCCTCTAACCCCCGATGATCTTGCTACCAGGAGCAAGTTCGGCGCCGAACTTGCTCCTGGTAGCAAGATCATCTTCGAAGAGGAGGCCGGAACCCTCCCCAGGAGGATCGGCGCCCCCCTCAGCCGCCGATCCACTGTCGGCGACCTTTCGTGCTGAGGCGATGGCGGTGACGTAGGAGTCACCGGGGCGGCCGTCCCGTACGGGATGAGCGAGTAGTGCCGCGCGCCCGCCGAATCCACCGGGGCCGGGGCGTCAGCGGGCGCGCGGTGTTCGCGGGCATCGGTGGTCAGAGCGGCGGGAGCCCGGTCTGGAAGAGAGCCCGGCCGAGGGCCTCGGCGGTGGTCTGGGCCAGGAGCAGCGTGGTGCTGATGGCCAGGGCGGGCCAGCCCCACCAGGGGCGTGGGGCCCGGTGGCGGCCCCGGGTGGGCGTCGCGGGGGCGTCGGTCAAGGCCGCGAAAGCCTCTTCCAGCCGTCGGGCTTCACGTTCTTCCTGTTCGCGGCGTTGGCGGTCGACCTCGAACCAGTGCGGGGTCGGGCCGTGCCGGAGCATGTGGGCCACCCGGGGGTTGCCTTCCATCTGCCGCAACAGCCGCGCCTGGCGATCGGAGTGGGTTTCCGGCGTGCTGAAGTACGGGCCCGAGGAGTGGCGGTGTTGCCGGGGTTGGGGCGGTGCGGCCAGCGGGCGGTTGGCGCCGGGGCGGGGGAAGCAGTGGCCCCGGGGCGCGGACAGGCGCTGACGTACCCCGGAGCTCACCTGATGCGGGCCGGTCACCGGGTGGCCTCGCCGGTGGTGGTGCTGGGGAGGGTGAACTCGGCCCAGGTCACAGTGCCCAACCCCTGGCAGAACGGGAAGTCCACCACCGAACGGGTCCCCCACCGGTCGGCCAGGTGGCCGATCAGCAGCAGACCCCGGCCGCGCTCGGCCTGCTCCCACTCCTCCACGGTGTGCTGCGGGGTCTGCGGGGCCTGGAACTCGGCGGTATCGGTGCGCTGGCCGTCGTCGACGATCGCGACCTGAATCGTGGCGGCGGTGGGCATGTGCAGGGTACGGATCACCCGGCCCTCGACGTCCTGGCCCGAAAGCGTGTGGTCACAGGCGTTGGCGAACATCTCGCTGGCGCAGAGCACCAGACTCTCGCCGGTCTCGTTCGGGAGTCCAGCCAGGCGGCGCAGGTCGGTGGCCAGGTCCGCACGCACCCACCCGGTCTGGGCAAGATCGCCCGGGTAGGTGCGGGAGGGCCAGCGGCGTCCCGCGTAAGGGGGTGTGGGGGCGTGGGTGTTTGACACAATGGCCATGTCGGCAACTCTCTTTCGTTGAATCCAGTTGGTGGTTGTCGGCCTGCTCTGGGGGTGTTGGTCCACCCGCCAGAGCTTTTTCGTGAGAGCTGAGGCTTCCGGGGTCTCAGCAGGGGCACGGGGTCTAGGAGTCGGGCGAGGAACTGAGACCCAGGAAGCGGTGGCCGAGTAGGCGCAGGAGCTCGTAGCGGGTGGGGGCGGTGATCCGCTCGAAGGCGTCGCCTTCACCCGTCCAGCCGATCGGGCGTCGGGCCACGTAGACCTCGTGGGGTGGCTGGCCCTCGATGGTCAGGTTCCACTGCTTGTAGAGCAGCGGGCACAATACGTGCTCGGGGACGGGGAGCTCACCGCTATCGGGCGGGTTGGCCTGCAAGCGCACCGGCAGGCGGGCGCCGTCACCGCTGACCGCCCGGGGTGCGCGGGGCGGGTTGGGGTGCTCGGCGATGGCCTGGTCGATCAGCTGGGTTGCCAGCTCGGCGTCGCCTTCCTCGTGAGCGATCCGCAGGGCCTGCCGGATCAGGGGCAGCCGGTGGCGCAGGGTGTGGGAGTGCCACGCGGCCAGTTCGGGCGGGGGCAGGTGCGCGGGAGGTTGCAGGGCCTCGTCGATGACGGTGAGCAGGTCCCTGGTGTAGATGTCGCGCATCAGGCCGCCACCCCGAACCGCCGCAGCTCGGCGAGCACGGCTTGGAGCACATCCATAGGCGCGGAGTCCAACGGCCGTCGGGGTGCTGGGATCCGGGGCGGATGGGGCGAGCGCGAAGGCTCACCCAAAGCCAGAGTCCGAGGAACAGGGGCGTAGGCACGCACACGCCGGGCCCGACGGGGGCGACGGCGACGCATCGCTTCGGAAGCCAACCAGCGCACATGCGCCAGTTCGGACAGGTTCAGGTAACGCGCCACAAGGCGGCTCCTTCGAGACGTGCCACCTGGAACGAGGCAGCACTACGGAACGAGTACATCCCCCATACTGAACCCTAGAAATCTAGGATTCAAGTGCTACTCACTAGAACGCAATCCATAGATTGCTAAATGTCCGTTTTCTCGCCCTGGGAGTTACCATCAGCACCACGAAGAAGCAGCGCACACGTACCAGGAAGGCCACGGTGGCAGCCAGCCCTACGATCCGGAGGCGCCAGCTCTCCGCCATCCTTCGAAAGATGCGCAAGGACACCGGGCTTTCTCTGGAAGAGGTCGCCAAGCGAGTCGAGTGGTCCCGGGCCAAGCTCGGCCACATCGAAACCGGCGAGCGTAAGAAACCCTCGGTCGTCGAAATCAAGGCGCTGCTACACGAGTACGAGATCGACCCCGCGGACCCGCAGTACGAGGCTGTGCTGACGCTCGTCCGTCATGCACAGCAACGCGGCTGGTGGACCCGCTACGACGACATCCTCACTGGCTCCTACGTCGAACTCGAATCTGAGGCGACGAGTATCGCCAACTACGAGGCGTTCGGCATCCCGGGACTGCTCCAAACGCCCGGCTTGGCCAGGCTCATGCAACGAGCGCGACTCTGGCGGGACCCGGAGGACATCCAGCGCGCTGTCGAGGCGAGGATTCGAAGGCAGGAGATCCTCGCTGGAGACGAACCCACTCAGTTGTGGGCAGTCATCGAAGAGCACGCCCTTCAGCGACTGGCTGGGGCGCCTGAGGTGATGCGGGAGCAGATCGAGCACCTGGTAGAGCTCGCGGATTCCTCCAGTCACGTCACCATTCAGGTGCTGCCCACGGAGGCGGGAGTGCATGCTGGCGTGGCGGGGCCGTTCGTGATCATGGACTTCGCCGAACCGGCCGGGCCCATCGTGTACCTGGAAACCTACACCGATGGCCTGTACCTGGAACGTGATGCTGAGATCACTCAGTACCGCAGGCTCTGGGACCACATCCGCACCTCGGCGCTGGATGAGGAGCGGACGATTCCGTACCTGAAGAAGTTGATCACCTGATAGGAAGAGCCGATGTACTCGTTCCCCACTGAGGCCTCCTGGCGCACGTCGTCTTACACCCAGCAGCAGAACTGTGTGGAGGTCGCCGACGCGCCGGGGCTGTCCGCTGTCCGCGACACGAAGAACCGTGGGCGCGGGCACTTGGCTTTCGAATCACCCGAATGGCGCGCGTTCGTCGAAGGGGTGCGGACGCAGGGCTGAGTCAAGGCAGAACGTAGGCCCTCAGGGACAACCTGAGGGCCTACGTGTGCTCGTTCCGAGGACACTTCGCCCCGGGCCGCCCGGAGGTGGGCAGTAGGCTCCGGTGAGCGAAGGACTCGGACATGCACCCCCCGGCGAAGACCTCACCTTCCGCAAGTCTCTCTACAGCCAGATCCAACCCCAGGACTGCGTAAAGGTCGCAGACCTGCCCAGTGCCTCGGCGGTGAGCGACATCCAGAACCGGAGCCTCGGTGCGCTGGCCTTCCCCCTCGGAGTGGGCCGCCCTTGTGAAGATCGCTCAGGGCGGCCGGTAAAGACAGGACAGAGGGGCAGTCCTACAGGCCCAGGGCCCGGGCCTCGACCTCCGGGGCCAGGCCGACGCGGGGGCGGTCCGGCCGCTGATCCGCGTCCCCTCCGATGGAGCGCAGCCAGGCCCAGGTGTCAGCCACGGTCTCCGTCACCGGGCGGCACCGCAGTCCGGTAGCGAGGGCGCGCTCCACGTTTCCCTGGTGCAGGGTCTCGTGCAGCTCACCCGGCGGCAGCCAGACCGGGAGCTCCCGCCACGGGGCGATCCCGGCTTCCTCGATCGCTTCGGGGGACGTCCAGCGGAACTCGGCGTCGGAACCGGTGGCCGCCTTGCACGCCGTCAGGAAGCTCTCCGTGGTGGCGTGGCCGCTCGGGCTGACCATGTTGTAGGGGCCGCTCAAACCCTTCTGGGCGGCGTCGAGAGTCCAGGCGGCCAGGTCGCGGGCGTCGATGTACTGGAGCGGGAGGTCACGCGGACCCGGGGCCAAGACCGGTCCGCCCTTGGCGATGCGGTTGAGCCACCAGGGCAGGCGGCCGATGTTTTCGTACGGGCCCAGGATGAGCCCCGCTCGCACGAACAGCGCCCGGTCACCGAAGACCTCCTCGGCCGCCAGCTCACCGCCGCGCTTGGCCCGCGCGTAGTCGGTTCCGTCGTCATCGACCGAGGACTCCACCACCGGGGCGTCCTCGTCCGCACCGGGCGCGCTGGGCACTCCGTGGACGGATCGGCTGGAGACGTAGGCGTAGTGGCCGACCCTGCCCTCCAGCAGGCGAGCCGCGTCAGCCACCGCCGACGGGGCGTCCGACCAGGTATCGACGACGAAGTCCCACTCCCCCGCCTCCAGCGCGGCAAGTCCGCCCGGCTCGGTGCGGTCACCGAGCCGCACCTCCACACCGGCAGGGGCCTCGTGCCTGCCCCGGTGGAAGACGGTGACCTCCCAGTCTCGGGAAAGCGCCTCCTCCACGACCGCTCGCCCCACGAACTCGGTACCGCCCAGAACCAGAAGTCTTGTCATGCGGTCAGTCTGGTGGGCAGCAGCCGCAGGGCGCCAGAGCTGACTGCTGACAGCAGAACTCAGCGCCGGGCCCGCTCCAGCAGGAGAGCCCGTTCGCGCTCGTTGCGGGTGAGGCCGGCGGCGCGTTCGTACTCGGCCCGAGCCTCCTCCGTGCGGCCGAGGCGTTCGAGCAGGTCGGCGCGGACCGCGGGGAGCAGGTGGTAGTCGTTCAGTGCCTTGGCTCCGAGCAGGGCGTCGACGATGCCCAGAGCCGCACCCGGACCGAGTGCCATGGAGACGGCCACCGCGCGGTTGAGTTCGATCACGGGGGACCCGGTCCGCCGGACCAGGGCCTCGTAGAGTGCGGCGATCCCGTGCCAGTCGGTGTCCTCGGGCCGGTGGGCCACCGCGTGCTTGGCGGCGATTCCGGCCTGGAGGGAGTAGACGCCGCGTGGTTGGGCGGGATCGGAGGGCAGGGAGCGGCGTAGTCCGGCCAGGCCGCGGTTGATGAGCAGCCGGTCCCAGCGGGAGCGGTCCTGTTCGGCGAGGGGGACCGGTTCGCCGTCGGGCCCGACCCTGGCGCGGAACCGGGAGGCCTGGAGTTCCATCAGGGCGAGCAACCCGTGCACCTCGGGTTCCTCGGGGAGCAGTTCGGCGAGCACCCGGCCCAGGCGCATGGCCTCCTCGCTGAGTTCGGGGCGCAGCCAGCGCTCCCCCGAGGTCGCCGTGTACCCCTCGTTGAACACCAGGTAGAGGACTTCGAGCACGTCGGAGAGGCGGGCGTCGCGGTCCGGCCCGGCGGGGACCTCGAAGCGGACGCCCTCGTCGGCGAGTCTGCGTTTGGCCCGCACCACGCGCTGGGCCACGGTGGACTCGGGTACGAGGAAGGCGCGGGCGATCTCGTCGGTGGTCAGCCCGCCGAGCAGCCGCAGGGTGAGCGCGACCCGCGCCCGGGTGGGCAGTACCGGGTGGCAGCAGACGAACATGAGTTTGAGCAGGTCGTCGCCGTAGTCCTCTTCCAGGACGGCGTCGAACTCGGCCCGACCGTCGCGTTCGGCGATCTCGCGGCCCAGCTCGACCATGCGCAGCCGGAAGCGTTCGTCGCGCCGCCAGCGGTCGAGGACGCGGCGCCGGGCGACGGTGGTCAGCCAGGCACCGGGTTTGCGGGGGACACCCTCTTCGGGCCACTTCTCCAGGGCGCTGACCAGGGCGTCCTGGGCGAACTCCTCGGCGAGGCCGACGTCGCCGACCATTCTGGTGAGCGCGGCGACCAGACGGGCCGACTCGATGCGCCAGACCGCCTCCACCTCGCCTTCGACACCGGTGTGGCCCACGGCACCATCTCAGCACCGAGGGCCACACCGCGCAACAGGGTTCAGGGCCACGACTCAGCCGTTGAGGTTCTCCTGCTGGGCGCGCAGGTTCCACTCGCGCTCCTTGAGCTCCTCGGACATGCCCTCCATGTCCTCTATCTCACCGATCCGGCGCAGCTGGAGCTTCATCTCGGTCGGGTCGCCCTTGGGCGGGTGCGGGCACCGCTTGGCCCACTCCACGGCCTCAGCATGCGAGGACACCTGGATGACCCAGTACCCGCCGATGAACTCCTTGGCCTCGGTGAAAGGGCCGTCGACGACGGTGGCCTCACCGTCGCGGAAGATCACCTCGGCGCCCTCGGCGGTGGGGGTGAGCCCCTCCCCGGTGAGCAGGACCCCGGCCCTGGCCATCTCCTCGTTGTAGGCGCCCATCGCCTCGTAGACCTCGGGTGCGGGCTCCCAGTCCCGGGCCTCGGTCTCGGGGGTGCTCATGATCGACATCAGGTAACGCATGGTCTTCCCTCTTCCGGATGCGCGGCGGGGGCCTCTCCTCCGCCCTCACCTGAACGTCGAACGGGTCGACGCCGGATCGACACCCTTCCCGAAGTTTTTTCCACGGTTCCTTCCGCTCCCCTCCCTGCCCCGGTTCCTATCCCCGTTCACCCTGGTCAGGGTCTTTTTCCCGACTCTTGGCGGCCTGCTCGGCATCCGTCTCCCGCGCGGCCCGCTCCGCCTCGGCCACCTGCGCGGCCTCGGATTCGTCGGCCTGGCCGGTGACCCTGCTCAGCGCCCGGGCGGACAGGAGCAGACCGACCAGGACGACCGCCCCGGCGGCCACCGGCACGTAGTACAGCTCGACCCGGCCGAGCAGACCGCCCAGCAGCGCGCCGAACACCCCGAAGCCCGCACCGAACATCTGGACGCACGCCATCACCCGGCCCATCTGGATACCGGGCACGATCAGCTGGATGGCGCCGATCAGCACGATGTTCGACGAGGTCATGACGTAGCCGATCACCATCCAGGCCGCGGCCGCAACGTACGCGTTCGGGGCCAGCCCGAAGAGCAGACAGGCGCATCCGGCCAGGGGGACGAGCACCAGCTCCGTGCGGAAACGGCCGAGCCGGGCCACGATCAGGCCCACCGTGGACGCGCCCAGGAGCGCGCCCACCGCGGAGGTGCCGATGAAGACGCCGTAGAGGACGGCGGGGACCCCGAAGTGTTCCCGTACCAGGAGCACCAGCACCGCGGACTGGGCCATGAACGCCATGTTCACGACCATGTTGAAACCCATGATCGGTCCGAGGGAGCTCCCGCGGAAGACGAAGACCAGTCCCTCCCGTACGTCGGCGAGGACCGAACGCACCGGACGGCCCTCGGGCTTCTTCTCGGCCGCCCCCGCCGCCTCGCCCTCCGGGCGCTTGGGTCGGCGCACCGCCAGCGGCAGGCCGAGCAGGACCAGCGCACCCAGGACGTAGGCTCCGGCGTTGACCGCCAGGGGCAGGAACGCGGCCACCGCGAACAGGAAACCGGCGATGGGACCGCCCGCGAACTGCTGCGTGACCGTCTGCCCGCCGACCAGCCGGCTGTTGGCCCGGTCGATCGCACCGGCCGGAGCGATGTCCGGCAGCATCGCCCGGCCCGCGAGGTCGTAGAACACCTCGCAGACCATGACCGTGAACATCACCGCGTACAACACCCAGATCGAGGCGTGCCCGGTGAAGATCAGCAGCGCGAGGACGACGAGCGCGCCGCCCCGGCCGAGGTTGGTCAGGACCATCAGGCGTACCCGGTCGACCCGGTCCACCACCACACCGGCGAACAGGCCGATCATCAGCCAGGGCAGGAAGCGGACCGCGGTCAGCCCGGCCACCAGCAGGGGGTCGTTGGTGAGCATCGCCGCCACCAGCGGCAACGCGACGAGCATCATCCCGTCGCCGAGGTTGCTGGACAGGCTGCCCGCCCAGAAGCGGTTGAAGTTCCGCCCCATCGGTGGTTTCGCCTTTTTCCCGGGGTTCGCCCGGTCGGGGGGTGCGCTGTTCACTTGGGGGTGTCCCTTTCACAAAGGTTCGGCCAGCATGGCCAGACCCAGGCTCCCGAGAAGTGGTCAACTCCGGGTCACGGCACCATTGCTTTCCGCACCCATGCCGCACCAGCGGAGAACGGGAGGGAACTCCGCCCAATGGCGAACGGCCACACAGGGCGGAATTCCGCACGCGTGGCCGTTCACAAAGCGTGGACATCTCACATCGCTGTCTCCAAGCCCATCAGCCAGGAACGGCCCAGCGAGGCGCTGATCTGGTCGCCGCCCCGCCGCACCAGTTCCTGGCTCAGCTCCGGGTGCTTGACGATCCGGTCGGCCGCCTCCATCAACGCCACGTCGCCGCTGTCAATGGCCGCGCGGACGATCCTCTGGTCCACGTGGTCCCGGGTCTGCGCCGCGAACGGGCTGTGGCTCTTGGTGAGGAAGGGGCCCCGGTACAGCTCCAACGCCTCCTTGAGACGCCCCTCCTCGAGCCTCGACAGGAGCTCGGCGACATCACAGCGGACCCTGCCCTCGAGGTGGTAAAAGCGCCGGTCGCGGTCATACCGCACGTCCAGTCCGAGTTTGCGGGCCCGCAGCGCCAGCGTGGGGAGACTGGAGGGAGCGGGATCGCCCTCGAAGAGGGTGGAGAGCAGCCAGTCCCGGGGCGCCGTGCCGTGGGAGAGCACCAGGACCGCGACCAGTTCCAGGGCCCGCCCGTAGCGGACGGGCACGCCGTCCACGCGGCAACCACCAAGGGTCTGGACCTCGTGTTCAGAGTTCATCGTCACTCCACACTCAGGGGGATGGTAAGAAGTTCTGCTTCTTGGAGGCGGGGTTTGCTTCCCTCTCCACCCTGAGAATCGGCCAGCACGGTATCCACGACCTATCTACGACTTATCGTCGCGGTCAGCGGGCTCCGGACCTGCGGGTTCGGGCCTGCTGGGACCGGGCGGACCGAAGCCGTCGGCAGCGTCCGGCCACCGCCGCCAGACGCGACAGCGGCACCGCCTTGGGCGTAGCAGTGGAAGAACGCCAGACCACCCCTGGCGCGGTTACGGCGCAGCAGCACCCAGCGCGCCCCGCGGGTGTCGGTACTCATCGTCGATGACTGCCCAGCAGCGGAACCACTTCCCCTCGGCCCCGGCAGAGAGCCCCGGCCGAGTACTTTTACCAGCCCTGTTCCGGGAACAGGACGGCCAGCTCCTGGACCGCCAGGGGGCAGCGGTTCTTGCGGGCGAGCGGGCAGAGCAGAGCCGTGACGAGGTCTTTGGTGGTGGCTCGAGTCTCGGGGCGGGCCAGGCAGGGGGCGAGGACCGCGTCGGTGAGTTCGTGCAACCGGTGAGGCCAGCGCCTGGCCGCTACGGTGATGTCCACGGTCACCGCCTCGAAACTCTTTGTCTTCACAACCATCGATGATCGGGCGGTGGCCGTTTGTGTGCGTGACAAAGCCCAGATCAGCGTACTTTTGCCTGGACGGAACACCCCAGAGGCCATCAGGTCAGGGCAAATCGAAAGTGCGACTGCAGTACTGGCAGGACCACCCCCGCAGGGATTCCGTGCGATGCCCGTGTGAAGAACCGAGGCCACACTGTTCACGCGCCCAGTGCGCGGGGGCCGCGGAGAGACCAGAACGAAATCCCACGGCCCCTGCCAGGGCCGCGCCCCGCGAACACCGGACTCGATGTCCACAGCAGAAGGGAACAGCATGCCGGACAGCAACAACTGGCTCCGCTCGAACTCGATTCTGGGTGCCGCCCTCGGCGTCCTGGCCGTCCTCACCATCGTCTTCCTCCTCACTCTGGGAGGCGCGGCTCAGATCGCCCTGACCGGGGTGGGCGTGGCGGGCATCCTCTTCCTGGCCGCGAAGATCAGCCAGAACCGTCGGGCGGCGCACGGGCCCCGTTAGGGGAACCGTGCGGCCCGGACCAGCGCGGCCCCACGCAGAGGGACGAAGACCGCCTCCGAGCGGGCCGCCCCATCCCCCACAGGACGGCCGAGGAGGTCCTTGAACCTCTTACCGACCACCACAGAAGAAGGAACCACACAGGACGCCAGTCCACCGCCTCCAGGACCGGGGCCGACGGGATCTCTCCCGCCGGCCCCGGTCCTCTTTGCTCCCCGAAAAGACATCCGCACCCACCCTGACCTGCATGGAAAGAAAAAACCAAAAGAAACTTCCCGATGTGATTCCCGCGTGAAGGCCAAGAGAAAAACGTCCGGCATATTACTGATTGTCCGAAGGGAACGGAGATGAAAATCCGGACCCGAAAGCGGGTCCGGAGAACGACCGACCAAAGGAGCCCCGAATGACTGCCTACTCGGTACTCGTCCCCTTTCTGCCACGTCGGCCAGAGCAGATTCTTCCGCTCGCCGCAATGGTGAAATGGACGCACGCCGAGCGGCTCTGGCAGGGACAGGCGCTGCTGATGGAGCCCCACCAGGGGTTCGTGAGCGCCGCCGCCTCGGGGTTTCGGGTGCCGGTCGGGCTGGGCGTCACCCTGATGCCGCTGCGCCACCCCTACGAGGCGGCCCTGCAAGCCCGTTCCGTGGCGATGACGACCGGGCACTCGGTGGTCGCGGGCTTCGGCCCCGGCTCCCGCGCCTTCCAGGCCGGTTTGCTGGGCACCCCCTACGCCAGCCCGCTCACCGCAGCACGTGAGTACCTGGCCGCGGTCCGCGGGCTCCTCGACGGTGAGGTGGTCCAGAACGAGGGCCGGTACTTCAACATCTCCGCCCAACTGCCCCCCGCGGCGGCCCCCCGGGTGGACGTCGGTCTCGGAGTCCTGCGACCGGGCATGGCGGGGGTCGCGGGAGAGTTCGCCGACGTGGCGATCACCTGGCTGACCCCGCCCGACTACCTCCGGGACATCCTCGTCCCGGCCATCCGCAAGGGCGCCGAGGAGGCCGGGCGCCCCTGCCCCCGAATCACGGCGATGGTGCCGGTCGCCCTGGAAAGAGCACAGGTGAGCGCACCGGAGCTGGCCCTGGCCAGTAACGCCGGGCACATCCAGGCGCCCCATTACATCGACATGCTCCGCCAGGCCGGAGTCCAGGTCTCGGGTGAGGACCCGGGGGACACCGCCTGCGCCCTGGTCGAAGCCAACGCCTTCGTCAGCGGCGCCCCGGAACAGGTCGCCGCCCTCCTGGACCAGTACCGGCAAGCCGGTGTGGACGAGATCGTCCTCAACACCACCGGAGTACGGAAGCGGTGCGGAGAGCAAGAGGCCGTGAACGACCTGAAGACGATCCTCGCGGCGGTGGCGCCGTGACAGGGCCCCAGACCAGCGCAGAGACGACACCGACGGGAAACGGAACCATGGACAGAACCGAGTTGAGACGGGTCAAGCAGCACCTGATGTCCTGGGGCACCGGGCAGGCCGTACCAGGCAACCCGGCGCCCGGAAGCGTGGCGACGATCGTCACCGCCGATCCGGCGCACCTCGCAGGTCTGGCTCAGAGCGGCCTGATCGGCCCCGGAACCGTGGTTCTGGCTGCCGGCCCGGACACCCCCGGCGCGGTGGGCTTCGACGGTGCCCTGGACGAGCCGGGCACCGAGATCTCCATCGGCGACGACTTCTTCCTCCAGACCCAGGACTACGCGACCAGCGAGTTCATGTCGATCATCGGACCCACCCTCGTCCGGGTCAGTGACGCCGCGGACTTCCGTCACTTCCTGTCCGACGCCGACCGGGCCTACGCAGAGGGGGTCTTTCCCGAGTTCGCCACCGCCCCGGCGGTGCGGATCGCCGACCTCCCGGGGCTGGGAGCGTCCCCGGACGGGGACGGGCCGAGGACACGCCTGTACGTCAACACCGACGGCGACATCTCCACCTCTCCCGGTGGCAGCGGCCTCGGCCGGGTCGGGGACCCGCTCAGCGCACTCCAGGCGAGTTGGGACCGGGCCAACACGGAGAGCGCCCTCCCGTGCTCGGTCTGCCTCGGGGCGACCGTCCCCGAGGCGGAGCGGAGCCGGGAACTACTCGACCGCCCCTGGCTGGGCCGCTACCTGGACGTTCTCCCGGCTCTGCGCACCATGACCGTCAACAACGTCGGCGGACTACGGGTCTCGGGGTTCGGCGGACGGATCACCCAGGCTTTCGCGGAGACCGGTCACGACCATGACCTGCGCGAACCCTCGGCTCCGGTCGTGATGTGGGATGACGAGCGCGGTTACGTCTACGACCTCGCGAGCGACCGCGTCTTCGCCGTCGAGCACATCGCGGCCTCGGCCGCCGAGCTGATCCTGGCCACCGGTTCGGTCCGCGGCGCCGCCGAGTACGCGCACCCCGAGGCGCTGTCCCAGGTCGAGCGTTTCTTCACCGACGCGGGAGTGTCCCTGGTTTCCCACGGCACCCTGGCGGGGGTGTGACCCGATGACCGCAGCCCTTGTCCCCTCAGCCCCGCCGTCACCGGGCCTGGCCGGACGCACCATCGCCGAGCTGGGAGAACGCGCCCGCCTCAGCGACGTCTACGGCCCCGACGGCGCCGATGTCTACCACGACCTGTCAGCCGAGGACACCGGTGAGGTGCGCGAGCTGGTCCGCCTGGTTCGGAACCGTCCGGGCCCCGTACTGGACCTGGCCGCGGGTTCGGGACGCATCACCTTGCCACTGCTGGCCCTGGGCCGCCACGTCACCGCCCTGGACCTGTCCCAGGACATGCTCCTCCTGCTCACCGACCGGCTCGCACAGGCACCCGCCCGCCTACGGGAACGGTGCTCGGTGGTCCACGGTGACATGGCCGGCTTCCGTCTCGGCACCGAGTTCACCTCGGTGGTCCTGGGCACCACGTCGGTCTCGCTGCTCGCCCCGGGCTCACGTA
The DNA here is from genome assembly GCF_024134545.1 of Nocardiopsis exhalans. Classification (GTDB taxonomy): domain Bacteria; phylum Actinomycetota; class Actinomycetes; order Streptosporangiales; family Streptosporangiaceae; genus Nocardiopsis; species Nocardiopsis exhalans. The sequence continues at coordinate 7,305,076 of NZ_CP099837.1, forward strand.
CCAGCCTCTACCGAAGCGTGGCCGAACACCTCGCGCCCGGCGGGCGGCTGCTGGTCTCCTGCCTGGATCGCGGTGAGGGACCCGAAGAGGCCGTGACGGAGGCGACCGGTGCCAGCGGAACCCGCTACCGCGTACACGACCACTGGCCAGTGGACGCCGACCACCGCACCGTGACCATCCTGCCCGCGGAACTGCCCCAGGGCCCGGTCCAGGTGTGCACGGGACGCGTGGGTGTTGTGGGAGCCCAACGCTTGACCACCGAACTCACCTCCGCGGGTTTCACCGTCCTGGAACGCCACCTGCTGACAGAGCCCGGACAAAGGCACCGGGTCACCCTGATCGAAGCGGAGACCACACCATGAGCGAGACCCCCCAAGCGTTCTGGCCCTACCTGCTGCCACCGAGCGCGCACGGCGACGACGGACTGTGCTCCGTCTCGGCCAGCGGGCACCGGATCCAGTTCGCGGACGGACGTGAACTGCTCGACGGTTCGAGCGGTCTGTGGAACACCAACCTCGGCTACGGCAATACCGCCATCGCGGACGCGATCGCCGAGGCGGCCCGCGACGCCTCCTATCTCAGTGCCTTCCGATACGAAAACTCCTATGCCCGCCGGGCCGCCGAAGACCTGGTCGAGGTCACCGGTCCCGACCACTACTCCCGAGTGCTGTTCTCCTCTTCCGGAGGCGCGGCCAACGACGTGGCTCTGAAGGTGGCCCGCCACTACCACGTTCTGGTCGGCCAGCCCCGCCGCAATCTGGTGGTCAGTATGCGCGGCAGCTTCCACGGTCTGACCTTCGGCGGTTTCGCCCTCACCGGAGAGGACTTGGGCCAACGTGTCTACGGCGTGGACCAGCGGCTGATCAGGCACGTGTCACCCAACGAGATCACCGAGCTGAACACTCTGATGTCCCGCAGCGCCCATCAGATCGCCGCCGTCGTGGTCGAGCCGGTCCTGGGGACGGGGACGGTCCCGCTCAGCGAGGAGTACGTCGCCGAACTGCTGCGTCTGCGCGCCGAGCACGGCTTCCTCCTGGTAGCGGACGAGGTGGCTACGGGTTTCGGTCGGACCGGGACCTTCTTCGCCTCCCAACGCTGGCCCGAGCAGCCCGATCTGCTCCTCACCTCCAAGGGCCTGACCAACGGCACCTGCCCGGCCTCGGCCGTGCTCGCCTCCCGCCGTGTGGCGGACACCTTCGCCGAGCACGACGCCGTGCTGGGACACGCGGAGACCCAGGGTGGGAGCCCTGTCCCCTGCGCGGCGATCTCGGCGACCATCGGCGAAATGCGTCGGCTGGACGCGGTCGCGGCCGGTCAGGCGCTGGGTGAATCCCTGGCTGCCGGGCTGGACGCACTGGTCGCGGAGGCCCCCCAGGTGACAGGTGTGACCGGCGTGGGTTGCTTCCGCACGATCAGGGTCGTCGGACCGGACGGATCCGCGCTCGCTCCCGATCAGATCGCGTCCTTGGTCGCGGCGATCCGTGCGGCGGGAGCCATCGTGCACCCGGGTCCGGGCGGGGTCCAGCTCATCCCCGCTCTGACCTACGACGAGGCGGACCTGGCCGAACTCCTGCACTGCGTACGGCGCGGGATCATCACCCACCACGAGGCCCTGGCCTCCACCGACGTCGAGTCGGTGACGGCATGAGCACCGAGTTCACGGCCCCGCCCGCCCCGATGCCCGGTGTCGGCCACCTGGCCGCCTGGTTGCAGCGCGACGCCGCGCACCGGGTGACCGTGCTCCACGACCCGGCCGTATCCGGCCAGCCGATCCTGGCCGCCGTACTCGCCCAGATCGAGGCCGCGGACAAGAACCCGCGTGTTCTGCCCCTGCCCGGCCCGGGAAGCCGGGACTCGATCCTGGGCCTGTCCGAAGTGCTGGACGAGGAGGAGCTGATCGTCGGCGTGGGCGGCGGATCGGTCCTGGACCAGGCCAAGCTGGCGGTCCTGTTCAGGTCCTCTCCCGAGGCCCTGTCCCGGGTATCGGCTCCCCAGCGCAGCGGCATGGTGGCCCTGCCCCCGCACCTGGGCGCATCAGTACGGGTCATCGCCGTACCGACCACACTGGGCACCGGAAGCGAGCTGAGCACGGTGGCCTGTGTGACCTACGCGGGGGGGAAGCGGCTCGTCACCGGTCCGTGCCTCCGCCCGGTGGCCGCGGTCCTGGACCCCGAAGCCACCCGGACACTGCCCCCGCGCCTGGTCTCGGAAGGGGTGCTCGAAGCGCTCTTCCGCACGGTGAGCCCCTACATAGGCGACCCCACCGACCTGCCCGGGCCGGACGCCCTCACCGAGGACCTGGCCGCCAGGCTGGTCCGCGAGGGTGACCGGATCAGCCGGATGCGCGCCGACGGCCTGCCCATCGACCCGTCCACCCGGATACGGGTGGCCGAACTGAGCGGGCGGTCCCAGGCCGGTCCGACCAACCTGGGGCGCGACCCCTACTCCGTCAAGGGTTGGCTGCTCGGCAACGAGCTCTCGTCAGAGCTCGGCCTGTCCAAGATGCACTCGATCGCGGCGATCTGGCCCGCGTTGTGGCGCCGGATCGCCGACGGTGACAGCCGACTGGGCGATGCCCGGCGGTTGGACCGGATCTGGGGGCACATGCGCGGTCAGGCGCCCCGGCTGCCCTCCGACCCGGTGCGCGGGATCACGGAGCTGGTCGACTCCTGGCGGGTCGACCGGCGGATCAACGCCACACCCGCCCAGGTGGACGCCACCGTCACCCGCGTGATGCGCGCCTGGGGAGCCGGGCTCCCGATGCTCGGCGGCCTGTACACCCACGAGGTACGCGAACTGCTCACCGAGGCGGTCTCGGACGCGACGTCCCCGCCCGGTCGGCCCGTACCCCCCATGGCTTCCACTTCCCCGGCCCAGAGCCTGGCGAAGCGGTAGGGAAAACAACCGATCACCCAAGAGAGACGAGAACACCATGAGCGAGTCCTTCGAGAACGAGACCAAGTCCACCGAGCTGGCCCCGGCCCTGGAGCTGGAGATGCAGGAGCTGGAGGCCATGGAGGCCCCGGGTTGGGCCACGGTCAGCGGCGTCAGCGTCGGCATCAGCATCGTCTCCGTCGCCTGGAGCATCACCTGATCCCGCACCCCCTCACCCTCACTTCACCACTCAGCAGGAAACAGGAAACAGGAAACGCATGACGAACCAGAACGACACCACCGCGCAGGCGGCCGTCAACCCCGAACTGGAGCTGGAGATGCAGGAACTGGAGGCCATGGAGGCCCCCGGCTTCTGGACCGGCGTGTCCATCGGCGTCGGCATCAGCGCCAGCGTCGCCACCTCCGTCGCCATCACCTGATCCCGACAGCACACAAGGCACACACAGAAACAGCCCCGCACAGAAAGAGGAAGCGCATGACGAACCAGAACGACACCACCGCGCAGGCGGCCGTCAACCCCGAACTGGAGCTGGAGATGCAGGAACTGGAGGCCATGGAGGCCCCCGGCTTCTGGACCGGCGTGTCCATCGGCGTCGGCATCAGCGCCAGCGTCGCCACCTCCGTCGCCATCACCTGATCCCGACAGCACACCCAGGACGGACACAGCCGTCCACCATGCGCAGCATGTGATTCCGCCCGCCCGGTCCCCTCGCACCCCCGGCTCAGCCGGGGCCCGAGGGGCCGGTCGGGCCGACCCTCCCCATCCAAAGGAGACACGATGACTGTCCACTTCGACCACCAGGCGGTGAACCGATGAGCAGCACACTCCCGGCCAGTTTCCGATCCGTGAGCAAACGGTTCGGCTCCAACACGGCCGTCGACGACATCAGCTTCGACGTGCGCCCGGGGAAAATCACCGGTCTCCTGGGGCGCAACGGCGCCGGCAAGACCACCTCCCTGAAGATGCTGCTCGGGCTGGCGAAGCCGACCGAGGGCGCCGCCACCGTCTTCGGCCTTCCCTACGACAAGCTCCCCCGGGCCGCGCACCGCGTCGGTGTGGGCATGGACGGGGTGAACTCCATCCCCGAGATGCGAGGCCGCAAGGAGCTCCTGGTCTGGGCGAAGATGCTCGGACTACCCAAACGGCGCGTGGACGAGGTGCTGGAACTGGTGGGTCTGGCCGACCGCTCCGACCGCAGGGTCAAGGACTACTCCACGGGCATGCGCCAGCGCCACACGATCGCGGGCGCCCTGCTCGCCGACCCCGAGTTCCTGGTCCTGGACGAGCCCGTCAACGGCCTGGACCCCGACGGCATCCTCTGGCTGCGCAACTTCCTGCGCGGCCTGGCCGGTGAAGGCAGAACCATCCTGATCTCCAGCCACCTGCTGGCCGAGGTCGAGCAGACCGTCGACGACGTCGTGGTCATCCAGAAGTCACTCCGGTACGCGGGGCCGCTGGACGAGCTGGTCAGCGGTGAGGGCGAACGACTGGAAGAGCAGTTCTTCTCCCTCGTCGGTTCCGAGAACGCGAAGGAGAAGGTCAGTGCTTAACGTGATCGCCGCCGAGGCGCGCAAACTCACCGGTACGCCGACCTGGATCTACGTGCTCCTGGGCGGCCTGGCGCTCGGGGTGAGCGCGAGCTACGGCTTCTCCGCCGAGGTCGAGAACGGCTCGGCGCTGCCGACCGAGGCGACCGCCACCGTCACCGAGTCGGTCATCCGCGCCTGGATGATGATGCATCTCTTCGCCTCCATCCTGGGCGCCGTGATGATCACCCGGGAGTACAACAGCGGCACCATCAGCCGTTCGGTCCTGCTCAGCGGAGGCCGCAACCGCCTCTTCGCGGCCAAGGCCATCGTCGGAACGGGTGCGGGCGTCGTGCTCGGTGCCGCCACCGCAGGCCTTGCCCTGGCCTCGCCCTACCTGTTCATGCCGCTGAACGGTATGACCCCGGAGATGACCACCGCCGCCTACCAGACCGCCCTCGGCGTCTTCGCCGTGACCGCCCTGGCCGCCCCCTTCGGTGTCTTCCTCGGGCTGCTGATCCGCAACCAGGTCGCCGCCGTTCTGGTGTTGGCGCTGGTCACCGTGGGCCTGGAGCCCTACCTGCTCAGAGCCATCCCCGAGGTGGCGAAGTACACGATGTCCATCGCGATGAGCTCGGTCTACCTCGACGGCAAGCCCGAACTCCTGGCTGTGCCCGCCGCCCTGGCCGTGATCGCCGGTTGGCTGGCCGTCACCGGTCTGGCGAGCAACCGCCTCCTGGCCACCCGGGACGTCGCATGACAGCCATCGCCCCCGAGTCGGAATCCGCACCCCACCTGGAGAAGCCGCGTACCTCTCCCGGGGTCACCGTGCACGAACCCGCTGAGGAAGGCGGCCAGTGGGTGATCCAGCGGGGCAAGCACTACTACCGGGTGGGCGCGGACGCCGCCCGACTCGCCCAGGCCCTCGACGGCAGCCGTGACAGTACCGCGCTCGCCGCCCACCTGGGCTGGCCCGAGGTCGCCGTGACCGAGGGGGTCTCCCGGTTCGACGAGTTGAAGCTGATCGACGACGGCACCGCCGAGGCCCCCTCCGCCGCCCCCCTGGTCAACTTCGTGCCGCCCCTCACCCTCCAGTTCACCCTGGTTCGGCCGGCGGCCCTGATGGACCGGCTCCACCCGCTGATCCGGGCGTCGGCCAACCGCTACACCACGGCCCTCGCGCTCCTGGTCTCGGTGGGCGGCCTGCTCGCCCTGGCCGCGCAGTCAGCCGACCTGGGCCGGGCGCTGAGCTCCCCGCTCCCCCCGGCCGTCTACGCCAGTGTCATCGCGGCGTTCCTCATCTCGACATCGCTCCACGAGATGGGGCACGCCGCCACCCTGAACTATTACGGCGGTCGCCCCAGCCGGATGGGGGTCATGCTCTTCTACCTGACGCCCGCCTTCTTCTGCGACGTGTCCGACGGCTGGCGACTCAACCACAGGCACCAGCGGGTGCGGGTGGCGATGGCCGGAGTGGCGACCCAGATGATCATCGCGGGAGGCGCCTCCATCGCGGCGCTGTTCGTCACCTCGCCCGGCGTCCAGAACGGCGTCCTGGTCTTCGCGTTGGTCAGCTACGTCGCCGGGATCCTGAACTTCCTGCCCTTCGTCAAGCTGGACGGCTACATCGCCCTGATGAGCCACCTGGACCGGCCCTTCCTGCGCGACCGCGCGATGACCGATGCCAGGCGCTGGTTCGCCAGGACGCTCTTCGGCGGCCGCTACGAGCGGGAGATCCCGCGTCCGTGGTCGGTGCCGTTCGGGCTCGCCTGCATCGGATTCCCGGTGTACCTGATCATTACGGCACTGGCCCTGTGGACGGACCTGTTCCAGCGCAGCGGCCTCTTCGGATTCGGCCTGATGGCGCTCGCCGTCGTGTACATGCTGTACCTGCTGTTGCGCGGGGTCCACAGACTGGCCGGCGAAGTCCGCCGCTCCGGCGCCTCCCGTCTGCGGGTCGTCACCGCCACGGCACTCTTCACCGGTGCCTGCGCGGCCGCGCTCTTCACCCCGGTCTCCCACAGCCTCTCGGGTGGTTATGTCACCCACGGCGACCAGGTCCTCCTGGTCTTCCTCCCGGGGAGCGACACCTCGTCCGTCGAGCCCGGACAGGACGTGGAACTCGTCAGCGGCGGCCTCGTACTCCAACCCCGGACGGGTTCGGCGACGGTGGACACCACTGCTCCGGAGGAGGTCCAGGCGCCCCTGTCCGCTTTCGCCCCCGTCATGTTCGCCGAGGACCCCGAGCTTCCCGCCGAGGGGTACCCCATCACGGTCGACGGGACCCCTGAGCAGCCGGTCGGCGCCGCACGGGTGGATGCGGGCACCATCCCCCTCTGGGAGTACGCCTACGTCAACTACGTCACCCCCTTCCTTCCCTGACCGCCCCTCCCCGCCCCTACCCGACCGATCCGAGCGTCCCGTCCGCAGGAAGCGCGGTCGGCCCCCGGCCCCACTGCCCCCTTCCACCCCGAGCTGACAAGGACCCACACCGTGCAGGACTTCCGCTACCTCAACTTCTGCCCCGAGGGAACACACTTCTACGACAAGCCCGCGCCCGAGAGCACCACCGACGACTTTCGCCCTCCGGAGACCCCGCCCGCGGCGAACTGGTCCGCCGAACGCGGACGCGAGTGGACCGTGTGCACCCCACCGGACGCCGACCTCCCCCTCCAGGGGTGGAAGATCCACGTGTCGGCCACTCCGGAGAACGCCGCCGAACTGCTGGACGCCGTCCTGCCGTACTGCGTCGAGCACCGGCTGTCGTTCAAGTACCTCAACGGGCCCGCCGTGCTCTCCCGACGCAGCAGCAAGTACGGCGACCGGACGGCGAGCGGGAAGTTCATCACCATCTACCCGTCCGACGAGGATCAGCTCCACCGCACGCTCCTCGACCTGGACGACAGGATCGGCGGTAGCGCGGGCCCGTACATCCTGAGCGACCTGCGCTGGCGCTCCGGCCCGCTGTACGTGCGCTACGGCGGCTTCGCCCTGCGCATGGCCCGGGACAAACACGGTGCCCTGGTTCCGGGAATCGAGGACCCCGAGGGAAATCTGGTCCCCGACGAGCGCCGCCCCGGGTTCCGGCCGCCGTCCTGGGTGAAGCTGCCGGAATTCCTGGCGGAGGCCGTGGCCGAGCGCAGCGCCGGAACACTCCACGACTTCCCGTACCGGGCCCACAAGGCCCTGCACTTCTCCAACGGCGGCGGTGTCTATCTGGCACGCGACACCCGCACCGGCGAGGAGGTACTGCTCAAGGAGGCGCGTCCGCTCGCCGGACTGGACACCTCCGGCGCCGACGCCACGCAGCGGATGCAGCAGGAGCGCTGGGCCCTGGAACAGCTGGCCGACCTCGACAGCGTCCCCGCCCTGTACGACTACCAGGTCGGGCACGAACACCACTTCCTCACCCGGGAGTTCGTCGAGGGGGTGCCGCTGAACCAGGCGATCTTCCCCCGGCACCCCTTCATGGGCGGGGAGAACACAGCCGAGGAGCGCACCGCCTACACCGAATGGGCCCTGGGGGTCCTCGGCCAGATCGAGGCGGGTATCGCCGCGATGCACGCGCGCGGGGTCGTCTTCGGCGACGTCCACCCGGGCAACGTGCTGGTGAAGGAGGACGGCACCATCGCCTTCATCGACATGGAGACGGCCACCCCCGTCGAGGCGGGCTACCGGCAGTCGATGGGGGCGTTGGGCTTCTACGCGCCCGACCATCTGCGGGGCCCGGAGGTGGACCTGTTCGGGCTGGCCTGCTTGAGGCTCTCGATGTTCGCACCGGTACCGCAGGTCATCCCGTGGGGAACCGGTAAGATCCGTGAGCTCCTCGACCTCGCGATGGGACACTTCGATCTCCCCGACGACTTCGTCGAGAGCATCGAGAGCGGCATGGGAGAGGATGTCCTCCCCGCGGGTGAGCACACCCCTGTGTGGCCCGACGACCCGTTCGACCCCGGTCTGCGCGCGCGGATCGCCTCCAGCGTCGTGGAGGCCGCCACCCCGGACCGGCAGGACCGCCTCTACCCCGGTGACGCCTTCCAGTTCCTCAACCAGGACGGCGGGGTCACCTTCGCCTACGGGGCCGCGGGCGTCCTGTGGGCCCTCTCCGAAACCGGCCAGTCCGTACCCGTGGAACACGTCTCCTGGCTGATGGAGCGGGCACGGCAGCTGGCCGAAGTCGGTCCGGGTTTCTACACCGGGCTCAGCGGTGTGGCGTACACGCTGGAGAGGCTCGGCTTCCGCCCCGAAGGCGAGGAGTTCCTGGAGTCGGCCCTGTCCGCTCCGTACGACGGAGTCAGCGGCAACATCCTGGAGGGCCTGTCCGGGCTCGGTCTGACCCTGACCCACTTCGCCGAAACCCGCGGAGCCGCGAGCGGCCTGGCCAGAGCGCTGGACATCGCCGACGTGATCACCAGCCGGAACGGCTCCGGAGTCAAGCGTCCCGGACTCCTCCACGGTCGGTCGGGCCACGCGCTGTTCCTGCTCCGCCTGTACGAGCGCACAGCGGACGCGGCTCTGCTGGAGGCGGCCGTCCACGAGTTCCAGGCCGACTTCGACACCCTGGCCAAGGCCAACCCGGACAGCGGCCCCCGAATCACCTTCCCCAACGGTCTGGCGGGCGGTGCCGGTATGGCGATCGTCGCCCACGAGCTCCTCCGACACCGCGCGGACCCGCGGCTGGAGTCAGCACTCAACGCACTGCGCAGCAGTACGGAGTCCCAACTCGTCATCTCGAACGGGCTGTTCAACGGCCGCTCCGGGGCGGTCGTGGCGCTGAACCACCTGAACCTCGGCGGCGCCCCAGTGACGCGGTTGCACGACCACCTCTCCGCCTTCGGTTGGGAGGCGGTCTCCGTCGAGGAGGGCCGGGTGGACTTCATCGGTGACCACAGCCACCGCCTCTCCACCGACCTCGCCACGGGGTCGGCCGGGGTCCTGCTGGCTCTGGACGCGACGGCGCGCGGACGGCTGAATCCGCTCCCCTTCCTCCAACCGGGCCCGGCTGTGTCCGCGACCGCGGTCGGGCAGGCGGACCGGACCGCGCACCGCGTCCTGGTTCCGGAACGAAACGGGTACCCGGCATGATCGACGTGACACGCACGCTCAGCCCGGACGGCGGAATCTCACGAGTGCTGTCGCTCGCGCCGCCCCGCCGACCGCACAACCCGCTGTGGTGCGCGGGGGTGGAACTCAACGCCCCGCCTGGGCTGTCCGCCGAGGAGACCCCGCTGTCCGCCCGTATGGTGGGCGCGCACGGCCACTCCCGTTCCGACGCCCTCCTACGCGGGAGCGGTGAGGCGGTGGAACGCTTCGCCCTGCACCCCCTGCCGGGTGTGCCGGTCGTGCGGGGCCGAGCCGCCGACCTCCCCCACCCCGCGCTGGGGTTCCGCGATCCGGATGTGGCCCTGGGCGACCCGGCCGCCGCCAACGCGGAACTGCACTGGTACGAAGGTCGGCGCCTGCGTGACTCCACACCGGTCATGGTCCCGGCTCCGCTGGTGGACTGGCCCGCTGACCCCGTGGAATCCCGTTACTTCGACCCCGGGCCGTCCGGGGCTGCGGCCGGGAACTCGGCGGAGATGGCCCTGAGGTCCGCGCTCCTGGAGGTCCTGGAGCGCGACGCGGTCATCGTGGCCTGGGAGCGCGGGCTACGGCTCCCCTCCTACACCGACCCCGAGCAGGTGGCCCCCGAGACGGCCGGGGCGGGGGCGGTGCGCTCCGCCCTGAAGTCACTGTGGTCCCTGGCCCAGGGCGAGGGCTTGGCCCCGAAGCTGGCGAGGCTGCCCACCGCGGTCCCGCGGGTGTGGTGCTTCGTGGCCGCCCTCGTGGACCCCGTGCGCCCGGGCGCACTGGCCTCGGTGGGCCTGAAGGTCTCGGACCGACCGTGGGAGGCCCTGCTGGGGGCCTTCCAGGAGGCGTGGCAGGTGCGGACCGCGTTGGAGCTCTCCCGTGAGGGGCTGAACACGACGCCTCTGGAGGGCGCCATCACCGATGAGGACGACCGCATCCGACACATGCTGACGCCCGAGGGTTTCGATTCGATCCGGGACTGGGTGGAAGGGTTCGTCCCCGGCGAACGGCCTGCCCCTCCCACCCCTGTGACCAGTGCGGATCTACTCAGCGGCATCCTGGCCGACGGCGGGGACCCCGTGTCCGTGGACCTGACGCCGAGGCTGCCCGAGCAGCTCCGGAACATGGGCTGGCACGCGACGAAGGTGATCCCGGTGGGCTATCAGCACCTGCGGATGGACGAACGCCCCACGTGGAGCTGGAACCGTCCGCGCCTGGAGTCGGCCCCGGAACGCACCGGCCTGACCGCCCGGTACGCGGGAGCTTCACCGGAGCGGCCGCACCCGCTCCCCTGAGGCCCGCGAACACCGCGAGGGCCCGAGGAGATCCGTCTCCTCGGGGCCGGCCCAGTTCTGAAAAATACCCCTGAGCTGCGGGGACAAGACGAAAATAGCCCGGAGATAAGGCGGGGAACGGCCTTCTTCCTACCTTGTAGACATCAGAGAACGACAGGCTCAACAGACCGCAGGAGCAGAGATGAACATCCCCCGCCTGGCCCTCGCCGCTGCCGCCGCCATCGCCGCGTTCTCCTTCTTCGGGGCCTCGCCCGCTGCGGCCTCCGAAGCCCCCGCGGTCCACTCCGCCGCCGCCTCGAACGCTCTCCCCGGGCTCCCCACGACCGGCGCCCCGGTCCGCATCGCGGACGAGGTCGTGGCCGGTGTCTGCGGCGTCATCGCGCTGCGCCCGTGCGAGCGGGCGAACGGCGACGTCTGGAACGACAACTGAGCAGTCAGGCCCGGTCCGCCAGCAGTCTCTCGACCAAAGCGTGGGCCTCCCGATCCCGGAGCTCCCCGTACAGAGAGCGTGCCTGGAGCAGGTTCGAGCAGCCGCTCTCCCGCTGCCCCTGGGCGAGGTAGGCCTTGCCTAGACTCTCGAGCAGGGCTGCCTCTCCCTTGGGGTCGTTGATCCGCCGGACCAGTTCCAGGGCCGTGGTCAGCTTCTCCACTGCCGACTCGTACTCAGCCAGATGCAGGTGGGCCCGGCCGATCCACCAGTAGGCCTGGGCCCGCCCCCGAACGTCACCGATCCCTTCGGCCAGGGCCAGGGCCTCCTCCAGCTCCGCCCAGCCCCGCGCGACCTCCCCCGTGAGGACCCGCAGATAACCCAGCAGCAGCAGGCAACGCCTCTGCCCGACCCGGTGACCGATGCGGACCAGACCCGCCAGTGCCCGCTCCCCGTACCCGATCGCGCCCTTGGAGTCCCCTTCCGCCCTGCACCGAAAGGCCAGGTGCGTCAGCGTCAGCATCTCTCCCTGCACGTGGCCGAGGTCGACGAACTCGGCCAGGGCGTTCTCCGTGAGACGCTGCCGCGTGGACGGTCCGTGCCGGTCCCGGAGCAGGTAGCCCACCTCCGTGTCGAGGGCGGCCGCGCCCAGCCGGTCACCGCTCTCCCGCATCAACGGCATGGCCGTGTCATACACCTCCACGAGGTCGTCGACATAGCCGCGCCGGTCCAGGAAACCGGACAGGGCCACCGCCAGCTCCCAACACAGTCCGCTCAGGCCCTCCTTCGCGGCCTGGGCCACCGCGTGGCGCAGATTGGCGCGTTCGGCCTCCAGCCAGACGTAGGGGTCGGCCAGGAGCCGGTCCACGTACCTGCGGGGCGGGCTCCAGCGCGGGGCTTCTCCCCGCACCTGGAAGGTCTCGGCCCCCGACAGCCGGTGGTTGGCTGCCTCCAGCAAGGACAGCCAACCGCCCAACAGGCGTTCCAGGGCCGCCGCCCGCGCCTGAGGGTCCTCGCACTGGTCGAGTTTTTCTCGAGCGTAGTCACGGACCAGTTCGTGGAAGCGGTAGACGGGCTCTCCGGCCGGGTCCACCCCCACCACGTCGAGCATGTGCGCGTCTACCAGGGGCTCGGCCATGTCCGAGGGGAAGGGGCGGTCGTCGTCGAGGACCGCACCCGCCGCCCAGGCCGGGACGGTCGGCCCTTCGGCCAGCCCGAACAGGGAGAACACCCGGGCACTGCGGTCATCGAGGCCGTCGTGGGTGAGGGACAGGCTCGCGCGCACCGTCATGTCACCGTGGGCGAGCTCGTCCAGGCGGCGCCGCTCGTCGGAGAGGCGCTCCACCATCGCCGCCATCGGCCAGTGCGGGCGGGCCGCCAACCGGGCCGCGACGATCCGCAGGGCCAGTGGCAGACGGCCGACCGCCTGGACCAGCGCCTGGGCGGCCTCGGGTTCGGAGCGGACCCGGTCCGGGCCCAGAACGCGGCCCAGCAGCTCCAGGGAGGTGCTCTCGGACAGGGTTCCCATCTCCACCCGGACGGCCCCGGGCAGACCGGTGAGCCGGGCCCTGGACGTGATGATCACCCCGCAGCCCGCGTCACCGGGGATGAGGGGACGCAGTTGGCTTTCGTCAGCGGCGTCGTCCAGCAGGATCAGGAGTCGGCGCCCGGCCAGGAGGCCCCGGTACATGGCGGAGCGCTCATCGGTGTCCTCGGGTACCCCCTGCCCGGGAACACCAAGAGCGCGCAGGAACCGGGCCAGGACGTCGGCGGGGCCGAGGGGGACCTCTCGGCTGCCGCGCATGTCGCAGTACAGCTGCCCGTCAGGGAAGCTGCGGTCCGCCAGGTCGTGGGCGATCCGCACGGCGGTGGAGCTCTTACCGACCCCGGCCCGGCCCAGCAGGACGGCCACACCCACCGTGCCCGCACTGTCTTTCAGGGTCGACTCGACGGTGTCGACAACGTCCCTGCGCCCCACGAAGTCCGCTGTGGCCGTCGGCAGTTGGAACGGGGTGATGGCGTTCGCGACCGTGACGGGGACTGCTTCGGCGACCGGTTCCGCGGCGGTCGGAGTAGTCACCGGGGCGGGCGAGACCGGCCCTGGATCCTCCTCCGAGAAGCTGAGTGCGGGGTCGCCCGCCAGCACCGCTCTCTCCATGTCGCGCAGTCGGCGGCCGGGTTCCAGACCCAGCTCCTCGACGAGGAGGTCACGGCCGGCGCGGTAGACCTCCAGGGCCTCGGCCTGTCTGCCGGACCGGTACAGCGCGAGCATGAGCTGGGCCCGAAGGTTCTCCCGGAGCGGGTGGGCCTCGACCAGCGCACTGATCTCCGAGACCAGCTCTGTGTGGCGCCCTAGTTCGAGCTCGATGTTGAGGTAGGCCTCGGTGGCGTCGACCCTTTCGTCCTCCAGGTGCGCCGCTTCGGAAGCCAGGCTCACGTTGTCGGCCCCGCTCAGTGCGGCGCCCCGCCAGAGGCCGACGGTGTCTCGGAGAAGTGCCGCGGCCTCCTTCTTCCGGCCTTCGCGGAGCAGGGTCGCGGCGTCCTTGACCTGGAGGGAATGGAGTTGGGCGTCCACGGTCTCAGGGTCGGAGATCAGCTGATATCCGGGCGGGACGGTCTCGATGACGGCACCCGTCGGGCCGAGCAGTTTGCGCAGCCGGGAGACACAGATCTGGACCTGGGTACGTGCCGTCTCCGGCGGGTCGTGCCGCCACAGGACGTCGACGATCCGGTGAGTGGACACCACACGGTTGATCTCCAGCAGCAGCAAGCAGAGCACCACCTGCTGCCGCCCAGGCGGAACTCGAACGGGCCCCTGATCCCCGACGACCTCCAAAGGTCCGAGGATACGGAAACGCAGTGAAGGACGACCCGATCCTGCGGTCCGAACAGCGTCGATCACGGCCCCCATTCACGAACATGCCCACCCGGAATAGGCGTGCCATGGCTGTCAAATATATACCACAGACTCCCTTTTTCCGGCCGCCGGTTTTCACCTTCCAAGCTGCGGCCAACCGCACCCCGACACAAAGATAGCCCCCGGATAGTGAGCGAATTACCGATTGTTTCATGATTAGGGGGACCTACGCCACCCCCAACCCCGGAGCGACCATGGGCTACCCAGCGGAACGACAGCGGGACCTCGCGGTCAGCGCTCTCGCCTCAACGATCGGGCGCGAGCACATCCGCCTCTCCTACGAGTACCTCAACCGCCGAGACGTCGAGGGTTACGCCTCACTGGTAGACCCCATGGCCCGGTTCCGCGGCCCGGGCCCGTGCCTGGCCCGGGGGCCGCAGGCGGCAGCCGAGCTCCTGATCGGCCTCCTACCGGAGACCTCCACCCACACCCTGCACAGGATCGTCATCGAGGACGGCCAGGCAGCCGCCTCCGGAACTCTCACGACGGCGGACTCGACGCGGCACGATTTCGTGGACTTCTTCAGCATTTCCGATCACGGACTCCTCCTCTCTTGGCGGAGATTTCTTTCCGCATAACACCAATCACGGAAAGCCACATTCGAATAATGCGTGAAATCTCGGGCACCGGTTCCGCACCGACAGAACACGAGAACGGCTCACAAAGCAGCAGAAGGTCGCACGCTCCGTCCCCGTCACCACTTCAGGTTATCGGCCCCGTCCGGACCGGGTGCCGGACGGCCGTGGCCACAACCGGTCAGGGCGCACCCTGGAGAACGTGCTGAACTGGGGTGTTCGGTAGAGTTCCGGAACCGGTGCGGGGCGAGACGTGAAGGAGTGGGTGCGCGGGATGGGTGTTTTCCTGGGTACCGCCTTCGGGTTCCCCACGGTCCTGTTCACGCCGTTGCTCATCGTCGTACTGGGCTACTGGATCTTCGTGGTCGTCGGCGCCGCCGACACCGAGATGCTGGACAGCGTCAACGCCGACGGTGACGCGGCCGGGCTGAGCGCGGTGCTCAGCAAGGCGGGGTTGGGGCGCGTCCCCGTGACCGTCGCCCTGACCATGCTGATCTGCGTGGCCTGGTTCGTGAGCATGATGGGAAGCATCTTGACCACCCTCATCGAGATCACCTCCACGCCGCTGCTGTACGCGCTCGGCGCCGTGGTCCTGCTGATCGCGCTGGTCGCCGCGTGGGCGGTCACCAGCGGTGTGGTCATGGGCTTCCAGCGCTTCCTGCCCAAGCGCAGGGGCGACTCCAAGCACGAACTGGTCGGGCGCACCTGCGTGATCCGGATCGGTGAGGCCCGCGAGGACTTCGGTCAGGCCGAGATCACCACCGCGGGCGGCGCCGCCATCTCCATCCCCGTACGCACCACCAGCGGTGAGGTCCTCCCCCTGGGCAGTACCGCGCTGATCTTCGACCACAGCCCAGGCGACGACGTCTTCTTGGTGACCGCCTTCGACGCCGCGCTCGACCCCGGGCAGTCCTAACCGGCAAGCACGGTCTGACCGGCGAGAACCGCCTGACTGTAATTCCTGGGCATCTCTGACCGAAATACCCCGCTCATCGGCCATATCCCAGCTCACCCATGGTGAGCAGGGATGATCTTGTCCGGTTTCGGAACCGTTCGCCCTCCGGGCGCGTCACAACCCACAACGAACGCTCCTCGCCTCCGGGCCGGTGACCCTCCACCCGCCGACCCCACCGCGGTGCCGAGCCGACCCCGTTCACTGCGCAGAAAGAGACCCCTACGTGTTCCTGAGTGCTCCTTCCACCGGGCAGGAGGCGGCTGACGCGGCCTTCATCACCGTCGGCGTCGCCCTCGCCATCGGTATCGTCGTCCTCCTCGCCCTCCTGCTGATGGTGACGAGACTGTTCCGCAAGGTCGAGCAGGGCAAGGCCCTGATCATCTCCAAGGTCCGCGACGTCCACGTCACCTTCACCGGCTCCATCGTCCTCCCGGTCCTGCACAAGGCCGAGATCATGGACATCTCACTCAAGAGCCTGACTCTGGAGCGGGGTGGCCGCGAAGGCCTGACCTGCAAGGACAACATCCGCGCGGACATCAAGGTGTTCTTCTACGTCCGGGTCAACGAGACCGCAGAGGACGTCAAGAAGGTCGCGAAGGCGATCGGCACCGAGCGCGCCAGCGACCAGGACACCCTCCAGGAGCTCTTCAACTCCAAGTTCTCCGAGGCCCTCAAGACGGTCGGCAAGCAGTTCGACTTCGAGGAGCTGTTCACCCACCGCGAGCAGTTCCGCCACGCGATCGTCTCGCTGATCGGCACCGACCTCAACGGCTACATCCTCGAGGACGTCGCCATCGACGAGCTGGAGCAGACCCCGCTGCACCAGCACGACGCCAACAACATCCTCGACGCGCAGGGCATCTCGAAGATCACGGAGCGCACCGCCAAGGAGCACAAGCGCACCAACGAGTTCGAGAACGACCGCAAGAAGGAACTCGACCGCCAGAACACCGAGACCGCCGAGACCCTCGCCGAGCTGGAGAAGCGCCGCGAGGAGGCGACCGCCAAGGCCAAGCGCGAGATCGAGATCATCCGCGCCCAGGAGGAGGCCGAGACCGCCCGCGTCCAGGCCGAGGAGCGCCTCAAGGCCGAGACCGCCAACCTGCGCACCAACGAGCAGCTCGGCGTCCAGCACCAGAACCAGCAGCGTGAGATCGCGGTCGCCGAGAAGAACCGCGAGCGCGTCATCGCCATCGAGACCGAGCGCATCGAGAAGGACCGCCTCCTGGAGGTCATCGGCCGCGAGCGCGAGACCGAGCTGAGCCGCATCGCCAAGGACAAGGAGGTCGAGGGCGAGAAGCGCGAGGTCGCCGACGTCGTCCGCGAGCGCATCGCCGTCGACCGCACCGTCGCCGAGCAGGAAGAGGCGATCAAGAAGCTGCGCGCCGTCGAGGAGGCCGAGCGCCAGCGCCAGTCGATCATCATCCACGCCGAGGCCGAGGCCCAGGAGAACCTGGTCAAGGACATCAAGGCCGCCGAGGCAGCCGAGGCAGCCGCCAAGCACAAGGCCCAGGAGGAGCTCACCCTCGCCGAGGCCCGCCAGCAGGCCGCCGAGCTGGACACCCGCGCCAAGATCCGCCTGGCCGAGGGCCTGCAGGCCGAGGCCGCCGCCGCCGGTCTGGCCGAGGTCCAGGTCCGCGAGCAGGACGCCGAGGCCGTCGAGAAGCTCGGCCGCGCCGAGGCCGTCGTGGCCGCCGAGAAGGCCCAGGTCGAGGCCGACGCCGTGGAGAAGAAGCTGCGCGCCGAGGCCGCCGGTCTGACCGACAAGGCCGCCGCCATGGCCGCCCTGGACGAGGTCAGCCGCGAGCACGAGGAGTACCGCCTGCGCCTGGACGCCGAGAAGGAGGTCCGCCTGGCCGGGATCGACGTCAACCGTCAGATCGCCGAGGCCCAGGCCACGGCCATGGCCGCCGGTCTGGAGAGCGCCGACATCAACATCGTCGGCGGCGACGGCGCCTTCTTCGACCGCATGGTCAACTCCATCGGCATGGGCAAGGCCGTCGACGGCTTCGTCAACGGTTCCGAGACCGTGCAGGCGCTGGGCAGCGGCTGGCTGGGCGGCGAGGGGAACTTCGCCGAGGACATCAAGAGGATCCTGGCCTCGGCCGACACCGAGGACGTCAAGAACCTCACCGTCTCCGCCCTGCTGCTCAAGCTCATCGCCGCGGGCGGCCCCGAGGCAGGCAAGCTCGACAAACTGCTCACCACCGCCCGTTCCATGGGCCTGGACCAGCTTCCCGTGAACGCTCTCGCCCCCGTGAAGCAGTGAGGTAGTCCTCCGTGACCGAGGCCCACTCCCAGGAAACACAGTCCCAGGAGACCGACGGCCCCGGACCCGACACCGAGGACGCGCGGTCGCTGGACGCGGGCACCTACGAGGTGCTCCGCGCCCGGCTCCGCGAACAGACCGGTGAGCTGGCCCGGCGGACCGAGGAACTCAACAACCGCCGCCTCGAGGTGTTCGGCGGCACCGAGCTCTCCCTGCGCGGTACCGAGCGCATCCGCACCGAGCACAACTGTGTGCCGCGCGACATCGTCAGCGTGGGGCGTTCCGTCGGGGACGACGCCGACGGGGACATGATCCTCTTCGGCTACAACGTCTACATCGGCATGCAGAGCCAGACACACGTCTGCGACGTGTTCTCCCTGCACCGGTACGAGCACGGCGGCGACTCCTTCGAGTTCGCCGACGCGGCCGCGGACGCCGTCCCCGGTCTGATCGCCGACGAGAAGTTCCGGCAGGAGTTCGATCAGCTCTACCGCTACTACCGGGACGCCCGTCTGCTCCAGCTGCGCAGGGTCGAGGACCGGCTGCTCGCCGTGTTCCAGACCGGCCCGCGCACCGAGGACGTGCGGGTGCTGCGGTGGACGGTCGCGCCCACCGGCGAGATCGCCTACCTCGACGACCGCGGCGAACGCGACCACGTGTTCCCGCGCGCGCACGACTTCGCGTGGACGGAGGCCACCCGGGAGGACCACGTCCAGGGGCGGCACCCGCACATCTCGATCCGTGACGCGCTGTTCGTGGAGACGGTCGGCGGCGACCTCACGATCAAGGTGGAGAACAACACCGAGGTCGGCGAGGGTGTCTACAGCGAGCCGGTCGACGAACCGACGCAGAGCCTGGCCGACGCGGCGATCTTCCACGCGCGGGTCGGCGCGCTGGTGCTGCTGAAGATCCAGCCGTACAACGAGACCGCGTGGCGCTACCTGGTCTTCAACACGCGCACCAAGGAGGTCGAGCGCCTCGACGGCATCGGCCAGTCCTGCCAGCGCCTGCCCGACGACCAGGGGCTCATCTTCCCCGGCGGTTACTACCTGTCCACCGGGGTGGCGCGGACCTTCGACACCGACGTCACCGACCTCGAGTTCGAGCGCGTGGTGCGCTCGCCCAACGGTGAGGACGTGCTGTACGTCTTCCACTCGCGGACGGACGGCCGCAGCCTGCTGCTGTCGTACAACACCATCCGCAAGGAGGTCGCCAACCCGATCGTCTGCCACGGCTACTCGCTGTTCGACGACGGGACCATGACGGTCTTCCGCGACACCTCCGGTGAACCCACCCGGGTACACCCGATGCAGGTGTGGCAGACCCCGTACGTGTCCGACGTGTACGCGGCGGCGCAGCCGGTCGGTACCGGGCCGCTGGAGCGGATCGGCAACGCCGAACTGGTCCAGGGTGTGTCCGAATGCCTGTCGGTGGCGCGGATCGCCGAGGACATGCGGCCCTCCACCGAGGTGTTCGAGGCGCTCATCGCCTCCTGCCGCCGGGTCCTGGACCGGTTCCACTGGCTCGGCGAGGACGAGCTGGGCGACCTGGCCGGCCCGCTGGGCGAGGTGCGCTCCACAGCGGAGCGCGTCCTGGACGAGTTCGAAACCGTCCAGGAGCTCACCCGGCAGGCCGCGGACAACCTGCGCGCTACCGAGGAGAAGGTCACCGCGCTCATCCGCCGGTCCCGGGGCGAGACCCCGCGCTCGGCCGAGGGGTGGGTGACCCGGCTGACCGAACTGCGCCGCGCCCAGGGGCAGGCGGCCACGCTGCGCGAGATGCGCTACGCGGACACCGGCCGCATCGACGCGGTGGAGGAGAGCCTCGGTGAGGAGATCGCCTCCGCCGGGCGTCGCACCGTCTCCTTCCTCGAACAGGAAGACGCCTTCGACGGCTACCACTCCGATGTGGAGCGGCTGGTCGAGGAGGCCGAGGCCCTGGAGGCGGTCAGCGCGGCCACCGCGGTCGGCGAGCGCATCGCCGAGCAGACCGAGGGCCTGCAGGTCGTCACCGAGGTGATCGGCTCCCTCGACATCGGTGACGCCCAGGTGCGCACCCGCATCCTGGAGCGGATCAGCGAGGTGATGGCCGGGGTCAACCGGGCCCGCGCCACGCTGGAGTCGCGGCGCAAGGAGCTGCTCGCCCTGGAGGGCCGGGCCGAGTTCGCCGCCGAGTTCGCCCTGCTGGGGCAGGCCATCACCGGGGCGATCGCCGCCGCGGACAGCCCGGACCGCTGCGACGAGCAGCTCGGCCGGATCATGCTCCAGCTGGAGAACCTGGAGTCGCGCTTCGCGGAGTTCGACGACTTCCTCGCCGAGCTCTCGGACAAACGCGAGGACGTCTACGAGGCGTTCTCCACCCGCAAGCAGGCGCTGGTGGACGAGCGCGCCCGCCGGGCCGACCGGCTGGCGTCGTCGGCCGCCCGTGTCCTGGAGGGTGTGCACCGGCGGGTCGCGGCACTGACCACGCTGGAGGACATCAACACCTACTTCGCCTCGGACGCGATGGTGACGCGGCTGCGCCGCACCTGTGAGGAGATGCGCGAGCTCGGCGACACCGTGCGCGCCGAGGAGCTGGACGGCCAGATCCTGGCCGCCCGGCAGGAGGCGGGGCGGGCCCTCCAGGACCGCACCGACCTGTTCGAGGGCGGCGCGGGCGGGGAGACCATCCGGCTGGGCAAGCACCGCTTCGCGGTCAACACCCAGCCGATCGACCTCACCCTCACCCCGCACGACGGGCACATGTCGGTGGCCATCACCGGCACCGACTTCCGGGCGCCCGTCACCGACGAGGCGTTCCAGGAGACCAAGCACCTGTGGGACCGGCTGCTGGTCTCCGAGAGCCCCCAGGTGTACCGGGCCGAGTACCTGGCCACGTCGATCCTGACCGCGGCCGAGGAGGGCGCTCCGGTAGAAGGCAGCGACCGAAGGTCATCCGTTGAGGGTTGGTGGCGGGCGACGGGTGGGCTGACCCTCGACGCCCTGAACGAGGCCGAGCTGCACGCCGAGAACGGGGACTCCCTGCAGTCCCTGGTGCGCGGGGTCGCCGAGTCCCGGTATGACGAGGGCTATGAGCGGGGCGTGCACGACCACGACGCCGCCCGCATCCTCTCCGCGCTGCTGCGGCTGCGTGCCGGCGCGGGTCTGCTGCGCTATCCCGGGCAGGCCCGGGCGGTGGCGCAGCTGTTCTGGGCACATGGCACCGAGAAGGGGCAGCGGGAGGCCTGGAAGACCCGGGCGGGCTCGCTGGCCCGGGCCCGGAGCGTGTTCGGGGCCCGCAGGTCGGCGGCGATCGACGGCCTGCGCGCCGAGCTCGCCGAGGGTGTGGACACCTTCCTCACCGACACCGGCCTGCACCAGGACGCCGACCTGGAACTGGTGGGCGACTACCTGTTCGAGGAGTTGGCCGCGGACACGCCCGCCGAGCGCGGGTTCGTCTCCGGTGCCGGTGCCCGCCAGCTGCTGGACCGGTTCCACCGGGCCCTGGGCAGCACCCGGGAGACCACGCGCAAGGCCTTCGAGGAGGACCTGCGCAGGCTCGACGGCGACGTGGCCGCCCGGCACCAGCTGGTGACGGCGTGGCTGGAGGCGTACGCCGCCACTCTGGAGGAGCCGCCCGCCCCGGGCGACCTGCCCGAGGCGGCGGCGATCGAACTCACCGGGACCGCGGTGGACCGGTACGAGTCCTCGGCCGCGGTGGGCGAGCGCGTGTCCGGTCTGCTGGGTTCGCACCCGCGGATCAGCGAACGCTCCCTGGAGGTGCGGCTGGACGAGATCCTGCCGCGCACCCGACGGTTCCGTACCGTCGAGGTGCCCGCCTACCGGGACTTCCAGCGCCGCCGCAACGCCCTGGTGGTGAACGAACGCGAGCGCCTGCGGCTGGAGGAGTACAAGCCCAAGGTGATGAGCGGGTTCGTCCGCAACCGGCTGCTGGACGAGTCGTACCTGCCGCTGATCGGTGACAACCTCGCCAAGCAGCTGGGTGCGGCCGGAGACGACAAGCGCACGGACCAGAGCGGTCTGCTGCTGCTCATCTCCCCGCCCGGTTACGGCAAGACCACGCTGATGGAGTACGTGGCGAGCCGTCTCGGTCTGGTGTTCGTCAAGGTCAACGGGCCCGCCCTGGGCCACGCGGTCACCTCACTGGACCCGTCCGAGGCCCCGGACGCCACCTCCCGACAGGAGATCGAGAAGATCTCCTTCGCGCTGGAGATGGGCAGCAACACCATGCTGTACCTGGACGACATCCAGCACACCAACCCGGAGCTCCTGCAGAAGTTCATCTCCCTCTGTGACGGTCAGCGCCGCATGGAAGGGGTATGGGAGGGCCGCACGCGCACCTACGACCTGCGCGGCAAGCGGTTCGCGGTCTGCATGGCCGGTAACCCGTACACCGAGCAGGGCAAGCGGTTCCGGATCCCGGACATGCTGGCCAACCGTGCCGACGTGTACAACCTGGGTGACGTGCTGTCCGGCAAGGAGGAGCTGTTCGCGCTCAGCTACATCGAGAACGCGCTCACCTCCAACCAGACCCTGTCGCCGCTGTCCACCCGGGACCGCGAGGACGTGTACACGTTCGTGCGGATGGCCCAGGGGGACGACTCGGTCGGCACGGACCGCCTGAAGCACCCGTACTCGGCGGCCGAGGTGGACCGGATCGTGTCGGTCCTGCAGAAGATGCTGCGGGTCCAGGAGGTGGTGCTGGCCAACAACCAGGCCTACATCGCCTCAGCGGCCCAGTCCGAGGACGCCCGCACCGAACCGCCGTTCCAGCTGCAGGGCTCGTACCGGAACATGAACCGGCTGTCGGAGAAGATCGTCCCGGTCATGAACGAGGCCGAGGTGGAGGCCGTCATCGACGACCACTACCTGGGCGAGGCCCAGACCCTCACCTCGGGTGCGGAGGCCAACCTCCTCAAGCTGGCCGAGCTCCGCGGGGTGATGACCCCCGAGCAGGAGCGGCGCTGGCAGGAGGTCAAGGAGGGCTTCCGCCGGGGCCGCGCCCTGGGCGGGTCCGACGGCGACCCGATGACCAGGGCCATCGGAGCGATGGGCCTGCTCGCCGACCGCGTCGGCGAGATCGGCACCGCCATCGAACGGGGCTCCGAGAAGTAACAGAGGAGTTCGTTCGAAGGCCGGGGCCGCCGCATCCTTCGAGGGTGCGGCGGCCCCCTCGTGTGTCCGGGCCGGGTTCAGTCGGAGGCGGTGTGTGCGGCGATCGCGCCGACCACCTCGTCCCACAGCTCAGGGGGAGGGTGTTGGTGGCCCACCCCGGAGAGCGGGTGCAGGTGGGCTCCGGGGATCTCCGCGGCGAGGGCTTCGGCGTGCGGATACGGGAAGAGTGGGTCCTCCCGTCCGTGCAGCACCAGGGTGGGCGCGGTGATCTCGCCGAGCCGGGCGCCCAGGGGTGTCGCGGCGGCCAGCCAGTGGTTGACGGCCGAGGCCATGTCACCGCCGCGTTCCATCGACCGGGTCACGACACTCCGGATGCGGTCCGGGTCGACCGGGGCTGCCCCGGAGAAGATGTGCTCCAAGGCGACCATGTAGTCCACCACCGCATCGCGGTCGCTCCAGTCGGGGTCGGGCAGGGGTTCGGCGAACGACCGCGAGACGGCCTCGGTCGGCGGCGGCAGGTCCGGATGCTGCGCCCCGGGGCTCACCGGCGTGGTGGACATCAGGGTCAGCGACGCGACCCGGTCGGGGTCGCGCACGCCGAGGTACTGGGCGATGCCGCCGCCGGAGGAGATGCCCACGACGTGGGCTCTGGGCAGGCGCAGGCAGTCCAGCACACCGACGGCGTCGTGGACGAGCGCGTCTCCGGAGTAGCCCGGATCCCCCACCGGGAACCGGGTCGAGCGCCCGGTGTCCCTGCTGTCGTAGCGCACGACGAAGCGTCCGGTGGCGGCCAGGCGTTCACAGAACCCGTCCTCCCACCAGTCCATCGAGGACTGGTTCCCGGCGATCAGCAGGATCGGCGGATGCCCCTCCCGCCCGAAGGACTGGACGCACAGTTCCACGTCGCCGACCCGGACCAGTCGCTCGTCGGACGGCATCGGCACTCCCAGGTTCGGCACGGTGTGGTGGTCGGTGAGGCTACCCACCAGTCCCGTGCGTCACACGGGCACGTCACAAGGAGGTGCTGACGAGCAGGCGCCTCTCCAGCTCGGGGGCGAGGGTGCGCATGTAGGTGGTGGTGATGTGGCTGGCGTCCCAGTAGACGAGGACGCTGGCGAGGAGCTCGGCGTCCTCCAGGGGTGAATCCTCGGCCATCGGCTCCGCGGGCGGGGCGCGGTCGGTCCCCGTATCCTTCCTCCGCATGACCGAGATCGAGATCAGCGCGGATCTCATCCGCGACCTGCTGCAGGACCAGCACCCGGACCTGGCCGGGTTGCCCCTCCGAGAAGTCGAGGGCGGGTGGGGTAACCAGATGTGGCGCCTCGGGGACGAGCTGGCCGTGCGGATCCAGCGCATGGACACCGACCCCGAACACCAGCTCAAGGAGCGTCGGTGGCTGCCGATGCTCGCCCCGCGCCTGCCGCTGCCCGTCCCCGTCCCGGTGCGCAGCGGTGTGCCCTCCGAGCGCTTCCCCAAGTTGTGGACGGTCATGACATGGGTGCCGGGTCTGCCGCTGGACCGCGGGTCGATCACTCGCGGCGAGCACGCGGCCGACACCCTGGCGGCGTTCCTCCGGGCGCTGCACGTACCGGCGCCCGCAGACGCACCGGTCGACACGGGCCGCGGCGCGCAGCCCAAGGACCGCACGGAAGGCTTCGAGCATTTCCTCCACTCCGTCGACGCTGACGCGATCGGCTCCGACGCCGCCGACGTCCGGGCCGTCTGGGACGACGCCGTCGCGGCCTCCGCGTGGGAGGGTCCGCCGGTGTGGGTGCACGGCGACCTGCATCCCGCGAACGTCGTCGTCGCGGAGGGGACGCTGGCGGGTGTCGTCGACTTCGGCGACTTGTTCGTCGGCGACCCGGCCTCGGACCTGGCGGCCGCCTGGGTGCTGCTGCCCGCGGGCGCGACCGCACGCTTCTTCGCCGCATACGCGGAAGCTGACGAGGCGACGGTCCGGCGCGCCCGCGGGCTGGCCGCGATGAAGAGCCTCTTCCTGATGCTGATGGGCCAGAACGGGGAGCGCGGCCTGCCCGGCGGCAAACCGGCGTGGGGTCCGGCGGGACGGGCGGCGCTCGACCGAGTCCTGAGCGAACGTCTGCCCGGCTAGCTAGGCAAGCGGCCTACCGCAACGGCTGTCGCAGCGCGGCAAAACGGGGTGCGGGGGCGGGCGCGGGCGCTTAGGGTTCCGGCGACGCCAACGGAAGGTGCGCCCTATGCGGCTGGGGCCGGAGTTCGGACGGATCTGGGTGGGGAACGCTTCCTCGAACCTGGCGGACGGCATCACCTTCGTCGCGTTGCCGCTGCTGGCCGCGATGGTCACGCAGAACCCGCTGGCCGTGGCCGGGCTGACCGTGGCCTACACCGTTCCCCGGGTGCTGGCGGTGCTGGGGATCGGGGTGCTCGTGGACCGGGCGGACCGGCGGCGGCTCCTTTATCTGTCGAACTTCTCGCGGGCTGTGGTGTTCGGCGTGCTCACGCTGCTGGTCTCGCTGGACATGGCACCGTTGATCGTCCTGTACCTGGTGTTCGCCGTGATGGGTGTGGTCGAGACGGTCTCGGACAGCTCGGCCTTCGCCGTCCTGCCGCAGGCCGTACGACCGCAGGGTCTGGACAGGGCGAACTCGCGGATCGCCGGGACGCAGATCGTGGTGGACGAGTTCGTGGGGCCGCCCCTGGGCGGGTTCCTGTTCGCCGCCGCCGCTTTGGCGCCGAGTGCGGCGAACACCCTGGCCTTCCTCGCGGCGGGCATCGCCTATTACTCGCTGCGGGGTGACTACCGGCAAGCGGGGGGACCGCGGGAGAGCGTTCTCTCCGAGGTGCGCGAGGGCGCGGTGTGGGTGTGGCGGAACCCGGTGGTCCGGACGCTGGTGGTCATCAGTGCCCTCGCCAGCGTGGCGTACATGATCCCGTTCTCGTACCTGGTGCTGTACGCGGGACAGGTGCTGGGGCTGGGGCCCACCGGGTACGGGCTGCTGCTGTCGGCCTCGGCGGCGGGCGGGCTGGTGGGGGCGTGGGTCGCGGAGAAGGTCCGCGCCCGGTGGGGCTACCACCGCTCGATCACCGGTGCGCTGCTGACCGGGGCCCTGGCGTTCACGGCGGTGCCGTTCACCGACCACGCCGTGGTGGTCGGGCTGCTGCTCGCCGTCTACATCGGCCATGCGGTGGTGTGGAACGTGCTGGCCGCCTCGGTTCGCCAGAAGGCCACCCCGGCCCGGTTGATGGGCCGGGCCGGGTCGGTGAGCCGTCTGCTGGGGATGTCAGGGCTGGCTTTGGGTGCCCTCCTGGGCGGCACGCTGGCCTCGGTGTTCGGGCTGCGGCCGCCGTTCCTGGTGGCGGGCTCCCTGTTCCTGGTCGCGGCGGCGGTGTGCGTGCTGGCGGGGCCGCGATTCCGGGCGTGGGAAGAGGAGCAGGCAGCGCGGGAGGCCGCCGGGGAGCGTTAGAGGCGGATGGTCTCGCGGTTGGGGTCGGTGAGCATCTTCGGGTCGCGGTCGCGCAGCAGGGCGATGATCGGCGCGACCGTGTCGGCCTGCTGGGCGTACTCGCCCTCCTCGGCCATGAGCCCCACGACCTGGAAGAACAGCACCAGGCCGTTGTCGGTGTCCAGGATGCGCATGTCCGCGTCGGGGACGATCGCGAGCGAGGTCATGTCGCCGTTGGACTTCTCACCGCCCAGCGGGGACGGGGTGATGATCCAGTGCCCGACGTCGAGCTGCGCGCCGGCGACGTACTGCCCGGCCAGGGCGTGCAGGACGCGGAGGATCCACGCGGGTACGGTCTCGTCGCCTTCCTCGCGCGGGATGCGGCAGGAGAACTCGAACCCGGCGCCGGAGACGCGCTTCTCCTCGCTGGTCTTCTCCCCCAACTCGGTGAGGCCGAAGGTGACCAGCAGCCAGTGCCCCTCCATCGGGTAGGCGAGCACGCCGTCGATCCCCTGCTCGGAGTCGCTCGGCGGGAACTGGATGGTCAGCGGCTGCACGTCCGGGTAGTGCTGCGCCCACCCCTCGTAGATCTGGGTGAGTCCGGGCAGCAGTTCCAGCATCGTGAGCGCTCCAGGTTCGGGGTCGGTGCACCTCAGAGGATAAGCGGGCGAAGACCACCCCGGACCGGGGCTCCTGGTGGTCACGGAAAGCGGCGAACGGATTCGGTGCCCGGGGTCCGAGGGCTTCCCCGAGCCCGGGTAGGGCACGGGGACGGGGAGGGGTCGCGGAGGTATCCGCGCTCACCCCGCTCTCCGTGGGAGCGGGCCCCGGAGCATCAGCGGGAGCCGTCCCTTCCATGACCGCTGGCGGCCTCGGCCCGGGCCTGCGCCTGCGCCTGCGCCTGCGCCTGCGGGAGCGTTACTACGGCAAGACCACCGTGAAGAGACCGGCTCGCGGAAGTCGGCCCCGCCTCCCGGTCACCCTCCGCGTTCGTGCACGATTGTTTTGGGAGCGCATCCATGCATGACCGGACATTCCGAAGCAAGCTCTTGAACAGGCTGTTCGCACTCTTGGCCTGACCTTGGGGACACAAGTGTCTATCGTCACTGGCATCTTGGGCTACTGGGTAGTAACATTGACTTGTTACTAGTCGGTAGATCCGCGTGTACAGACACCGCGGCCGGGGACACAAAGCGGAGCTGTCCATGACGCATTACAAGAGCAACCTGCGCGACATCGAGTTCAACCTCTTCGAGCTGTTCAAGCGCCAGGACGTACTGGGCGAGGGCCCGTTCGAGGAGCTGGACGAGGAGACCGCGCGCACCATCCTGGACGAGATCAACCGCCTCGCGACCGGTGTCGTCGCCGAGTCCTTCGAGGACGCGGACCGCAACCCCCCGGTCTTCGACCCCAAGACCAACACGGTCGCGCTCCCCGAGAGCCTGAAGAAGTCCTACAACGCCTACATGGACGCCGGCTGGTACAACCTCGACCTTCCCCAGGAGCTCGGCGGCCTCGGCGCCCCCCGCTCGCTGGTGTGGTCCGCGGCCGAGCTGATCCTGGGCTCGAACCCCTCCATCCACATGTACTCCGCCGGTCCCGGCTTCGCGAGCATCCTGCACTCCGAGGGCAACGCGGCGCAGAAGAAGTTCGCCGAGCAGGCCATCGAAAAGGGCTGGGGCGCCACCATGGTGCTGACCGAGCCCGACGCCGGTTCTGACGTCGGCGCCGGCCGCACCAAGGCCACCGACCAGGGTGACGGCACCTGGCACATCGAGGGTGTGAAGCGCTTCATCACCTCGGCCGAGCAGGACATGACCGAGAACATCTTCCACCTGGTGCTGGCCCGCCCCGAGGGCGCCGGCCCCGGCACCAAGGGCCTCTCGCTCTACCTGGTGCCCAAGTACCTGGTCAACGAGGACGGTTCCCTCGGCGAGCGCAACGGTGCCTACGTCACCAACGTCGAGCACAAGATGGGCCTCAAGGCCTCCACCACCTGTGAGCTGACCTTCGGCGACAAGCACCCCGCCATCGGTTACCTCGTCGGTGACAAGCACGACGGCATCCGCCAGATGTTCCTCATCATCGAGTACGCGCGCATGATGGTCGGGACGAAGGCGATCGCCACCCTGTCCACGGGTTACCTGAACGCCCTCGAGTACGCCAAGAACCGCGTGCAGGGCAACGACCTCGCCGGGGCCAAGAACTCCCCGAAGGTCACCATCACCCACCACCCGGACGTGCGTCGCAGCCTCATGACGCAGAAGGCGTACGTGGAGGCCATGCGTTCGCTGGTCATCTACACCGCCACCCAGCAGGACGCGATCCAGATCGCGCACTCCAAGGGTGAGGACGTCACCGAGCTGGAGGCCATGAACGACCTCCTGCTGCCGATCGTCAAGGGTGTGGGTTCGGAGCGTTCCTACGCCCTGCTCGCCGAGTCCCTGCAGACCCTGGGCGGCTCCGGGTTCCTGCAGGAGTACCCGATCGAGCAGTACATCCGTGACGCCAAGATCGACACCCTGTACGAGGGCACCACGGCGATCCAGGCCCAGGACTTCTTCTTCCGCAAGATCGTGAAGAACGGTGGCGCCGCCATCGGCAAGCTGTCCGCCGAGATCAAGGCCTTCGCTGAGAGCGACGCCGGCAACGGCCAGCTCAAGGAGGAGCGCGCGCTCCTGCTGACCGCCCTCGGCCAGACCGAGAAGATCGTCGAGATCATGGTCGGCCACGCGATGGGTTCCGCCGAGGACTCCCGCGAGCTGTACAAGGTCGGCCTGAACTCCGTCCGCCTGCTCTTCGCCTTCGGCGACGTGGTCCTCGCCTGGCTGCTCCTGCGTCAGGCCGAGATCGCGCTGAACAGCATCGACGGCGCCAGCGACGACGACAAGAACTTCTACACCGGCAAGATCGCCGCCGCGCGCTTCTTCGCCGAGCAGTTCCTGCCGCGCGTGGAGTCCGAGCTGAAGATCGCCCAGACCGTGAACCTGGGCGTCATGGAGGTCCCCGAGGAGGCCTTCTAAGCCTTCCCGGGCCGCTGCGGCCCGCCGTGCCGCCCAAGGCGGAACGGTACTGAGAAACCACCGCCGAGGGGCGGGACGATCCGTCGTCCCGCCCCTCGCGCGTTTCACGTGAGGGCAGGCGTCGCAGCCGGGCGCAGCGCGGCGGCGGCCTCGACCGCGACCGCCAGCGGATCGGTGACCGGTCGGCCCAACAGGGCCCGGAGCTCCGGGCCGGTACCGCCGAGGAAGCCGTGCCGGATCCCGCTGGCGATCGAGGCCAGCATCGGCGGTTGGAACGGCAGCAGAGCGGTCTCCCGCAGCAGCCGGGAACGGTACTCACCCAGGCCGATGGTGCGGTGGGCGACCCCGAGTCTCTCGGCGACCTCGGTCGCGCTGATCGGTTCCCCGACGAGCTCGTAGACCCTCCCCGCATGCGCCCCGGGTCCAGCCGCGACCGCCGCCGCGGCGGAGGCCAGATCCGCACGCGCGACCGCGGCCACGGCACCGGAGCCGAAGGCGGACTCCAGCCCTTCGGGGGTCCAGGTCAGCAGCGCGCCGAACAGTTCGGCGTAGAGGCCGTTGCGGAGGATGGTCCACGCCAACCCGCTGTCCCTGACGAGGCGCTCCGTGGCCCGGTGAGCGAGCGCGAACCCGAGGTGGTCCCCGGCTCCGGTCAGGCTCGTGTAGACCACGTGACCCACCCCGTCCCGGACCGCGGCGTCGACCACGGCCCGGTGCCGGGCGATCACCTGGTCGTCCTCGGCGTATCCGGCCGAGACGAGCACCAGTGTCGAGACGCCGCCCAGATCGAGGCTGTCCGGCCGGTCGAAGTCCAGATACCGCTGCCCGACCGCGGGGGTGCGGCTCCCGCCCGCCACAGGCGCCTTCCGCCGGGCCAACTCCGCCAACGTGAGGGCGGACAACTGCCCGTTCACCCCGGTCACCATGATCATTGCGGCACACTCCCTGTCGTGGTTCTCTTCAGTAACCATCAACGATCCTGAGCCGGGCGCGCTCGGCGCACAAGGAGGCACTTCAATGTCACCGGGGCACACCGAGGTAACCGTCGAGGCCGTCGGGGCCGCCGAGCTCGAACCGTGCGGTCAACCGGAACATCCCGACTGCGGGATCCGCGATGTCCTGGACCGGGTCGGCGACAAGTGGTCGGTGCTCGTCATCGTCGAGCTGTCCAACGGCCCGCGCCGCTTCCGCCAACTCCAGCGCGCCGTCGACGGAATCTCCCAGCGCATGCTCACCCTCACCGTACGCAGACTGGAACGGGACGGTCTGGTCCTACGCACCGTCTACCCGACCGTGCCGGCGCAGGTCGACTACCGGCTCACCGAGACCGGCGCCGGCCTGACCCATCTCGTCAAGGCCCTGGCCGAGTGGTCACTGGAGCACCGGGACACCATCGCCCGGGCCCGCCAGTCCTACGACCAGGAGCACCCCGGCAGCGGCATCCGCTGATCCTCACGCCGGTTTCCCTGGACCCCGGCAACCACCTGAGGGTCTGGTCAGGTGCCATGAGGTGGAGGTTCCCCGTTTCCCGCCGCTCGATGGTGGCCGTCTCCGCTGCGCGCGTCAAGGTCGTCGCCGTCGCGGCTTCGCCGATCAAGGCCGTTTAGTTAGCGCTCCAAGCCAGCTGTCAAGCCCGTAGCACCACCCCACCCAACACAAAGAACGGGACCTCCGATAAAAGCAGGAAATCGACCAAGATCCACCTGCCCCGGAGGCCCCGTTGCCCGACCAGTATGCCACCACCTCCCACACCCACACCCGCACCATCACCGTGGCCGCCGGTATCTACGCCCCCGGCCACCTAGGCGAACTCACCCGCTACCTGCCCTTCGACCTCATCGACGCCGTCCTGGAACACACCCGCACCCAGCAACAACGACTGCGCGCTCTGCCCTCACGGGTCGGGGTCTACTTCGTGCTGGCCCTGAACCTGTTCCCCCACCTGGGATACGCCCGCGTCTGGGACACCCTCGTAGCGGGCCTGCAAAGCCTGCCCCTGCCCCGCCCCAGCCAGGCCGCGCTCGTGCACCTGCGCCGACGCCTGGGCCCCACCCCGTTCAAAACCCTCTTCCAGACCCTGGCGGCTCCCTTGGCCCAACCCACCACCCCAGGAACCCGCTACCGGCACTGGCGCACCGTGGCCTTCGACGCCTGCCACTCGATCAAAGCCCCCGACAGCGCACGCAACCTCACCTGGCTCCGCAAGATCTGCTACCAGCAAGGCACGGAAGGCTACCCCCGCCTGCAGATCACCGCCCTGTGCGAGACCGGTACCCGCTCCCTGCTGGGCGCCACCCTGACCCGCGCCCCCAGCGGCGAACCCGACCAGGCCCGCACCCTGCTCGACCGGCTCACCCCCCAGATGCTGGTCCTAGCCGACCAGGCCTACCAAGGCAACACCTTCCTGGGCGAGGTCGCCGACACCGGAGCCCAACTCCTGATCCGCCTGCGAGAACACCGCCGCCCCCGGGTGGAAACCCTGCTCCCGGACGGCTCTTACCTGACTCACCTGGACGGGCTCAAACTCCGCATCGTCCAAGCCCGCATCACCGCCACCACCCAGGACGGGACACAGGTCAGGGGCGTGTACCGGCTGGCCACCACCCTGCTGGACCACCGCACCGACCCCGCCCGGCAACTGCTGGCCCTGTACCACGAACGCTGGGAGGTGGAATCGGCCTTCTACTCCCTACGACACACCCTGCTGCACCGTCGTGTGCTGCGCTCCCAGGACCCGGCCGGCCTGGAGCAGGAGGTGTGGGCCCTGCTGGTGCTCTACCAGGCGCTGCGCATGCCCATGGTCGAGGCGGTGGAGTCCCGGCCAGGCACCCACGCCGATCGGGCCGCCTTCACCACCGCCCTGAACACCGCCCGTTGCCAGGTCATCACCGCCCAGCAGGTGCTGCCCGACCAAGACGCCCCCGGCCGAGGCGGGGGCATAGTCCAAGCGGTACGGGAGAACCTGCTCCCGGCCCGCCGTGCTCGGATCAGCGCACGCAAGCTCAAGTGTTCCCACCGGCGTTACCGCGAAGCCGACCCCGAGCGGCCCCTGACCACCGATCGGGTGCAGGATCTGGAGTTGGAGATCTTGGCCCCTGCGCCCGAGGCCGTGGCGGGGCCCCAACAGCCCGCGGCCAAGATGGTGCCCGGGATCCGGCCCGGTGGGTCCAAGGAGCGCACGATGCGCCTGTTGGGCTCGGACCTGAGTCGGGGGTGGAGTCCGATCGAGGTCGCTCGGGCGTTGGATTATCCGCATTATCGGAGTCTGGCCACGCAGATGGGGGTGTGGGTCCAGGAGGGGTTCCTGCAACGGACCGCGCATGGCCGATACACCCTGGCTCTGCGGTGGGCGGGGGTGGAGTTGACAGCCCAGCGTGTTCCTTAACTAAACGGCCTTGCTTCGCCGATTCATCAGGCGCTTCACCTTGATCCGCTTCGCTGCGACGGCGGTGGACGGATATCGGGAGACGGGGGGATAAGTGGTCGGGATCCAACCCCGAACCACCTCGGCCTTCGGCCGGTGCCCCCACCCCGGGTGCCCAGCGCACCTCGTGTCGCGGCCGGTCATTCGTGCCATCGGAAAAGCGGCATCGACGGCGTCAGGGGCCCAGCCCGGCGCGGACCGGTCCTCGTGTCGCGGCCGGTCAAGGAGGGCGACGGAACAGCGGCAACGAGGGTGGGCAGAGGGCCGGGCCCGGCGCTCACCGGGCCGCGTGTCGTGGGGGTGAAGGCTGCCGAGCCTCTGTGGTGGAGTCACCCGGGACAGTGCGGGCGGCCCGATGGGGGCACAGGCTGCCTCCCCCGGGCGAGAGCAGGCAGGGCAAGCGGGGACGGTTTCAGAGTGGGGATGGCACCCGAAACCCGCACCCGAAACTGTCCGCTGCTTCCGAAACCCCTGTATCCCCGATGATCTTGCTACCAGGAGCAAGTTCGGCGCCGAACTTGCTCCTGGTAGCAAGATCATCTTCAAACAGAGGACCGAAACAGGCACCCGACCCCAGACACCACCACCGACCTCGCCGCCGCTTTTCCGTTCGGGCGCGTGACCGGCCGCGACACGTCCAAGCGCTGGGCGCAGGGCTGGGGGAACCGGCCGGAGGCCGACAGGTGACGGCTGCGGGCTGGCCCCGGGGCGTCAGGCGCCGAAGAGCAGGGCCAGCACCACGAAGAACCAGGCGAGGGCGAAGGCTGCCACCGCGCACGACTTCAGCAGGTAGCGGGTCTCCTCCGTCTCCGGAGTTCTGGGGCTCTGCGTCCACACGATGACCAGGCCCGCTCCCAGAAGGGCCAGTAACAGACCGAACCCGAACACGTGCCCTCCTCGTGTTGCAAGGAAGAGTCCCGCGATGTCCCTGTGTCGAGCTTCTCAAGTACTGACGTTCCCTAGACCCGTCGCCGGATAAACAGAGCGAGCACCGCGGTGGAGAGGATCGTGGTGACCGCCATCGGGATGAAGGCCAGCTGGTAGTCGGGAACGACCTGGAGGATGGCCCCGGCCGCCACCGTGCACACGACGGCGGTGGTGAAGCCGGTCATGTTGACCAGGCCCGAGGCCACGCCGGTGCGGCTGGCGGGGATGCCGTCGCGGGCGAAGTCGAAGGAGATGGTGGGCGCCATGGTCTGGCCGAGCGCGCTCACCGCCAGCACCGTGACGCCGAGCGGGAGCGGTACGCCGCCCGGCCACACGACCAGCAGGAGCCATCCCAGGCTCAGGGAACCGCCGAGGACGAGCGCGAAGTACACCCGGATGCCCGGCCAGCGGCCGATCAGGGCGCCGGCGACGGGGGCCATCCAGAGGGCCCCGGCCGCGAGTCCGGTGAGGGTGAGGGCGGCGGTGCTCTCAGGCAGCCCCAGACCGCCCACGAGGAACGGGTAGCCCCACAGCACCATCATCATCGTGAACGGCGCCATGACGGCCGCGTGGTGCGCCATGCCGATTCGGGGCCCGTCCGCCCTCACCGCCTCTCTGAGGGCCGACCAGAGGGGGATGGGGTCGGCGACGGTGGAGCGCCCCGCGGCGCCGGAGGGGCGGTCTCGGACCACCAGGAGGACGAGCAGCGCCATCAGGACGGTGATCCCCGTGGTGGCGAGGAAGGCCGCTACCCAGCCGACGCTGGTGAGGGCCCAGGCCAGGGGCGCGGCGCTGGCCACCTGGCCGGCGCCGCCGACCACCCCGGTCAGGCCGCTGACCAGCGCGTAGCGTGCCCGGGGGAACCACAGGGCGGCGAGTCGGATGACGTTGAGGAAGACCAGCGCGTCGCCGAGGCCGATGAGGAAGCGTCCGGCCACCGCGAGCTCGATCCCCGGGGCGAGGGCGAACAGGCAGGAGCCCAGGGTCATCGCGACCATGCCGATGACCAGCGTGAACCGGGGGCCGAGGCGGTCGGCGAGCAGTCCGGCGGGCACCTGGAGCAGGACGTACACCAGGAGCTGGAGCATCGGCAGCAGTGTCAGGAGGGCGGGACCGACGTCGAACCTGCTCTGCGCCTCCAGGGCCGCGACGCCCAGGCCGTTGCGGTGCAGCATGGCGAGGAAGTAGCCGCCCACCGCGACGCCCCACACCAGCCAGGCGCGAGCGCCGCCGCCCGGCTCCGTGGGGCCGGTCCGCGTCCGCTCCGCGCGCCGCGGGGGCTCCGCGGAACCACGCACAGATGTCCAGTCACCGGATGTTTGTGTCACTTCGCTGCTTCTTCCCTTGTCTGCGCCGCCCTCCAGTGTCCTCCAGACGCTCGACCGCCCCTTACACCGGGGTGACCCGGCACGCAAAACGGATGGGAATGCCCCTGATGGCAGCGGGTGCGCAACCGGTAAAGATCCACCGCACACAGGTAAAGGCCCGGCAACCTGCGCAAAGTCACTATGAGTCAGCACAGATGCGCCAGGGGTTGCCAAACCGGGTGAGACTCCCGACAAGCAACACGGGACTACAGTCCCTTTATCTCGAAATGACAACGTAGACTGGTGTTCGAAAAAGGTAAGTTGAACTGCGAGTTCTTGCCTCAAACAGGTCGATACGCATTTGTTAATTGTGATATGCGTCACACTTTGAAGCCTCGACTACGGGGGGTCAGTTGCTGCTAGCATCCGGAACGCGAAGAATAACTACGAGGTAACGGCATAGTTCGCTCCTGGCCAACTTCGCGGAGGGACGTCACCAACGACCGGCAACGGCGCGGTGAACAGAACTCGCACCGCGGCGACGTGGCCGCAACAAGCACACACGGTCAGCACACCCGCGGTATCCCGACACACACTGGAGACGACCTTGAGTCACTGGCGCCTGAACAACCCCCGGGCCTCCCGGGCGAAGTCGGCTCTCGCCAGACGAATCAAGCACAAGCCCCGCCACGCCTTCTGCGCCGAGCGCGCGATCACGGCGCTGCTGGGCGAGCTGGCCCCGGTCGCCTCCCGTCCCCTGTACTGGTCCGGCACCTCCGAGATGGCCGTCGCCTCCGTCATGCGCGACGTCAACGTCTGGTGCCGCGACGGCCGCTTCTTCTGGAACGACCTCTTCCAGGGCAGCACGGTCTCCCACCCCGCGAACGACCCCGCCGGTGCCGCCGCTCTGCTGAACCCGTTCGCCCAGGTTCCGGAGCCCCCGCACTACTACACGCACCGCCAGCCGATCGCCGCCTGAGAAGTGCCCGCGCCTTCCCCCGTTTCCGCCCCGTGACCGCGTACGCCGACACCGTCGTGGTCGGTCTGGGCGCGATGGGTTCCCAGGCACTGTGGCGGCTGGCCCGGGACGGGGTCGACGTCATCGGGGTCGAGCAGTTCTCCCCCGGGCACGACCGCGGCTCCAGCCACGGCGAGTCCCGCATCATCCGGACCTCCTACCTCGAGGGCGCGGAGTACGTGCCCTTCGTCCAGGCCGCCTGGCGCGCCTGGGCCGAGCTGGAGGAGGCCGCCGGCTCCCCGCTGGTCATCCGCTCCGGCGCGCTCATGCTCGGCAGGCCCGACTCCGGCGCGATCAGCGGTTCCATCGCCGCCGCCGAACACCACGGGCTGGCCCACGAACACCTCTCTCCCACCGCCCTGGCCGAACGCCACCCCCGGCACGTCATGCGCTCCGACGAGGTGGGCGTCTTCGAGGACGCCGCCGGTGTGGTCCTGCCCGAGGCCTCGATCCTGGCCGCCGTCCGCCTGGCCCGGCAGTCCGGCGCCCGCGTGTGGAACCACCAGGCCGTCACCCGCATCGAACCCGACCCCGACAGCCCCCGGGTGTGGGTCGGTGACACCCAGATCCGCGCCCGGCGCGTCATCGTCACCGCCGGGGCCTGGCTGCCCGGGCTCCTGCCGGGGATCGCCGACCTGGGCGGCGGGGTCCGGGTGGAACGCCGCGTGCTCGGCTGGTTCCGCATCACCGAACCCGCTCCCCGTACCGCGCACCCCGAACCCGTCTTCGCCCGGGACGAGCCCGACGGCACCCTCTGGTACGGCTTCCCCAGCATGGACGGCGGCCGCACCGTGAAGATCGGCGTGCACGCGGAGTCCCCCGAGGTCCGATCGGCCGCTGTTCGCCCGCCCGGCGCCCAGTGGGGCGAGCCGGTCGACCCCGACGCCGGCCCCCGTCCCCCGGACGCGGCCGACGCGCACCGGCTGGGCGAACTCGCCGCCGGGCTGCGCGGGGTGGCGCCGCTGCCCGAACGCATGGCCTCCTGCATGTACACGATGACCCCCGACGAGCACTTCCTCATCGGCCGCCGCGACGAGCTCCCCGGGCTGGTCCTGGCCGGGGGCTTCTCCGGGCACGGCTTCAAGTTCGCGTCGGCGGTCGGCCGGGCCGTGGCGGAGCTGGCACGCGACGGACACACCGACCTCCCCGTCGGCATGTTCGACCCCCACCGCTGGGACGCCGGGCCCGCGCGCCCCTAGATCCACCGATTCCACCGGTCCACTGCTCACACCCGGTGGTCCACCACCCACACCCCCTGCCGAGTCCCGGCACCGCGGCAGTTCACTCCGAAACCGGCCGGATCAGGACACACATCTGGGTGCTTTGTCACCAACCAGCTACATTGGCGGGGTAGAACTTCTCCCCTCGGTTACCCCCTGGACCTGCCGGAACACAGTCGCGTCCCCTCGCGTCCGCACGCAGTAAGGATCCCCACCGCCGTGCAACCCCTCTCCTCCGACGACCCGCACGCCATCGGGCCGCACCGCCTCCTCGCACGCCTCGGTGCGGGCGGCATGGGCAAGGTCTACCTCGCCCGCACCCCCGACGGACACCTGTGCGCCCTCAAGGTCGTCAAGGAGGACCTGGCCCACGACATCCAGTTCCGCGCCCGCTTCGCCCGCGAGGTCCGCACCGCCCAACGCGTACACGGACCCTTCACCCCCGCCGTCGTGGACGCCGACCCCGACGCCCCCGCACCCTGGATGGCCACCGAATACGTCCCCGGCCCCACCCTCAAGGAAGCCGTCCGGGAAAACGGCCCCTTCCCCGAAGAGTCTCTCCGCGTCCTCACCCTGGGCATGGCCCGCGCCCTCCACACCATCCACACCGCCGGGCTCATGCACCGCGACCTCAAACCCAGCAACATCCTGCTCTCCCCACGCGGCCCCCAGGTCATCGACTTCGGCATCGCCCGCGCCGTCGAAGGCACCGTCCTCACCCGCACCGGCCAAACCTTCGGCACCCCCGCCTACACCTCCCCCGAACAGATCACCGGGCAGAACGTCACACCCCGCGCCGACGTCTTCTCCATGGCGGGAGCCGTACTCTTCGCGGCCAGCGGGAAGCCGCCGTTCGGTGAGGGCACCCCGATCAGCACCCTGACCAAGGTGATGAAGGGCGACCCCCTCCTGGAGTCCGTCCCCGAGGGCCCGCTGCGCGACCTGCTCGCCCGGTGCTTCGCCAAGGACCCGAGCCAGCGTCCGGACGCCGACACCGTCCTCCAGGAGCTCTCCGGGCTACCGCTACCGTCAGCCGAACACGGCTGGCTGCCCTCGCAGGTCAACCAGCAGATCAACGTCAAGGCGAGTGAGACCCAGCGGGCGGAGGCGGCCGAGCACACCACCGCTCCCATGGCCGCGGGCAGCGGTCCGCATGCGGCATTAACCGGAACCAGCGGACCTGGCGGGCCCGGCGGGCCCGGTTCGGGTTCTGGCGTCCCCGGCCCCGGCGGGAACGGCAACGAGCAGAGCGCGCGCCCCTGGTGGCGGAGCCGGACCACGGTGATCGTGGCCGCCGCTGCCGCCGCCCTCATCCTGTTGGGCGGCAGCGCGCTGGCCCTGAACGCCCTGCCCCTCGGCTCCGACGGCTCCTCCGAGGACGTCGCGGGCGGTGACGAGACCGGGGGCGGACCCGAAAGCGACGGCAGCGACGGCGAAACGGAGGGAGGCGGGGGCGAGGCGGCGGGCGAACGAAGCGAACTCGACGACAGCGCCCTACAGGGCTTCCTCTACAGCCTCGGATTCTCCGAGGACGGGGAGGAACTCCATGTCTTCGGTTCCAACACCCTCTCCTCCTGGAACTGGCGGGAGGGGGTCTCACTCGACCATTACACCCCCACCCCGACCGGCGCCATGATGACCCCGAACGGTTTCGTCGCGGGCACCGCCCTCAACCACATCGCGGTGTGGGAAGGCGGCAGCGACAACCGGATCGCCGTGATCGGCAATGACGACGGCGAGGAACGCGGCCAGTTCGACATGCCCGCGCTGAACTCCGACAGCACCCTGGTCGCCACCATCGGCTCGGACGACGGCACCGTCGACGGCGAACCGAACATACAGGTGTGGGACGTCCAGACCCGTGAGCTGCAGAGCGAGTTCGCCGTTGAGGGCCGCCTGACCGACCTCTTCTACACGCACGACGATTCCGCGCTGGTAGGCGTGGTCACCGAACCCGGCTACTCCCCCCACATCGCCGCGGTCGTCTGGGACCCCGAGACCGGCGAGGAACTCCAGCGCTTCGACGGCGCCGAGTACTACTCCGTCTCGCTGTCCCCGGACGGCACGAGCCTGGCCATGGTCACCGACCGCACCGAGGCCCACATCGCGGACATCGGGACCGGTGAGATCCGCGATCTGGAGTCCGCCGGCCTGACGTACAACGAGCTCACCGAGGTCGAGTTCTCCGCCGACGGCTCCCTGGTCTACGGCGCCACCTCGGAGTTCAGCGACGTGCCGGGGCTGGTCTGGGACGCCGAGAGCGGTGACCTCGTCCCGACCGACGGCCTCACCCTCAACGTCCCGGTCGGCGTCCACCCCGACGGCGAGCACATCGCCACCGCCGTCTCCGAGGGCGGCGTCCACACCATCCGCATCCTGGACGCCGACTTCAACGTCGTCGCCGAAGTGAACTGACCTCCCGGAAGGCACCATGCAGCAACCCGCCCCCAACGACCCGAAGCAGGTCGGCCACTACCGTGTCGTCGCCCTGCTTGGCTCCGGCGGTATGGGCCGCGTCTACCTCGGACTGGACCCCTCGGGCTTCCCCGCCGCGGTGAAGGTCGTCCGCGCCGAGTACGCCTACGACCCCGGTTTCCGTGAGCGCTTCGCCCGCGAACTCGAACTCGCCCAGCGGGTCTACGGCAACTACACGCCCCGGGTGCTGTCCGCCGACACCTCCGGCCAGACCCCGTGGCTGGCCACCGAGTACGTCATGGGCCCCTCCCTCCAGGACCTGGTCCAGGACACCGGCGCCCTGCCCGAGGACGCGGTGCGCTTCATGGGCCGCGGGATCGCCCAGGCCCTGGAGCGGGTGCACGCCACCGGCCTGGTCCACCGCGACCTCAAGCCCGGCAACGTCATGGTCTCCGCCGCGGGCCCCCAGGTGATCGACTTCGGTATCGCCCGCGCGATGGAGGACTCCCAGGGCGCCGAGGAGGAGCGCATCATCGGCACCCCGGGGTACATGGCCCCCGAGGCCGTGGACGGGGAGGAGACCGGCCCGGCCGCCGACGTCTTCGCGCTCGGCGGGGTCCTGGTGCACGCGCTCACCGGCAGCGGCCCGTTCGGCGACGGCCATCCCTCTGCGGTGCTCTACCGGATCAGCAACCTGGAGCCCGACCTCGAAGGGGTCCCGGCGTCGCTGCGCGGCGTCATCACCGCCTGCCTGGAGAAGGACCCCACCCGGCGGCCCAACGCCGCCCAGGTCCTCCAGGCGCTCGGCGGCCCCACGGCGCCCGCCGCGTCCACGGCCGAATGGCTGCCCCCGGCCGCCGCCGCGCGGATCGACGGGGTCGCCCGGGAGTACGAGACCGCGGTGCGGTCGGCGCCCCTGTCCACCGGGAAGGGCACCCGGGGCCGCCGCCTGATGATCGTCGGCGCCGCGGCCGCCGCCCTGGTCATGGTGGCCGGGATCGGTGTGTGGGCCGCGCGGGACGCCGGGCTGATCGGCTCCGGCGACGCCGCCTCCGAAGAGGAGGCGGGGATCCCGGAGCGGGACGTCTGCGACCCCTCCGAGCACCTGGCACCCGAGTACACCGAGGCCGCCAACGAGGAGATGACCCCGCCCAACAACGACGACGGGGTCTTCGTCACCGGGTTCTCCAGCGACGGCGAGGTCCTCGCGGTGGCCGGGACCGGCGGGGTCGCCCTGTGGGACTGGCGCGAGCAGGAGGAGCTCGCGCTCATCGAGGCCGAGATCGCGCCGCTGGCCGGGCACCCCGTCTTCAGCTCCAACGACTGCCTCCTGGCCTACGCCTCCGACGACGGCGCGTACGTGTACTCGTTGGAGAGCGGGGAGGTGGCCGTACTCGCCGAGGGACACGA
This sequence comes from Nocardiopsis exhalans, assembly GCF_024134545.1. Classification (GTDB taxonomy): domain Bacteria; phylum Actinomycetota; class Actinomycetes; order Streptosporangiales; family Streptosporangiaceae; genus Nocardiopsis; species Nocardiopsis exhalans. Next base: position 7,346,286 of record NZ_CP099837.1, read on the forward strand.
GGTCGGCGCGGTCGCCTTCACTCCCGACAACGCCCAACTGGTCGTCGGCAACCGCGACTTCCAGCTGGAATCCGGCGTGGTGGTGTACGACCTGGAGACCGGCGGGGTGGCCGCCGCCTACAGCGAGGTCGGGAGCACCATCGACTCCGTGGCCGTCTCCCCGGAGGGCAGGTACATCGCCGCCCAGGGCGGCCTCAGCCGCGTGTCGGTGTGGGACACCGAGACCGGGGAGGAAGTCGCCTCGGCCGAGGACATCCCGAGGACCAACCCCCGGGCGCTGAGCTTCGCCGACGAGGAGACCCTGGTCTACCCCGACGTCAACGGCCTGCACAGCCAGAACGTCATCTCCGACACCAGCCGGAGCACCTCGTTCATCGCCGAGGACCTGGACGAGGGCATGTCGATGTACGACTACAGGTACAGCGTGGAAGCCGACCGGGTCTACGCCACCTACCTCACTTCGATCCGCGAGCCCGAGAACGGGTTCATGAAGGTCTGGGAGTACTCCACCGGCGAGGAGCTGACCGCGGAGTCCGACGAGGGCTACCTGTGGGAGATCGCCGTCCACCCGGAGGGTGAGGTCATCATCGGCGTCCCCGCCACCGGCAACGGCATGTGGGTCGTGGACGCGCAGGAACTGCGCATCATCGACCGCTTCTAACCGAGTAGGCGGCGTTCCTCGTCGGTCGGGGATCGCCGCGCACCGCCTGCCCACCCCTCGTCCAGACCCGACTCCCACTCAGCTTCCCCAGCACCTCGGCAGCACGGTTCCCCGCTGCGCCGCACCACCCCACCGCTCCCCGAACCGGGAAGGCCCATGTTCCCTCTCCACCCGCACGACCCGCCCTCCGCCGGCCCCCACCGCCTGTACGCCCGCCTGGGCGAGGACGCCTACGCACGGGTCTACCTGGGAGCCGCCGGGGTCGAGGACCCGGTCGCGGTGAAGATCGTCCGGCCGGAGTACGCCACCGACCCGGCCTTCCGGTCCTCCTTCACCCACGAGGTGGAGGCCGCCCACGGGCTGAGCAGCTCCCACGTGTGCCTGGTCCGTGACGCCGACCTGAGCGGGGCCGTGCCGTGGGTCGCGGTGTCCCGACCGCTCGGCCCCAGCCTGGCCGAGCTGATCCGCCGCGACGGCCCCCTGCCGGCCGAGGCCCTGCACCCGCTCGCCCTGGCCCTCGCCCAGGGGCTGGCCGACCTGCACGCCACCCGCCGCACGCACGGTTCGCTGTGGCCGGACGGGGTCCTCCTGTCCAGCCGGACCGCGCTGCTGGCCGACCCCGGCCTGGAGTGGGCGATCAGCGGCACCGAGCAGCGCGCGCCCCACCCCGCGTTCGCCGCGCCCGAGGGCGGTGCCACTCCGGCCACGGACGTGTTCTCGTGGGCCTCCACCCTGTGTTTCGCCGCCAGCGGCGTAGAGGGGCCCGACGGCCTCGCCAAGGTCCCCCTCCAGTTGCGCGGGCTGATCGACACCTGCCTCAAACGCGACCCCCGGCTGCGGCCCAGCGCACACGACCTGGTCCAGATGCTGGGCGGGCCCGCGGTGCCCCCGGCCTGGCCGCCCGTGGTCCAGTCCGCGATCGACGCGGTCGCCGACACGCAGCGGTCGATGCTGAGCACCGCCGCCCTCACCCCGCGCGAGTCGCCCGGGGGCGACGGACCGCCCGCCCGCAGGCGCGGCCGCCTCATGGCGGCGGGCGCGGGCGCCCTGGCCCTAGCGGTGCTCGCGACCGCAGGAACGGTGTTCGCCTACGGCCGGATCGGCGGCGACCCGGAGCAGGACCCGCGGAGCACCGGCGCGGGCGGGGACGAGGGCGGCGGGCTGATCACCGAGGCAGGATGCCTGGACGGCCTGGGGTTTCCCGCACCCGAGGAGCCGCTTCCCGAGGACACCAGGTTCTGGGACCCCGTGTTCTCCCCGGACGGGGGCGTCCTCGTCGCGACCTCGTCCTCAGGTCTCACCGTCTGGGACTGGTCGGCGGGCGAGGAGATCGCCCGGCCGACATCGGACTCGACCTTCACCGTCGACCCGGTGTTCGCCCCGGTCGGCTGCACCGTGGCCGCCGCCGAGGCCGTCGACTACGAGAACCGTGAGTACCCGGTGCGTCTCGCGTACACCTACGACCTGGCCGCCGGCACCTCCACCCAGCACCTCGGAGCACAGGAGGGACCGGACGACAACGACCGGTGGATGCTGAAACCGGTGGAGGTGAACTCCGCGGACTTCTCCCCTGACGGCAGCCGGCTGGCCGTGACCCTGACCGCCTCCTTCGGAGAGATGAGCACGGTGGTGACCGACACCGCCACCGGTGAGCAGGGCGAGCCGATGGCCGAAGGGCTGCATTACGGGACCGTTTTCCTGGACGACGAGCACTTCGCCACCAAGGACCTGAGAGAGGTCTTCATCTGGAACGCGGGTACCGGTGAGGAGGTCAACGTGCTCCAGGGGAACAGCACCACCAGGTTGGCGGCCGTACCCGGCGAGACGCAGGTGGCCTACCTCCATGAGAACCGGGTCGTCATCAGTGACTACATCACCGGTGACGAGGTCACCTCCTTCACCCGGGACGAGTTCGAGACCGATGACGCCCCCCTGTTCGTCCACCTCTTCGTGGACTCCGGGCACGACCGCGTGTACACGACCTGGCAGGTGAAGTCGGCGGGGGGCGGCTGGTACTACCGCAACCAGGTCTGGAACCTGTCGACCGGTGAGGACATCACCGAGGGCATCGAGGCGAGCGGGGGCTACCGGACGATCGTCCCGCACCCGGACGGCGAGGTCCTGGCCGCTGTCACAGTGCAGGACAGCGACCTGGTCCTGATCGACCCCGACACCTTCGAGATCGTCGAACGGCTCAGCTGACCGCGACAGCGACAGCGACAGCGGTAGCGGTAGCGGTAGCGGTAGCGGCTCAGCCGCGGAGGAGCCTCCGGGGAGGGGGTCAGGCCAGGACGCGGGTGTGACAGCTCAGAGACATCCACGGGGGACCCAGGGTGACACAGACGGGGCCCCGAGGGACAGAAAGCCCACCAAACCGGGCAGACTGGTACCCGATCCCCGCACCCTGAGGAGCTGAGCAGCAGTGCGCCCCCTGACCCCCGCCGACCCCGTCCGTGTCGGCCCCCACGAGGTCCTGGCCCGCCTCGGCGCGGGCGGCATGGGCGAGGTCCTGCTCGTGCGCACCCCCGCCGACGGGCTGGCCGCGCTCAAGGTGGTCCGCGACGAACTCGCGCACGACCCCGAGTTCCGGGCCCGGTTCGCCCGCGAGGTCCGCACCGCCCAGCGCGTGCGCGGCCCCTTCACCCCCGCGGTGCTCAGCGCCGACCCCGGGGCCGCAGTGCCGTGGATGGCCACCGAGTACGTCCCCGGGCCCACCCTCAAGGAAGCGGTCCGGGAGAACGGCCCCTTCCCGGAGGACTCGCTGCGGGTCCTCGCCCTGGGTCTGGCCCGCGCCCTCCAGGCGATCCACGCCACCGGGCTGATGCACCGCGACCTCAAACCCGGCAACGTGCTGCTGTCGCCGCGCGGCCCCCAGGTGATCGACTTCGGTATCGCCCGCGCCGTCGAGGGCACCGTCCTCACCAAGACCGGCCAGAGCTTCGGCACCCCCTCCTACACCTCGCCCGAGCAGGTCATCGGCAAGACGGTCGGACCGGCCGCCGACGTGTTCTCCCTGGCCGGTGTAGTGGTCTACGCCGCCACCGGCCAGGCCCCCTTCGGCAGCGGCAAGGCGGCCGAACTCATGGCCAGGGTGGTGGGCGGCCGGGCCGACTTGCACGAGGTGCCCGAGAACCTGCGCCCGCTCCTGGGGCGCTGCCTGGCCAAGGACCCCGCGGAACGGCCCACCGCCGACGAACTCGTCCAGCTCCTCTCCGCCGAACCCCTGCCCTCCGCCGCACACGGCTGGCTCCCGCCCCGGGTCCACCAGTCCATCGAGGCCCACCACTCGGACACCCGCGCTGCGGTCGACGCGGCTCCGCCCACAGCCGCCACCGGGCCCGGACCCGAAGGACCCGCCGGGCCCGGGGGCACCAGGCCCCAGGGCAGCGATCCGGCACCGCTCACCCCGCCCCCGGGAGGCCGGGGCCGCACCCTGCTCATCGCCGGAGCGGCCGCGCTGGCCGTGGCCACGATGGTCGGCACGGTCGGTCTCCTGGCGGGCTCCCCCTGGCCGGAAGAGGGCGTCGCGGGCGGGGAGACCGATGCGCCGAGCACCGTGGCCGAGGACTCCGAGAGCTCTGGGGAACACGAGAGCCCAGCGGCCGCGGACGATCTCTCGCCGGTCTTCAACAGCGGCCTCTTCGATGTCGCGTTCGCCCCCGACGGGGAGAGCGTCTACGTCGCCGGAAGCGGTCGGCTGGTCCAGGTGGACTGGGAGACCGGCGAGGAGCTGGCCAGTATCGCCACCGAGCCCAACAACCTGACCGTGGGGACCGACGGCACCATCGTGGCCACCTACTTCAACGCCCTCTCGATCTGGGGGCCCGACCTGGAGATCACCCACGATTTCCGGCCGCCCGACCGCGACAGCTGGAACAACCCCAGTCTGACCGACGACGGCACCCGACTGTCGGTCTCGGCCGTCGACGACGGTGGCAACCCCCTGGTCCAGGTATGGAACCTGGAGACGGGGGAAGTGGAGTTCGAGTTCGCGGCCGACGACCGCAGCAGTGATCCCGTCATCAACGCAGACGGCACCCTCCTGTACACCAACATGACCACGGACGAGCGGACCGAGGACGGGTGGGACCGGCGGGCGACCGTGTGGGACCTGACCACCGAAGAGGTCGTCGTGGAGTTCCCCAACGACGACGTCCCCGACGTCTTCGAGGAACGCGAAAGCTGGCCCATCATGAGGTACGCGGAGTTCCACCCCACGGACCCGTCCGTACTGGCCGTCAAGACCAGCGACAGCGATCTCGTCCTGTACGACCTCTCGACCGGCGAGGTCCAGCGTATGGAGGCCCCGGAGCCCGAACAGCACCTGTACGAAATCCACTTCTCCAACGACGGGTCCCGGCTGGCCGCCAGCGGGACGACGGCGTACGAACCCCACGGGGGCCACGTGTGGGACACCGCCACCGGGGAGCTGCTGACCGACGAACCGGTCGAGGTCTACTCCTCGCTGGCCTTCCACCCGGACGGCGAGGTGATCGTGAGCCTCACACCCGCACCCGACAACGACCGCTTCATCGTCCTGGACGGCGAAACCTTCGAGATCCGCCACGAGTTCCCCGGATAGCCCGCTCGCCCCGCCCTGGACCTGCCAAGGCCCCGGGCCCTCGCCCCTCACCGCCCCCCCGGCTCCCCAACCCTCACGGAACCCCTGGAAGGAACCCCGTCCCGTGCATCCGCTGACCTCCGGCGACCCCGCCCACATCGGCCCCCACCGGCTCCTGGCCCGCCTCGGCGCGGGCGGCATGGGCGAGGTCTACCTGGCCCGCACCCCGCAGGGCCGCCTGGCCGCGCTCAAGGTGGTCAAGGAGGACCTGGCCCGGGACCAGGAGTTCCGCTCCCGCTTCGCCCGCGAGGTCCGCACCGCCCAGATGGTCGAGGGCCCCTTCACACCCGACGTGGTGGACGCCGACCCGCACGCGGACCTGCCCTGGATGGCCACCGAGTACGTCCCCGGCCCCACCCTCACCAAAGCGGTCAAGGGGAACGGCCCCTTCCCGGAGGCCTCGCTCCGCGTCCTGACCATCGGCCTGGCCCGCGCCCTCCAGGCGGTACACGCCGCCGGACTCATGCACCGCGACCTCAAACCGGACAACGTCCTCCTCTCCCCCCGCGGCCCCCAGGTGATCGACTTCGGCATCGCCCGCGCCGTCGAGGGCACCGTCCTCACCAAGACCGGCCAGGCCTTCGGCACCCCCTCCTACACCTCACCCGAGCAGGTCATGGGCCAGGAGACCAGCCCGGCCAGCGACGTGTTCTCCCTGGCCGGGGTGGTGGTCTACGCCGCCACCGGCCGACCGCCCTTCGGCAGCGGCAAGGCAGCCGAGGTCCTGCCCCGGGTCGTCGGCCAGGAACCGAACCTGGACGGCGTCCCCGAACCCCTGCGCCCCCTCCTCGCCCGCTGCCTGGCCAAGGACCCCACTGAGCGCCCCACCTCCGACGAGATCGTCCGGGTCCTGTCCGCCGACCCCCTCCCCTCCGCCGAACACGGCTGGCTCCCCGCCCAGGTCAACCAGTCCATCAACGCCCATCAACACGAGGCCCACCAGGTGGTCCAGGCCTCCCCCAGCGGGCCACTCCAGAACACCACCACTCCCCTGAACCAGCCTCCGGGCGGCTCCAGGAAGGGAAGGCGGCGCACCGGCCTCATCGCCGCCGGGGCAGGAGCGGCGGCGCTGCTCCTGGCCGCGGGCATCGGCCTGGCCGCGGTCGCCCCCTGGGAGAACGGGGAGGGCGACGAGGGCACGGCCGCCCCCGGTTCCGATTCGGGTGAGCCCGATGAAGCAGACGGGGAGGCCGACCCCGAGTCCCTCGGCGACCAGGACGACATGGCCGCGGACTGGGACGGCGAAACCGGGTTCGACGGCTTCGTCAGCGACGTGGTGTTCACCCCGGACGGTTCCGGGATCTATGTCAGAGCGACGTCGGCGATGACCCTCTGGGACTGGGAGAGCGGCGAGTTCCAGCACCGGTTGAACCCCACGCCGACCTCCTTCGACCTCGCCGACGACGGAACCATGGTGGCCACCTACGCGGACACCGCGGTCATCCTCGACACCGATCTGGAGACGGTCGAGCTCTTCGACGTGGCCGAGGAGCTGGACGACATCATCGACTACCGGGGCGCCTCCATCAGCCCCGACGGTTCCCTGGTCTCGGTGGTCGTCCCCCACGGTGACGACCAGCGGACCGTGTACGTGTGGGACCGGGAGGCGGACGCCATCATGCACGCCCTCGAACAGGACAACGACGTCGGCCACACCGAGTTCAGCCCCGACGGCGACCACCTGAGGCTCCGCATCCTGGAGGGCTATCCCCGGGTGATGCTGTACGACGTGGCCACCGGCGAGGAGGTGCTCAGCGTGATCGAGGAGGAACCGGAGACCTCCGGAGACCTCAGCAGCAACTGGCACGCGTCCGCCTTCTCCCCGACCGAACCGATTCTCGCGGTGGACCGGAACGAGGGGGACATCGCCCTCTACGACTATGAGGAAGGCAAGGTCATCCTCGAGATCGAAGGCGGGCGCAGCTACTCCAACCTGGCCTTCTCCGCGGACGGGCAGACCCTCTACTCCGCCGGGATGGGCAGCACAGCCACCGGCCACTCGGGCGGACGCGCCTGGGACGTGGCCACCGGCGAGGAACTGACCTCCGGGGACACCCTGCTCATCGACCGCCTCGCCGTCCACCCCGGCGGCGAGGCCCTCGCCGCCTTCCAGCGCGACACCCTGCTCCTCCTCGACCCCGAGACCCTCGAAGTGATCAACGAGATCAGCTGAGCGGAGTCCTCAACCACTGTCCCTGACCCGTCGCGCCCCCCAACAGACAACCGCCGGAAACCCGCCTGACGAGAACGTGAGCTCCCATGTCCCACCCACACCCGGATCCACCGGAACGGATCGGCCCCTACCGCATCGTCTCCCCGCTGGGCTCCGGCGGCATGGGCCACGTCCACCTGGGAATCGACCCCGGCAACCGGCCGGTGGCGGTCAAGGTGGTGCGGCCCGAGTTCGCCTTCGAACCCGAGTTCCGCGAGCGCTTCGCCCGCGAGGTCCACCGGGCCCGGCAGGTGACCGGCGGCGACCTGCCCCGGATCCTGGACGCCGACACCACCGGCTCCTCACCGTGGTTCGCCACCGAGTTCGTCCTGGGGCCGTCCCTCCAGGAGATGAGTCGAAGGATCGGTGCCCTGCCGGAGCCCGCCGTCCGGTACCTGGGCCGCTCGATCGCCCAGACCCTTGCCCACCTGCACTCCTCCGGGGTGGTGCACCGCGATCTCAAGCCTGGCAACGTGCTGCTCGCGGCGACCGGCCCCAAGGTGATCGACCTCGGGATCTCCCGGGCCATGGACGAGACCCCCGGCGCGGAGTCGGCGGAGTTCGCCGGTACCCCCGGCTACATCGCCCCGGAGACCACTCGGGGTGAGGAGTCCGGCCCGGCCGTCGACGTGTTCGCCCTCGGCGCCGTCCTGGTGTTCGCCCTCACCGGTCGAGGACCGTTCGGCGACGGACACCCCTCAGCGGTGATCTACCGGATCGGTCACCAGGCCCCGGACCTGGACGGGGTGCCCGCGTCCCTGAACGACCTGCTCACCGCCTGCCTGGACAAGGACCCGGCCCGCAGGCCCACCGCCACCCAGGTTCTCCAGGCGCTCGGCGGCCCCGTGCCGCCCGCCGCGACCGCGAGCGCGTGGCTGCCGCAGATCGCCGTCGCCGTCCTGGACGGCTTCGAGCACGACCACCGCGCCGTGCTGCGGCCCTTCCTGGAAACCACCCCGGTACCCGAGAAGAGCCGCAGGGGTCGCACCCTCGCCGTGGTCGGCGCCGCCGCGACCGCCCTCCTCCTGGTCGCCGGGGCCGGTGTGTGGGCGGTGACAGGCCCGCTCGACCGCGAAGAGGGGAACGGCGAGGCCGCAGAGGCAGCCGGTTCAGAGGGTTCGGACGAGGAGGGCACCGAGGGGGGCGCCTTCTCTGACAGAAACGGACGGTGCGACCCCACCGCCGACCTGGCCCCCGAGTACACCGAAGCCGTCACCGACGAGACCGACCTCACGGGTGAGGCCATGTCGGTCCACTTCTCCAACGACGGCTCGGTCCTGGCCGTCCAGCGCCGGGACCACATCGTCTCCCTGTGGGACTGGCAGGAGGGGGTCGCCCTGGCTGATATCCCGGTGCCGGAGACCGCGGCGCGATCCGTGGTGTTCAGTCCGGACGACTGCCTCATCGGGCTCGGCTCGGACGACGGAGCCCATGTCTACTCCCTGGAGACCGGGGAACACCACGTGTACCTCGAAGGCAGGAATGCCTCCTCCATGGCGTTCTCCGCGGACGGCGCGAGCGCGATCATCAGCGACTCGACGTGGGATGACGACCTCGTCGGTATCTACCCGGTGGACCTGGCCACCGGAGAGGTGTCGACCCGGTACTCCTCCAGCAGCGCCCGGAACGTCCGGCTCTCCCCCGAGGGGACGCGGATGGCCGCCAAGTCCGCTCTCAGCCTGAAGGTGTGGGACACCGACAGCCGGGAGGAGGCGTTCTCCTCCGGCTGGCTGACCACGAACAGTATGAACGAGATCGCCTTCGTGGACGAGGACACCGTGGTCGGCATCCACCAGGACGGCGCCGCTGTCTTCGACCTCTCCGTCATCTCCTCCGGCGACGAGGTCGAGGGCTACCTCTACGCACCCGAGGAGGAGCCCGAAGGCAGGCTCTCCTACATCGAGACGAACCCGGTGCACGGTCTGGTCTACGGGCTCTACCTCGGTGACCGGAACGACGAAGGGTTGTCGCTGACCAACAACCGGGTGTGGCACCACCCCAGCGGCAGGGACGTGACACCCGAGGGCGAGGACCTGATCCCCTTCATCGTGCTGGACGTCCACCCGGACGGCGACGTCCTCGCGACGCCGGCACTCCTGGGCGACGAGATCCGCGTCCTGGACGCCGTGTCCCTGGAGGAAATCGACGCGTTCGGCTAGGCCCGGCAGTGCCCCCGAACACCACCGCGCCACCAAGCAGCACCACAGAACATCACTGACGAGCAGCATTACCGAGGCAGCATGCGTCCCCTGAATCCCTATGATCCACCCGCTGCGGGCCCCTACCGGCTCCTGGCCCGCTTTGACGAGGACACGTACACCCGCGCCTACCTGGGGGCAGAGCCCGGGCGTTCACCGGTCCGCGTGCGCATCCTGCGTTCCGGACACGCCACGGACTCCACCACCCGGGCCGACTTCCTCCGACGCGTCGAGAGCGCTTCCGGGCTGGGCGGCCCGTACGTGGCCGCCGTGGTCGGTAGCGACCTGGACTCCCCCGTGCCGTGGGCGGCCACCGAGCGACCTTTCGGCCCGGACCTGGGCGGGTTGGTCCGGGCACACGGACCCCTCCCGATCGCGGCCCTGCACAGCCTCGCCCTGGCCACGGCCCAGGGCCTGGCCGCACTGCACTCCGCACAGCACGCCCACGGGACGCTGACCCCCGAAAACATCCTGCTGACCAGCGACCGCGCACTCCTGGCCGACCCAGGGCTGATCCCTCCGGTCGAGGTCCACGACACGGCACGGAACGTGTTCGACCCGCCCGAGGGCGGTAGTGCCCCGGCCGGTGACGTCTTCGCCTGGGCGGCGGTCCTGTGCTTCGCCGCCAGCGGGGTGGAAGGGCCCGGCGGCCTGGACCGGCTGCCGCTCCAGCTCCGCGGCGTGGTCGACGCCTGCCTGCGCGAGAACGCCGATCTTCGGCCCAGCGCGGTCGACCTCGTGAGCATGCTCGGTGGAGCGGCCTCAGCCGCCCCCTGGCCTCCGGAGCTGGTTTCGGTTATCGAGACCTCAGCCGCCGCCATGCGTTCGGCGCTTCCCGCCGAATCCGCCGCCCCCGCACCCGGTAGCCGGGGACGGTTCCTCGCGTTCACCGCGGGCGCGCTCGCCCTGACCCTGATCTCGGGCATCGGCGCGGCCTGGGGGCTCGATCTCCTCGCCTCACCCGGCGGGAACACCGCTGACGACGGCTCCGTGGCGGAGGAAGAAGCCGGTCTGACCGACGGCGCAGCCTGTCTGGACGGATCAGCGTTTCCCGAGCCGTCCGAGCCGATCACCGACCTCGACGCCATGCAGGTCGAGTTCTCCCCCGACGGCGACCTCCTGGCCATCGGCAGCTTCAACCACGGTCTCACGATCTGGGACTGGCGTGCGGGCGAGGAGTTCGCCCGCCCCGTGGAAGAACTGAACGGTATCGGACCGTTGGCGTTCGTCCCGGACAGCTGCATGATCGCCGCATCCTCCCTCCAGGAGAACGAGGATCAGGAATACCGTTACCGACTCACGACGATCTACGACCTCCCTTCGGGCGAGACCACGGACCACCTGGGCGTGCAACCCGACCCCCGGCCTGACGGAAGTCAGGAGTACTGGTCCGTCATGGATCTGGCGTTCAGCCCCGAAGGCCGTCTGATGGCTTCGAGCAACCACACGGGCGCCGGAAGCAATACGGCCTCAGTCCAGGTGATCGACCTGGAATCGGGGGAACCGATAGCGACCCTGGGCGAAGGTTTCATCCCCGAGGTGGCCTTCCTCGACGAGACCCGACTGGCCGTCTACACGCGGAGCACCATCGAGATCTGGGACGTGGAGAGCGGGGAGGTACTCCAGACCATCCGTAACATCACCAAGCTCAACTTCGCCGTTGTCCCCGGCCAGAACCAGATCTTGTTCGTTCGCAACGATCAGCTCGTCCTGCACGACCTGGACGACAACACCGTGGCCGCCACATTTTCGCTCGACGGCTACACCGACGATCCGGACGAGTACGTCAACCATCTCGGGGTGGACCCCGGACTCGGCCTGGTTCACTTCAGCTGGAGTCTGAGCACCGGAAACCCGGATCCTGAGAACCCGGGGACCGACCGGAGGAACGAGACCTACGGATACCTGTGGGACATCGAGACCGGTGAGAACCTGCTCGCGGAAGACGACGGTTTCATGCCCCGTCCAGTGGCTTTCCACCCCGAGGTGATCGCCGCCGTCAACCAGGACGGCAACGTTAATCTGATCGACCCGGACACCCTGGAGATCATCGACGTCATCCAGTGACCCGAACACTCCAGGATCCTGTCCTCCCCATCCGGGGGCGAGGCCCGCTATAGCGTGACATCACGTACCCGCTACCGGAGAGGACCCGCATCGTGCCCAGCAACAAGGCCCCGCGCGGCGCCATGGCCGCGCTGACCTCCCTGCTCGACAACACCCGTGCCCTGTCCACCTCCAGCACAGCCTTTGGCTCACCGGTGACCTCCGGTTCGACCACCGTGGTCCCAGTGGCGAGGGTCAGCACCCTGAGCACCATGGGCGGCGGCACCGGCAACATCCCCTTCTTCGGCGGCGACGGAGCCGGCGGCCTCGGCTACACCCGGGTACGCCCGTCGGGCTTCCTGGTGGTCAGCCCGGACTGCGCGACCTACCGACCCATCCGCCAACCCGCCGCGGCCCTGGCCATCCCTCTGGCACTCATCACCGCCGTCGCGGTCACCCGCATCGTCACCGTCTCGGTGAAGGAAGCCCGCCGTCGCAAACAGCTCGCCACCGAACAAGCTCAGCGGGGACAGGAGGGGCCGGAGGGATGACAAGGGCAGCGGGGACTTATTGATCGGCCGGAACAGCGAAGGGGATTCTACCGGAAGCCGTCCCACACGGCAGGGTCCCGCCGCAGAACATCGTTCAGCAGAGATCGCAGATCACCGCTCTGAATAATCTCTCCGGTATCCCATTCCTGGGTCGATCCCGGAAGATTTCCGTCGATCAATGAAACGGTATCGCCTACCTCACCGAGGCTGACCACTCCCTCCTCCAGAAACAGTTCGGCCGATGCCAGGGCAAACCTGTTCCCGGCATCCTCCGCATCCTCCACCAGCAGAATATGAGCCGGGAGTTGATCCGGTTCGGCCTGCGGCGGGAAATACCCCAGGGAACTGGTGTCCCGATCGATGTGCGCACCCTCCGCCTTTTGCACATAACCGTCGGCCCAGTCGCCGTTCACCAGGATCTCCACCGGATCCGTGTTTGAGCCCGGAACCGTTCGCGGGGTGAGGGGCAGCAGCTCCGGGGCCTCCGTACCGGACCAACTCCGGGAATCCCACAGCCGACCGGACTCGGCCGACAGCTCTACCAGTTTCACCTGGTCGCCGCAGACACTCACCAGAGCCACCCGCATGCCCACAGCCTCGGCTGCGGAGTCGGTGCACCCCTTGCCGGGGCCACCATAAGTCCACAGTTCCCTTCCCGCGTCCAGGGAGTAAGCGGTCATGCGTCCGTCATCCGAGAACTCGATCCTGGAATCGGCGGCCAGCACGGACACCAGGTCCGCCGGGGACTCCTTGGACCAATGTGCCGCGACGGACTCCCCGGTGCTCGCTTCGAGCACCATCCATCGTGTGTGCCCGGAGAAGAGCCCCGACCCCTCGTAGGCCAGCACCACTCGTTCGCCGTACACGGTCACACCTGCCGCGATGGATCCGCTGAAATCGAAACGGCTCCACATCTCACGGACGGAACCGGTGTCGAAATGAGCGATCGCGCCGTCGAAGACCACCAGCACGCCTCTGTCCGTTGTGACGAGATCGCGCACAGGCCCCCGGGGATCCCCCTCCAGGACATCGGCAACCTCTGCCACATTGGCGAATTTCAGCCGACCGGGGTCACTGATCCCCGAAGTCTCAAACTCCCCTTGCCGGTAACCGATGACGGCCGCGACGGCGATACTCGAGAGCAGGGCCATGAAAAGCACGGAAGAAACGACGGCAAGGATTTTTTGCATCAAAAGGACCACCACCCCAGGGAAGTATGCACCATATCGGAGGATGACTCACCTCCCGCGAACCCCGATGGCTCTTCGACTCAATCACACCGTTCCCTCGCACCCGCCGCCCTCTGGTGACGTTCCGTGGTGTGACGTGGGCCGTTTCGCTTTGGGAGCCGCTGGGATAGCGTTTGCCGGGCTTTGGCCGCACGGTTGTTCGGAGGGCGCCCGTTGTCCGGTGTCATCGTCGGGTTCGGAGTCATCGCCAGCATCGTCGTCATCGGCTACATGCTCGGGCGCATCCCCCTGCTCGGACCGGGGGCCAAGGAGGTCCTCAGCAAGCTGGCGTTCTACGTGGCCAGCCCCGCGCTGCTGTTCACGATCCTCTCCGGCACCGACCTGTCGGTGCTGGTGTCCGGGCCGGTGCTCGTGAGTGTGTTGAGTGTGCTGGTAGTGGCGTTCACCTTCCTCGTGGTGGCGGTCATCCGACGATGGGGTGTGGGCCGCACGACCGTGGGGACCCTGGGCTCCTCATACGTGAACGCTGGCAACCTGGGCATCCCGATCTCCGTGTACGTCCTCGGGGACGCCTCGCTGGTCGCGCCGATCCTGCTGTTCCAGCTGCTGGTGCTGGCGCCGGTCTCGTTGACCGTGCTGGACCTGAACAACGGCAGCGCGAAGGGCTTCTGGCCGGTGCTGCGCCGCGCGATGGGCACGCCCGTACGGAACCCGGTGGTGATCGCCTCCCTCGCCGGGGTCCTGGTGTCCGCCTCCGGATGGACGCCGCCCGGCCCCTTGATGGAGCCGTTCGAGCTGGTCGGCGGGATGGCCGTGCCCGCGATGCTGCTGGCCTTCGGGATCTCCCTGCACGGCAGCACCCTGCCCGGGCGCGGCGGCCCCGACCAGGTTCCGGTGCTGCTGGCCGTGGCCCTGAAGTCGGCGGGCCAACCGCTGGCCGCCTGGGCGCTGGGTTCGCTGGTGTTCGGGCTGGAAGGCGCCGCCCTGTTCTCGGTGGTGGTGCTGGCCGCGCTGCCGACCGCGCAGAACGTGTTCAACTACGCCACCCAGTACCGGACCGGTGAGGTGCTGACCCGGGAGGTGGTCCTGCTGTCCACCTTCCTCACCGTCCCGGCGCTGTTCACCATCACCTTCCTGTTGGGCTGACCTCCGAGGGGTCGCCCACAGGAAAAGGCCCCGCCCGCGCTCGGTGCGCGGACGGGGACCGGGACCAGGGTTCAGGGTCCAGGGTTCTGCCGTCAGTCTGCGAAGGGCACGTTCTCGATCTCGCCGAAGGGACCGGCTCGCAGGGTCAGCGCGTCCACCTCGGCGGGCGGGGCGGCGAACACCGCGATGAGCTGGTAGGAGTTGTCCGGCTGCATCTCGTGGACCTCCTCCGCGAACCCGGAGTAGGTCTGGCCGCCGAAGTTCAGCAGCGTCACGTAGCGGACCAGGTCGGTGTCGGGCTCCAGCAGCTGGAAGCCGCCCAGCGCGCCCTGGCTGAACTCGGCCGGGCCGCCCGGGGAGACCGCGTCCTCGCCGCCCATGTCGGGCAGTACCGGGTCATCGCCGGTGTTGGTGAGGGTGACCGTGCTGATCACGTAGGCGCCGTCGCGGCGCAGCGGGTGCACGTCGAGCCGGATGTCGCCGTCGGTGACGGTTTCCACGATCTCGGCGGTGTCGTCCTCGACGAACGGCGCGGGCGGGAACACGTGCCGGTCGCTGGAGCCGAGCGTGCCCTCCTCACGGCTGCTGCTGGAGCCCTCGTCGCGGTTCTCGGTGCGGTCCACCCGGTAGGAGAACTCCACGCGGCGGTTGCGCGCCTCGGCCTCCTCGGTGTCCGAACCGCCCTCCTCGGCGACGGGTTCACTGGACCCGCGGCCCTCGACAGTGAAGGTGAGGTCGGCGTCGGACTCCTCTTCGAGGATGTCCCGGACGGTTTCGGCGCGTTCCTCGGACAGGGTCTGGTTGTAGTCGTCGGAGCCCTTGCCGTCGGTGTGGCCGATGACGGTGACCTCGGGGTTGTCCGGGTCGATGTTGCGTTCCAGGGAGGCGGCGGCCTCGCGGACGATCTGCTCGGCCTCGTCGGTGAGCTCGGCGGAGTCGAAGTCGAACATCACGTCGGACTTCAGCGCGACCGTCTCGGTGTCGCCGTCGCGGGTGGTGGAGGCGACGTCGGAGTCGACGAAGCTCTCCATCTCGCCGACCCACTCGTCCCAGCCGGGCTCGGGTCGGTGGTTCTCGAACTCGACCGTGTCGCCGAACTCGGGCCCGTTGCGGACGGTCATGCCGGCGCCGTTGGGGTCGACGGGGTCGGGCTGTTCCTCGTCCACGTCCACGACGGGGATCCCGGTCATGGCCCCCAGCCCGCTGCCGACGAAGGTGACCTGTAGGACCTCGTCGGGCAGGCGCGGGAAGTAGCCCCGGTACTGGTTGGTGGCGCCCACGGTGACCGGGAAGAGCCCGTCGTCGGGGGGAACGGACCCGTAGTAGTAGCCCTCCTGGTCGGTGAGCTCGGCGTAGGCGCGTCCGCTGACCGGGTCGATCAGGGTGTTGGGCATCGACAGGTTGCTGACGATGCCCCGGAAGTGGTCGACGTAGGTCTCTTCGTAGTGGATGACGGTGTACTCGTCGGTGCGCTCCAGGCCGTTGATGGCGAAGCGCAGGGTGGAGTCCTGGCCGGTGTCCTGGAAGATCGTCCCCTCACGGGTGTAGGGGAACTCTGCCTCGACCTCGGGCCGGGGGTCCTCTTCGGGGTCGACGTCGATGGTGTCGGGGCCGGGGTGATCGTCGGCCTGGAGGTCGCGGACGATGCCGCAGCTGGACAGGGCCAGCGCCGCCGCGGTGACCACCGCGGTCACGGCCAGCACGCGTCCTGCCGCGAGGGGCTGTCGTAATGACATGGGGGTACTCCCTAGCTCGCTTACCCAACACTGAATAGGACCCGACCAACATTGTGTTGGTTCCTCCCGGTTCGGTAATTTTTGCGCCCGGCACTACAGCCAGCCACCCCAGAAGAACGGCCCCCAGCCCCAATGCCCCCGGCGGGCGGAATTTCTAGCGTTGAGGTGACCCCGACCGACCTCCGCTGGAGCCCTCATGTCCTCGCCCCTCACGCACTCCGTCCGCACCCGAAGCCGTCCCGCCTGGCCCGCCGCACTCGGCCTCCCACTAGCCCTGGCCCTGGCCGCTCCCCTGCTGCTCACGCCACCGGCACCGGTCCAGGCCCAGGCCCTCAGCCCGGCCCCACAGCTCACCCCGGACACGGCGCAGGATTTCGTCGACGTCCGCGTCCCCGAACTCCTGGCCGAACACGGCGCCCCGGGGCTGGCGGTGTCGATCGTCGCCGACGGCGAACCCCTGGCCTGGGCCGCGCACGGGGTAGCCGATCTCGCGGACGGAACGCCCATGGACGCGGAGTCCCACGCCTTCCCCGCCGCCTCAATCGCCAAGTCCTTCACCGCTACGGCCGTGCTCCAGCTCGCCGAACAGGGGGAGGTGGACCTGCACGAGGACGTCAACGCCTACCTGCCCGAGGAACTGCGCGTACCGGACACCCACCCGGATGAGCCGGTCACCCTCCACCACCTGCTCACCCACACCCCGGGGTTCGACGAGCGCACCGGCATGGACGACCCAGAGGACCCCGCCGGCCAACGGGACCTCGAGGAGTTCCTGCGGGACAACACCCCCGAGCGGATCTTCCCGCCGGGCCGGTACGCCGCCTACTCCAACTACGGGACCGGCCTGGCGGGGTTCGTGGTCCAGGAGGTCAGCGGGTTGCCGTTCGAGGAGTATGTCGAGCGGAACGTGTTCGCGCCGCTGGGCATGAACGGCACGGAGTTCGGCCAACTGCACGAACTCGCCGACCAGCACGACCTCGTCACCGGACACGGGCCCGACGGCGCACCGGCGGCCCTCGTCCACATCCCGCTGGTACCCGCCGGGGCGGCGGTGACCACCACGGGGGACATGGCCAGGTTCATGACGGCGCTGCTCAACGATGGTGAGTTGGACGGCGAGCGCGTACTCGGCGCCGAGTCGGTGGCGATGATGCTCGACCGGCAGTTCGAGCACCACCCGGACGCCACCGCGATGGGCTACGGGACCTACGAGTGGAGGACCGGGCCGCCCCGGGGCGTGGGGCACGGCGGGGACCTGGACGGCATCCACACCGGCTACCTGGTCCTGCCCGAACTCGACGCGGGGGTGTTCGTGGCCGTCAACGGGGACGACACCGACCCTGAGGCGGGGGCGAGCCTCCTGCACGATCTGCGTTTCGCCGTGCTGCACGCCTTCGCCGACGAGTTCGGCCCGGCCGACGCCCGGGCCGGTTCCGAAACCGCCCCCGAGGCCGACCCCGGAGACGACCTGAGCGCCTACTCAGGGAGCTACGTCACCACCCGGCGCGCCGTTGAGGGGACCACCCGGATCATCACTCTCTTCGACAACCTCGCGGTGCGCGACGCGGGTGACGGGACGCTGCGGGTCCGAGGCGCCCTGATCCCCCGAGAGCGCTGGCTCCCGGTCGGCGACGGGGTGTTCGTCGGCCAAGACAGCGGGGAACGGCTGGCCTTCACCGTCGAGGACAACCGGGCAACCGCCGTGTACCTGGACGCCAACCCGACCAACGGCTACGACCGGACCTCGGCGCTCGCCAGCCCCGGGCTCCATCTGATCACCGTCGTCGTCGCCCTGCTGGTACTGCTCACCGGCACCGCGCACCTGCGACGCCCGCGTGGCGCGCGTGGCGCGCGTGGCGCGGCGCGGGTCACCGCCGCCGTGTCCGCCTCCCTCACCGCGCTGGCCTGCCTGGTCGCGGTCGGGTTGGTCGCCTACGCGGTCACGGACGTGAACCGGCTCCGGGACTGGGTCTTCGGTGACTCGGTCGTCCTGACCCTGCCCCTGGCACTGGCTGTTCCACTCGCCCTGGCCACGGCCGGGTTCGCGGTCACCGCCTGGGTCCGGGGCTGGTGGGGCGGGGGCCGGTGGGGCCGGATCCGTCGCGTGCACTACTCGCTGCTGCCCCTGGCCGCCCTCGCCGTGGTCGCGGTCGGCGTCCAGTACGGCCTGGTCTGGCCGCAGGGCTGAGAACAGGGGCCCGGGGCCGCGCGCACGGGCAGAGTGCTCAACAAAATCCTCGGTCAAGGGTTGGTAACGCTCCTGGAACGGGAACACCTACTGTTAGGGCCCGCCCCCACCCCCTTGGGGGACGGGCCCGTCCACGTGTCGGCGCCCCGAGTGGTCCGAGCAGCGCGAGCGCCCGGGCAACCGGAGCAACCCGAACGCCCCCGAACGCCCCCGAACACGCCGAAGGGCCGGCGCGGACCCGGGATCACTCCCCGGCCGCACCGGCCCCTCGCTCTTCTTCGGCCCCGGGGCTAGCCCCAGGCCAGAGCGGTCAGCTCCGGGTCCTCCAGCGCGGTGCCGATGTCACGCAGCACCTTGGAGCCCAGCTCGCCGTCGACCAGCCGGTGGTCGAAGGAGAGCGACAGGGTGGTCACCTTGCGGATCTTCAGCTCACCCTTGTGGACCCACGGCATGTCGCGGATCTGCCCGAAGGCGAGGATGGCGGCCTCGCCCGGGTTGATGATCGGCGTACCGGCGTCCACTCCGAACACACCGACGTTGGTGATGGTGATGGTGCCGCCGGACATGTCGGCCGGGCTGGTCTTGCCCGCCCGCGCCTTCTCGGTCAGCGCCTTCAGGGACGCCGCCAGCTCCGGGAGGGTCTGGGCGTCGGCGTCCTTGATGTTGGGTACCACCAGGCCGCGCTCGGTGGCTGCCGCGATCCCCAGGTTCACGTAGTTCTTGACCACGATCTCCTGGTTCTGCTCGTCCCAGGAGGCGTTGACCTCCGGGTGGCGGCGGACCGCCATGAGCAGGGCCTTGGCCACCAGCAGGAGCGGCGACACCTTGACGTCGGCGAAGTCGCGGCGCTCGCGCAGCCGGGCCACCGCCTTCATCGTCTTGGTGACGTCCACCTGGAGGAACTCGGTGACGTGCGGTGCGGTGAACGCGCTGTTCACCATGGCCGCGGCGGTGTGCTTGCGCACGCCCTTGATCGGGACGCGCCGCTCGCGGGCCGTGCGGTCCGGCGCGGGCGCGGCCTCGGCGGCCGTCGCGGACGGGGCTGTCCCCTGCGGGGACGCGGCGGCCTCCACGGCCGCGTGCACGTCCTCGCGGGTCACGACCCCGCCCTTGCCGGTCGGGGCGACCGTCGCCAGGTCCACTCCGAGGTCCTTGGCGAGCTTGCGCACCGGCGGTTTGGCCAGCGGCCGCCCGGAGGCGGGCGCGGGCCCGGCGGGCACCGCGACGACCGCGGGAGTGGGCTCGGCGGGCTTGGGTGCGGGCGGGGACACCGGTCCCGAGGGGCCCGGGCGGCGGCGGGCGCGGCGCTGCGTGGCGGACGCCTTCTCGCCGTAGCCCACCAGGGGCTTCTCCCGCTCCTCGGTGTCCTCGGCGGGGCCGGCGGTCATGCCGGCGGCCGGGGCCGGAGCCTCAGCGCCGGACCCGGAGTAGGGCGCGGTACCGGAACCCCCGGTGCCGTCGTCCACGGTGATGATGACCGAGCCGACCTCGACCGTGTCGCCCTCGGCGGCGAGCAGCTCCTTGACCGTCCCGGAGAACGGGACGGGGAGCTCGACGACGGCCTTGGCGGTCTCGATCTCGCAGATCATCTGACCGTCGGTGACGGTGTCGCCCGGCTTGACGTACCAGGTGAGGAGCTCGGCCTCGACCAGGCCCTCACCGACGTCGGGCAGTTTGAACGAGTGCACGCCGTCAACGGCGGGCGCGCTCTTGTGAATCGCCATGTTGTGCG
The DNA here is from genome assembly GCF_024134545.1 of Nocardiopsis exhalans. Taxonomy (GTDB): domain Bacteria; phylum Actinomycetota; class Actinomycetes; order Streptosporangiales; family Streptosporangiaceae; genus Nocardiopsis; species Nocardiopsis exhalans. The sequence continues at coordinate 7,366,567 of NZ_CP099837.1, forward strand.
GTTTCCCCGATCTAGTACGCGAACGCCCGGTCGACGCCGTCCAGGACCCGGTCCAGGTCCGGCAGGTAGTGCTCCTCCAGCCTGGACTGCGGGTAGGGGGTGTCGAACGCGGCCACGCGGATGACCGGCGATTCCAGGTGGTAGAAGCACTCCTCGGTGACCCGGGCGGCGATCTCCGCGCCGGGGCCGCCGGTGAGGGTGGCCTCGTGCGCCACGACCAGACGGCCGGTGCGCTTCACCGACTCGGTGATGGTCGGGTAGTCGATCGGCGCGAGCGAGCGCACGTCGACGACCTCGATGGAGTGTTCGGTGTCGGCCTCGGCCGCCTGGAGGGCGGTCTTGACCATCGGCCCGTAGGCCAGCAGCGTGCAGTCGGTGCCGGGGCGCGCGATGCGGGCCGCACCCATCGGGGTGACCTCGTCAATGGAGGCCCCGGTGTCGACCTCGGTCTTCTCGTAGTAGCGCCGCTTGGGCTCCAGGAAGATGACCGGGTCGTCGGAGCGGATGGCCTGCTGGATCATCCAGTAGGCGTCCTCCGGGTTGGCGACGGTGACCACGCGCAGACCGGCGGTGTGCTGGAAGTAGGCCTCCGGCGACTCGCTGTGGTGCTCCACCGCGCCGATGCCGCCGCCGTAGGGGATGCGCATGACGACGGGCATGGCGAGCTTGCCCGCCGAGCGGCGGCGCATCTTGGCGAGCTGGGTGAAGGTCTGGTTCGCGGCGGGGAAGAAGAACCCGTCGAACTGGATCTCCACCACGGGGCGGTAACCGCGCATGGCCATACCGATGGCGGTGCCGACGATGCCGGACTCGGCCAGCGGGGTGTCGATGACCCGGTCGGCGCCGAAGTCCTTGTACAGGCCGTCGGTGACCCGGAAGACGCCGCCGAGCTTGCCGACGTCCTCGCCCATCATCAGGACCTTGGGGTCGTGCTCCATCGCGGCGCGCAGTCCGGCGTTGATGGCTTTACCGATAGTGAGGTTGGTTCCCATGGCCTAGCGGCCCCCTTCCGCGCCCGCACCCTCGAAGGAGGACAGGTAGTCGGCGAACTCGGCCCGCTGCTGGTCGATGTGGACGTTGGGTTCGGCGTAGACCTCGTGGAAGATGTCCAGCGGCTCGGGGTCGGGCATGTTGCGGCACTGGCTGCGCACCGTCTCGCCGACCTTGTCGGCCTCCTCCTCGATCGAGGCGAAGAAGGCCTCGTCGGCGAGGCCGTTGGCCTCCAGGTAGCGGCGTACGCGCAGGATCGGGTCCTTGGCCTTCCACTCGTCGAGCTCGCCCTTGTCCCGGTAGCGGGTGGGGTCGTCGTTGGTGGTGTGGGCGCCCATCCGGTAGGTGAACGCCTCGATCAGCGTGGGTCCGTTACCGGTGCGCGCGTTGTCCAGGGCGGCGCGGGTGACCGCGAGGCAGGCGAGGACGTCGTTGCCGTCCACGCGCATGCCCGGGAAGCCGAAGCCGGCCGCGCGCTTGTAGATCGGCACGCGGGACTGGCGTTCCAGCGGCTCGGAGATGGCCCACTGGTTGTTCTGGCAGAAGAAGACCACGGGGGCGTTGTTCACCGAGGCGAAGTTGAACGCCTCGTTGGTGTCGCCCTGGCTGGTGGCCCCGTCCCCGAAGTAGGAGATGACGGCGGTGCCGTCCTCACCGACGGCGCCGTCGCGCTGGACGCCCATGGCGTAGCCGGTGGCGTGCAGCGCCTGGCTGCCGATGACGATCGTGTACAGGTGGAAGCCGTGCTCGTGCGGGTCCCAGCCCCCGTTGCTGGCGCCGCGGAACATGCTGAGCAGTTCCTTGGGCTGGATGCCGCGGCACCAGGCGACGCCGTGCTCGCGGTAGGAGGGGAAGGCCATGTCGCCCTCGTGGAGTGCGCGCCCGGAGCCGATCTGCGCGGCCTCCTGACCCAGCAGGGAGACCCACAGGCCCAGTTCGCCCTGGCGCTGGAGGGTGATCGCCTCGCTGTCGACCCGGCGGACCAGCACCAGGTCTCGGTAGAGCGCGCGGATCTCCTCCGCGGTGATGTCCAGGGGGTAGTCGGGGTGCTCGGTGAGCTCCCCTTCCGGTGTCAGGAGCTGGATGAGCTCCGGTTCCTCGTGCGCGGCGGTGTCCGACACGTCGCTCCTCGGGTTCTCGGGGCCGACTTCGCGTGGGTGAACGCTGATCGACCGTTTAACGGCCCATGCGCTCCCAGGGTGTGGGGAGGGTCATGGACAGCCCTCCCCACATCGTGACAGAACTCACTGTGGGGAGCGCAAGACCCCAGCGGCACCTTTTACGTTGTGCGACCCATGCTCCCGGACGCGTGACCAGCTGAGATACCAGGGCTTCCTAGCATTTACAAGGACTTCCAACTACTTTGTGACAACTTGTCCACAACAGGCAGATAGCGCCCTGTCCGGAACCCCGGATGTGCACGGCCCGGCCCGTGTGAGTCGGCGCCCCGCCTTGCGAATCCGTGTTCCGGAGCGCTCAACGCAGGTGTCGACGAACTTCAGCGGCGAACTGGGGTACGCCGGTTCGTTCCAGCAAGGCGAGCACCCCGGGGACGGTCGTCGGTTCGCGGCGGTAGGAGGCAGCCTGCTTCTCCAGAACACCGAGCGTCAGTCCCGGATAGAGGTCGAGTTGATCAAGAAGAAAATCATCCGGGTGCACGGCCAGGACGTCGTAGGGCTTGAGCGCTACGTCTGGGAAGTCCTTCGTGTTGAAGGTAACAATGACCTCGGCGTTTGCCCGGACAGCGCCAGCGAGGACGTGCCTGTCCTTGGGATCGTTCTTCATGCCGTCGATCAGCGTCTCGTAGCCGTGCACCGTAGCGTCGGGAAAAGCGCGGTTCATCTGGGTGATCCTGCGTTCGACCTTGTCCGTTGCGACACCTCGCTTGACGACGTTGCGGCCGAGCTCGTCAAGGACGTCGGCAGACCACAAGGGCCGGTACGCTCCGGCGGCCGCGAGCCGTAGGAGGGTGTCGCACAGGTAGGCGGGATAGAGCACACAGGTGTCGAGAAAGGCGGGAAAAGCCACTGCCTGCCACTCTCACCTGGTGCTCTCAGGGGTGGAGGTCACGTCGTACAGGCCCGTTTCCTCGGCGTCGACCGCCATCTGGTCCAGGACCTGCTCCCGCTCCTGCCGAGTGCGCTCCTGGTAGTCCAGGACATCGCGGAGGAGTACTCGGCGATGCCGTCCACGCATGCTGAAGGGGATTTCGCCCTCGCTCAGGAGCCTGACCAGGGTAGGACGGGAAATACTGAGCAGATCAGCCGCCTCCTGCGTGGTCAGCATGGTGTTGTGCGGAGCGATGGAGATCGCCAACCCCTGAGAAAGCGCTGCCACGACGTCGCGCAGGACTCCGTAGAGCTCCTCGGGGACATCGATTTTCGAGCCGTCCGGGCCGATGAGCCGTGCGCGCGGCCGACGGTCGTCAGTCAGGTCACGAGCGAGTCTGGCCAGCTCGGACCGGTCATCCGGTGGAAGGACTGTTCGTTCCCGCAGTGTCGTTGCCATAACGCCATCCTACCCTAATCGAAAAAAACGAAATCCTCTGCTGCGTTTGCTTCGCTTATTGCGAATACTTCGGCTGTAGATGAGGTGTCTGTCTCTTGAACGAGCGAGGAGGGAACATGACTGTGCTGTCTTCGCACCTGGATACCAAGCAGATCGAAGCAGCCGAAAGCGCACTACCCCGTATCCGCCGCTACCTGGACGAGCATCAAGAGGCACTGACCCCGGTCCCTGTGACCGTCGAGGAGAGCCGGGAGGAGCTGTTGCTCCCGCGAGCCGCGGTCGAGCTCCTGGTCAGCGTCCTCACCCACATGGCAGCTGGACGGGGGTCTCGATCGTCCCGGAGCACGCCGAACTGGCGACTCAGCAGGAAGCGGACATACTCAACGCCTCTCGAACTCATCTGATCGGCCTGCTGCAGGCGGAGGAGATCGAATATCGCAAGGTCGGCACCCATCGACGGGTGCAATCCGCGCCCCTCATGGACTACATGCGCAGAGACAGCCAGTGCAGCCGCAAAGCCGCCGATGAGCTGTCCACGATGAACCAGGAACTGGTCTTGGGCTGAGGTCTCCTTCGCCTGAGAGCCGGGGAATCACGCCATGCGTGACTTGCTCTTTCAGTACGGGAGATCGGCGGACTCGACTGCATCGGCGATCTTCCGTCTGCCTTCCCTGCGCCTCTCGCGCCTGGCCTGGAACTCCAGAACGTCTTCTAGCCGAACCACCCGATGACGGCTACCAGGCAGGTGCTCCGACGGAATCGCTCCCTCATCCAGCAAGCGCACGACGAAGGGCCTGGACAGGCCCAGCACCTCCGCGGTTTCCGCGGGGGTCAGGGTGGTCTCGGCGGCCAACACCCGGACCACGTGTCCGACTGAGAGTTCACCAGCCAGAGCCAGTAGTGCCTTGACCAACGCTTCGGACAGGGGGAGCTCACTCCCGTCGGCGAGCTTCAGAGCCAGCTGTGACTCCTCGCCCACCCCTTGAAGCAGCCGCTGGGCAGCGGAACGGTCTTCAGCGTCAGGTTCGATCGTGGGGGAGTCACCCAACACGCTCGCTCGCGCCATCACGGCCCCCTCCGTAGAATCATCTGAAATAAGTGCAACAAGAATTCACGGGTTCAGCACAGCCAGCGTCATCAGGAGTCGGCTCCGAACTGTTGCTTGACCCGCGAAGGGCCGGGAAACTCCGCGGGGACGACGTCCATGTGGATCTCGTTGACACGACGGCCCAGCCACTTGTTGGAGTTGCGGCGCATCCCCTGACAGCGGAAACCCGCGCGCTCATAGGCGGTGATCGCTCCGGCGTTGGGTTCCAGCACGGTCAGGTAGACGCACTCCAATCCGGTGACGTGGAAGGCGTAGTCCAGCACCAGAAGGGTCGCCTCGGTACCGACCCCCTTGCCTCGGGCTTCGGAGGCTCCGATGGCCACGGTGTACTCGGCGACATCCAGTCCCAGATCGAGCAGGAGCATGGCTGTGCCCACCGGAAGCGGTTCGGGACCGTCCACGGCGTAGACGGTGAACTTGATCTGCCGTTCGGAAGAGGACTCGTAGGCGCTGGTGTAGATCTCCCGGGTGGTCGCGATCTGCTGGGGAGTCTGCCGGTTGTACCCGACGATGGTGGAAATGCGCTGCTCCCACCGCCAGTAGTCCTCCAGCAGGTCGGAGCGGATCGGGCCGATACCGGCCCGGTCACCGTGCAGCCAGAGCTCAGGTTTGTTCATGCGCGTTCGTCTCCGGCGAGTTCGGCGCGTACACGCCACCCCTCATCCTCGCGAGTGAGCACCGGGCTCAGGTCGGGGTAGCCGGGGCGACCTGTCTGACGCCAGTCCTCGACCCAGACGCTCAGACGCTCCAGCGCCCCGGAAGCTCCGCTGTGCAGAGCGCTGCCGGTGTCGGCGGCCGTGAACACCGCCACCCCTTCGGGGTCCGCGTACCCCACACCCCAGAGAGGGCCGCCCAGGCCCACCACGCTGATCTCTTCGGGATGGCGGGCGTAAAGGTAGGCGGTCAGGTCCACGGCCGACTCCCCCGCTTCCAACACACCGGCCCGCGTAGTGCCCTCGTCGGCCAACACCTTGAGCAGGCCACGTGCGGCTTCGCCGTCCCGGCCCACCCAAGGCGCGGAGATCCACAGGTCCAGGCCCTCATCGGAGCGCACCAGGGCGTCGACGCCACGCGGTGGGACCAGCCACTGCTCCAGCTCCACATCGTGCATCTCCACGTAGCGCCCCGCGAAGAGCTCCACACCTTCGGGGCCGAGTTCGGGGTCCACACGAGCGCGCAGGATCGCGGCGCTGCGCACGCTCGGTGCCAGTTCGACGGGGGTGACGATCACGGCGTCCGGCGCCGCTTGTTCCACCCAGGCCCGGGGAAGGAGGCTCGGTGTCGTCCAGGCCACGACCCGATCGAAATCCCCCTTTCCCGGGGCACCCAGCGCGCCGTCGCCAGTGATCAGGGCGACGTTGGTTCGCCCTTGGGATTCGTGCAGGTCACGCGCCCTGGTGGTGAGCTCCGCAACCACGTCCACCGACACCACCGAACCCGCCGGTCCCACGAGCTCGCTCAGCAGCGCACCGGAGAAACCCGAGCCGGTGCCGACCTCCAGCACCCGCATTCCGGCCCACACGTCCAGCCGTTCCAGGAGCTCGGCGATGGCCGAGGCCGCTGTGCTCTGTGTGACGAGGTTCCCGTCCGGCCGAAGCGTGTAGTAGTCCTCGTCGACGGCCGCGAGCGCGGCGGTCACGTTCGTCTTGTCGCCCATCGTTTCCCTTCACCAGTGGTGGTCATGTCCGTTGCAACAACAGGTAGGGGCGATCGGGTTCGGAGGGCTCACCGACCGGGACCCCCTCCACCTCGATCCAGGCATGCGCCGCGTAGGGCATCAGGCGTGCCCCGATGCACCAGTCCACGGAGCGCCGTGTCAGCAGTGCGGCGAGCGCGGCCGCGAGGGAGTTCTCCAGGCAGGCCGCACGGCCGGGGAACCATTGCGCGGCGCGGCGAACCGCCGTCACGAGGACCTCGGCTTCTCCAACGGTGGCGGAACGCACGGCCCAGCGCCGGAGTGCGCCGACGAGCGCCACGCTGCGTTCGAGGGGTAGGCGCAGCAAGAGGACGGCCAAGACGAATCCGCACAGTCCGGCGCAGCGGTAGCGCAGTCGTGGGAGCGCGGAGGGCGGCGGGGGAAGGGCCATATGCGAACTCAAGGAGTGCTCTCCTCACGCAGCAGGCCGCGCTCGCACAACGCCGCGCGAAGGGACCGGGTGTCCTCGAGTAGACGGTCTTCCGAGACCCTCAGTTGGTCGGCCAACCGTGTCGCCGTGTCCTCTGGGGACACACCTTGGCTGAGGGAGCGCCATATCGCCGCAGCGGTGGGGTTCAGCCCGAAGAACCTGCCCGAAGACAGGTCCAGCAGCATCGCGCCGTGCTCGGTGCTCGCCTGTCGGACACCGGGGGCGGGGCCGAGTCCGGTCATCGCTCTCCTTCCAGGACGACGGAGCGCTCCGCGGGAAGGGCCAGAGCGCGGTCGAGCCCGCGCAACCACACCTCGGCGGACACGACTTCGGCGATTGCGGCCATCGCCGCGTATCCGCCGCTGATGGCCCGTTCCAGTTCAGCCTTGATCAGGTGGGGTTCGAGGATGCCCAGATCCGCCAGGCGCGAGTCCTCCACCAGACTGCGCAGCCGAGCGGCGTTGCGGCGAACCCCGTGGTACTCACACGCCCCGTAGTCGCCTTTGGTTCGGCGTTCGTACAGTTCGGCGAGTAGATGTTCGGCGAACGCGGCCTTCAGCAACGGCTTGGCCTGGAAGACCGAGGCTCGTTCCACGGCGGGGACCGACAGGCAGGCCGCGACGACCTGGTTGTCGAAGAAGGGTGCGGCCACCCGCACGTCCGAATGGGCGGCGATGTCCGCGAACAACCGGGTGTCCGCGGCGTGCCGACGCAGCATGCGCAGCGCGTGCGCGTCGACCCCGTGGGCATCGTCCACGCTTTCCGCCGCGTGGCGGAGTCGTTCCGCCACGGTGGCACGGGCTCTTGAGGTGCCCCACGGAGCGGACGGCCCGAGGTGGGCCCAGACGATATTGCGTTCGACCCGAGGGGCATTGCCCCGGAAACCGTTCGAAGGGAGCCCTTCCAGCCGTGCGGCGAGGGCCGTGAGCGTTTCGGCGTAGGTCGTGCGGGAGGCCCTCCAGACGGAACGCATGATCCGGTGTACCGGCCGGTGCCTCAACCTCGCCCAGCCGCGGGTCTCCTGGACCAACCGCGGCAGACCGCTCCTACGGGTCAGGGCCGTGAGGTAGGTGAGCGGGGCTCCCAGCACCGCGTCCCCGCCGTCCCCGACCAGGTGCGGGGAGGCTCCGGACGCCGGCAGCAGACGGACGCGATCGCGCGCGAAGATCACCGTGTCCAGGCTCGGATGATCGGTGAGCGGAACGTCGTCCATGCCGGTGAAGGGTAGGGACGCCGCGTCCCCCTTCACGATGACCTGCGCCAACCCTGATGCTCTGGAGGCGAGTAGCGCCGCGTAATCGGCGTCATCGTCGTTGACCGCGAACGGGTCCGTATAGGTCAGCGCTGGCAGTGGTTCGTCCCGGTAACGTGCGGCCAACAGCGCGAGCGTGGACGAGTCCATCCCTCCGGAAAGGTCCGCGGTCACCGTGTTCGCTCCGCTGACCCGTGCGCGCACACCGGTTTCCAAGGCCTCGCGGAGCGCCTCCGCCCCCTCCCGGAACAATGTCCGGTTCCACGCCGGGTTTCGGGGAGCGAGGGACACGCTTGCCCCGTTCAGGAGCAGAACCCGATCCGGTGGTACCTCGGTGGCTCGTTTGTGAAGGGAGCCTCCCGGGAGGCCGGTGTGGAAATCCGAGCAGAAGAGCCGTGCGGCGAGAGCGTCCGGATCCAGGTCGGCGGTGGAACCGCGAACGAGGGCCAGCGGTGTGGACGCGAACTCGATGCCTTCCGAGCCTTCCCGGTACCACAGGCGGTGCAGTCCGGCCAGGTCCGTGGCGAGGGCCGTCTGCCCGTCCTGGGAAACGATCGCGCAGTAGGAACCGCTGAGTGAGGCCGCGCTACCCGCCGCCTCGCACAACGATCCGCCATGGGAAAGGGCTTCTCGGAGCTCTTCGTCGGTCGCCAGGCACTCGCCCAGGAGAAGGGCGGAGCGACCATGCGCGACCGTGTGTCTGATCAAGGGCTTGGGCCACACCCCGAGTAGCCGCACCCGAGGATCCGGGGCCGCGCCGGATCGCCGCGCGCTGGAACCGGCGAAGTACCTTGTCACCGCCACAGGATCGCCTCCCCACGGGCGTGCCGCCCCGAAGGGTGGGGCGGCACGGTTTCGGTCAGTAGTAGCGGGAGGTGTTGAGGTCCGCCGTGTCCTGCGACCCGTTGCCGAGGATGAGCTCACGAGCGTCGCCGAGGTCAATCAGCACCGGGGGCTCGTACACCTGTTCTTCCTGCATGTTCACTCCCTGAGAGTCCGAGAGGACGGGCTACCTTCGAGCATGAGCAAGACTATTCCTAGAAACTACATAGGTCAAGGAATAAAAGGATGTCCTCTCGTGGCGGGTGGGACGGGAACCAGATGACGAGACGTCAGGCGTGCTCGCGGACCAGGTCCGCGAGGAAGGTGCGCGCCTCGTCGTCGTAGATCGCGGCATCGGCGAACAGCTGGAACATGCGCAGGTGGAAGTCGACGTCCCTGGGATCCGTGAGGACCCGATGCGTCGTGAAGTTCTCTACAGCGACCTCCCGATCATCTCGGATGTCGAAACCGTTGTTGGGGAACTCGGAGACTTCGACCCGCCAGGGCAGCAGACCCAGACGCACATTCGAGAGTGTCGAGAGGTTGGCCAGACGGTCCATCTGGGCCGTCATCGTCGAGGAGCCACCCATACGCCAGCGAAGAGCGGCCTCCGTGATGACGAAGTGGAACCTACGCTCAGGCCGGAAAAGCACCGACTGCCGATCGATCCTGGCGGCCACAGCCCCTGGAACGTCGACACCGGCGCCGGTGAGAGGGCGGCTGAACACCGCACGTGCGTACTCAGCCGTTTGCAGCAGCCCCGGAACAGTGCTCGGCTCGAAGACCCGCAGAAGGGTTGTGGAGGACTCCACACGCTTGATGCCCTGCTGCTCTTGCTCGAGACCACGCTTACGCAACATACGCAGAGATCGGTAGCGGTCGTTCAGCTCCGAGGTCGACGTTTCGAGGGCGTCGCGCTTCTCCTGGCCCACCCCGTACAGGGCGACCAGCTTCCGCACATCCTCCAAGGAGGGGGTTGCTCTGCCGGTTTCGAGCTTGGAGACCTTGGACTGGCTCCACCCGAGCCGCTCGGCGACGACCACCCCGGACATACCGGAAGCCGCACGAAGCTGCCGAATCTCTTCGGCCAGCTCCGCACGGTCACGTTCGAACGATGCAGGTGTGTCCATCAGCCCCGGTGATACTGCGGATGCGCTCTCCAATACTCGTTGAAGGGTACGGCCTGCGCCATGGCCAGGTCACGCTGGGCTCGGTAGTGCTCCAGGTCAGGCACGTCCACCAGCTCTTTGCCGAGGTACTCGCCATCGTCCCGGTAGTTCATGCGCACCACGTGGGTGTCGTCGAAGAACCAGAAGTCCTCGTCGACGAGACCGTCGGGGCGGCCCTTCTCTGCGGTGTCGAGGATGAAGATCTCCTCCCCCGCCTGGGAGTTGAAGACGTATCCCCACTCCATCTCGTAACGGAGGTAGTCGTTCAAAGGACTGTGAACCACGTGCACGCGGAAACGACGGATGCCCTGCCGGGTCTGCTCCGTCACCTCGCGCATGTAAGGGGTGGTCACACCCACCCTGGGGCAGGGGTCTCCGGCCAGGTAAGCGGCTAGCTTCGCCGCTTCGGACACCGGGTTGTAGACGGGCAGGGTCTCCAGCCGGAACACGCTCTTGGCGGCTTCGTCGAACAGATCGTCGAAACCGGCATCACTCAGCGACGACATGGTTGCCCTTCAACAGGTCGGCGGGCACCTCGACCGCACTCTCCCCGACTGGTAGGCCCAGTTGTTTCAGGGCCTGTGGATCAGAGATGACATAACCCTGGACGACGAAGGTTCCACGGTCGGTCTCATAGACAGCCGGGCAGCTCTTGTTCTCGCACCCGTCACTGATCTTCGTGAGCTTCAAAAGCGTCTCCTTTCGAGAGGGCTTGCCTGGAAGATTATTCCAACAAGCTTGTCCAATCTGAGAATATGACCGCATGTGGCCATCTACTCGTCGTTGCGTGACCACGTCGCGGACACGTTGCTGACCGACACCGATAACCCCCGGGCCGCACCGGGCCCCGCGTTCCGGTGCGGCCGTTCGGGTGGGTTGTGGCGGATCAGCCCAGCAGGGCGACCAGGTTCTGGCCCATCGCTCCGGCCGTGACGGCCAGGGCGTAGCCGGTCAGGAGAAGGTCGATTCGGCGGCGGGGCTTGCGGTGGCCAGCGGGACGGCGCGGGCGGTCCGACCTACGCGGGAGCGGCGGGGGCGGCACCCGCTCCCTGCGCGGGCGGGGGATCGACACCGGGCGTTCGGGCTCGGCTTCCTCGGCGGGCTCGCGTGCCGGTTTCGGGGCGGGGGTGCGATCGGGAACGTCGTCCTGACGCCAGCAGGATTCGGAGGCCTCGGCCCTTCGCAGCCACGCGGGCGGGTCCCCTTGGGCGAAGCGGCGGCGCAGTCCGGGGGTGTCGGGCATCCGCGCGAGGATTTCGCGCTCCCTCGGGGTGCGCCCCAGGGAGACCAGCGGCGGAAGCGATTCGGGCACACGGCCGCCAGAGGAATGCACTTCCGGGCGGATTCCGGGACGGAGGATGGGACGGCTGAAGCGTCGGCCTCGGGGAGCGTCCAGGACTCGGCGGAGGTCGAGGGGTACGGTCTCGGTGCTCATCGGGCGCCTCCGCAGACACAGGTGGTCTCGGAGGCGGTGGGGTAGGCGAACTCGGCCCAGAGCACCGCGCCCAGCACACTCAGCGAGTCGGGGTCAGCCCAGCGCTGGGTGCCCCACTCGTTGGCGAGCTGGTGGATGAGCTGGAGGCCGCGCCCGGACTCGGCCTGCTCCCAATCCGCCGCCGATCGCCGCTCGGGCGGGAACATCGGGCGGGTGTCCAGGGGTCCGTCGTCGATGATCGAAAGACGCAGGGTGGTCTCGCGGCCCATCACGATGGGCGTGGAGAGCATCCGGATGACGGTGCCGCCGGAGCGCTGTGATCGGGTATGGGTCACGGCGTTGGCGAAGGCCTCGCTCGCGCAGAGCTCGACGTCCTCGCGGATGTGGCGGGGAACCCCGGCGAGGGATGCGAGGTCAGAGCGGAGCTCCGCCCGGAAGCGGGGGCAGGTGGAGGGCGTTCCGGGGTACTGGCGCGCTTCCCAGCGCCGCCCCGGGTAGGCGGGAGTGGGCATCTGAGGGAGAATGGACACGTCGGCAACTCCTGTTCAAAGCGTTGGTTGTCGGCCTGGCCCCGGGGGTGGTGCTACACCCGCCGGGGTTTCTCATGCCACCGGAGTGCGCTGGAGCCCAGCGTCACTGCCGGTTTACGCAACGATAGAAACTTATGGCATAATCGTCAACACATATGCAATAAGTTCGCCAAGATCTTGCTCCGCCAGGCAGGAGGGGTCAGGTACGCCCCGGCGCTACGGTGGGACGCGAGTACACGTAATGCCGGAAGGGGCACGCTGGATGAGCACCCTCGAACCGCCTCGCGCGCGGTACAAACAGGTGGCCGCGCTGCTGCGCGACGCCATCCGGAGGGGTGACTACGCGCCGGGCAGCACACTGCCCAGCCAGCCGGACCTCGCTCGGGAGTACGGGCTCAACCAGAGCTCCATCAGTCGGGCGGTGTCCATGCTCCAGGCCGAGGGGTGGGTCCGGACCGAGCACGGCCGGGGATCCGTCGTCCTGGATGTCCCGACCGTCAAACGTGTTCGGAGGATCGACCGTGACTACCGCTCCTCGCACAGCCGCAGTTCCTACGCCGAAGAGCTCACCGAGGCGGGACTGGCACCCCGCACCGAGCTCGTCCGTTGGGGAGAGGAAGCGCCCAGCGAAGAGATCGCCGAGGCCCTCCGGATCGCCCCTGAGGACACGGTGCTTGTGCGCAAGCGGCACATGTTCGCCGACGAGAAACCCGTTCAGCTCGCCATCTCCCACATCCCTATGCAGGTCGCTGGCGGCACCGAGATCGCCATGCCCGACACCGGGCCGAGCGGCATGTACGAGCGGCTGGCCCAACGTGGTTTCGGGCCGGTCCGCTTCTCCGAGGACATCGAAGTACGTGGAGCGACCGCAGAGGAGTCCGCCTTCCTCGACATCGCCCAGGGGCAACCCGTCTTCCAGGTCATGCGCACTGCTTTCGACACCGAGGACCGGCCGGTCGAAGCCTGCTTGAACGTCCTCGCCGCACTGCGCTGGCGCCTCACCTACACCTGGGAGCAGTCGCGATGAACGAGGGCGTTCTGCACAGTGTCAGTGTCAGCGCGATCGTGGTGCGCCCCGAGGACGGGAAGGTCCTGGTCATCCAGCGCGCTGACGACGAGCGGTGGGTCCCACCGGGCGGTGTCCTGGAGCTCGCGGAGACCCCCGAGCAGTGCGCGGTTCGTGAGGTGCGGGAAGAGACCGGGGTCGAAGTCCGGCCACTACGGCTGACCGGGGTCTACAAGAACATGAAGCTCGGCGTGGTCTCCCTGGGTCTGCTGTGCGAACCGATCGGCGGCCAGGCCCGACCCAGCGACGAAGCGCTGTCCGTGGCCTGGCTTGAACCCGAAGAAGCGATCCACGCCGCACCCGAAGCCCGGGGGATCCGCATCGCCGATGCCCTGTCCGACGACGGCCCCTTCATCCGCGTCCACGACGGAACCCACCTGCTGACCAGTACCGCCGAGGACGATCTCGGGTAGCGAAGCACCCACGGTGCCGCGGAGAACCTTTGGGCTCGCCCCGTGACGACCTGACCTGTGCCGGACCCCAGGAGTGGTGCTGCCTGCGCTGAGGTTCCTATGCATGAAAGAAAAAGCTCACATACAAACATGCGTGGCACTAGGGTGAGCGCCATGAGCGACGAGACGACCGACGCGCGCCCCCTTCAGGTACGCATCGCCGATAACCTGCGCAACCAAATCCGCCGGGGTGACCTCGCCCCCGGGGACAAACTCCCCACACTCCACGAACTCGCCGAGAGTTATGAAGTCAGCGTGATTGTGGCCCGAGGCTCGATCGACCTCCTTCGCCAAGAAGGGCTTCTGACCAGCAAGAAAGGCAGCGGCACCTACGTCCGCGAGCCGAAGAGGGTGCGACGCTACGGGCTCCAGCGCTACAGCCGATCCATATGGGGCGGCCCCGAACCGCAGAGCGTGCTTCGGGCAGAGGGTGCAGGGCAGGGGCAGAAGGTCGAACAGGAGACCGAGACAGCGCAGGTCCCCGCCCCGCCCTTCGTGGTGGAGCGGCTGCCGGACGTCTCGGATGATGATCTCGTCTTGGTGCGCAGGCGCGTCACGAAGCTCGACGGGACCATCAACCAGTCCGCGGACAGCTACTTCAGCCTCGCCACCGCCGAGCGGAACCCCGAAATGGTGGACGGCGAGGGGCCAGGAGGACACATCGCCGACATCGATCGCGTGAGTCCCGTGCGGGAGGTCCAGGAGGAGATCGGGGCGCGGATGCCCACCGGTCCGGAGGCCAGTCGGCTGCGCATTCCTCCGGGCACCCCGGTGTTCGAGGTGATCCGGACCTACCACACCGAAGACGGTCCACTCGATGTGGCGCAGTTCCTGATCCGTGCCGACATGGCCGTCTTCGACTACCGCTTTCCTGTCCCAGACTGACTACCGGATCTCACCCAGGCATACGGGAGACGTCCCCCGCACTCCCAGGAGCAGCCTCCCTGGGTCTACAAAACATGAAGCTGGGCGTAGTCTCCCTGGGTCTGCTGTGCGAACCGATCGGCGGCCAGGCCCGACCCAGCGACGAAGCGCTGTCCGTGGCCTGGCTTGAACCCGAAGAGGCGATCCGCGCCGCACCCGAAGACCAGGAGATCCGCATCGCCGACGCGCTGTCCGGCAGCGGCCCCTCCATCCGCGTCCATGACGGAACCCACCTGTTGGCCAGCGCAACGGAAAGCGACCTCGACTGACGTAGGGTCCTCAGCATTGCGGTGGAGTCCGATGGCGGCGGATCCAACGGGCCCTCACGGGCGAGTCTCGTCCTCTGGCGGTTCAACGCGAGTCGGCCCCTCCGCCCGCGTCCTCGTCGAGCCGTTGTTGTCCAGTCCGGCGGTAACGAAGCTCGTTACGGTTTTCTCCGAACGCCTCCACCAGGCCGACCTTCTTCAGTTTGTTCAACCACCGCAGGACCGTCGGTCGGGCCAAGCCCGTACGGGCTTCGATCTCCGCACGGCTCAGTGCCCTACCGTCCAGAGCCGCGAGGATCTCGTCCGTGCGGTCCTTCCTGCTCCGGGGCGGCCGCTCCACTGGCACGAGGGTCGTATCCGTGTCCCTGTCGAGGTCGGGATGGACGCGATAGCGCGACGAACGACGCACCCCCTCCTGTACCGCGAGTTCACGAGCCACGAGGTCCTGGAGTTCAGCGGTCGCCACGCGAGAGTCCACCCCCGTGGCCGCCCGGTAGCGCGGGTTGGTCAGAGCCTCTCCGGACCTCAGCAGGGCCAAGGCGACACATTGGCTGTCCGTCAACCCCTGCTCGTTGAGGGAGTTGATCCATCCGACCGTGTCCTCCTCCAAGAGCGTGTGGTTGGGGAACTCGACCTTGAACGACGCCAGCCGGTCCGTGAAGGTCGGTGGGCTCATCTGCGATGACCGCAGCGCCTGCAACATGTCCTGAATGCCGGATCCGCGTTTCTCGCAGACACTCTGGTCGGTTTCCGGGATAGGAACGTCCTGGAGGATGTTCATCAGAATCGAGTTACGCGAGGAGGACGGCGGATGGTCCGTCAGGCTTTCAACCGTGACCCCGCCGAAGAGCCCGCCCGGGTTCTGGATGATGAGCCGGTCCGGGTACATCGCCACTTGAACCTGTGTTCCACGGGCATGACCGGCGAGATCACGGTGGACCAGGGCGTTGACGACCGCTTCTCGCAGAGCGACTTCCGGGTATTCCCAGACGTCCGACCTCCCGACACCGTGGATCACGGCGCGTCGCTTCATGTTGCGTTTCAGTACGCGCAGAGCATCTCGCACCATCACCGGGATAGGGCCTTCGAGCGCCACATTGTCCAGAAAACGCTCACCGCTCCGCAAGGAACCGCCAGCGCTCTCCGGATAGTGCACGAAGCTCATCATGAGTTGGGGAAAGTACTCCTGGGGGTACTCTCCGAGTGCGAGCAGCCCACCCAGGGAAAGCGCCTCCCGTCCGCCCGGGTCCCTGACGAGAACCCGAGTCCGAGTGAGGGCTTCGTGGTCGCTCGACTCCGCGTACCGGTAGGGCCGATTCCTGCGCAGTCGGGACAGGTAGGCATCCGCGAGGTGCGGATCAAGGTCGTCCACCGAGGTCCCGGGGACCGGTTCGAGGTCCTCCTTCGGTTGCCCCTTCGAGGCGAGCAAGCCGAGGATCTCGTATTGGGTCATGCGGCGATCACCATCGCCAACGCGAATGAAGCTGCCCTGGTAGATCCCCATGGCCTTGAAGTGACAAGGCTTGTCCGCTGGAAGGGTCTCGGGAATCTCCGCGACGATCAGGTCCGCCGACTCGAAGCGGCGAGGCCTGATGGAAGCACGGATCGGAGGCTCGAACTCCGAACACAGTGACCCGAGATCGGCGACGAGCTTGGCGACGTCCTTCACCCCGACGGCTTCGAACCCGTTCTTCTCGTCCAGGCCGAGGATCAGAACGCCGCCTTCCTTGTTCGCGAAGGCAGAGAGTGTCTCATGTGTGGACTTGGGGAGTTTGCCGTGCGCTCTCTTCACCTCGACATCGGCGAGGTCCCCTCCGAAGCGTCGCAGATTCTGCACCAGCGCCAAGAGCTCATCACTATCCACTTCTCGAGCCTACTGAGTTCGAGGCCGGGCTGCTCACTAGGCTGCTCACTAGGCTGCTCACTAGCGATGTGAGCAACCTAGTGAGCAACCTGCGTCAGCTCTCGACCTCCGCACAGGTCGACAGGGGTACTACTGGCAACGAAACCCTCTCCGACAACTGTGGCGGAGGACGGTCTCAGACAGTGGGGCGATGGCGGATGACATCTGTCATCGGTGGGGCCGGGTGAAACACAGCGCGAACCGGTGATTCCGGGGACTCCCGAGCCCGCCTTCACCGAAGTTAGGTTCGAGGCATGAACCACGAAGAGCAGCGACCACCAGCCACGCCCCCGACGAACGTGCAGACCCCGCCGATGGCTCCGCCGCCGGTCCCACCCGTTCCGCAGAAGCGTCGGGGGCCGCGTCCGGTGCCTCCCGGCCGGGAGTACCACCAGGTCCTCACCGGGGAGAAGCGGCAGATCTGGCGGGGCATCGCCGCGCTCGTCCTGCTCATGGGCGGGATGCTCGTCTTCGCGTTCGGGTTCACGATCATCGGCTTCGCGATCGACGCGCTGATGGGCCGGGGCAACATGTTCGAGGGCGAGTTCGAGATCACCCCCGTGAACCAGGCGGCGGGCCTGCTCGGACTGGCCATGCTGCTGCCGTGGAGCATGCTCATCCAGCGGTGGCTCTACGGAGTGAGGGGCGCTTCCCTGCACTCGGTCCGCTCGCTCTTCCGCCCGGAGGTGTTCGGCCGGTCGCTCATGATCATCCTGCCGATCTGGGTGGTCTACATGACCGTCTTCACCTTCCTGGCGCCCTACGAGCAGACGGACTGGCTGTACACCGACCTCGTGCTCATGTTCGCCGTGGTGATGCTGCTGGCTCCGCTGCAGTCGGCCGGTGAGGAGTACGGCTTCCGCGGGCTGGCCTTCCGGGTGGCCGCGAGCTGGGGCCGCGGGCCGCGTGCGGCGCTCATCCTGGGCGTCGTGGTGTCGAGCCTGCTGTTCATGGTGGCGCACGCGGCGTTCGACCCGTGGCTGAACCTGTACTACTTCGTCTTCGGCGCCACCCTGGCGCTCATCTCGTGGCGGACCGGCGGCCTGGAGCTGGCGGTGGTCATCCACGCGGTGAACAACACGGTCGCCTTCCTGCTCGTGCTCGCCACGCACACCGACCTCGCTGAGGGGATGGACCGCTCGGCCGGTGTCGGTTCGCCGGTCATGCTGCTTCCCTGTGTGCTGCTCATAGCGATCACGGCCGTGGTGTGGTTCCGCACCCGGCACACGGGACCGCCCCGCACCCCGGCACCGCAAACCCCGGAGCCGGAATCGGCGCAGGGCCCCGGGTCGGCCCCGGACGCACAAACGCAAACGGGCTGAGACAGGCCTGGTTTCGGACACGGCAAAGGCACCGACATCGACCCTGAGTCACCGTCGGTGCGTTTTCCGTGAGAATTCCATGAGTCGCCCGGACAGGCGGTGTGATGCGCTTTCCCACCTACGCGCCTCCCAAGGTTTCGGGAGGCCTGTGGCGCACTTCTCGCCGCTTCTTCGGGCGCTTTCGGTCAGTTCGCTCCGGGCGGTGTGAAACCGCTCTCCGGAGACTTCCGGGAACCCGCTGCGGGGCCCGCGTTCGTCCTGTTACTGCCAACTGTGTCCGGTTATTCGGACGCGTCCCGGGCCTTGGGCGTGGGCACGCGCATTCCGCGCTCGCGGCCGTAGTCGGCGAGCATCTCGCGCAGCTGGCGGCGCGCGCGGTGCAGTCGGGACATCACCGTGCCCAGAGGCGTACCCATCCGGGCGGCGACCTCCTTGTAGGCGTAGCCCTCGATGTCCACGAGGTAGATGACCTCCTGGAACTCCTCCGGCAAGCGGGCCAGGGCCTGCTTGATGTCGGAGTCGGGCAGGTGGTCCAGGACCTCGGTCTCGGCCGAGCGCATACCGGACGACGTGTGCGTCTCGGCGGCGGCGAGCTGCCAGTCCTTGATCTCGTCAGTGGTCTCCTGACGCGGTTCCCGCTGCTTCTTGCGGTAACTGTTGATAAAGGTGTTGGTCAAGATCCGGTACAGCCAGGCCCGCAGATTGGTACCGGCCCGGAACTGGTGGAAATTGGCGAAGGCCTTGGCGAACGTCTCCTGAACGAGGTCTTCTGCGTCGGCCGGATTGCGGGTCATCCGCAGGGCCGTCGGGTAGAGCTGGTCTGCGAACGGCGTCACCGCGGTGGCGAAGTCCAGTGTCTGGTCCTCGTCGCGGGTCACACCGGCCGTGGAGGTCTGATCCTTTTCGAGAGTCGTCAAGATTCCCCCTAGGGACGACCGAACGATCACTTCCACACTGTTAGACGCAGCAACACGCTCCTAATGATGACATCAATTGCAGTGATACGGGTCACGAACGTACCGAAACCATCGCCAGTCCCGTTAAGGATGCGGTAAAAGCCCTGCGTGGCAGGTGGCCGGGACACGTCCGCGTCCTCGGGTGTCATACGCTGGCGACGCCCGCCAGGCGCGTCCCGACGAGGCGCCCTTCGAACGGCGGAGCAGTGGCATACCCATTTTTTCCTGTGGAGGACCTGTGGCCCGCGTCGTGGTTGACGTCATGCTCAAGCCCGAGATCCTGGACCCCCAGGGCCAGGCCATCGCCGGTGCCTGCTCCCGCCTCGGTTTCGAGGGGATCGACCAGGTCCGCCAGGGCAAGCGCTTCGAGGTCGAGGTCGAGGGCGAGGTGGACGAGGCCAAGCTCGCCGACGTCCGCCGCCTGGCCGAGACCCTGCTCGCGAACACCGTGATCGAGGACTTCGAGGTCCGTCCGGCCTGATCCGTCCGGCCCGCCGGGCTCGGCCCGCCCAGCCTGACCGATTCGGCCTGTACGGCTCGCCCTGCCCCGCACAGCCGTACTCGAAACACAGCCCCGCCCGAAGCCCGGCAGCCCCTGCCGTCACGGGCGGGAACCGTGTCCGGTCCGGGTAACGGACGGCGCCAACCGAATCTCCGGTGCCCGTAGTGCCGGAAGTGTCCGGCTTCAACAGCCGCGTCCCTTGAGGGCGCGGCTGTTCGTTTTACCGGCGGCGGCCTCGGGAAGGGTTCCTAACGTGCCGAGCTGGTCACCGATACGGAGCACGAGAGGTACACGGATGGACACCGTTTTCTCGATCTCCCTCCCCAGACAGGCGTACACGGTCGCCGTCGTACGCGACATCCTCGGCGCGCTTCTGAGCCGCTCCGGCCTGTGCCGGGAGTGCGTCGACGACATCCTTCTGGCCGCCTCCGAAGCCTGCGCCAACGCCGTCGAACACGGGGGGCCCTCCCCTGACTACGAGGTCGAGGTGGAGCTCGCCCCCGGCTGGTGCGAGCTCCAGATCTCCCATACCGGGCGAGCTCCCGACACAGCGGCGCTCGTCCAGAGGTTCACCTCGGAACACACGCCCCTCCCGGGCCTGGAAGCAGAATCGGGCAGGGGCATTTTGCTGATGCGCTACCTCATGGACGAGGTCGACTTCAGCGGTGAACCCCGAACCACCGTCATCCTGCGCAAACGCCTCACCGCCTGCGATCCCGCCAGTGGAGACGCCCTGTCCCGAAGTGACCCGGCGGCGCGGTTCGCGCTCCTGTAGACCCGACCCACCGCACCCCGTGGACCGTCCCCGCGGGGCGTGGCGTGGGCCCGCACCGGCTCTGCGACGACTCTGCGATGGGGCTCCGCACCGTCCCCGTGCACCGTCCGGGGCACACCCCTCCGCGGCCCGTGCGGTCCCCGTGACGCACACCACGCGACCTGTCGAGTCACACACCCGCACCCCCTCCCGGCGGGGTTTCCCTGGGAGGATCACACAGTCCGGCGCCCCCGGGAGGGGGTGACCGTCGTACCCGAGCACAGGTGAGCGGGTACGCTGCGGGTAACGGAGCGCCGTCCCCGTGACGGGGTCAGGCACCGCCTTCTCCCCGTAGGACAACAATCCCGGAGTGTGCTCATGACAGCCCGTGTGGGCGTCGTCACCTTCCCAGGCTCCCTCGACGACAAGGACGCCGCGCGCGCGGTCTCCCTCGCCGGTGCCGAACCCGTCGCGCTCTGGCACGCGGACGCCGACCTCAAGGGGGTCGACGCCGTGGTGCTGCCCGGCGGCTTCTCCTACGGGGACTACCTCCGCTGCGGTGCCATCGCCCGGTTCGCCCCGCTGATGTCCGAGCTGGTCCCGGCGGCGCGTTCGGGCGCCCTGCCGGTCCTGGGCATCTGCAACGGCTTCCAGATCCTGTGCGAGAGCCACCTGCTCCCCGGTGCCCTCACCCGCAACTCCTCACTGCGGTTCGTCAACCGCGACCAGGTGCTGCGGATGGAGAACACCCGGACCGCGTGGACCGCCGACTACACCGAGGGCCAGGAGATCCTGGTCGTCCTCAAGAGCGGCGAGGGCAGCTACGTCGCCGACGAGGAGACCCTGGACCAGCTGGAGTCCGAGGGCCGGGTCATCGCCCGCTACGTCGGGGGCAACCCCAACGGCTCGCGTCGCGACATCGCCGGTATCACCAACGAGCACGGCAACGTGGTCGGGCTGATGCCGCACCCCGAGCACGCCGTCGAAGCGCTGACCGGACCCTCCACCGAGGGCCTGGGCTTCTTCACCTCGATCCTCAGCCACCTCTCGGCCGGGGCCCCGGCCCCCGCCTGACCGACACCGGCCGCGAACCCGGCGGCCCGACGCACACCGGTTCGGCCGACACCGGACCGACGCACCCGACAGGGGGACGATCCTCGCGATGATGGCGCTGCTGCGCTCCCGGCGAATGCTGTACGTACTGGTGGGTCTGGTCGTGGTCGGCCTCGTGGTTTCCGGGGCCGTCGGCCTCTTCCAGTCGTTCAACGCACCCACCACCGCCGCTCCCGGCGGTGGCCAGGGGCAGCAGGGCCAACCGGGCCAGCCCGGGCAGGGGCAGCAGGGCGCCCAGCCCGACCCCCCGCCCGAGGTCGGCTCGCTGGGTCGGCCCCCGTCCGGGTTCACGTACGTGGACCAGGACGAGGCGCACTGCGACCCCCAGGGCCAGTGCTTCCGGCTGATCGTCATCGCGGGTGAGGACGGCCAAGAGCTCGACGACGACGCCGAGGAGAGTGTCCAGACGGTGTACGAACACCTGCTGGACAACGGCTGGCGCCAGGAACTGCCGCCGGGCACCGAGTCCGAGGACGAGATCGCCCTCGTGGACTCCGTCCTCACCGACGGCACGACCCTGGTGGCCGACTCCACCGCCCCGTCCGCCGGCGCCCTGCCGGTGCTGATGCTCGGCAACGCGGGCATGCCCGCCTACTGATCCGGTGCCGGGCGGCGGACACAGCCAAGGCTCGGCCTGACCCACCTCCGCGCAACTCCGCGACACCCGAACGGAACCACCGCATGTCTGAAGCACCCGGTCTCGACACCGTCGCCAACGCGACCGACAGTCCGGACACACCCCAGCCGTACGCCGAACTGGGCATGCCCAAGGACGAGTACGACCGGGTCCGTGAGATCCTGGGCCGCCGTCCCACCGCCGCCGAGCTGGCCATCTACTCGGTGATGTGGAGCGAGCACTGCTCCTACAAGTCCTCCAAGGTGCACCTGCGCCAGTTCGGTGAGAAGGCTCCGGAGAACGACGCCCTGCTCGTGGGCATGGGCGAGAACGCGGGCGTCGTGGACGTCGGCGACGGGAACGCGGTCACGTTCAAGATCGAGTCGCACAACAGCCCGTCCTTCGTCGAGCCCCACCAGGGCGCGGCCACCGGCGTGGGCGGCATCGTCCGCGACATCCTCACCATGGGCGCCCGCCCCGTGGCCGTGATGGACGCGCTGCGCTTCGGCCCCGCCGACGCCGACGACACCAAGCGGATGCTGCCCGGGGTGACCTCCGGCATCTCCTTCTACGGCAACTGCCTCGGCCTGCCCAACATCGGCGGCGAGATCGGCTTCGATCAGAGCTATCTCGGCAACCCGCTGGTCAACGCCCTGTGCATCGGTGTGCTCAAGCACGAGGACATCAAGCTCGCCCAGGCCCCCGGCCCGGGCAACAAGGTGGTCCTGTTCGGTTCCACCACCGGCCCCGACGGCATCGGCGGCGCCTCCGTCCTGGCCAGCGCCTCCTTCGACGACGAGTTGGAGTCCAAGCGGCCCAGCGTCCAGGTCGGCGACCCGTTCATGGAGAAGCTGCTCATCGAGTGCAGCCTGGAGCTGTACGCCAAGGACATGGTCGTCGGTATCCAGGACCTCGGGGCGGCGGGTGTCTCCTGCGCCACCACCGAGCTCGCCGCGGGCGGTACCGGCGGCATGAACATCCAGCTGGACCGGGTCCCGCTGCGCGACCACCGGCTCACCCCCGAGGAAATCCTCATGAGTGAGTCGCAGGAGCGCATGATGGCGATCGTCGAGCCCGCCAAGATGGCCGACTTCCTCGCGGTCTGCGACAAGTGGGGCATCCTCGCCGCCGAGATCGGCGAGGTCACCGAGGTGACCCCCGAGGAGGCCGAGCGCGGCGGCCGCCTGGTGATGACCTGGCACGGCGAGACCGTGGTGGACATGCCGCCGCGGACCGCCTCCGACGAGGGCCCGGTCTACGAACGCCCCTACGCCCGCCCGGAGTCCCAGGACGCCCTCCAGGCCGACGACGCCGCGAAGCTGGCCCGCCCCGAGGGCGACGCCGAACTGCGCGAACAGCTCCTGAAGGTGCTGGGCGCGCCCGGCATCGGCGACCCGACCTGGGTCACCCAGCAGTACGACAGCTACGTGCGCGGCGACACGGTCGTGTCCGCCCCGCACGACTCCGGGATGATCCGGATCTCCGAGGACTCCGACCGCGGTGTGGCCCTGTCCACCGACGGCAACGGCCGCTTCACCCTCCTGGACCCGTACGCGGGCACCCAGCTGGCCTTCGCCGAGGCCTTCCGCAACGTCTCGGCCACCGGCGCGCGTCCGCTGGCGGTCACCAACTGCCTCAACTTCGGCTCACCGGAGGACCCCGGGGTCATGTGGCAGTTCGCGGAGACCACCCGCGGCCTGGCCGACGCCTGCCAGCAGCTCGGCACCCCGGTGACCGGCGGCAACGTCAGCTTCTACAACCAGACCGGCGACGTGCCGATCAACCCGACCCCGGTCATCGGTGTGCTCGGCGTGATCGACGACGTCAACACCCGTCTGCGCTCCGGCTTCGACACCGACGGCGCGCGCGTGTTCCTGCTGGGCGAGACCCGCGCCGAGTTCGGCGGTTCCGCCTGGGCCGACGTCATCCACGGCCACCTGGGCGGGCTGCCGCCGCAGGTGGACCTGACCGCCGAGGCCGCCCTCGGCGAGGTCCTGGCCGGTTCCGCCGAGCAGGGCCTGGCCGCGGCCGCGCACGACCTGTCGGACGGCGGTCTGGGCGTGGCCCTGGCCGAGTCCGCGCTGCGCGGCGGCAGGGGCCTGCGCGTGGAGGTGGACGGCGACGCCTTCACGGCGCTGTTCAGCGAGTCCGGCGCCCGCGCGATCGTCGCGGTCGAGCCGGGCCGGGAGGAGGCGTTCGTCGCGCTGGCCGCCCAGCACGGCGTCCCCGTCACCCAGATCGGCACCGTGGGCGGCGAGAGCCTGTCCGTGACCCACCCCAGCGGCGTGGTGGAGATCGGCCTGGACGAGCTGCGCACCTCCTACGAGGCGGCCCTGCCCGCCCTGATGGAAGGCGTGTAGGCCTGACAGCTGTTCGAAGAGGGGACGTTCCCGAAGGGGGCGTCCCCTTTCGCGTGCCCGGTGGTTCAGGGGGACGGAGTCACGACTGGAAGCGAAACGGATTCGGCCGCCTCGGCCAACCGCTTGTCGTAGGTCACGAAGGCACTGAGCGCGGCCCCCAACCCCAGTGCACAGGAAACATGCAGCGCGTCCAGGGACCTGAGGCGTGTTCCGGGAGCGATGTCCCCAGCCGTGTCGAACACCTCTGCCGGCATGCGTAGATGTGCCACGCGTGACAGCCACACACCAGCCCGTTCGACCGTGTCGGGGCTTGCTCCGACAGCGTGCAGCGCACGCCGCAGTTCGGTTCGGGTCAGGTAGCTGGTGATCTGACGTGCCTGGGCGTGCTCGTTCAACCAGCGTTCCAATGCCTCGGACTCCACTTCCTCCTTGAAGAGTTTGAGAGCGGCACAGGTGTCGAGGTAGATGAACATCAACGTTCGTCCTCCGCGGCCCGCAACTCCGCCAAGGCATCCGTGGCCAGGCGCGTGCCGGGAGGCGACTCCTCCCGGACCATCCCGACCGCCTCACCTGCCGTAGGCAGGTTGTCGAGATCGTGCGGGTCGATCAACCCCCGGCCCACCGCGGCGGTGAGGGCTTCCTCCGCATCATCCGGTGGCAGGACACGGCCAACGGTCACACCTCTTCTGGTCACTGTGAAGCTCTCACCGCGCCCCGCACGGTCGAATACCTCGGCCGCATTGCGCTGCAGCTCTCGGATGGTGATTCTGTGGTCCTTCGTGTCTGCTCCCATAAACCCATGGTATGTCGATGCATCCACCATGTCAGGCATTCGAAAAAATGCCTGACACCCTACATGAACGCATGACACATCTTCCGGTCGGGAAAGGTGCTTCCGCGGACATCAGTTCGGCACCCCGATCTGTAGGTTTCGAGTGGCTGGGGTAGGACTGAGAGTCAGGGAGGTGTGAGCACATGGAACGTGCCAGACGCGGCAGGTTGAAGGGCGCGCTCGGGAGTCACGACCGTCCGGCGAGCGCACTGGCTTTCCGGGTGATCCTGGCCCTGTTCGGGGCGCTGGTGCTCCTGTTGGGTACCGCGGCGGCCATGCTCTGGACCGACGAGACCTGGTTGATCATCGTGCTGGGGGTCGGTTTCGTGGCCGCCTGCGTGAACGTGTACTGGGTGAGCCGCCGTCTCCACTACGAGCGGCCCCGGCACTGAACATGCACTCTCGGTCGGGCAGCAGCCGCCCAGAACTCTCTGCTGGAAGAAACCGGAGAGAATCCTGGAAACGTGCCCCCGGCCCCAGCGAACACGGATACAGTAACCCTCAGTGACCGCCTGTAGTACTGGGTGGTCGATCAGCCCCGGGTCGGTAGTCCTGCCCCCGGCCCGGGGTTTACTCCTCCCCTGTATGTCCCTGTGTGCCCTGTCCGGCCGGGGTGAGGGTGACGGCGATCGGGCGGTGGTCCGAGTGCGGGACGTCCGGGTTGGCCGGTTCACTCGGCTCCAGGTCCTCGCTGATGAGGACGTGGTCGATCTGCTGCTCCGAACGGGTGTCCGCGACCATCGTGGGGAACGGGCGCACCTCGGCGAAGGCGTCCAGGAGTCCCCGGTCCGCCAGGGGCAGTTCGTCCGGTTCGAAGTTGAGGTCACCGGCGACCACCACGGGGGCCGACGTGCGCTCGCGGGTCTGGGCGGCAAGGAGCAGGAGTTCGTCCAGTTGTCCCCTCGCGCTCGGGTTCCCCAGGTCGTAGCCCTCGGGCTGGAGGTGGGTCGAGATCACGGTGACCTCGGTATCCGCCCACTCCATGGTGACCACCAGCGCCTGGGCTCCGGTCGGACCGCTGTCGGGCAGCGGATGACCGCGGACCGCGGTGACCGGCAGGTTGGTGAGCAGGGCGTCGCCCCAGAACGGGCCGTCGGCGGGTCCCCAGTAGGCGTTCATACCCAGGTGTTCGGCGAGCAGTGACAATCCGTCGTGGCCGCCGTTGAGCAGCCAGCCCCGGTCGACCTCGCTCAGGGCGATGACGTCGGCGTCGAGTTCGCGCAGGACCTCGGCCTGTTCGGCGACCGAGAGGCGGCCGTCCATCCCGAACCCCATCCGCACGTTGTAGGCGGCCACCCGGAGCCCGTCGGAGCCGGGTGCGGAGTCGGGTCCAGGGGCGGGTCCGCTGGTGCGCGGCAGCGGGGCGGTGACCGTGACGACCAGGGTGACGGCGGCTGCCACGGCGATGACCTGGTGTGTCCGCCGCTGGTCGGGACCCGCGACCGTGCCCCGGGTCCGGGGCAGGATCGCCGCCACGATCAGGGCCAGCGCGGCGAACGGCACGTACTCGTTGGGCATGTGCAGGTCGTAGGCGGCGTAGAAGGCGAACACCAGCACCACGAACAGCAGCAGCCCCGCTGAGGCGAGCAGTCCGGTCCGGATCGGGGAGACCGGGGCGTCCGACTCAGGGATGCCCACGGTCGCCCACCCGGCGCAGGAGGCCAGGGCGAGCTGGCCTAGCAGCAGCGCGGCGAGCGTCCACGCGGGCAGGGTCCCGGGGACGTCGTGCGGCAGTTGGGGTGCCAGCCACAGCGTGGTGAGGGCGGCGAGCAGCACGGCCAGCGGCAGCAGGGGGTTCGGGGTGAAGCGCCGGGGAGCCGCCGCCAGGGCGACGGACAGCACCGCCACCACGCTGAGCGCGGCCGCCGCGTAGGGGGTTCCGCCGACGACAGTCTCGGCGACGGCGGGGTTGGCGGTGTAGAGCCCGGACAGGAAGAGCAGCGGCCCCAGCGCCAGCCAAGCGCGGGCCCCGGTCGGGGCCGCGTCCCCGGGGGCCGTCCGCCAGGTCCGGGCCGCCAGTACCAGGAACGCCACCGGAACCACGAGCGCCGCGCTCCAGGCCGCAAGGCCCTCGCGCCAGACCAGGTCCACCGTGCCGAGCGCCGTGTGGATCACGGCCGAGGCCGCCGTCCCGGCAACCACCCCGACCATCACCCCGTGCGCGGTCAGGCGGCCGTCCGCGGCCGTGGCCATGGCCGTGCACACCAGCCACGCGGTTCCCAGGCCCACCAGCGCGGAGGCCAGGTACAGCTGGGGGTCACCGCCCTGGGTGAACTGGAGCCCCACCCGCCCGACCGCGAGCAGCGCCCCGGCGCCCAGGGCGAGGGCCAGGGGCGACACCCGACGGGACAGCCCGACGAGCACGAAGGGCACCAGGAACCAGGCGAGGGCGTAGGCCCCCATGAGTTCGGGGCTGGTCGAGCCCGCCTGCCCGAACAGGGTGATCAGCGAGGGCAGGAACACCCGGAGCACGTCCAGCAGGAGGACTGTTCCGAGCATCGTGACCAGACGTCCCTGATGCATGGCGCTCCGCTCTGTGGGGGTCAGAGATATGAAGGATTCTCACCTTTTTCAGCCCCAGGAACAAGGGTGGTGCGCACTTTCAGCCTCACGCAGGGCTACCGCGTCCAGCACCGGACCTCACGGATCGCACAACCTCACTCGCCGCCTGCTTTATCGAGTCGGTCGAGGTGCGCGAGCGCCTCCTGGTTCTATTGAGTCCTCACCGTCGAGACCGGGCGCCCGACGCCCGCTTCCGTGATCATCCGTTCGGCCTCAGCCTCGGCCGTGGGTTCTCCGTGTCCGGCGAAGTGCTCCTCCAAGACGGCTCTGGCTTCGCTCAGGTCTGCCGCCTGTCGGATGGCTCTGGCCAACCACTCGTTGAGCGGGATGCCGTGGCGATCCGCCGCGCGCCGGGCGCGGGCGACGGTATCGGGTTCAAGGAAGACTGACACCTCGGTGGGCATGGACCCGAGTTGACTACGAGGCTTCCGATCCACCGACGTTTCCCACAGGGTGATATCCGAAAGCCCTGGACGGGTAGTACGCCGACCACGGGCCCCGGAAAGTGCGGCGGCCGTTCCTGAGGGAGGTGCCGGTGGTGCGGACTGATCGGCGCGACGCCCCCGTGGCGGCTCGGGGCACGGGGCGGCGGTGGCTCGTGCTGGGTGCGGTCTCCGGTGTGGTCGTGCTGCTCGCGGCGACGGGCGTTCTTCCGGTCTGGCCCGGCTTGGTGCACCTGGTGGCGCTGCCTCCACTCGATCTCCACGCCGACCTCAGAGTGCTCCTGACAGCGACCTCCGGTCCCGTTTCCTTCGTACTGCTGGGTGCGGTGGTGCTCGTCGCCCGGGTCCTCGTGCTCTCCCTGCTGATGGGCGGGCTCACCCGGGAGCGGATCACGCTGGCCGCCGTGTTCTACGGGGTGGTCCTCGTTCCGCTGCTGCTCGCCGCCCAGGTCGTCTACATCTCCAACACGCTGATGTACTCCCGGCTGTTCTGGGCGGGCCTCGTGGTGGTGGTGCTCCTCTTCCTGCTGCTCGCCCCCGTGCCCTGGAGCGTCGCCGCGTACGAGGGCGGAGCGCGGCTGCGCACGGCGTTCGCCCGCACCTGGCGCGGTGGCCTGCGGCTGGAGGTGACCCTGCCCTACGCCGCGGCGGTGACGGGTGTCGGCGTCCTCGCCCACCTGTTCCCGGCGCTCACCATCGCCCTGGTGCCGCTGTCGGCGGCGCTGACCGCCTCGGCCCTGGCCGCGCTGTCCCGCCCGGCGCCCGCACGACCCCTGCTGCGTCTGACCGCGACCGCTGCCGTCCTGGCACTGATCGCGGCCGGGTGGGTCACCACCCGCGGCAGCGACATGCCCGCGGCAGCCCCGCCGCGCGAGGGCTCGATCATGCTGATGTCGGGTATCGACTCGCGCTCCGGAGTCGGGGACATGTTCAACTCCCGCACCGACATTCTCGGTTACGACTGCGACCAGACCTTCTACTTCTCCTACGCGGGGCCCGGAGACGGCCAGCCCCAGCGTCAGGCGCGTTGTCCGATGCGGACCGGAGCCCCCTACCAGAGCGCGCACACCCAGCGCCCCGTCAGCGAGCAGGTGGAGGTGTTCGCCGAGCAGGTGCGGGACCTGCCGCGACCGCTGGTCGTGGCGGGGCACTCGCACGGCGCCTGGATCGCGTGGAAGGCCGTGGCCACCGGCCAGGCGCCCGAGGTCGACGCCCTGGTCCTGGTCGGCCCCTTCCCGGAGAGCACGGGAGGGTACCGTCCGCAAAGCGAGCCGGGCCCGGGCCGTCCTGCTTCGGACCTGTTGCACCTGCTGGTCCCCCTGGCAGGGGAAGTGGACTTCACCTTCGACGCCGACGCCCCCGCCGCCTACGAACTCCTGGGGACCACGGACACCCCGGCCGAGATCTTCTCGCTGCCGCTGCCCGAGGAGACTCGGGCGCTCAGTGCGACCTCGTCCAGCGACCTGCCGTTGAAGCCCTCCGGCTGGCGAATGGGGGTGGACCGCAACGCCTGTCCGATTCGCACACCACACGCCTACCTGCCGACCACACCCGCCTACTACGAGGAGGTGAACCGGTTCCTCGACGGTGCGCCGCAGCCCGACTGCCCGGTCGTGTTCGACTGGGCGGCGCCGCTGACCGTGCCCCTCTCGCCGCCGGAACTCCAGGTAGGCCCGCCGAACTGACCGGCGGAGCACCGTGGCACGGTGAAGGGGCGGGGCCTCTTCGGCTCCCGCCCCACCGTGCGCCCTCACCGGATCAACCGGGTCAGCGGCGGTCCTCGTAGCCCTCCGGGAGCCACTCCTCCCAGATGTCGCGGTTCTCGTTCACCCAGATCTCCGCCGCCTCCGGGGGCGAGAGATCCTGGTCGGCGATCATCCGCGCGACGGCGTTCTGGTCGGAGTTGGTCCACGTCCAGTTGTCGAGGAACCGGTAGGCGTGGTCGTCGTGCTCCACGAACCCGGCCCGGAAGATCTTGTTCAGGTCGTAGACCGGGTAGTCGCAGTCCACGAACTCCGGGTCGGCGTCACAGCCGTCGTAGTACTCGGGGAACTCGACCTTGACCAGGTCGATCTCCTCCTGGAACCACTGCGGGTCGTAGAAGTAGAAGAGCACCGGCTCCTCGTTGGCGGCCCTGCGGCGGACCTCGGTGATCTGCGCCGCCTCCGAACCCGCGTAGACCATCTGCAGGTCCAGGTCGAAGGCGTTGATCATCCCCTGGTCCTGGCTGACGAAGCCGGGCGCGCCCGCGAGGAACTCGCCGCTGTCACCGGTCTGGGCGGTCTGGAAGAGGTCGGTGTTCTCCTTCAGCCCTTCCACGGTGGTGATCTCCGGGTACTCCTCCGCCAGGTAGGCGGGGACGTACCAACCGATCACGCCCTCGTTGCCGTTCGGGCCGCCGTCCACGGCGGTGCCGTTGCCCTCGGGCCCGTACAGCTCGAACAGGTCGTCGTGGCCCCAGTTCTCCAGGATCACGTCCATGACGCCCTGGTCCAGGGCCTGCCACGAGGGCTGTTCGTCCACCCGGACCAGCTGGACCTCGTACTCCATCTCCTCGCGGAGGATGTACGCCAGTACCTCGGCGCTGGCCTCGTAGCCCACCCAGTTGTTGACCGCGATCCGCACGGAGTTGGGGTCGCGGGTGATCTGGTCGGTGCGCACCGCGCAGGAGCTCACCATCACCAGGGCCAGGCCCACGGAGAGCAGCCGAAGCAGGGTGCCCTTTCTCAGAAAACTAGGCACGGGGTGCCCTCCTTCCCTGCGTCACACGGTCCAGGAACAGGCCGAGGAAGACGATCGCCAGGCCGGAGGCGATACCCAGGCCCAGCTCGTTCTGGGCCAGGCCGAGCACCACGTCGTTGCCGAGTGCGCCCGCGCCGACCAGCGCGCCCATGACCACCATGGACAGCACGAGGATGATGCCCTGGTTGATCGCCAGTCGCAGCGATCCCACGGCCATCGGAAGTTCCACCTTGGTGAGCAGTTGCCACTTGGTGGACCCCTGGGACGCGGCGGCCTCGATGGTGCCCGCCGGAACCCCGCGGATACCGTCGTTGACCAGCCTGATCACCGGGGGCAACGCGAAGATCACCGCCGCGGCCAGGGCCGGTACGGGCCCCAGGCCCAGCAGCGCGACCGCCGGGATCAGGTACACGAACGGCGGCAGGGTCTGCATGAAGTCCAGGACGGGCCGCAGGATCGCGGCGAAGACGTCGCTGCGCGACATCAGCACGCCGACCACCACGCCCAGCGCGATGGTGACCACGGTGGCCACCAGCACCTGGGACAGCGTGTCCATGGCGTTGGACCACACGCCCAGCAGGCCGATCGCGACGAAGGAGCCGCCGGAGACCAGCCCGACGCGCCAGCCGGAGAAGATCCAGCCGAGCGCCGCGGCGACCAGCACCACCAGCCACCAGGGCGAACCGGTGAGCAGGTTGTTCAGCGGGCCCAGGACGGTGGTCTGCGTCCACCCGCCGAAGGCCGCGGCCGCGGGGCCGATGGCCGCCTGGACGGCGTCGTTGACCGCGTTGATCGGGGTGTCGATCCGGATGGACAGGTCACGCGGCCAGCCACCCAGGTCGAGCAGGCGGCCGACGGCGGTGACCAGGATGACCAGCGCGAGCCCGCCGCCCAGCAGCGGCATCCGCTGGTGCTCGGGGATCCTCGGGGTGTGCGCGCCGTGGCCGACCGCGCCCGTGACCCGGTCCATCGCGATCGCCAGCATGACGATCGCCAGACCGGCCTGGAAGGCCTGGCCCACGTTGATCTTGGCCAGCGCCTGGTAGATGGCGTCACCCAGACCGCCCGCGCCGATCACCGACGCGATGACGACCATGGAGACCGCGAGCATGATCGTCTGGTTGACGCCCAGCAGGATGGTGCGCTTGGCCAGCGGCAGCTGCACCTTGGTGAGGATCTGCCAGGGGGTCGAACCGAGCGAGGTGGTGGCCTCGACCGCGCCCTTGTTCACCTCGCGGATGCCCAGCGCGGTGATCCGCACGACCGGCGGGAGCGCGTAGACGGCGGTCACCACGGCCGACGCCGGGTTGCCGATGCCGAACAGCAGCACGAACGGCAGCAGGTAGGCGAAGGCGGGCATGATCTGCATGAAGTCCAGCACCGGGCGCAGGCCCCGGTAGAACCGGTCGCTGCGCCCGGCCAGGATGCCGAGCGGGATGCCGAACAGCAGCGCCATGAAGACCGCGGTGATGATGAGCGACAGCGTCGTCATCGACTCGTTCCACAGCCCGGTCAGCGCGAACACGCCGAAGGTGGCCAGCACCAGCAGCGCCACCCGCCACCCGGCGATCCGCCAGGCGGCGAACACGCCGAGCACGGTCACCCCGGCCCAGGTGAGGAAGTCCAGGAAGTAGTTGATCAGCACGACGGCCGATCCCAGACCCACCGAGATGTAGTTGAAGAAGTAGAGGAACAGCGGGCTGTCGTTGCGGTTGGCGACGACCCACGCGTAGACCCCGTCCAGCCAGGCCATGAAGCTGTCGCCGACGCCGGTCGGGAAGCTTCCGGCCCAGGCCGGGTTGCCCAGCGCCCTGGTCACCCAGTAGCCCGCGACCAGCACCGCGACCGCGATCAGCGCCTGCAGCCAGGTGTTGCGCAGCAGACCGCCGGAGCCGCCCCGGTTCCCCGGGCCTCCCGCGCCGGAGCCGGTGGCCCTGACGGGTTCGGTCATCGCGGCCATGTCACCCACCGTTCCCGGTCGGCGCGGGGCCGGCGTGGTCGGTGGCCTCGTCGGAGATCTCCTCCACCGTCTCCTCCTCGATCGCGGCTACCTGTTCGGCCCCCTCCAGCTGGTCCTCCGCGATGGCGCGCAGCACGTCGTCGCGGCCCACGTAGCCGAGGAGGGTGTCGCCCTCCACGACCCGGACCGGGGCGGTGCTCGCGGCGAGCATCGGCAGGATATGGGCCAGGACGGTGCCCGGCTCGGTGGTCGGGCCGTCCGTGCGCTCGTCGGGGAAGGCGTCGCGGACCAGCCACCGCGCGGTGAGCACGGTGGTGCGGGCGACGTCGGAGGTGAAGTCGGCGACGTAGGCGTTGGCCGGTCGGCCCACGACCTCCTCCGGGGTGCCGACCTGGACGAGCTCGCCGTCGCGCATGATGGCGATGCGATCGCCCAGCTTGAGCGCTTCCTGGAGGTCGTGGGTGATGAACACCGAGGTCTTGTTCAGCTCGCGCTGGAGCCGGACGACCTCGTTCTGCATGTCCCGGCGGATCAGCGGGTCCAGGGCGCTGAACGGTTCGTCGAACAGCAGGACCTGCGGGTCCACCGCCAGCGCGCGGGCCAGGCCCACGCGCTGCTGCATACCGCCGGAGAGTTCGCCGGGGCGGGCGTTCTCATAGCCGGTCAGGCCGACCATGTCGATCATCTCGCGGGCCCGCGCGTAGCGTTCGGCGCGCGGCATCCCGCGCACCTCCAGGCCGTAGGCGACGTTGTCGATGATCTTGCGGTTGGGCAGCAGCCCGAAGTGCTGGAAGACCATGGCCATCTTGTGCCTGCGCAGCTCGCGCAGCCGCTGGTCGCTGGCCTCCTCGATGTCCTCGCCGTCGAGCAGAACCGAACCGGAGGTCGGTTCGATCAGCCGGGTCAGGCACCGGATCAGCGTGGACTTGCCGGACCCGGACAGGCCCATGACCACGAAGATCTCACCGGGGCGGACGTCGAAGGAGACGTCGCGCACCGCGACGGTGCAGCCGGTCCGCTCCTTGATGACGTCCCGGTCGGCCCGCTCCAGGTCGGTGCCGATGACGCTGTCGGCGTTCTTGCCGAAGATCTTCCACAGGTTGCGGACGGAGAAGGTCACGTCGGACGGGCCCGCGGCCGGGGCCGTCTCGGTGGCCTGGGTACTCATCGGGTCTCCTTCTTCTCCGCCGCGCGGTCCTGGCGGATCAGGTCCGCGGCGCGCTCGCCCAGGGCGAGGACCATGACCATCGGGTTGGGCGTGGGCAGGGTCGGGAACACCGAGGCGTCGGCGATGCGCAGGCCGCGCAGACCGCGCACCTTCAGGCGGGGGTCGACCACGGCGGTGTCGTCGTCGGCGGCGCCCATCTTGCAGGTACCGGCCGGGTGGTAGACGGTGTGCGCGGCGCGGCGGCCGTACTCGGACAGCTCCTCGTCCGTCTGGACCTTCGGACCGGGGGCGACCTCGCGCTTGAGCCACGACTTGAAGGGCTCGGTCGCGGCGACCTCGCGGGCGATCTTCAGCCCGTCCACGATGGTCTTCTCGTCGTACCCCTCGGGGTCGGTGAAGTAACGGAAGTCCAGGGCGGGCTGCGCCTCGGGGTCGCTGCTGGTCAGGGAGAGCTTGCCGCGACCGCGGGACCGGGGGATGTTCGGGGTCATGCAGACCGCGTAACCGTCCTCGGGCGAGTCGTAGCCCAGCCGCTTCGTGTTGTCGTCGAAGGGGATCTGGTAGATGTGGAACATCAGGTCCGGGCGGGGGTCGCTCTTGTCGCGCCGCACGAACAGGGCCGCGTCGGAGTCCATCACGGTCTCCTCGGGGACCCGCTCGTTGGTCTCCCACATGATGATCGACTCGGGGTGGTCCTGGAGGTTCTCGCCCACGCCCGGCAGGTCGTGGCGGCTCTCGATACCGACCGCGGCCAGCTCCTCGGCGTTGCCGACACCGGACAGCATCAGCAGGCGGGGGCTGTCGACGGCGCCCGCGGCCAGGATGACCTCCTGGCGGGCGTTGACCGTGATCTGTTCACCGCCGGAGGTCGTGGCGCTGACGCCGGTGGCGCGGTCCCCGTCGAAGAGAACCTGGCCGACCCAGGTCTCCAGCAGCACGGTGAGGTTCTTCCGCACGTCCATGATGGGGTGCAGGTAGGCCACCGAGGCGGAGGAGCGGTAGCCGGTGTAGGGGTCGTAGGCGATGGACAGGAAGCCCGTGCCGTCGGCGAACCCGCCGCCGTGCGAAGTCAGGGCGTTGAAGTCCTCGATGACCGGGACGCCGGCGGCTTCGGAGGCCGAGGACACCCAGTCCTTGACCATGGCGTTGCGGTCCTTCTCCGCGATGGGGATGATGTTGCACTTGATGCGGTCGGCGTAGGACTGCACGGTGGCGTTGTCCCAGCCCTCGGCGCCCGCGGCGACCCATTCGTCCAGGTCCTCGGCGAACGGCCGGAAGCTGATGAGGGTGTTGTGCGAGGAGCAGCCGCCCAGCACCCGGGCGCGCGAGTGCAGGATGTGCGAGTTGCCGTTGGGCTGCTCGGTGGTGGTGTACCCGTAGTCGAGGTCGCTGTCGAGGACGCTCAACCAGTCGCGGAGCCGGAGCACGTTCTCGTGGTCCCGGTCGTCGGGTCCGCCCTCGATGACGCAGACGGTGGTGCCGGGGTCCTCGGTGAGCCGGTTGGCGATCACCGATCCCGCGGTGCCTCCGCCGACGATGACGTAGTCGTAAGTGGTTTCGTTCATGGACACGGCCCGAATCCTCTCGTTTCTCTTGCTCGGGGGATGGCGGGGGGAGACCGACCCGTGTGTTTTTTGGTTTCTCGGCTGTCGCACGGGGTCGTTCGACACGCGGTGCTGATCGATGCGACGCGCGGTGCTGCTTCGTGCGACACGAAGCTGTGAGGAGGGCACCCGCCGGTGCGTAGGACGGACCCGCACCGGCGGGTGACCTCGGGGTTCCGGGCGGTTCAGCCACCCGGAACCCTCGGGTCGGTCGACCGGACCGGCGCTAGCCGAACCAGCGCTGCGGCTCGGGCGACAGGTTCCGGTAGATGTGCTTGGCCTCGCGGTACTCGTCGAGACCGGCCAGGCCGAGCTCGCGGCCCACTCCGCTGCGGCCGAAGCCGCCCCACTCGGCGCCCGGGAAGTAGGGCCCGTAGTCGTTGATCCACACCGTGCCGTGGCGCAGGGCCGCGGCCACGCGCTCGCCGCGGGCGGTGTCGTTGGTCCAGACACCGCCGGAGAGCCCGTAGTCGGTGTCGTTGCCCAGCTCGATCGCCTGCTCTTCGGTCTCGAAGCGCTCGACGGTCACGACCGGGCCGAAGACCTCGGCCTGGACGATGTCCATGGACCGGTCGCAGTCCACGAACACGGTGGGGCGGTAGAAGTAGCCGTCCTGGAGGTCGGCGTCGTCGGGGCGCTTTCCGCCCGCGATGACCTTCGCGCCCTCCGCCACACCGCGCGCCACGGCCTTCTCGACCTTGGCGCGGTGCTCGGCGGAGACCAGCGGCCCGCAGCGCACGCCCTCGTCCTGGCCGCGGCCGATCCGGATGGCCTCGGCCCGGCGGGCGAGCTCGGTGGTGAAGGCGTCGTGGATGTCGTTGTGCACGATCAGTCGCGCACCGGCCGAGCACACCTGACCGGAGTGGAAGAACGCGGCGCTGAGCGCGTAGTCCACGGCCGTGTCCAGGTCCACGTCGGGGAAGATGATGTTCGGGTTCTTGCCGCCCAGCTCCAGGGCGATCTTCTTGACCGTCTCGGCGGCCGCGGCCATGATCCGGCGCCCGGTGACCAGACCGCCGGTGAAGGAGACCAGGTCGACGTCGGGGTGCTCGGACAGCGGCGCGCCCGCGTCGGGGCCGCTGCCCAGGACCAGGTTGACCACACCGGCGGGGATGCCCGCCTCGGTGGTGAGCTCGACCAGCTTGGCGGTGGTCACCGGGGTGACCTCGCTGGGCTTGATCACCATGGTGTTGCCCGCGGCGATGGCCGGGGCCATCTTCCAGGCGAGCTGGAGCAGCGGGTAGTTCCACGGCGTGATCATGCCGCAGACGCCGACCGGCTCGTAGACGACCTTGCTGTGCACGCCCTCGGGCGCGGACACCAGGCGCCCGGCGTCCTTGTCGGCCAGCCCGGCGTAGTAGCGGAAGACGTTGGTGACGTCGTCGACGTCGATCCCGCCTTCCTCGATGGTCTTGCCGGTGTCGAGCGACTCCATGACCGCGATCTCCTCGCGGTCGCGCTGGAGCAGGTCGGCGATCCGCTCGAGGATCCGGCCGCGGTCCCCGGCGGTGGTGCCGCGCCACTCGCCGCCGTCGAAGGCACGGCGGGCGGCGGCGATGGCGGCCTCGGTGTCGGCCTTGCCGCCTTCACTGACGATGGTCAGAACGGAGGCGTCCGCCGGGTCCAGGATCTCCCGGACTCGTCCGTTCTGCGCCGCCCGCCACTCTCCGTCGATGTACAGACTGGTGGCCGTGGCCGCACCTGGCTCGGACAGGTACGGCACGGACGGCAGGGATACATGGGTCTGGTTCACGGACCCCTTTTGCCCAAGATCGCTAGTCACAAACAGCCTCGTCTCATAGGTCACTTATGCCACAACGTTCCCACAACCCGTACTGATCAGGAAAAACAGCGCGTTGTG
The DNA here is from genome assembly GCF_024134545.1 of Nocardiopsis exhalans. Taxonomy (GTDB): domain Bacteria; phylum Actinomycetota; class Actinomycetes; order Streptosporangiales; family Streptosporangiaceae; genus Nocardiopsis; species Nocardiopsis exhalans. The sequence continues at coordinate 7,403,913 of NZ_CP099837.1, forward strand.
GTGCGCCTCCTCCGTGGCTCAGATCACCAGGCCCTTCAGGCAACACCTACGTTCCGGACTTCCCCGATCACGGGTGGACACTCCACTGTGGGGAAGACCGGAACGAGTCTTTGACGCGTATTTGTGTTGACCTCGGGAGGTTGGGCCGGGCTCAGGTTTCGGGGGCCGAGTACTAGGGGTTCGGACGGCGGTCGGGACAGGGTCGGCCCGTACGGCCGCGTGCAGGCGGGGGTGTACGCCTACCTGCACGATCTGGTGGCCTCACTCTCCGTTCCGGAGACCCGGGGAATACAAAACGGACTCTTTGACGTACATTTAGGTGTACCTAAGTTGGTTCGCCGACTCTCTCCGAGACACACCCCCATGGACCGCTGCCCGCGCACCCCGCTGAGGAACGCATGCTGCTTGAACAGGAACGCCGCGATGTCTGCCTGACCGCCCGCGCCATCGCCCAGCACCCGGGAACCGCCCCCGGTGAAGCGGGGACCGTCAGCGTCCGCAGCGGCGACCTGGTGGCGGTGACCCCTCACGGCGTCCCGCTGGACCAGATCCAGCCGCAGGACTGCCCGGTGATGTCCCTGGACGACCGGATGCTCGAAGGCCGCCGCGACCCGGCCGCCGAGACCACCCTCCACATGGCCGTGCACCGCCACGCCGCCGACCACGGCCGCGAGTCCCTCGCCCTGGTCAACGCGTTCACCACCGACACCACTGCCGTTTCCTCGGTGCTCCCGGAGCTGCCCCCGATCCACCACCGCGCCGCGGGCCTGGGCGGGGCGATCAGCGTGACCCCGTACATGCCCTACGGCACCGGTGACATCGCCGACCAGGCGGTCAAGGCCCTGAAGGGTCGTGACGCCGCCCTGCTCGCCAACCACGGCGGTCTGGCACTGGGCCGGAACCTGGAGCACGCCATGGAGAACTTCCGGCTGCTCGACTGGCTCTGCACCACCTACCTGCGCGCCCGCCAGATCGGCCAGCCCCGGGTCCTCTCCGAGGACGAACTGGCCGAGGCCCGCCAACGCGACACCTACGGCTGGGCGGGCCCCGACCCCTTCCTGTACTAACGCGGGGGCCTGTACTCAAGCAGCGGCCTGCACTAAAGCAGGAATCCGATAGCGAGGCTGGCCTTCTCCTCGCCGGAGTGGAACACCGCACTCCGCGTCATCCGCACCACCCAGGCCTGAGCCACCCAAACCAACACGCCCCCGGCGACTGATACTGCCCGGGGGCATCGCTGATCCCCAAGAGCACCATCGGTGAACTCGCACAGATCCCTTACCGAGTCAGCTGCCAGTCACCCGTACCGGCGAACACCAACCGCGACCCGGCAGTCCCCCGAGCCCGGTTTCGGCCCCTGCTTCGAAGATGATCTTGCTACCAGAAGCAAGTTCGGCGCCGATTTCGCTTCTGGTAGCAAGATCACCGGGGATGAGGGGGTTTCGGAAGCAGCGGACAACCCCAGACGCAGGTTACGGACACCCTGGCCTCCCCAGAGCCAACACCACAGCACTGAACCCACCACTCGCCGCCGAGTGTTCCGATGGCACGCGCGACCGGCCGCGACACGTGACCCGATCCGCGCCGGGCTGAGGAGACTGCCGCCTTCGCTCACGAGGCTCGGCGGGCTAGCAGCTCGGTGGGCTGTTGGTCGATATCCGGGCTGGGCAGGTCTAGGCGACCGGTTCTTCCTCGGGGAGCTCGGCGGGTTGGGTCCAGGCGAGATAGATCGCCGGGAAGGCCCGGTGCAGGAGCAGGATCACGCAGATCACCGGGAGAAAGACACCTAGCGGCACGTTCGGGGCGGCCCGGGGGAAGGTGATCGTCAGGTGGACCGCAGCGGTGATCGCCACCGTCAGGACCAGCAGGGCGGTCGTGACCGAGTGGCCGATGTTTCGGGCCTGGTCGATCTCGGTGCGCTGGCGTTCGTCCACCACCAGCTCGTAGCCGTAGAGGGTCCGCGCTCCGGCTTCGAGGAACTGGAAGATCTTGGCCTGCGGAAGCAGGAGGACGAACAGGGCGGGGCTGGCGACGAAGACCACCAGCGGGTTCTGGGTCAGTACCAGCGCGGTCAGGGCCGCCATGCTGAGCAGAACCAGAACCAGGCCCAGGTACAGCCGGCGCAGGCGGGCCGGGCGGTCGGCCCACAACCTGCGGGTCTTCGGGTCCTCGAACCGGATCAGCAGCTTGTGACGGTAGGCCTCCGCCTTTGCTTCGGTGCGGGTGTTCATCGCTGCGCTCCTTCGCGGGAGTGGGGTGCGCTCAGGCCTGGTCGAGGTCGTCGTCTTCTTCGGGGAGCTCGTCGGGCTGGGTCCAGGCGAGGTAGAGGGCCGGGGCCATCGTGTGGGCCATCACCAGCAACCAGAGCAGCGGCAGGACGAGCCAACCGGGGAAGTCCGCTCCCCCGGGGCTGAAGACGATCGTGATGAGTGCGGACAAGACGAAGCTCAATCCCAGCATCGCGCTCGTCATACGCTGGCCGAAGCGGTGCGCGTCGTCGCGGTCCCCGCGCTGGCGCTCATCCAGCAGCCGGTACGGCAGTGACATCCGGCTGATCTGGTTCAGCCTGGTGATCAGGTAGAGCACCGGGGCCAGCAGACCGAGGAACGCCAGCAACAGGAGGGACCACAGGTCGCCGATATCAGCGATGTCCCCTGCGGCCAGGCTGACGCAGGCGGCCAGGACCAGCAGGACGAGCAGGACGGCATGGAACCGTCGGCGGGTCCGGGAGGCCCGGACGCGGTTCAGGGCGGGCTTCTCGGTGTCGGCCAGCAGGAGGTTGTCGCCGGGGATGGGGGCCAGGGACTTCAGGGACTTCATGGGGGCTCTTTCTGAGGGGGAGGCGGTCTACTGGCCGATGCGGGGGAAGGGTTCGGTGGAGAAGACGACCTCGACCGGCACCTCGAAGTACTTCGCGATGCGCAGTGCCAGGTGGAGGCTGGGGCTGTACTCGCCCCGTTCCAGGTAGCCGACGGTCTGGTAGTGGACCCCCAGGGCCTCGGCCAGCTGGCGGCGGGAGACGTCGCGCTCGGCTCGCAGCATGGCGATCCGGTTGTAGATGGTCTCCGCGGCCGCCGCCTTGGCGCGGCGGCCGTTCCCGCTCTGTTTGTTCTCAGTAGGCACGCTTCATCGCTTCCTCTCGGGCCGCCTGGACCCGCGACCCCGACGTACGACGGGCCATCCGCCGCAGCACAGCCTGCGCGACGAGGAACCCGATCACCGTCCACAGTGCCAGCACCCCTGCGACCAGCGACAACTCCGGGACGCCGTACCCCCCGGCGGCCAGAACCTCGACCGGGAAGAGCGCCGCGCGCACCCCCTCGCCGATCCAGTAGACCGGGAAGACCAGGGCGATCCCCTGGATCCAGCCGGGCAGGAAATCCATGGGGGTGAAGATCCCCGAGATCCCCACCAGCCCCATGAGCGGCAGCATGGCCAGGCCGACACCCATCCGGGGGTTGCTGATCAGCGAACCGAGGACCGCGCCGATCAAGGACAGCGTGGTCAGGCCGAGCAGGCAGACCCACAGCAGGGTAAGGGCGCCCAGCCAGCCCTGGAAGGCGACGCCGTCGATGAACAGCAGCGCCGGGACCAGCAGCAGGGACAGGGAGAACACCGACATCAGCAGGATGTGCACGGTCTTGCCGACCGCGTATCCGACCATCCCGTGCGGGACGGCGCGGGAGCGCAGGAGCGTCCCGTCCTCGCGTTCGGTGGCCAGGACCTGGGCGGTGGTCATCACCCCCAGGAGCGCCATCAACATGACGAGTCCGGTGAAGATGATCCCCAGCCCTTCGGAGTCGCCGTCGTCGAGGAAGAACGCCATCCCGAGGAAGAGCGCGGGAAACAGCACGTAGCCGAAGATCACCTCCTGGGCGTTGCCCATCGAGGCGCGGAACTCGATCAGGCCCCGGTGCAGTCCGGCACGGGCGGCGTTGACCCTGGGGCCGATGGAGGTGCTCATCGGGTCTCCTTCGTGAACTCTTCGGCGGCGCGCTCGGCGTCGCCGCTCTCGTACCGCTGGACCATGGCGAGGTAGACGTCCTCCAGGGACGGCCGGGTCACCCTCAGTTCGGTGACGTCGTCCGCGTGCTCGGCGTACAGTTCCGCGACGTGCTTGGCGGGGTTGTCGGTGCTGTGCACGTGGCGCTGCCCGTCGACGCTCCAGGTGACCTCGCTGTCCTGGGCGATCAGGGAGGAGAGCTGGTCGGGGCTGCCGTCGGCGACGATCCGGCCCCCGGCGAGGAGGAGGATGCGGTCGGCGAGCTTCTCGGCCTCGTCGAGGTCGTGGGTGGTCAGGAGGATCGTGGTGTCCTCCTCGTCGGCGAGTCGGAAGACCAGGTCGTGGAAGTCGCGGCGGGCCTTGGGGTCGAACCCGGCGGTGGGTTCGTCGAGGAAGAGCAGTTCGGGGCGGCCGACGACGCCGATGGCCACGTCCAGGCGTCGGCGCTGCCCGCCGGAGAGTGTCTTGACCCGTTTGGCGGCGTGCTCGGTGAGGCCGACCAGGTCCAGGAGGGCGTCGGTGTCGTGCGGTCGGACGCGCTCGGGCGTGGAGTGCGGAGTGTAGAAGCGCCCGAAGTGGTGCAGCAGGTCGCGGACCCGCCAGGCGCCGTGGTCGCGCCAGGACTGGAGGACCACGCCCAGCCGGGAGCGCCACTCCTCGTCGCCGTGGTCGGGGTCGGAGCCCAGGACGTCGACGTCACCGGCGGAGCGGCGGCGGAAGCCCTCGAGGATCTCGATGGTGGTGGTCTTGCCCGCGCCGTTGGGCCCCAGGAGCGCGATGACCTCACCGCGCCGGGCGGTGAGGTCCACCCCCTTGAGGACCTCGGTGCTGCCGTAGTTCATCCGCAGGCCACTGACCCGCAGTACGGTCTCGGCCGGGGTTCCGGTGGCCGGTGCGCTGGCCCTGGACCGGCCCTGCGCCGTCTGGCTCGTCACAGCAGTCCTTCCGTTCGTCGTCCCTCTACTTCGATTGATAGTACATGTACTACATTTTCGAGCACAGGGAGTATCAGGAGCAGCAGAGTGACAACGGCGGCCGCGGAGGAACACTCAGCCCCGGAACCGCAGGTCAGCCAGGACGGAAAAGAGATGTGGCCACATCCGGCCACGCGACATCCGGGTACGGATACTCAGTGATCCGTCACGCTCAGACGTGAGAATGGTGCCGACGACCAACCCCGCCACGGCAGGAGGCTCCCATGCGCTGCAGCTACATCAGGCTCCTCGTCAACGACTACGAGGCCTGCTTCCGCTTCTACGCCGACGTTCTCAAGCTCCCCGTCCTGTGGGGCGACGAGAACAGCCGCTACGCCGAGTTCGACGTGCGGTCCCGGACCCGGCTGGCGATCAACCAGCGCGAGGTGATGGCCGAGGCCCTGGAGACCGACACCGCCGACCCCGAACTCCCGCACCAGGACCGGTTCGCGGTGATCTTCGAGGTGGACGACGTGGACGAGTCCGCCGCCAAGCTGGTCGCGGACGGCGCCCGCCAGGTGATGGAGCCCCGGGACTGGACCGCGTGGGGCATCCGAGCGGCCCACTTCCGCGACCCGGACGGCTACCTGCTGGAGATCAACTCCCCGCTGATCCCGGTACCCGCCGACGACTGATCCGCGTCCCATCGGAACAGCCGTGGGCGGTCAGGCCGCCACGTGCTCCACGAGCAGCTCGTTGACCCGGTCGGCGCGCTCCACCCCGAGAAGGTGCGCGGCGCCGGAGACCACCTCGAACCGGGCACCGGAGATCCCGTCGGCGAGCCTGCGCCCGTGCCCGGGCGGCAGCAGGGGGTCGTGCGCGGCGGAGACCACCATGGTCGGCACCCGCACCTCGGCCACCAGGTTGCGTTGGTCCAGCCCGGACACGGCGTCGCAGATCGAGGCGAAGGCGCCGGCGTCGATACCGCCGAAGTCCTCGGTGAACCGGGCCGCGACCTCCGGGCGGTCGTCGGTCAGGTCCGGGGTGAACCAGGGCAGGACCACGTCCGCGGTGACCGAGTCCAGCCCCGTTCCCCGCACCCTGGCTGCGATCCGGTCCCAGCGGTGCATGGCCGGGGTGCGCGGGGTCCCGGCCAGCAGCGCGAGCCGCTCCAGGGTTCGGGGGGAGTTGGCGGCGATCCAGAGCAGCAGGGAGCCGCCGAAGCCCGCTCCGACCGCCGATACCCGGGAGAACCCCCGCTCCTCCAGCACACCGAGGATGTCCAGGGCCAGGTCCTCGACCGAGTAGGGCCCCTCGGGCGCCGGGGAGAACCCGTGCCCCCGGTGGTTGACCCGCAGTACCTGGCGGTTGCGGGTGAGTTCGGGCATCTGGGGTTCCCAGACCGACATCTTCGTTCCGAACGGCGGCACGAGCAGCACGACGGGTGCGTGCTTGGGGCCGTCGAGTTGGTACTGGAGCGGTATCAGGGCCATGGAACCTCCGGGTCGCCAGACGGCCAGGTTATCCACAGTGCTTTCAAGGAAGCCAGAAAACCGGGTCATGGCCTCCCAATGGAGGACAGGAACTGACCGCCATGCTTCCTAGGGTCGAGGCACCGAGACGGACCCGACGGAGGAGAGTTCCCATGGCGGCGACGGCCACCGAGAGCAACAGCAAGGTCGATGTCGAGCGGGAGGCGCTGCTGGCCTTCCTCGCCGAGCAGCGCGAATTCCTGCTCACCACGGTGCGGGGCCTGGACGACGAGCGGCTCCAGGAGCGGCCGACCGTCAGCGCCCTGAACCTGATCGGCCTGGTCAAGCACGTGTCCGGTGCCGAACGCGGCTGGCTCCGGTTCATCGAGCAGGGCTCCCCGGAGGTCGACTACGAGTCCCAGGAGACCTACGACCACCACGAGAACACCTTCCGACTGGTCGGCGACGAGACCGTGGAAGGGGTCCTGGCCCACTACGTGGAAACGGCGCGGGCCACCGAGGCCTACATCCGGTCCCTGACCAGCCTGGAGGTCAGCCGACCGCTCCCCGCCGCCCCCTGGTTCCCGGAGGACACCGCCTGGACCGCCCGTGACGTTCTCCTGCACCTGATCCGCGAGACCGCGCAGCACTGCGGCCACGCCGACATCATCCGCGAGTCCGTCGACGGCCAGAAGACCATGGGCTGACCTGCGACACGCCGACGGATTCCGCTATGAGTAGCGCACTCGACACCCTCCGTATGCGGGACCATGGGGTGGTCCCATTCCCGAGCGGCGAGGAGCGCGGAGTGAGCCCGACCTGGATCGACATCGACGACGAGGCTCTCCGGGAGACCATGCGTTTCTCCGGCGCCCGCAACCAGGACGACGCGGTCAACCTGGCCCTGCGGGTGTTCGCGGCGCGACACCGGAGCCGGACCGAGACCCTCGGGGAGCGCGACCGCTCCGAGGCGGCGCCCCGGAGCGGCCAGGGGGGCCGGGAGAGCAGGGGCTCGGTGGACAGGGGCGAGTTTCACCAGGGGGCGATCCGACGACGCCGGGAGAACGGCTCCTGACGAACGGGCCCCGAAACACGAGCGGGGTGGACCCACCGACCGGTGGATCCACCCCGTCTACGAGGTGGCGAGGGTCGCCTCCGCATCCCGTGTGAGCAGGGGAACGGGAAGCATCCAGGCACCACCAGGCGCAGGTAGGGACGGGTAGGCCGTATCCCCGGGGACGTCCGGAAGCATCCAGGAACACCCTGATACTCGGCTGGCGGTATCACGGTGAGTATCAGCGGCGAGGCCTCTGAACCGTTCCCGGCACAGGCGCAGCCGTCGCCAATCTGTACAGTTTTCTATACAGTTGAGGTATGGCAATTCTTGAGCACGCCCAGGAGATCAGCGTCACCGATGCGGCCAGACGTGGCGTCGCGGGCATCGTCCACGACGCGGAACAGGGCACCGAGGTCATCGTGACCCGCCGACGCGAGCCGGTCGCGGCCGTGGTCGCGTTCGCCCGGCTCGCGGAACTGGAGCAGGCGGAAGCGGATCTGAGGGATCTCGCCCTGGTCATGGCCCGGGAACTCACGGACAGTGGACGACGTACCTCCATGGACGACGTACTGGCCGCCTTCGGGCACAGCCGTGCCTCGCTCGAAGAACTCCCCGAGGACTGATGGCCGAGATCACCTTCACCGACGCCGCCCTCGACGATCTGCGGCGACTCGGCCCGGATGCCGTGCCCAAGGTCCTCAAGAAGGTCCTTCTCCTGGAGGAGGACCCGGAGGCCGGATACCCCCTGGGCGGCGAACTCACGGGGTTTCGCAAACTGGTCGTCGGACGCAACACCTGGCGTGTCGTGTACCGCGTCACCGACGAGAAACGTGTGGAGATCTGCGAGGTCTGGGCCGTCGGAGCAAAGGCGGACGCCCAGGTCTACGCCGAAGCCTCCCGAAGAGTCCGGGCAGCCTCGAAGGACACCCCCTCCGCCCAGAAGCTCGCGGTCGTCATCGAGCACCTCGGCAAACCAGCGGAGAGGGTGGCCCATGAATCGCCCCCCACGAGAGAACCCGTCCCGGACTGGTTGGCCGAACGTCTGGCCCACACCGTCGGCATGCCCCCTGAGGATGTGGCCGCCCTCGATCTGGAACAGGCCGTGGACCTCTGGGCCGACTTCCGCGCCCGCCCCCGCTGACCCCGTTGGCACGAGTATCGAAACGCCACAGGGGGGCGCGAACGGGAGCGGGAACGAGAACGGGGACGCCCCCACTGAACAGTGGAAACGTCCCCGTCTACGAGGTGGCGAGGGTCGCCTCCGCATCCCCCCTCAAAGTACGGAGGCAACCCTCGCTCTGGGAAGCGGCCTGCGACTCCTCCCCCCGGGAGTCGCGGCCTTGAAGGTCTGCCACGTGGAAGCGATCTTGTCGTTCCGCGTTGATAGGAACACTACCCACCGCACCCCTGAAGGACAACCCTCTGTCACGAGAAACTACTTAAAGTGATCGTCATTCCTGGGGTGGGGAACGGCCAAGCCGCTGTGGGCATCGTCAACATGGGGTCATGAGCGGCTGCTCGGAAGGCGGACATAGCCTGGTGAGGTGAGATCACCGCTGTTCACCCCGCGTTGGATCGGCCTGCACCTCGTGGCCGTGCTCGTGGCCGTCGTATGTGTCGCCGGGACCTACTGGCAGGGCACCACTGCCTTCGAACCCGACCGCGACGTCATCACCAACCCGGTGGAGGACCTGGCCGACGCCGTGTCCATCGCCGAGCTCGGTGAGCCCGGCGAGTTCCTGCACCCGAACCTCACCACGAACACCGCGGTCGAGGCCACCGGGCACTTCGACGCGGAGTCGCAGCTCCTCGTGCCCCAGCGCATGGACGGGGACGAAGGTTACGCGGTGGTCATCCCGCTGGTCACCGAGGAGGGTGTGGCCCTGCCGGTCAACCGGGGCTGGTCCGAGGACGGTACCGACCTGCCCGCGCCGCCCGAGGGCGACGTCACCGTCACCGGCTGGCTCCAGCCGCCGCAGGAGCATTCGGAGGGGTTCGTCCCGATGGGCCGGCCCGAGGCGGGCACGGTCGAACGGATCGCCCCGTCCGTGCTGGTCGGTGAGTGGGACTACCGGATCTACGCGGCCTACGTCACCCTGCCCGAGCGCGAACCGGCCGTCGACGGGCTCACCCCGGTGCCACCGCCAGAACCGCCCACCGAGTTCACGATCAACTGGCGCAGCCTCAGCTACGCCGTCCAGTGGGCCATGTTCGGCGTCTCCGCCGTGGTCTTCTGGATCATCCTCATGCGGCGTGAACTGGCCGAGGCCCGTACCCGTAATGCGGGTAGGGCCTCGGCGGAGGACGGAGAGGACTCGGATCAGCCGGTGGGCGCGGGCTCCTGAGCCTGCGCGGCCCGCTGCTCGGCCTCGATTTCCCTGGCCTTCTCGGACTTGACCACCCGGTGCTCGACCACGAAACCCAGGATCGGAACGGTGCCCGCGAGCACGACCCCCAGGGTGCGGCCCGCGCCCCAACGGCGGTCCAGGGAGACCCACAGGGTGACGAGCACGTAGGCCATGTAGATGTAGCCGTGCGGCATGACGACGTAGTGCATCAGCGGTGAATCGGGGCCGAACCAGTGCTCCCAGCCCTCGGGTGCGCCGACCAGGGCGAACATCGAGGTCTCACCGACCAGGTACTTCGCGGGCATGGCCAGGAAGGTCAGCCCCAACAGGAAAACACCCGTGATGTATGCGAGCACCCGGTACAACGCGAACGAAACACGCCTCTTGTCCACTGCGACTTCACCCATTCAACGACTTCGCCCCGAGGAGGGTCGGGTCCCCTCCATCGAGGCTAAGCGCTGTCCGGCACGGCGGGTCCTCGGGGTGACCGTGCCCGGACAATCTCACATTTTCGCAGTTCGTAGCGGGTCTGCCCGGTGGGGCTGGACATGGGTCACGATCGGACTGCCGACCGGGCCTACTTCTTGTCCTTGTTGTTGACGCGGGTCGGCGGGCTCCACCGCCCGTCGGACTTGGCCGTCCAGGCCTTCGGGATCATCCGCAGGGCCAGGTAGGAGTCCACGACGCGGATCGGGAAGAAGAACAGGCCGTAGAAGAGGTACGACGGCCGCCGCCGGACCATGGTCATGACGCAGGTCAGCATGTAGTCGGGCACGAGCAGACCGATCATCAGGGCGGTCAGCGGAAGGAAGGCCGTCACCGCGGTGAAGCCGTCGGAGAAGTACGGCAGCCCCGCCACCGCCTCCCCGCCGAACGTGCCGATCAGCACGAACACCGCGATCGCCACGGTGACGAGGAAGAGGAACGAGACCAGGACGACCTCGATGATGTACAGCGCCAGCGCCACCCAGAAGAAGCTCGGCCACACCTTGTGGCGCCGGACCGTCTGCCAAAAACCCAGCGTCCAGCGGCCCACCTGCTTGCGGTAGTCCTTGAACGTGAACGGGTCCTGGCTGTAGGCCTTGGTGTCCGGCCGCATCGAGATCCGGCCCAGGCGCTTGCGGTGCACCTCGAAGGTCATGTTGAAGTCCTCGATCACCAGCCCCGGCGGGTTGACGGTGATCTCCCGCAGGGCGCGGCTACGGTACACGCTCGCGAACCCCGGGACGATGAAGGAGGTGTTGGCGCGCTTCCAGGTCTGACCGAAACGCATGAAGTACTGGAGCATGAAGTACAGGCGGTCCCGGTAGGCCGAGATGATCCGCCCGATGATGTTGCGTTCCTTCGGCTTCCACTCCGAGACCACGAACCCCGCGACGGCGGCCACGTCCTGATCGAGCAGTTGACGCTTGGCGCCCTCCACGTATCCCGCGTCGAGCTCCGTGTCGGCGTCCAGAATCAGCACGCCGTCGTAGTTCTCGGTCAGGGAGAACTCCTCGATGACCGCTTCGATGGCCCCCGCCTTGCCCCGGTTGGTGAGGAGTTCGAGGACGTTCACGCCGGTCTTGGCCGCGATCTCGGCGGTCGCGTCCTTGGACGAGTCCGAGACCACGTAGATGTCCCAGCGGTTGAACAGGCCCAGCGCGGAGGAGATCGCGGTGTCGATCACCGGCTCCTCGTTGTGCGCCGGGATGATGACGGCGATGGTGATCTCCGTCAGGCGCTGCTCCGTCAGGTCGCCGCCGGGTTCCACCCTGCTGACGGCGCCGTTGGCGGCACCGGCATGGGGGCCGCTTTCGGCCAGCGCGACGTCGCCGCCCGGCCCGCCCGCTCCCACGAGGACCCGCTCCCGGTGGCGTCCACCGGTGACCGCCGTGTGCTGGAGGTCCTCGGGCCTTCTGCCCAGGGCCTTTCGGATCCCGCCCTCGGTCAGCCTGAGCAGGCCGGCCACGGTCCACAGCAGGAGGTTCAGGCCGAAGGCCATCCACAGGAAGACATAGCCGAGGGCTCCGATCCCCGCAGCGGCGGCCATGGACGACGCGAAGTCGAACCAGTAGACAAAGAGTGCGACAGCCAGGACCAGGGCTATCAGCCCGGTCAGCAGCCCGCCGATGAATCGCACGATACGCACAGCCCTGGGACCCTCCGAATGTTATCGGTTTCGGACCGACATTAACCCGCAAAGTCGGCGTTAGGTTGACGCCTTCCGCGACCGGGGGGTTCACCCGAGTTCGCGTCCTATGTAGGCCACGCAAATCGTATACATGGGCTTGCGTGAGGTGGTACCCATTAGAAGATATTTGAGACGAGGCGCCGGAGGTCGCCCCTACCCAGATTTATCCAAGAACGTACCGGTTCCTGGTAAATCCTCGGTGAACATGACCCCTAGAGAGAAGGAGGACGCCAGGCGTGATCGGCGGCTCACGACCCCCCTCGCCGGATCCTGCCCACGACAACCCAGATCCCGACCACGGGAACAACGCCGCTACCGGTGACGGCACCGATCGGGTACGGGCGGCTGTCCACCAGCCGCACTATTGGCCCTGGCTGGGCCTGATCGACAAGATTGACCGTTCCGACTGGTTCGTCATGCTTGACACGGTTCAGTTCGAACGTCGCGGTTGGCAGAACCGAAACCACATCGCCGGTCACGGCAAGCCAGTACTGCTTACCGTGCCCGTCACCCAGGCGAGCCGTGACGAGCTCATCCGGGACAAGAAGATAGACAACACACAGAAATGGCGTGACAAGCACTACAGAGCAATCGCTGAACACTCTTACCGCAAGGCCCCTTACTGGGCCGATTACCGCGAAGAAATCGCCCAAGTGTACGAGACCGAGTGGGAGGACCTCGCAGAACTGGCCATAGCGACCACCCGCGTGCTGACCCGCGGCTTCGGCATCGACACACCGATCCTGCGCGCCAGCGAGCTCGGGGACTTCCTAGGGCGCAAGAGTGAGTTGCTCGCCCAGATCTGCGCCAAGGCCGGAGCGGACACCCTGCTCTCCGGCGAGGGCGCGAGGGACTACCTGGACCCCGAGATCATGCACCGCCACGGGGTCGACATCGAGTGGCAGAACTTCAACCACCCGGTGTACCCGCAGCACACGCGTGGCCCCGCCGACGCATTCGTGCCCCGCTTGTCGGCGATCGATCTCCTACTCAACGCCGGACCGGACGCGCTGCACGTGCTCCGACAGGCAAGATCCCGCGGCTGAAACCGATCAGCGAGCGGGACACCGCCCGCCCGTGCCATCGGGCGCAGCGGCCCCGACGGCACGGGTGACAAGCGATCGCTTCCCAGATTCGGCAAAGGACAGGAAACAGGCATGACGACGGACTGGTCACAGGAGCGTCTCCTGGTCTACTCCCCCCACCCCGACGACGAGACCCTCGGCTGCGGCGGCCTGATGCACAAGGCCAAGCGCGCGGGCGCGGAGGTCTTCGTGCAGTTCCTGACGGTCGGCGACACCGCGGACCAGTCCCCGAAGGGCTTCTCCACCGCCGAGGAGCGCTACACCGAGATCAAGCAGGCCTCCGAGCACTTCCGCTGGGACGACTGGCACATGGCGCTGCCGGGCGACACCCACCACCTGAGGCTGGACTCCGTCCCCCGGGTGGACCTGACACAGCTGATCGAGCGGGAGAGCCCGCTCTCGATCGCCCGCCTGAAGCCCACCGTGGTGCTCGTACCGCACCACACCAGCTACAACCAGGACCACCAGGCCGCCGCCAGGGCGGTGCACACCGCCCTGCGCCCCTCCAACTCCCGGCTCCGCCACCACCCGCGGTTGGTGCTGGCCTACGAGGAGGCCGCCGACCAGTGGCGGACCGAGCCCGTGCAGTCCCCCAACCTCATCGTGGAACTCGATGAGGAGGACCTGGCAGCCAAGCTCCACGGCATGGAGCTGTACGGCTCCCAGAGCCACGAGCACCCGCACACCCGTTCCGACCTCACCCTGCGCAGCCTCGCCGTTCTCAGGGGCATGCAGGCCGGAGTGGCCTTCGGCGAGGGCTACCACGTCCTGCGCTATCTGGCCTGAACAGCCAGGACGACGCAAGAACTCCCCACCTGTCACACGAAGACCCATCCCCCGTGAAGAACAGAGAATCTACATCGCCCACAGTGGAGGGGAAACCATGAAGGCTCTCATCACCGGAGGAGCCGGGTTCATCGGCTCGCACCTGTGCGACCACCTGGTCGCGCAGGGACACGAGGTCATCGTGCTCGACGACCTCTCAACAGGTTCACTGTCGAACCTGTCCCAGTTGGAGGGCTCCGCCAAGTTGCGATTCGTCCAGGGGGACATCCTGGACCGTGAACTGGTGGACGAGCTCGTCGCGGAGGCGGACACCGTGTTCCACCTCGCCGCCGCGGTGGGTGTCTACAACATCGTCGACAACCCGCTGCGCTCGCTGCGGATCAACCTGCACGGCACCGAGAACATCGTGGAGTCCGCGGTCAAGCACCGCGTTCCCTACATGATCGCCTCGACCAGTGAGGTCTACGGCAAGAACGACGCCGACGGCCTCAAGGAGAACGACGACCGGATCTACGGCTCGCCGACCAAGAGCCGCTGGTCCTACGCCGCCGCCAAGGGGCTGGACGAGCTGGTCGCCTACGTCCACGGAGTGGAGTCCGGCGTGCCCTGCGTCATCACCCGTTTCTTCAACGTGGTGGGGCCGCGGCAGACCGGTAGGTACGGCATGGTCGTTCCCCGGTTCGTCGACCAGGCACTGTCGGACGAGCCCATCACCGTCTACGGCACGGGCACCCAGCGCCGCTGCTTCGGTTCGGTGTTCGACGTGGTCCCCCAGCTGACCAAGCTGATGGACACCCCCGAGGCCTACAACCAGGCGGTCAACCTGGGCGGGCGCGAGGAGGTCTCCATCAAGGGGCTCGCCGACCGGGTCGTGGAGCTGACCGGTTCCGGCAGTGCCATCTCCTACATCGACTACGACCAGGCCTACGGAGAGGGATACGAGGACATGCAGCGCCGCTACCCCGACACCTCCCTGGCCACACGGCTGATCGGCTTCGAGCCGACGCGGGACCTGAACGACATCATCGGCTCCATCGTCGAGCACCGCCGTTCGGCCGACTCGGTCCCGGCGCCGGTCTAGGCGGGCCGCTGACGGGAGGACGTCCCCCCGGGTGCCCACCGCCCCGGAAGAACCCTCCTCCGACCGCCCCGCCGGTCGCTACCCGTCAGAGACGAGCAGACCCACAGCCACCAACAGCGAGAACACAGCAATGAGAGGGGAGGTCACGAGGCCCGGTCCCCGCCTCGTGGACCCGACACGGCACCCGCCCGCCAGAGGGCAGCAGCAAGCCGAACGGCCGACCCCTCCCTCCCCCGGCCCCTCACAAGGCCCCTCGGCCCCAGCGGCCGCGCCCGTTCAGGGCATAGCCACGGACACGGTGCCCCGCACGGCACACCCTGTGTGCGGCCCTCCCGCACTCAAGGGCCCGCACACAGGCAGGGCGCGGGTACCGCACAGGTTCACCGGTCGACCGCCCAGGTGCGCAGGAGGCCGTTGCGGTTCACGGCACGAGCACCGTGGCCACCACGGTCACCGTCATGGCCATGACACCCGTGCACAGCACGGCCATGGCCCAGGGGCTGGCCACGCTCAGCGGTGGCTGCCCCGTCCGCGGATCGCGTACCCCGTGGGAGGTGCGCCGCCACCGCAGCCACAGGTGCAGTCCGAGGCCCGCGCCCAACAGCAGGGTGAAGCCCATGAAGCCCACCCGGAGCAGGGGCGCTACCTCGGGCACTACGGTGGATCCCGGTTCGAGCGGGCCGCGCAGGTAGAGCAATCCCACCAGGGCCAGCAGGATCAGCATGCGCTGCCAGGACAGCAGCGTGCGTTCGGGTTGGAGGCCGGGGTCGCGCCGTTCCTCACTCGGATTCACAGCAGGTTCCCCAGCAGGACCACCAGGCACACCAGCCCCACGGCGAACGTGGTGATCAGTGGGAGAACACTCATCCGCAGGTTCCCGCCGCGGCGCATGACTTTCTGGACGCGGTACCAGCGCACCGGAGCGTAGACGGTCACGATTGCGGCGAGTACCGCCAGGAGCAGCCCCACCACGGTACGGAGCGTCTCGTCCCAGGCCAGCGGGAGCAGGTGGAGCACGGCGACCGCACCGGCGAGCAGGGCCAGGGCCGTCCGGATCCACGCCAGGAAGGTACGTTCGTTGGCGAGGGTGAAGCGGTAGTCCACGGCCTGTTCACCCTCGGGCACCTCCGTGCTCATGGGTCCCCCTCGGGTTGTTTCGGTGTTCGGCCCACAACAGGAGCTCCGGTCACCACAATGAACCCGTGCCCCGTGAACCGACACTAACCATGTGTCGCCTTTCCTCCCAAACAGGTATGCAACACGTGTTGTGTCGGAAACCACCAGCTCACGAGGTGGGTGCGAACCACCCGCGAGGCATGTGGAACAAACAAGTGGGCACTACCGCTGTAGCACCCAAGAGGATGGCAGTTGGCCACCGGTCGACACCAACAAGACGAACGAAGAGCAGGAGACCACGTGTCCACCGTCGAACTCACCAAAGACAACTTCGCGGAAACGCTGAAGGACAACAGCTTCGTCCTGATCGACTTCTGGGCTGACTGGTGCGGTCCCTGCCGCCAGTTCGCCCCGGTGTTCGACAAGTCTTCGGAGAAGCACGAGGACATCGTGCACGCCAAGGTCGACACCGAGGCCCAGCGCGAGCTCGCCTTCGAGTTCAAGATCCAGTCCATCCCGACGCTGATGATCGTGCGCGACCAGACGGTCATCTACAACGAGCCGGGCGCCCTCCCCTCCGAGGCCCTGGAGAGCCTGATCACCCAGGCCCGGGAACTGGACATGGACGAGGTCAAGAAGAAGATCGCCGAGCAGGGCGAGACCGCGCAGTAGCGCGCTCCGCGAACCGACCGCCCCGACCCCCGACGCCGCACCGGCCCGGGACCGTCGGGGCGGTCGTGCGTGTATCCCCGACGGAACAGGGCTTTCAGGTCGGGGTGCGGACCGGACGGCACCCGGGGCAAGGCCCCAAACCCGGAACGGCACCGGGACCCAATGACATCACCCCAGGTGAACACGCGTGTTCGGGGCGCCGATAATGGTGGCCGGGTGCGGCCTCCGACCGGCGTAACCGAGGTGGCGCTGCCAGAATTGTGCGTATGTTTCCCCCTCCCCAGGGTCACGGGGGCCACTCTGGTCACCCGAACCACATGCAGCCCGCGGATCCCCAAAACCCGGTGCCGCCCCGGCCGAATCCCCACGGCCCGCCGCCGTACCCGCCCCAGGCGCCACCCGCTCCGCTGTGGGAGGACTTCGGTAAGGAGCGCCGCGGTATGTGGGGCTGCGGCGCCGTCGTCGTCATCCTCATGCTCGGAATGACCCTGATGATGGCGGCCACCGCCGAGGACGGAGAGGCCTTCGCCCACGTGATCGCGGTCCTGGCCGCCTCTCTGACCATCGGTTTCTTCCTGATCCGGGGGATCCCGAGGGTGACCACCGAACAGGGCATCTCGGTGGACGGCCGGGGGATCTCCTTCACTCAGAAGCCCAAGTGGTGGTTCAAGGGCCGGACCCTGAACCTGCCCTGGCACGAGCTGGTGACGGCCCGCGGCGCGGGGCCGACGGGGAGCCCTCAGGCCAGTGACACCCCCGGGGACAGCGCGTCCCTCGTACGCGTTCTCTCCTTCTACCTGCGGCGCACCCCGCCCAAGGAGCTGGCCCCCACCTGGATCACCCACGTGGCCGAGGGGGCGGACAGCCCCGACCGCGACGACTACAGCCCGCTGGCACGGCTGCACTTCACCGCCACACCGGAGCAGTACCAGCGGCTCATCGGCGCGATCCGCTCCTGGCGCCCCGACCTCGCCGAGGCCCCGCTGCCCACACACGCCTCCCAGCCCGGCGCTCCGGCCGGGCCCGGCTTCCCGGGCGGCCCCGGCAGCCACGGCCCACAGGTCGGGCAGCTCCACGGACACACCCAGGCCGCCCACCCGCGGGCAGCCCACCCACAGCTCACCGCTGACACCCGTTTCGAACTGCGGGCGAGCAAGCGGTCCGACTGGTCCGCGAAGATGTTCTTCACCCTCCTGGCGATCGTGATCATGGGCGCCCCGATCACGGTCCTGCTGAGCACATGGTCCGCCTCCGACGGCCTGACCACGCTGCTGCCGATGGCCATGCCCGGGGTCATCGTCCTCGCCGCGCTCGTCTACGCCTGGTTCCTGGTCGTCAGCCTCCCCCACTACTGGACCCGGCAGGGCATCCAACTGGACCAGTACGGCATCAGCACCTACCGGGACCGGATGTGGTGGTTCCGCGGCGACCGGTCCCACGTGAGCTGGCAGGACGTCCACCACATCGACTCGCACGAGCGGAGGCGACGCAAGCGCCCCACCCTCACCCTGGTGGAGTTCCACCTGCACCGCACCGACCACGAGATGCGGCTCCCCGTCTGGGCCCGGCTGCTCATGGCGGGCGAGAGCAAATGGAGCTTCACCGCCTCCAGCCGTCCGGTGCTGCTGTTCCACCTGGAGAACTCCGCCTCACCGCGCCAGCTCCTGAGGCACCTGCGCCAGACCCGCCCCGACCTCTTCCGAGAGCAGGTCGCCGAGCGCGCCGTCCGGGAGCACGACGCCCGTCAGCGGCAGGCCTGGCACGCCGAGCAGCAGGGGTATGCGCCCCGGAGGTCCGCCTACTCCACGAACGCCCCCACCGAATGGGTGAACCTTCGGCCCCGCAGGCTCGGCGCGTGGGCGATCGGCGCGGCGATCCTGCTGTACTTCTGGGTGATCATGGCCGGGTTCCTCTCCATGCTCTTCACCGAGGGGGCGGTCGGCGAGAGCATCGGCGGCTTCGTGGTGATGCCCCTGGTCACCATTCCCCTGAGCATCTGGTCGCTGCGGGCGATGCCGCGCTGCTTCACCCACCAGGGGGTGTCCGTGGACGGAGCGGGGATCACCCTGGTCCAGGACCCGTTCCTGTGGTTCGAGGGCCGCACCGCGCACCTGCCGTGGTCGGGCATCCGGATGATCCGCGAGGACCGGGTGGGTTCGGGCAGCGAACGGTTGATGAAGGTGTTCATGCACCACCCCGACGCGCTCTCCGCGGTGCCGACCTGGTGCGAGTTCAACAACCGGGCGATCAACGAACCGCCCGCGAGCGCGCACGAACCGCTCACACTGGCGGTCGTCAAGACCCCGCCCAAACACCGGATACGGCTGCTCCGAGCGGCCGCCGCCGCCCGCCCCGACCTGGTGGTCACCGTCTGATCCGACCCAAGACCCTTCGGTGGTCCGGGTCAGTCCCGAGTACAGGCGGCCCGGACCCAGCGCTCCAGGCGGAGGGAGTCCCGTTTCCGCCACGGCCAGGACAGGCCGACGCCGCTCCCCACCACCGCCGGTCTCCCGGCTGACCGGGGACGACACCAAGATGTCACCGGGGGCTTCCTACTCCACCGCCCACGTTCACCTTGGCCACGGGGTTCGTTCACCCGGGCTTCACGCGGACATATTTGCATGGGAGTCGACCGCGCTCAGCGGGTTTCACCCCTCACGCGCACACCGAGCTCCGTCCGACCCGGAAGTGGCCCCATGTCTGTCAGCAACACCGCGACCCCGCGAGGCACCGAGTCCGGCCGCGGCATCGCCCCCGACACCGTCCGGTACAACCGCGAGGTGCCCGACCTGGGTGACCCCGTCTTCGACATCTCCGACCTGTCGATCTACTACGGGTCGAACAAGGCCGTCCGCGACGTGAACCTGAAGGTGGGCCCGCGCCAGATCACCGCCATGATCGGCCCGTCCGGCTGCGGCAAGAGCACGGTCCTGCGCACGCTCAACCGGATGAACGACCTCATCCCCGGTGCGCGGATCGAGGGCAGGGTGACCTACCACGGCGAGGACCTCTACGCCCCCGAGGTCGACCCGATCGAGGTGCGCCGCCGGATCGGGATGGTCTTCCAGAAGCCCAACCCCTTCCCCAAGTCCATCTACGACAACATCGCCTACGGCCCGCGGATCAACGGTGTCCGCGGCAACATGGACGACCTGGTCGAGGAGACCCTCACCAAGGCCGCGCTGTGGGACGAGGTCAAGGACAAGCTGAAGGAGAGCGCCTTCGCCCTCTCCGGCGGTCAGCAGCAGCGCCTGTGCATCGCGCGCACCATCGCGGTGAACCCCGAGGTCATCCTCATGGACGAGCCCTGCTCGGCCCTGGACCCGATCGCCACGCTCAAGATCGAAGACCTGATGTACGAGCTGGCGGCCGAGTTCACCATCGTCATCGTCACCCACAACATGCAGCAGGCGGCCCGCGTCTCGGACCGCACGGCGTTCTTCACCGCCGGTGTGGACGAGGTGGGTGACCGCTACGGCAGCCTCGTGGAGTTCGACGAGACCGCGACGATCTTCAGCAAGCCCGCAGACCAGCGCACCGAGGACTACATCTCGGGCCGTTTCGGGTAGCCGAGCGGTCGAGCTCCACCCGCCCTCGCCCTCCTCGACGAAGTGGACCCGCCCATGCCCGCCATCACCTCCTCAGCGCCGGTTCCCCCGCCTTCGGGCGCGCCGGACGACGAGGTGCGGGTGCGGCGTACGGAGGGTCCGCTGCGGGTTCTGCTGGTCGAGCCGGAGTCCGAGCAGTCGCACCAGCTGGTGCTTTCGCTGAGCGGGCACGACGTGGACATCACGGTCTGCGTGGACGGCGCCGAGGCCCTGCTCCGGGTGGGGATGGTGCGTCCGGACACCCTGCTGACCAACGCGGCCCCGCCCGAGGTGGACCTGGAGACGCTGGTGCGGGTGACCCGGCGGGCCATGGACATCCCGATACTCATCGGGGTGGGGCCGGGTGACTCGCAGCGGGCGATGCGGGCGCTGGCCGCGGGGGCCACCGCCTGCGTGAACCGGCCCTACCGCATCCCTGAGCTCTCGGCGCTGCTGCGTGGTTCGCTCCCCGGCCCGGAGGGTTCGCCCGTCACGGGGACCGGCGATCCGGTGGCGCTGCGCTCGGGCGACCTGGAACTGGACGCGCTGGGACACCGGCTGTTCGTGGACGGGCAGCCGGTCAACCTGGCCCTGCGGGAGTTCGGGATCATGGACTTCCTGCTCAGACACAGCGGCAGAGTGGTCAGCCGCGAGGAGCTGTGGACCGAGGTCTGGCACAAGCCCCTCCCCCCGGTGAACAACACGATCGCCGTGCACATCCGACGTCTGCGGCACAAGCTGGGCGACTCCGAGTCCCAGCCCAGATTCATCCACACGGTCCGGGGCATCGGCTACCGGCTGGACACGGCGAACGGCGGGTAATCGCCCGCAGGGAATCCAGTGCCGCTTCGAGGGCCCTCCGGAAAATACCGGTGAGGCCCGTCAGTCATGTCCGCGTCACCTTTTTCGAAACCAACGCCAAGGTGAAGCTTCCAGAAATCGAAGTTGTCACCTTCCCGTGTGCCACAGTCACGCCAAGCATCCGAAAAACTGGCCATACAGGCAGGTCAGAGCGGATGATTCGAACTCACCGGAGATCACCCGCACCATGACACCCAGTAGCCGTTATCAAACGGTAACTGTCATTCACCTGCCATTCACCCTTCTTCTATCCAACGGCCTCTATTTCGATGACGCCGCGACTTTCACCGCGCTTAGTGTCGTTTCACGTCAGCCCCGACAGCGGTGATTCAACGAGGAGAACTACGACATGCGCAACGGGCGTTCCAAGCTCGCCGTTCTGGCGGCCATCCCCCTGCTCGCGGCAGCGTGCAGCAACGGCGACAACGGTGACAACGGAGACGGCTCCGCCAGCACCACCGACGCCGAGCTCAGTGCCTCGCTGACCGGCGCCGGGGCCAGCTTCCCCGACCCGCTCTTCCAGGACTGGATGCACACCTACAGCCAGGACGTGCAGCCGGGCGTGAGCATCAACTACCAGAGCGTCGGCTCCGGTGCCGGTATCGAGCAGTTCCTCGAGCAGACGGTGGACTTCGGCTCCTCCGAGCGCTACCTGACCGACGAGGACCTGCAGGTCGCCGCCGACACCCGAGGCTGTGAGGCCCTCCAGTTCCCGGTCGTCTTCGGTTCGGTCGTCGTCGCCTTCGACAACCCCGAACTGGACGGCATCGTCCTGGACGCGGAGGCCGTCGCCGGCATTTTCGCCGGTGAAATCACCAACTACACGGATCCGGCGATCGCCGACCTCAACCCGGACATGGACCTGCCGGACGACGAGATCATCCCGGTCCACCGTTCCGACAGCTCCGGCACCACCGAGGTGTTCACCCACTACCTGTCCACCGAGGTGGACTGGTGGGCTGACGAGTACGGCTCCGGTGGCGAGATCGACTGGGCCCCCGGCCTGGTCGGCGGTCAGGGCAACGACGGCGTGGCCCAGGGCATCAGCCAGAACCCGGGCGGCGTGGGCTACGTGAACCAGGCCTTCGTGCAGGAGGCCGGTCTGGCCGCAGCCCACATCATCAACGCGGACGGCGAGCCGATCGCTCCGACCCTGGAGTCCACCACCGCCGCTTCCGAGGAGGCGGAGATCCCCGAGGACTTCCGCTTCAGCATCGACGGCATCGGCGGTGAGGGTTACCCGATCGCCGGTACCAACTGGATCTTCACCTACACCTGCGGCTACGACCAGGCCGAGGCCGACGCCATCATCGACTTCTGGACCTGGGCGCTGACCGACGACGTCGCCAACGACGTCGTGGCCGAGCTGGGCTACGCCCCCCTGGGTGACGAGCTCAAGGACCGCGTGCTCGCCGAGATCCAGCGCACCAACGCCGACAACGGCGACGGCGCCGGTGACGAGGGCGCTGCGGACGCCGACGAGGACACCGAGGCTGACGAGGGCGCCGAGGGCGACTCCGACGAGTAACACCTCTCGGGGCCGGGGCGACTGGTTCGCCCCGGCCCCGGACCCCGCCCCCTCGGGGGCGACCACGACCGCTCTCCCACTCCCACGAAAGCCATCAAGAGGAGAAGCACCATGTCCACTGAGGCCCCCGAGGCCCCGGCCCCCGAGGAACCCCGGCGGGGCACGCTGAGGTCCAGCAAGGGCAGGTACGCCGACCCCCTCTTCAAGTGGGCGGTCGCGGCCTGCGGCACCATCGTGCTGGTGCTGCTGGCCCTGATGGTCATCCGCACCACCTCCGAAGCCTGGCCCGTCTTCGTGAAGGAGGGCTTCTTCGGCTTCCTCACCGGTGAGCAGTGGCAGTCCGGGAACTCCCGCACCGAGATCACCGGCACCTACGGCGCGTGGCCCTTCATCTACGGCACCCTGGTCACCTCGGCCATCGCGATCGCCATCGCGCTGCCGTTGGCGATCATGGTCGCCTTCTACCTCACCCACCTGGCGCCGCGCCGCATCGCCAAGCCGCTCTCCTACACGGTGGAGCTGCTCGCCGCGGTGCCCAGCGTCATCTTCGGCCTGTGGGGCCTGCACTGGTTCCTGCCGAACGTGCTCCGGCCGTTCTTCGAGTTCCTGGAGAGCGTGCTCGGCTGGTTCTTCCTCTTCGAGGGCCCGATCCGCGGCGTCGGCTACCTGTCCGCCGGGATCGTGCTGGCCATCATGATCCTGCCGATCATGACCGCCATCATCCGCGAGGTCATCGCGGTGCACCCGATCGACCAGCGCATGGCCGCCTACGCCCTGGGCTCCACCCGCTGGGAGGTCCTGCGCAAGGTCGTACTTCCCGCCAGCTTCTCCGGGATCGTGGCCGCCGCCATGCTGGGCCTCGGTCGCGCCTTGGGCGAGACCATCGCGGTCCTGATGCTGATCGGCGGCTCCCAGTCCTGGAGTACGAGCCTGTTCGGCACCGGCAGCAGCATGGCCTCGCACATCGCCGCGACCTTCGGCGAGGCCACCCCCGAGTCCAGGACGGCCCTGATGGCCATCGGTGTCGCGCTGTTCCTGGTCACGATGATCGTCAACATCCTCGCCCGCGTCATCGTCTGGCGTCTGGGACGCATGACGGGAGACGCCGCCGTATGAGCACCATGACCTCGACTCCCCCGCGCAAGCACGTCCCGCTGAGCCAGCGCCCCCCTGGTTCCTCCTACCGGCGCTTCAAGGACCGCGGCGCCACCGTCGCGCTGACCGCCGCGATGATCATCGCGATGATCCCGCTGATCCTCATCGTCTTCGAGGTGACCCGGCGCGGCATCGGCGTGGTCAACCTGGACTTCATCACGGCGACCGAACCCCCGCCCCGGCGCGAGGGCGGCGGTTACGCGGCCGGGTTCTTCGGCACGCTGTACATCATGGCGCTGGCCGTCCTGATGTCCATCCCGTTCGGTATCGCCACGGCGGTCTACATCGTCGAGTACGGGCCCAACCGGCTCACCTCCTCGATCCGTTTCTTCACCGACGTGATGACCGGTATCCCGTCGATCTTCGTGGGTCTGTTCGTCTACGGCCTGCTGGTGATCGGCTGGGGCAGCCTGGGCTTCGGTACCTTCGCCGGTGCGGTGGCCATCGCAGTGATGATGCTGCCGATCGTCACCCGGTCCGCCGAGGAGATGCTCCGGCTGGTTCCGAACGAGATGCGCAACGCCAGCTACGGCCTGGGGGCGCGCAAGTGGCAGACCATCGTGCACACGGTGCTGCCCGCCGCCGCGCCCGGTCTGACCACCGGTTCGATGCTGGCGATCGCCCGCGGTATCGGTGAGACCGCGCCGCTGCTGCTGACCGCCTTCGGTTCGGGTCTGATCGTCACCTCCTTCCAGGGCGACCCGCAGGGCGCTGTGCCGATGCAGCTGTACAAGGGTGCCACGCAGCCCTTCGAGGCCGGTATCGACCGCGCCTGGGGTGCGGCGCTGTGCCTGTTCGTGCTGGTGCTGGCCTTCACCGTGCTGGCCCGCTGGGTGGGCTCCAAGGCCTCGACCAACGCGTAGGTCCCGGCTCTTCCAGAACGGTCGTCTCCACCGAGGGCCGCGCACCACCGCCGTTTGGGCGGGGTGCGCGGCCCTTTCCCCTTAGCTCAAGTGCTTAGAACTGGCCCCGTCGAGCGGGCACCGGTAGCCTTGCGCGAGCCCGTTCCCCAGCAGATCCGGAGAGTCCCCGATGGCCGACACCGCCGACTACGCCGCCACCTTCGCCCTCGTCGACATCGACGGCGACGGCCTCATCTCCGCCCAGGAGCTGGCCTCGCTGATGCGCAACCTGGGCGACCAGACCACCGACGAGCAGGCCGCCGAGGTCGTGCGCGCGATGGACAGCGACGGCGACGAGCGCATCTCCCTGGAGGAGTTCGCCCGCTACATGTCCCGCAACCAGAACTGACCCGGGCTGTCCGCGGCCCGCTATCGGAGGACGGACGAACTCCGGGGGCGCCCGGATCCGGCCCTGCCCGCCGACGGAGGGGTCGGCGGGCAGGTCTTCCACTGAGGGGTGCGGGTCAGCGGGGGTCCGAGGCGAGGTAGACGGTGTCCGGGATGCCCCGGGCGACCACCACCTCGACGACCTCCACCGAGGCGAAGCGGGTGCGCAGCAGCTCCTCGAAGCTGTCCACGGCGTTGGCGCTCCAGAACGAGAGCACGCCGCCGGGGGCCAGCAGACGGGTGAGCTGGGCCAGGCCCGCCTCCTCGTACAGGCGGTTGTTGTTCTCGACCACGGTCCAGTCCGGGCCGTTGTCGGTGTCCAGGCAGATGACGTCGTAGCGGCTGGGTTTCTCGGCGGCGGAGGCCTCCGCCAGCCAGGCGACGATGTCGGCGTTGTGAACGCGGCAACGGGGGTCGCGGTGGACGTAGTCGGCGGCCTCACCGAGCTCGTCGTCGTGCCAGGCGATCACCTGGGGTTCGAGCTCCACCACCTCCACACTGGACACCCTGGGGTCGTCGAGGGCCTCGCGGGCGGAGAAGCCCACCCCCAGTCCGCCGACCAGCACACGGGCGTGCGAGCGGCCCGCGGGAAGTGCGGCCAGGCTCTCACGCACCATCTCGCGTTCGGAGGTCCCGTCCCGGGTGTCCATGAGGAACAGCCCGTTCGAATAGATCTCGTAGTGGGCGCCCACCCGGCGCAACACCAGGTCGCCGCCGGTCTCACCGGTCACCCTGGCCAGGGTGACCGTCTCGCCCTCGGGTTCGGGGTGCACGGGGGCGAGGTCTCGCGTTCGCTGGTTCATGTCCCACATTGTGCCCCGCGGGGCCTGATCCTGCTGTGCCTTGGGAGATCCGGAGCTTGGGTCGGGTCGGTGCGGAGCTGGCTTCCTACCCGCGAGTAGGTTGGGTTCCGGCGCGTCACCGAGAGGAGTGTTTCATGACCATGGGCCAACGCCTGGAGAAGCTGCGCAAGGTCGCCCCGCTCGCCCTGGGCGGGCTGTTCGTGGGTTCGGGGGTGCTGCACTTCGTCTCCCCCAAGCCGTTCGAGGCGATCATGCCGCGCCAGCTGCCCGCGCACCGGGAATTCGTGTACGGCAGCGGTGTCGCCGAACTCGCCTGCGGGATCGGCCTGCTGACCAGGCAGAAGTGGGCCGGTCCGGCCAGTGCCGCGCTGCTGCTGGCCGTGTGGCCGGCCAACGTCCAGATGGCGCTCGACTCCGGTTCGGGCCGCCTGCCCGCGGCGGCCGACAACAAGCTCGTCGCCTGGGGCCGGGTCCCGTTGCAGATCCCGCTGATCTGGGCCGCGCTCCAGTCGCGTCCCAAGGCCAAGAGCACCAAGGGCTGAGCCGAGGCGCGCCGGGACCGGAAGCGGTAACCGCAGGAACAGGAACCAGGGGAACAGAACGAGATGCCCCGAGCAGCCCTCGGTTGCTCGGGGCGAAACCGTGGTCAAGGAAGGTCGAGTGCGGCCTTGAGTCCGGTGGCGACCCTGGTCATCGTCGCCAGGCTCAGCGCCCCGCGGTCCTCCAGCAATTCATCGTCGTACAGATGAGTGATCTCGTCACACAACACGTAGCCGTGCAGGGGCCTGTCGGCCGGGCCAAGAGGAACGACAGTGGTTCGGGCTTCTTTGCGGGTGGTGGTCAGGCGCACGGCCAAGAGATCACCGAGGTTGCGGTTGCGGTGGTTGTTGGAGACCACGAGGAAGGGCTTGCGCTCATCCTGTTCTCCTGTGTCCACGTAAACCCAGTAGACGCGGCCCCGGACCGGGTTCACTCGGCGGTTCGGGGAGACAGCCGACGGCGACGGCGCATCGCGGCGCGCACCGCTCGGTCCTCATCGCTCTGCTCAGCGGCGATGGCCTGGTACTCGGCCTCCAGCACCTGCTCCTGAAGTTCCTTGCGGCCCATCTCGACCAGGGCGGCGAGCGTGGCCGCCTCGGACAGTTGATCTCCACTGGTGGGCAGGTGGACGAGCCCTTGTTCCGCCAGCTTGGCCAGAGCGGCGTGCTCACGGGTGCCGAGAGTGCGGGCGGCACGGACAACCCGGTCGGTGTCGGAGTCGATGGGCACCGAAGGGCGCCTGGTGTTCTGCGTCATGACCATGCCTCCTAACATGCCGCACAAAGTGCCGCAGCATGTGCGGTTTTCAGTATCGCATAGTGGTCGGGCACGAAAAAGGATCGGAAATCAACGCAATCGGCAACGGGCCACCGGTGACGGCCCGAACATCTCGGACATCCCCGGCGCCCTTTTCCTGCCCGGCGGGGTGCCGCTGGAGTCGGAGAACGGTCCGATCGCGGGCATCGGCGTGGGCGGCGCCCCCGACGGCGCCATCGACGAGGAGATCGCCATGGCGGCCGTCGAGGTCCTGGAGAACTACGAGGGCTGATGCTCGGCGCCGGCCTCCGGCTCGGTCTCCGTTCCGAGGCGCGTGCGCGCGGTGAGCCGGTGGATCAGGGCCACCGGCACCGCGCACACCCACCCCAGGCAGACCGCCCACAGGGCGCCGGTGAGCGCTCCGGCGAAGGCGTAGGAGAAGAACGACAGCGGCCCCGCGCCCGCGGCCAGGACGGCGGCGACCGCGCGCAGGGAGTTGGCCAGGGCCAGGCCGAGCAGGATTCCGCCCCAGGCGGAGAGCATGAGCCGCCAGGCGTTGGCCTCCGGGCGCGGCAGCAGCGCCCGGTGCACCCACCAGGCGGCGACGGCGGCCAGGATCAGGGCGGCCAGGATCTCGATCCCCAGGCTCCAGCCGGGCTGGCCCACCAGGGGGTGGAAGGTGAGCCGGGGGAAGGCGAAGGGCACGCCCAGCGACGTGGGCAGCATCAGCCAGGCCGCGCGGGCGCCCAGCCAGGTGAGGAAGGCCGCGCTACCGAAGAGCGCACAGGTGGACAGGGGCACGGCCGCGGCGACGACGAGGGTCAGGGCGTGTTGGGGGGCGGGCCCTCTGGGGGCACGGTCGTTGGGGGCACGATCGCTATTGCGAATAACATTCACCTTTTGCATGATAGTGATCCAGGTCTCATCGGCACAGTCCTTCTCTTGATCCCTCCTCCCCACCCCCAGGAGCGAGATTGCAGCGCACCGGCAAGCGCGGGCTCGTCACGGCCGCCCTGACCGCCCTCGTACTGGTGCTCGGCGGCGTCGTCGCCACCGTCACCCGGCACGATCCCGGCCCCACCCGCTACCTCACCGACGACCAGGGACGGGCGCTCTTCCTGCACGGCCTCAACACGTCGGGCTCGACCAAGAGCGACCCCGACCGGCTGCCGTGGATCACCGAGGAGGACGTCCAGACCGAGTACGACGCCATGGGCACCAACTTCGTTCGCTTCCTCATCCAGTGGCAGGCCCTGGAACCCGAGGAGGGCGTCTACGACGAGGAGTACCTGGACGCCGTCGCCGAACGCGTCGAGTGGTACGCCGACCGCGGGTACCACGTGCTGCTCGACATGCACCAGGACCTGTACGGCCGCTACACCAGCCCCGAGGAGCACTCGGGCAACGGCGCACCCGAGTGGGCCACCCACAACGACGGACTGCGGGTGGAGAGCAACGAGATGTGGGAGCTGGTCTACCTGGAGCCCGGGGTGATGCGGGCCTTCGACCACTTCTGGGGCACCACCGGCGAACACCCCGGGCTGATGGACGCCTACGCCGACGCCTGGGGCCACGTGGCCGCACGGTTCTCCGGGCACCCGGCGGTGCTCGGCTACGACCTCATGAACGAACCCTTCGGCGGCAGCCTCCAGGGCGCCGACTTCGAGGCCGGGCCCCTCGCCGAGCTCTACCGACGCTCCATCGCGCGCATCCGCGAGGCCGACCAGGACACGTGGATCTTCGTGGAGGGCCAGGCCGTGGGCGTGAACTGGGGTCTGCCCTCCCACCTGCCCCGCCTCGACGACCCGCGCGAGGGTGAGCCGAGGATCGTCTACGCCCCGCACATGTACGCGCTCCCCATGGACCTGGGCCAGCCCTACGAGGGCGACGCCAAGCGGCGCGTCGACGCCAGCGTCGACGCGTGGTCGCACAGCGTCCAGCTGGTCGGAGAACGTCTGGAGGCACCGATCGTGCTCGGCGAGTTCGGCCTGGACATGTCCGGGGCGGGCGCGCCGGAGTTCGTCGAGCGGATGCTGGCGGAGACCGAGGCGATGTCGGCCGGGCGCGTGTACTGGTCCAACGACCACGACGGCTGGGGCCCCTGGGAGGACCGGGCCGAAGGCGGGGAACTCACCCCCGGTCCGCTCGCGCACGTGATGAACCGGGCCTACCCGCGCGCCGTGGCGGGTGAGCCCCTGCAGCTGGGCTACGACGACGCCGCCGAGACGCTGTCTGTGCGCTACACCGAGCGTGCGGGGGTGTCCGGGTCCACGGAGCTGTACCTGCCCGAGGACGTCTTCGGCGGCGGCCCGGGCGAGGGTTTCGAACTGACCGTGGACACACCGGCCGGGGACGGCGGCTGGACGTCGGAGTGGGACGGGCAGCTGCGGATCCTGCACGTCACCGTCGACGGCGCGGCCGACGGCGACGAGACCGCCCTGGCCGTGGTCCCGGGGTGATCGTTGCCCCGGGACCAGGCGGTGAGACGGGGCCGGGCCTCGTGGTTCCTCAGGTACCGGTCAGAGGCGGCAGGCGTAGATGTCGGTGACCAGGATCGCGCGGGCGCCGAGCTGCCACAGGTCGTCCATGATGCGCTGGGCGTCCTTGCGCGGCACCATCGAGCGGACCGCGACCCAGCCCTCGCGGTGCAGCGGGGAGACCGTCGGCCCCTCCATGCCCGGGGTGAGAGCGACCGCCGACTCCAGCTTCTCGGCGTGCACGTCGTAGTCCATCATCACGTAGTCGCGGGCCACGAGGACGCCGCGCAGACGGCGGAGCAGCTGGTCGATCTGCGGGTCCTCGGGGGCGTCCGTGGGCCGGATGACCACGGCCTCGGAGACCAGGATCGGGTCGCCGAAGGTCTCCATGCCCGCGTTGCGCAGAGTGGTGCCGGTGGAGACGACGTCGGCGACCGCGTCGGCCACGCCGAGCTGCACCGAGCTCTCCACGGCGCCGTCCAGGTGGATGACTCGGGCGTCGATGCCCTGCTCGTCCAGGTAGGCGCGGAGCAGGCCGTCGAAGGAAGTGGCGACGCGCTTGCCGTTGAGGTCGGCGACCTTCATCTGGCCGCCGCCCGGGGCAGCGAAGCGGAAGGTGGAGCCGCCGAAGCCCAACGGGAGGACCTCGTCCACCGGGGCGCCGGAGTCCAGCAGCATGTCGCGGCCGGTGATCCCGGCCTGGAGGATGCCCTCACCCACGTAGACGGCGATGTCCTTGGGGCGCAGGAAGAAGAACTCGGTGTTGTTGTCCGGGTCGACCATGACGAGGTCGCGGCTGCTCTTGCGCTGCCGGTAGCCGGCCTCGACCAGCATCCGGACGGCGGGGTCGGACAGCTGGCCCTTGTTGGGCACGGCGATTCTGAGCATGTCGGGCATTGACTGGATTCCTTCGTGGTTCTGGCGGATTTCGGGGACGTCCGGTGGGCCGGTGCGCGCTCGCGCCCCGCGAAGGGGGCGCGGAACACCGGCCTAGAGATGCTTGTAGACGTCCTCGAGGCGCAGGCCACGGGCCAGCATCAGAACCTGGAGGTGGTAGAGGAGCTGCGAGATCTCTTCGGCTGCCTGCTCGTCCGACTCGTACTCGGCGGCCATCCAGACCTCTGCGGCCTCCTCGACGACCTTCTTGCCGATGGCATGGACACCGGCGTCGAGTTGGGCGACGGTCCCGGACCCCTCGGGGCGGGAGCGTGCCTTCTCGGACAGCTCGGCGAACAGCTCTTCGAAGGTCTTCATGGTGTCTTTCCTCGACCGACAGTGCGGTACCAGAGTAGGCGCTTCAGACTCCCCGTGACCAACCGGGGAGGAGAAGTCTCATCATGTGAGAGCAGCTGGTGCGCCAGGCCACCCGGGGCAGGCTGCCCAGGGCAGGCCGCCCGGGACACGGCTCACGCCATCCGGCGGGCGACGGCGCGGACCAACGGCCTGGGCAGGAGGCGCAGGATCCCGGCCGCGGTCTTGTACTGGGCCCCGGGGACGACCACCGGCCGCCCGGCAGACCAGGCGACGAGCGAGTCGCGGACGATGTGCTCCTTGGGCACGAAGGCGAACGCGGGCATGCCCTGTTCCTGCACGCCCCGGGTCATGTCGGTACGCACGAAACCGGGCAGTACCGCCGTGACGTGGACGCCCTGTTTGCGCACCTCCGCGGCGACGCTCTCGCTCCACAGCGTGACGAACTTCTTGCCCGCG
This sequence comes from Nocardiopsis exhalans, assembly GCF_024134545.1. Taxonomy (GTDB): domain Bacteria; phylum Actinomycetota; class Actinomycetes; order Streptosporangiales; family Streptosporangiaceae; genus Nocardiopsis; species Nocardiopsis exhalans. The sequence continues at coordinate 7,435,326 of NZ_CP099837.1, forward strand.
CCGTAGACGGAACCGCCCGGGTTCGCGGGGATCTCCCCGGCCATCGAGGCCACGTTCACCACGCCCAGCTTGCCGTCGTACCCGGCGGCACGGCGGGCGGTCTGGACCGGCAGCACGGCGCGGGCGAGCTGGAGGACGGCGCGCACGTTGAGATCGATCATGGCGTCGATCTCGGCGGGATCCTGCTCGGCGAAGACGCCGCCGTCGCCGCGCCCGGCGTTGTTGACCAGGAGGTCGATCGGGGCGAGGTCGCCGCTGCCGTCCGCGGCCAGGCGTTCGGCGACGGCCATGACGCCCTCGGCGCTGCCGAGGTCGGCGGAGATCACCTCGACGCCGGTGCCGTAGCGTTCACGGATCTCGTCGGCGAGCGCGGCCAGCAGTTCACCGCGGCGCGCGACCACGACGAGATCGTAGCCGCGCTGGCCGAGTCTGCGGGCGTACTCCTCACCGATACCGCTGGAGGCCCCGGTGACCAGCGCGGTCCGGGAGTGCTCGGGAGAATCGGGCGCGGAGGGGGAAGGGTCGGGGGCGGGGGTGTTCGCGGCGTCGCTCATGCCCTCAGCGTAGAGCTTGGGCGTACGGCCGCCCCGGCCCGGAACGGCCTCGCGCAGCGGGTGTGACGTGGGTTCCCGCTCCGGCGGTGGTGATGGCCACGCGGTGTTTCCCGGACAAACACACGCATGGGCTCCCTTGTGCGACACGAAGGCGTTAGCGTTCAATCATGTCCGAGACACAGAGCCCTGCCGGACCCTTTTCCGCCCTGAGGCTGGACGAGCGTCTGCGTGACACCAGACTCTTCTTCAGCCAGGCGTTGAAAACCTTCCACGCGACGGGTTCCATCCTGCCCAGCAGCGGCGCGCTGGCGCACGCCATGGCCCGCTACGTCCGCGCCCGCCCCGATCCCGACCAGCCCTTGCGCATCCTGGAGGCCGGTGCCGGAACCGGTGCCATCAGCCGCGGGATCGCCGCCGCGATGCGCCCGGACGACACCGTGGACTTCGTGGAGGCCAACCCGGAGTTCGCTTCCTACGTCGAGCACCTGCTGGAGACCGATCCGGTGATGTCACCGATCGCCGACAGCGCCCAGGTACACGCCTGCCTCGTGAACGAGATGGGCACGGACCGCACCTACGACGTGATCGTGTCGGGCCTGCCGTTCGCCAACTTCACCGCGGACCAGGTCAGCGAAATCCTCGACTACTACTTCACGGTGCTGCGGCCCGGCGGGACCCTGTCCTTCTACGGGTACCTGTACACCAAGGAGGTCAAGGCCGTGATCGCCAAGCGCGAGGACTATCTGCGCCAGGCGCGGACGAGCTGGGTGGTCCAGGACTGGCTGGACCGCTACGGCGTCGACTCGGAGAAGGTCTTCGCGAACGTCCCGCCCGCGTGGGTGCACCACCTGCGCAAACCGGAGTGGGAGTCCTCCAGCAGCTGACCGGCCGCCACAACCCCAAAACCCCGCCCACAGGCTGTGGACAACTCTTCGAGAGCCTCCGCGAGCCCGGGGCGGGGTTTTCGCCCGCCCGGGGTCTGACCATGGCGTCATTGGGGTGTGACCTGCGACTATTCCACCGCACGGGAGACCCGACCATTACCGGATACACACCCCACGTGTGACCTGCATCACCAGATCAGCGTTCGCGTGCACAGCTGGGGCGCGGGTAGTCTCGCGTTGACTTCTGAGGGACCTGTCCTTTTCCGGAACAGCACGAATGCCCGGTTCGTCCGGTTGCACGCTAAATATTCCGTTAGGTCTGTTCAAAGGCCCTCGAGGCTCGATCCGCGCCACATCCCCCCGGTTTACGTTCTTCCCACCAGACCCATGTGAACCAGACACATGCGCGCGGAGTCCTATATCTCACCAATTTTCGCAGGTCAGTAATGGACCAGTGGAGGAGGCAACGTGACGCTCACCCAGGTGGTCAATGCGGCTCCGGAGGCCCCGCAGGGGCCGGCTGACACGACCCTTGAGGCCATGCCCCTCGACGTCCGGCAGCGTGTCTCCGCCCTTGCCCGTACCTCGCGACTGCTCGTGGCCTGCGACTACGACGGCGCCCTGACCCCGGTGGACAACAGCCGCCGCGGCCCGCTGCCCGAGGCCGTCCGCGCCCTGCGCGACCTCGCCGACCTGCCCGGCACCGTGTGCGCGGTCATCTCCGCCCGGCCCCTGCGTGACCTGGCCGTTCTCTCCCGGCTGCCCGCGGAGGTCCGCCTCGTGGGCGCCTACGGCACCGAGTTCGACACCGACCTCACCATCGACCCCGGCCACCCCGGTACCGGCCCCGACGCTCCGCCCGCGGACAAGTCCGCCGCCCTGGAACTCCTCCGCGAACAGGTCGAGGCCACCGCGATCCTCTACATCGGCGGCGGCGACGGGGAGGAGCCGGTGTTCATGAACCTGAACACCGGTGCCGACGCGGGCGTGCGGGTCGGTGAGGAGCCCACTGTCGCCGCGCACAGCGTCCCCGACACCCCCACCGCCGCGACCCTGCTGTCCCTCCTGGCCACCGAACGCCGCTCCTGGGTGTTCGGCGAGCGACCCACCCCCATCGAGCGCATGTCCATGCTGTCCAACCAGGCCTCCGTGGCGCTGGTCGGCCCGGACGCGCGCCTGCTGTGGTTCTGTCACCCCGAGCCGGACTCCAACGCCCTGTTCGCCGAGGTCCTCGGCGGCCGCCAGGCGGGTGTTTTCGCGATCGCCCCCGCCCACGGCGGGCTCCCTCTCGGCCAGCGGTACCTGCCGGACACCATGACCGTGCGCACCCGCTGGTCCCGCCTTGAGGTCACCGACTACCTCGCCCACGACACCGCCCCGGGCCGCACCGACCTGGTCCGGGTGATCGGCGGCGTCACCCCCGCGACCATCGAGTTCGCCCCGCGCCCGGACTTCGGCCGCGCCCCCATCCGCATCACGGTGGAGCCCGAGGGCCTGCGCGTCCAGGGCGCCGACTTCCCGATGGTGCTGCGCTCCCCGGGCGTGGAGTGGCGTGTGGACCACGACGGCACCGATGACGTCGCCCGCGCCACCGTCCACCCGCGCTCGGAGCGCCCGGTGGTACTGGAGCTGCGCTGCGGCACCGACTCCCTGACCGCCGAGGAGCGCACCGAGCCCGAGCGCCAGGAACAGGCCGCCCACCACTGGTCGGACTGGCTGAAGACCCTGGATCTCCCGGGCACCCAGAACTCCCTCGCCGCCCGTTCGGCGTTGACGCTGCGGGGGTTGTGCACCCCCACCGGGGGTGTGATGGCCGCGGCCACCACCTCCCTGCCCGAGGAGATCGGCGGGGTCCGTAACTGGGACTACCGGTACTGCTGGCTGCGCGATGGCGCCCTGACCGTCCAGGCCCTGGTCACCCTGGGCTCCACCACCGAGGCCGAAGCCTTCCTGGACTGGGTGCACCGGGTGGTGGCCTCCCTGCCCTCCCCCGAGCTCCTGCGCCCCCTCTACTCCCTGCGCGGCACCGACCTGGGCCCCGAAGAGGTCATCGAGTCCCTGTCCGGCTACGCCGGATCACGCCCGGTACGCATCGGCAACCTCGCCGACCACCAGGTCCAGCTGGACGTGTTCGGGCCCGTGGTCGAACTCATCACCCACCTGGCCCAGGCCAAGGGGGCCCTGTCCGACCGCGACTGGGACCTGGTGCGCTCCATGGCCCAAGCCGTAGCCCGCCGCTGGCACGAGGCCGACCACGGCATCTGGGAGGAACGCGACGAGCCCCGCCAGCGGGTGTACTCCAAGGTGATGTGCTGGCTCACCCTGGACCGCGCCCTGAGGCTGGCCCAGCGCTACGACCGCACCATCGACCCCGCCTGGCCCGCCCTGCGCGCCCAGATCACCGAAGAGGTCCTGGAGAAGGGCTGGAACGACCAGGCCCAGGCCTACACCACCGCCTATGACGGCACCGACCTGGACGCGGCCTCGCTGCACATCGGCCTGTCCGGGCTGATCGACCCGGCCGACGAGCGTTTCCAGGCCACCGTGACCGCGGTGGAGGCCGAACTGCGCAGCGGCCCGACCGTGTACCGCTACCACCGCGACGACGGCCTGCCCGGCGGTGAGGGCGGCTTCCACCTGTGCACCACCTGGCTGATCGAGGCCTACCTGCTCACCGGACGGCGCGCCGAGGCCGAGGAGTTGTTCAAGCACCTGGTGGACTGCGCCGGACCGACCGGGTTGATCCCCGAGGAGTTCGACCCGGTCACCGAGCGGGCCCTGGGCAACCACCCGCAGGCCTACTCCCACCTGGGTCTGATCCGCTGTGCCCAACTCCTGGACCAGCACTGACCCGAACCGGCTGATCCGAACTCACCGATCGGAACTCACCGATCGGTCACGCGCCCGACGAAAAGCGGCAGCGAAGGCCCCGCTCTTCCCAGCCCGGCGCGCAACGCATCGCGTGTCGCGGCTGACCACCCGTGCCAGCGAACACCAACGCGGCCCGCGAGACCCCCGAGCACGGTTTCGGCCCCTGTTCCGAAGATGATCTTGCTACCAGAAGCGAAATCAGCGCCGAACTTGCTTCTGGTAGCAAGATCACCGGGGATGGGGTGGTTTCGGGGTCCGGCGCGGAGGAGGCCAGCTCCGCGAAGCGGCCCGCCATCTCCGTGACCGCCTCGCGCAGTTCCTGTTCTGGTCGGCCCGTGTCCCGATCCCCTCGCTGGCTTCAGAAGCACAGCACACGGGATCGTCCGGGAGCCATGGGGCTGACCGTGGGCGCTCAGCGGCGGCGGGGGCCGTTTTCCAGGCGCTCGCGGACCGACGGCCACTCCGCGCGGAGCACCGAGTAGTACACCGCGTCCCGGCGGCGGCCTCCCGGCATCACGTTGTAGCTGCGCAGGACTCCCTCTTCGGTGGCGCCGATCGCGCGCAGTCCGCGGCGGGCGCGTTCGTTGAGGGCGTCGGTCTTGAACTCCACCCGCTCGGTGTCCATCACCTCGAAGGCCTGGCGCAGTAGCAGGTACTTGGCCCAGTGGTTGACTCCCCGGCCCCGGAAGTCGCGGCCCAGCCAGGAGCTGCCGATCTCCAGACGCAGGTCGGCTTCGGAGAGGTTGCCGTAGCTCATGCTGCCCGCGATCCGTCCGCTGGCCGCGTCGGTGATCGTGTACGTGGTACGGCTACCGTTCTCGGTGGCGGTCAGGTAGGAGTCGAAGAACCGCTCGAAGTCGGCGTCGTCGTCGACCCGGGTCACGAAGTGCGTCCAGATGTCGGAGTCCAGGGCCTGGGCCCGCCAGCCCTCACGGTCCTTCTCCTCGACAGGGGTGAGCACCACGTGCTCGTTCTCCAGGCGAACCCTCGACTTCTCGATCCACTGCCCGATCCGCACCATGCCGACTCTCTCTGGTTTGCCTACAGTGTCCGACCCGGATTGTAGGGTTCCGTCACATTCGGATGCCTCGGCGCCCCGGCGCTTCTGGGAAGGGACCCGCCATGGCTGCGACTCTCAGCCGACGCGAGCTCAACCGCGCCACCCTGGACCGCCAGTTCCTGTTGCGTCGGGTGGACCGGCCCGCCACGGAGGTGCTCGCCCGGCTGGTCGGTCTCCAGGCGCAGACCACGCACACCTGGTACGTGGGTTTCCAGAGCCGCCTGGAGGCCCCCGATCCGCACGCGGTGGGGCGGTTGCTCACCGACGGCTCGCTGGTGCGGATGTCGCTGATGCGCTCCACCCTGCATCTGGTCTCCGCAGAGGACGCCGCCTGGCTCCGGCCGACCACCCAGGAGGTCATGGACAAGGACCTGGCGCACAGTGCGCACGGGAAGGCCACTGCCGGGGTGGACCTGGACGCGGTGGCTGCCCTGGGCCGGGAACTGTTGGAGGAGCGCCCGCTCACCCCCAACGAGCTGGGGGAACGCATCGGCCAGCGGTGGGAGGGCGTGCCCGGCGCCCATCTGGCCTACGTGGTGCGCTGTCTGCTGCCGGTCGTGCAGGTCCCGCCGCGCGGGGTGTGGGGCGCCTCGGGGCAACCCGCTCTGGCCCCCGCGGACACCTGGACCGGGCGTCCCTTCGCGCCAGGCCCCGACCGGGAGGCGCTGGTCCTGCGCTATCTGGCCGCCTTCGGCCCCGCCAGTGTGCGGGACGTCCAGGCCTGGTCCGGGCTGACCCGCCTCAAGGAGGTCGTGGAAGGGCTGCGCGAGCGGTTGGTGTCCTTCCGCGACGAGGCCGGAGGTGAGCTGTTCGACCTACCCGAGGCGCCGCGCCCCTCGGCGGACGTCCCCGCGCCGGTGCGCTTCCTCTACGACTTCGACAACCTGCTGCGGGGTCACGCCGATCGGAGCCGGGTGATCTCTGCCGAGAACCTCAAGCGCGTCTCCTCGCGCAACGGGATGCCACCCGCGACGGTGCTCGTGGACGGCGAGGTGGCCGCCGCCTGGAAGGTGGATCGGAGCCGCCGGGCACCCTCCCTCGACATCACACCTTTCCGCTTTTTCAACAACTCGGAAAGCGAGGCGACCATCGTGGAAGGAATACGCCTTCTCTCCTTCCTCTCCGCAGGTCAGGAGGGTGGAGAGGTTCGTTTCTCCAACCCTGTCTGACTTTTCTCCCGCTCGCCACCCGACCGCTTTGTACATATGCGTCCTGATCACGGAGAGCACGTGCGGGTATGACAGGATTCTGGGGTGACTGAAGAGTTCCGCGCCGCGTTCCAACGTGTGCTCGACACCGCCGCCAGCCAGGCACCCGGCTTCCCCGAGGCCGTACACGACGTGTTCCGGCTCTCCTCCGATGTACCCCGGGAGGAACTGGCCATCGCGCTGGAGGCGCTGACTCCGGTCCTGAGCGACGTCGAACCCTACGCCGGGGTGGCCGCCGACCTCTCGGTCCTGGCCGGAGCCCTGGTGGAGTCCGGTGCCCCCGCGGGTCAGGTCGGTTTGGAGGTGCTGCGCCAGCTCGGCAGCTACGGCCAGGCCGCCGCGGCCTTCATCCACGCCTGGGAGAAGACCGGCGGCGGGCCCCTTCCCTCCCCGAACGACGTGGGCGAGACCGAGGAGAAGCGGGTCGAGGAGGTCCTCGGCGACAACGCCCCGCTGGCCACCGTCGGCTGGTGGACCTCACTGCGCTACGGTCTGGCCGCCAAGGCCATGCTCGGCGACTCCGGGGTGCGCTCCGCGGTGCGCGCGGACCCCAGCGCGATGGACCAGCTCGGCCAGCTCGTTCAGGCCCTCTCCACCCGCCTGAACGAGTTCGGTGAGGTCCGCGAGCTTCTGCGGATGTCCGAGGTCAGCCGGATCCTGGTCCTGGACCGGGCCTCCTGGCGGGGCTTTCGGGTGCGCTTCGACGGCGTGAGCGACAACTTCCAGCTGCACACCCTGCTCGCCGACGCGCTGATCGGCAAGGAGGGGTACCGGCTGCCCGGCACCCGCCCGGACCCGCGCTGGGTCGCGGCCTCCATGGACGCCGCGGTGGACCCGCTGGCCGACGTCGTGCGCGGTGAGTGGGACCTGGTCGGCGGCGACGGCACGTGGATCGGCAACGAGGCCTGTCCCGGGGACATCCCCCTGGTGGACAACGAGCGGGTGCTGGTCCTGGAACCGCAGTCGCTGCTGCACTCCTGGCGGGCCGGCCGCCGCCACCCGCACATCACCGGCGCCCTCGCCGTCCTGGAGGAGCTGCACCCGGACGAGGCGGCCGCCTGGTGGGCGCGCATGCATCCGGCCGGTTCGGTCCGTCACCCGCAGGCCCCGCCGATCGAGCTCGACGACACCGGCTCGCACCGCCGCCCTCCCCGGCACTTCGGGGTGGCCGCGCACTTCGCCGAGGTGGACTCGGGCCCGATGTCGGCGTCGTTCAGCGCCCTGGACCCGGAGCTGGACGCCCCCGACCCCGGACTGGCCCCGTCCTTCGAGGACGTCACGATCAACCCCGACCCGGCTTCCGCGCCCGATCCGCCCCTGGCACCCCCGACCAGCCCCGCGCTGGAGGACGAGCTGGACGAGCCCGACGACTTCGCGGTTCCGGCCATGTGGGCCGCACCCTCCGCGCCGTCCGCACCCACCGGACAGGGCTTCGACGACCTCTTCGACTCCCCCCTGGACGAGCCCGCGTGGCGCGACCCCCAACCGCTCCCGGAGCCCGAAGCCGAACCCGAGCCCTGGCTCCGGTCCGAGCCCGAACCCCGGCCGGAGCCGGTGGACGACGGCCTGCCGCCCGGTGCGCGCCTGCTGCCGCCGATGCCTCCCGGGGTGTCGGACAGCAGGACCTGGGCCCCGGGCTGGAAGTGGCCGATGCGCCCGCCCGAGCGCTGACCCCTTCCGGCATCGTGGCCGCTTCCGACCACCGCTGTTCGGCGCCTCATCGCTCCACCGCATGTGACAGCTGTCATCACCCGTCCACCGCACCCCTCACACGAGGGCGGTGATGTCTGCGACTGTCAGCCGAACGCGGTTTCACGGGATTCTGGGGGCATGACGACGAAGACGGACACCCCCCAGGGCCCGGGCGGCGAGAACACCGCCGATACCGCTCCCCGTCCCACCCGTGCAGCGGCCCTCAAGGCCGCCGGGAAGGCATGGGACCTGGAGGAGACCAAGCGCGCCAAGGCCGAGATGAAGGGCATGCGCCCCTGGCCCAAGGAGATGAAGCGGCAGGACAAGGTCCTGCTCTGGATGCTCATCGGCATCCCCGCGTTCTTGATGCTGACGATGCCGCTGCGTCCGTTCTTCATCGCCGACCACCCGATCGCCCTGGCGTTCGCCACCGGCAGCTACGCCGCGATCGGGGCAGCCTCGGCCTTCGCGAGCATCGGCGAGGGCTCCCTGTGGCTGGTGATCGTCGCGGGAGCGGTCGGCAAGGCGAAGATCAGCTGGCTCTTCTGGTGGGTGGGCCGCCGCTGGGGGATCAACATCGTCAACTTCATGGTCCCGAGCGAACGCGGCCGCAAGTTCGCCAGGAAGCTGGAGACGATGAACCCGTGGGTCATGCGGTTCCTCATCCCGCTGAGCTACCTGCCGGGCGTACCCCCCGCGCTCCCGCACATCGTCGCCGGGGTGAGCGGGATGCGTCTGACCATCCTGATGCTGCTGGACCTGTTCGGAGCCCTGATGGTCACCTCCGTCGTCGCGGGCATCGGCTACACCTCGGGGCAGGCGGGTGTGGACGTGGTCCTGCTCATCGACAGCTACGCCCTCTGGATCATGCTGGCGCTCATCGTCGGCATGGCGATCCTCCCGACCATCCCCGCCGTCAGGGATCAGCGCAAGCGCAAGGCCCAGTTCCTGAAGGAGACAGGTGAGGCATACGACGCCGAGACCGAGCGGCTGGCCGCCGAAGCCGCGGGGACCGCCCCCGAGGCCGGATCCGGAACCGGCGCCCCCGAGGCCGGGCAGAACATTCCCGACTCCCCCGAATCCCAGGCGTCCAGCAAGAACGCCTGAAAGTAAGGCCATGAACGCGCATGGTCACACATAGCGGCGGGGTCCGCGACTAGGCTGGCGAGCGGCAATCCGACACCCCGGGCAAGCCGGCTGCACTGGGTGCGTCACAAACACACTCAAGGAGATCCCGTCATGGGACAGCAACACTTCGATCTGGTCGTTCTCGGTGCCGGGCCTGGCGGTTACGTCGCGGCGATCCGCGCGGCCCAGCTCGGCCTCAAGGCGGCCGTCGTCGAGGAGAAGTACTGGGGCGGGGTCTGCCTCAACGTGGGCTGCATCCCCTCCAAGGCCCTGCTGCGCAACGCCGAGCTGGCCCACCTGTTCAACAACGAGGCCGACTACTTCGGCATCAAGGTGGACGGCACGGTCGAGTTCGACTACGGCAAGGCGTTCAGCCGCAGCCGGGAAGTAGCGGACGGCCGGGTCAAGGGCGTCCACTTCCTGATGAAGAAGAACAAGATCACCGAGCTCAACGGGCGCGGCACCTTCGTCGACGACCACACGATCGAGGTCAAGGGCGAGGACGGCTCCACCGAGACCGTCACCTTCGACAACGCGGTGATCGCCGCGGGCTCCTCCACCAAGCTGATCCCCGGCACCTCGCTGTCGGAGCGGGTCGTCACCTACGAGGAGCAGATCCTCACCGAGAAGCTCCCCGAGAGCATCATCATCGCGGGCGCGGGCGCCATCGGCGTCGAGTTCGCCTACGTGATGAGCAACTACGGGGTGGACGTCACCATCGTGGAGTTCCTCGACCGGGTCGTCCCGCTGGAGGACGAGGAGGTCTCCAAGGAGATCGCCCGCGCCTACAAGAAGCTCGGCGTGAAGATCCTGACCTCCACCAAGGTGGAGAGGGTCGAGGACACCGGCTCGGGTGTGAAGGTGACCGTCACCGGGAGCGGCGGCAAGGAACAGACCCTGGAGGCGGACAAGCTGCTCCAGGCGATCGGTTTCGCGCCCAACGTCGAGGGCTACGGCCTGGACAGGACCGGGGTGGAGCTGACCGAGCGCGGCGCCATCGCCATCGACGGGCGCGGCCGCACCAACGTCCCGCACATCTTCGCGATCGGCGACGTCACCGCCAAGCTCATGCTGGCGCACACCGCCGAGGCCATGGGCATCGTGGCGGTGGAGACCATCGCGGACGCCGAGACGCAGGAGATCGACTACCGGTTCATCCCGCGGGCGACCTACTGCCAGCCGCAGATCGCCAGCTTCGGCTACAGCGAGAAGGAGGCCAGGGAGGCGGGCTACGACGTCCAGGTCGCCAAGTTCCCGTTCATGGCCAACGGCAAGGCGCACGGCCTGGGTGACACCCGCGGTTTCGTCAAGATCATCTCCGACGGCAAGTACGGGGAGTTCCTGGGCGCCCACATGGTCGGCCCGGACGTCACCGAGCTGCTGCCGGAGCTGACCCTGGCCCAGCAGTGGGACCTGACGGTGCACGAGGTGGCGCGCAACATCCACGCCCACCCGACCCTCAGCGAGGCGGTCAAGGAAGCCGTGCACGGCCTGGCCGGGCACATGATCAACTACTGATTCGCGGCCGCGCACGCGGACCCGACGAACGACGGGGCCGGTCCTCCGCAGCGGAGGGGACCGGCCCCGCGTGTGTGCGCTGGTCAGTCTCGGTCAGACGAACAGCGGATCCGGTGCCGGGCCGCCCCGGGTCCCCGGACTTGCTAAGTTTCCCTGTGTCCCCCGTCGGCGCCCTCTCCCCCGGCCCGGCGCACCCCGAACCGAAAGCCACCCATGCGCCTGATCCCGTCCACACCCCTGTCCTGCCTGGGCACGGCCGTCGCCGCGGTCGTCATCGGCGGTGTCGTCCTCGTCGGCTGCGACGTGGTCGACCTCGACCTGGACCTGAGCCTGTCGTCGGGCGGCGCGGACTCCCCCGAGGAGGAGGCGAGCGCCAGCCCCAGCCCCGAGGAGACCGAGGACACCGAGGAGCAGGAGGAAGCGGCTTCCGCCTACGGTCTGCCCGAGTCCTGCGAGGCGGCCAACGCCACCCAGATCGTCGGCGACCTGGCCCCGGGCCCGGTCCTGACCGAGGAGAGCGGGCCGATCGAGGGGATCGAGGACGCGGAGCAGCTCTCCTGCACCTTCAGCGACGGCGGCACCGAGCCCGGAACCGCGTCCTTCACCCTCGTGTTCACTTCGGGTGCGGACCCCAGCGCCAACCCGGACGTCGTCCAGGTGCCCGGCGCCGAGGCCGAGATGAACTGGGAGGTGGACGTCGACGTGGACGTGGACACCTACCACACCGAGGACTCGGACGACCTCGGCGGCGACCTGGAGTACGTCGGCACAGTGGACGGCTCCAGCAAGCACCTGTACCTCCAGCTGCCCGGCGACTTCCACGTCACCGCCATCGCCTTCTTCGACGACGTCGAACGCGGAGACCTGGAGAGGGTCGTCTTCCAGGCCGCGGGCCAGATCCGCGACTAGAGGTCTTCTGAACGCGCTGAGGGGCCGCCGACAGCACTCGCTGTCGGACGGCCCCTCAGGTGTTTTCCACGGACGCACAGCCAAGCTTCGACCAGACCAGTACCCCACCCGGTGAAGCGCCCCCGGCGCCGCCAGTAGGCGGTGTTCGGAGATCCGACAGCGGAACTCAAGGAAGCTCGAATGCTGGCATCTCGGAGTGTTCCAGCCACTGCCCGGACTCGTCGGCCCTCACCCGGAAACTCTCCTGATCCGGGCGTCCAGCTCGGTCGTAGGTCTCCAGCGCGGACTCGATCCGGTCCCACAGACGCACCGGACCGGTCTGGAGCACCTGCCAGCCGCCGCCTTGCGCGGGTTCGATCAGCGCCACCGAGCCAGAGACCACGTCCACGAGGAGCGTGCTTTCTTCCAGAATCACGCTCTGGGCGTTGGGGGCCGCACACTGGGCCAGGAACCGGGGGAGGAAGCTCTCCACGCTGGCTCCGCTGATCCGCTCCGGGGCCGACACGGCCGGGCGGGCCGGAGCAGCCTCGACCATACGGGCCCACTGGCGAGGATCGCCGAACCCGGGTGGGGCGTGCAGGCGTGCGGGCATGAAGGAGATGGTCCCGGCCAGCAGTGGACCCGCACCGCGCCCCTGTCCGTCGACGGTGAGCAGCACCCGGGCGCTGCCGCCCAGCCACCCGGACAGCGTCACCAGGATCTTGCCGCCAGCCCGGGTCTGGTTGAACAGCGCCCGGGGGATGTGGCGCATCGAGCAGGCCGCCACCACTCGATCGAAGGGCGATCCCGGCTGCCAGCCGAACAGGCCGTCGGCCTCGACCAGGCTCGGGGTGTGGCCGCACTCCGACAGCGCTCGGTGAGCCTGGGCCAGGCGGTCGCCGTCCACCTCCATCGAAATCACGTTGCCCGAACCCACCCGCTCACACAGCACGGCCGTTGAGTAGCCAGTTCCAGTGCCGATTTCCAGAACACTGTGGCCGTCAGCGATCTGTGCGTCGTCCCACATGGTGGCGACCAGCGAGGGCAGGGTGGCCGAAGAGCTGAACACTCCCCCGTGGCGGACTTCGGGGTTGGCCCAGTCGGGTTCTCGGCCATCGAACTGGGTGATGAGCGTCTGATCGGAGTAGGCAGCGGAAAGCCACCGCTGTGGGTCGGTTCGCTCGGTCACCGGTTCCCATACCGGCACCCCGGCGGAGTCGGTGGGCTCCTCTTCGGAGCGCAGGTAGAACCCGGGCACGAACACGTGCCGGGGTACCGCCTCGAAGGCCTTTCGCCAGTGCGGATCGGGCAGGTATCCCTGATCGGTGAGGCTCTGCACCAGCTGAGTGCGCAGTTCGTCGGCCCTGGTAGTCGGCTCGATCAAGGTCGTGTCCTTTGCGTGGTCAGAGAATCTGCGAAGGCCTCGGCGATGCCAGCGGAATCGGGCAACCAGCCCCACTGACCGTTGGGATTACACTCCAACCACACCCACGACCGGGGGTCTTCTTCCGGGCCGGTCAAGGCGAAGTCGAAGCAGCCGAAGGTCAGGCCGTACGCCTCCAGGTAGCGCCTGAGCATTGAGGAGATGGATGCAGGCACGGCGACCGGGGCGTGGGACAGCTCGCCCCAGTCCGCTCGTCTCCAGTCCAGGGCCCCCTCCAAGGTGGTGATACAAGACGCGAAGAGCTGATTCCCGACCGCGGTCACTCGGGCGTCAGCGACCTTGTCCACCTCAGCTTGGAACAGGTGTGCCGTGACGGAGAGGGATTCGTCGAATGTGCTCGGCTCCACACGCTGAGCCCAGATGGCACCAGCGGTGCCGTCCTCGGCCTGGGGAAGCCCGCGGAACGGTTTGTAGACGACGTTGCCGTGCTTCTCAGCGAAGGTCCGTGCGGCATTCAGGTCGTTGGTCACCAGGGTGGGTGGGACGTTGAGCCCAATCCGGGCGGCGGTCTGGAGCTGACCGGGTTTGCGGTCGGCCCGGGTCACGGCACAAGGGTGGTTGACGTAGACAGCTCGCGGAAGGTTGTGAAGCAGCCCGCCGAATCCGTGGCGTGCCTCGGTCGTGACGAACGCGGCTGTCCGGAGGTCGGGATGCGCCGACCCCCAAGAAGAGGGACGGCGGTAGTACACGGCATCGATGTCGGCCAGCCCGATGGTGCGGGTCGGGGTGCGCAGGTTCCCGCTCCAGGTGGGGGAGCCCCCACCGATCACCGAATCGAACGACACTCCCTGACCGAGGTCGGTCGGGTCCAGCCGGACCACGGTGGCACCCCGGTCATGGAGCACCTTGATGACCAGGTCCGCGGTGATGTCTTCCAGGCAGGTCAGCACCAGGACCACGGTGCCCGCGTGGTCAGTCGTTGTCATAGTCGGTGGTGTTGTCGTCCTGGCTCTGGTGCTGGGGCGCGGAGCCGTCTCCTCCACCGGACATGGTGGCGGTGCCCCGGGTCCGGTTGGTGCCGTGTTTGGCCAGTTCGATGACGGTGCCGTCGGTTCCGGTGTGCAGTGCGATCTGTGTATCGGGGTCCAGGGTTGTGTTGGCCGGAGGCGGGCAGGTGCACGGAAGGCGGCCGGTCACCAGGCGCAGGGCCCACGGGGCGAGAGGAAGGGTGTGAGTGGGAGGGGGTTGAGTTTTCGAGGGCATGAATTCCTTTCGTTGGTTCGCTCATTCCATCCCTCGAAGAGCAATGGATGAAACCTGATTCCTGACCTGGAATAATCCCCTCGGATTCCCGTTCTAGGGAGAAGGCATTTATTCCAGGTCGGGAATTTTTCCGGGAGGAGTGGACGCCCGCATCGCGTGGTGGTTAACGTAAGATGACCCCTTACGAGCGATGTCGGGAGTGTGCATGCCCCCCAAATCTGGCCTGACTCGTCTCACCGGTGGCGATGGCCCCGTCTGTGATGACGACGACTGTCCCAACGTCTACCTCGCTGACAACGGAAGCATCGTTGTCCAAGGTGACACCTACACGGGATTCACGCCGCCTCAGGGCGAGTCCCTGGTCGAGATCCCCCCACACGTCCTGCGGGAGGCCTTCCGTGCTCTTGGATGGTGACGCCTGGAGAGCCCTCTTCGACCGATTCGGGTCTGAGGCCTGGCGGTTGGAAGTACAGCCCACCTACACCATGCCCGGAGAAGCCGACAGCTTCGCCCGGTTTCTTCGCGGTGAATCCAAGCCGGAGTCCCATAACTCCAGATGGCATGGGCGGGTGAAGGGATATCGGGCTGATGGAAAGTACGTTGGGCGAGTCCGAATAGTTCGACGCCCGTTGACGGACTATCAGCGCTATCAGTTCGCCTGGGGAATTCCGGGGAACCTCGCGGCGGGCGAGGACATCCGTGTCCTCGACCTGACCGGGAAGGACCTGGGTCTTCCGGATTTCGACTTCTGGCTGTTCGATGAGACCAGAATCGTACGGCTCAACTACCGGCCCGACGGCACCCAGATCAACCGGGAGCTCGTCGACGACGACCCTGCCGCCTATCGGGAGTGGAAGCGGATCGCGATCGAGGCGAGCGTTCCGTTCTCGACCTACGTAGAGTCGCAGGGTGGCGCTAGAACCTGACGAACTCGCGGCGGCCTCCGGAAACCTGGGGCAGACGTTGCGGGAGCTACGCCGAACAGCCGGGCTCTCGGGTGAGCGGCTGGCTCGGCGCTGCGCCATGTCCCAGAGCAAGATCAGCAAGATCGAGACGGGGCGGCTCACACCCGCGTTGGTTGATCTCGATCGCATCCTCAACGCGCTTGAGGTGACCTCGGAACAGGCCGGGCTCGTGCTCGCGAGAGCGAGGCTGGCCAACACCGAGTGGCAGGGCAAGCGGGAGCTGTGGCGCAAGGGGTTGGAGACTCGGCAGGACGAGTTGCGGTCCCTGGAGAGCTCGGCGTCCGAGGCCCGTTACTTTCTGCCGACGATGGTGACTGGCCTGTTGGCGACCCCCGCTTATATCCGGGCCAGCCTGACCCACTCGCCGGGTGATGTCTCCGGGACCGTGGCCAAGAAGATCGCCCGCCAGGAGGTCCTGCGGGATGGTTCGTGTTCGTTCACCTTCCTGCTGACCGAGCAGGCTGCCCGGTGGGCGATCCTTCCAGCTGAGGGGATGGCCGAACAGGCGCGACGCCTGGTGGAGGTCTCTCGCCTGGAGAGCGTCCGACTGGGGGTGCTCCCGCTCGGCACAGTGCTTCCTCGGGGACCGATGAACACCTTCACCGTCTACGACGACAGGTTGGCCACGGTGGAGATCTTCACCGGCCGACTGGCCTTCCGGGATCTCCGTGATGTGGCGACGTATCGAGAGCTGTTCGCGATGTACGAGGAACACGCGTTGTTCGATGACGACGCACGCGAGCAGATCCAGGGTTGGTGGGGCACCTGAACGCCGACGCTCTCGTCTGCCGTTACACCCCGAATTCAGAGGAAAACGTCCCGAACCCCTGACCAGCTGTGGCCACCAGCAGGGAAGGACTGCCTACTACTCGCCTGGAGCACTCGCCAGTAGAGTGAAGAACGAATGGATGCATGGCCCCCCGGGGACGGGGGGCCTATCTCATGTCTGATGGTCAGGCATCCGCCCGCACGGTCACGAGAAGCGCTCGCCACTCGGTGGGCTCGAACAGCAGGTGTCCAGCCTCCCGGTTTTTTGTATCGCGGATCAGGTTCGCGTTGGGGAGGTCAGCGACCTCGACGCAGTCTGAGGCGTTCGCGCTGTAGCTGCTCTTGCGGAACTGGATGTGGTGGGACAGGTGCATCGGTTCTGCCTCTAGCTCGTGATGATCTGCTTCATCAGCTCTACGGATGCCGCTTTGGACAGGGCGTCCATGCTGACGTGCTCGAATACCTTCTTGTACGCCGTGACCTGTGCCTCTTCCTCCATGTAGATACCGGTCTCAGTGGTGTCAACGTAAACGAGGGGCTGATCCAGTTCATCGGCGTAATCAAGAATCGTGAATGCGCCGCTGGTGGCGGCGAAGATCCCCGCTGACTGGGGGTGCACCTGGACGGTCACCGTGTTCAGAGCCTCGGCCGTGTCGATCAGGTGCCTGATCTGATGTCGAGCTAGTTCCCGGTCACTGCGCCACAGCCGGATGAGGGCCTCTTCTGTGACGATCGTGTGCAGCTCAGGGGCATCATCACGTTGCAGGATCTTCTGCCTGAGAACCCTGGCGGTCACGATGCGCTCGATCTCTTCTTCCGTACGAGCGAGGGAGGCTCGCGCGGAGAGCGCTGCGTATTCAGGGGTCTGAAGCAGGCCAGGCATGACGATGGGCTGGAAGGTGCTGATCTCAGCTGCCTCGGCCTCGAAACCGATGAAGTCGTCGGACAGCACATCGTCGAACTTCGTCCACCATCCACGCTTTTTCGACTGTCGCCCCAGCTCCAGGATCGCCTCGCGCTTCGCGGTATCGCTGATGCCGTAGGTGTTCATCAGGTCCTTGAGCGCGCTCGAATCAGGGCGAGAGCGGCCTGCCTCCATGTGATTCAGGCGACCTGATGTCCATCCCATCTGTTTGCGGGCTTCCTCGATGGACAGCCCGGCAGCCGTGCGCATGCGACGTAGCTCGCGAACAAGACGGCGCTTGCGGACTGTCGGTGACTCCCTCATGTCATTCCCTGTGTGGTGGGCGGATGGCGTGCCGATCATATGACGGAGACCCGAACTAGACATTTCGCTCAGTCTGAAAGTCTCCTCTTGACACTTCAGTCTGAAGTACTCAGGATGGTCTTGCATCCATTTTTCGCCGCCCATCCAGCGGCAACCGAACATCAGGAGCCGCGCTATGACGCGTTGCTTGAACCTGTCTGAGCTGGCTTATGTGCGCTACCGCGCTACCGAGATCCTGCGCCGCCGTCGCCCCCGCCGGGCCGGGCGCGTCCGGAGCTACGCTGCAAACCCCCGCATCCACACCGAGGTGCGGTCCTCCCGCCCGGCTCGACCTCCGCTGATCCCGGCGCCTCGGCGGCCGTTGGATACCGCACCCTTGGACGTGCTCCAGGCTGTGCTCGCTGGGTTGCGGCGGCTGGGGGTGGCGGTCTGATGCACGACATCTACACCCGGGACCTGTTCACCGTCATCGACGAAGCCCTCCAGCCGCCCGCGCACCTGACCTCCTCCCAGCTGGCCGAGTGGCACTCCCACACTCTGCGCAACCGACTCCCCCTAATCCGGGAAGCACTGCGGATCGCCCAAGAGGAGGCCGACGCCGAGCTAGCCACCCTGATGGTCGACCAGGCCATCTTCGAGTACCCCGACTCGCCCCGCGCGGGCAGGGCGGTCGGGGGTGACGGGGTGAGTCTGACGGTGGCCTCGCAGACGAGCCTGACCGTGGCGGAGTTGCCGATCCCGGAGCACGTCCTGTGTCCACTGCTCTACAAACAGTGGAACCTGACCATCGAAGGCCAACCGCCCCACGAGATCTACGTGGCCCGGCGCCCCTTCGACTGGACGGGCGAGGGCGACCGCTGGGAGCGCATCACCGCACCCACCCGTCGCGAACTCCTCCGACTGCTCGGGCACCGCATCCAGGGGACCAACCCGACTGGCACCTAGACCTGCGTGCCCGCTGTGGCACCGGTCCATCAGCAGTACTCAAAAGAAAAGCTCTGGCAGGTGCGACAACACCCCCAGAGCAGGCCGACAACCAGTCATATCGAAGAGAAGAGTTGCCGACATGGCCATTGTGTCAAACATCCACGCCCCCACACCCTCTTACGCCGGACGCCGCTGGTCCTCCCGCCTCTACCCAGGCGATCTGACTCAGACCCGCTGGGTGCGCGCGGACCTGGCCGCCGACCTGCACCGCCTGGCCGGACTCCCCGCCGAGACCAACGAGAACATCGTGCTCTGCGCCAGTGAGATGTTCGCCAACGCCTGCGCGCACTCGCGTTCGGGGCAGGATGTCGAGGGCCGGGTGGTCCGCACGCTCTACATGCCCACCGCGGGCAGCATTCAGGTCGCGGTCGTGGACGACGGCCAGCGCACCGACCGCGCCGAGTTCCAGACTCCGGAGACCCCGGATCGGTCGGTGGAGGAGTGGGCCGAGGCCGAGCGCGGCCGGGGTCTGCTGCTGATCGGCCACCTCGCCACCCGGTGGGGTACCCGCCCGGTGCTGGACTTCCCCTTCTGCGAAGGCCTGGGCACCGTGACCTGGGCCGAGTTCACCCTCCCCAACACCACCACCGGCGAGGCCACCCGGTGACCGGCTCGCAGCAGGTGAGCTCCGGGGTCCGTCAGAGGCTGTCCGCACCCCGGGGCCACCGCTTCTCCCGCCCTGGCGCCAACCGCCCGCTGGCCGCCCCGCCCCAACCCCGACAACACCGCCACTCCTCGGGCCCGTACTTCACCACACCGGAAACCCACTCCGAGCGCCAGGCACGGCTGCTGCGGCAGATGGAAGGCAACCCCCGGGTGGCCCACATGCTCCAGCACGGCCCGACCCCGCACTGGTTCGAGGTCGACCGCCAACGACGCGAACAGGAAGAACGCGAAGCCAGGCGGTTCGAAGAAGCCTTCGCCGCCCTGACCGACGACGCCCCCGCGACCCCTACCCGGGGCCGCCACCGTGCCCCGCGCCGCTGGTGGGGCTGGCCCGCCGCAGCCATCAGCACGACGCTGCTCCTGGCCCAGACCACCGCCGAGGCGCTCAGCAGGACAATCTTCCAGACCGGGTTCCCGCCGCTCTGACCAATAACACCCACAACACCGCGCCCGCTGACACCACGGCCCCGGTGGATTCGGCGGGCGCGGGGCACTACCCGCTCATCCCGCATCGCACTGCATAGCCGGTCCGGTGACTTCTACGTCACCGCCCTAGTCTCAGCACGAAGGGCCGCCGACAGTGCTTGCTGTCGGCGGCCCTCGTTCGGGTGTTCTAGCGCCCGTAGCGCTTGAGCCCGTCGGTGTTCAGGCTGGCCCCGACTCAAGGGATCTCGACGGTGTGGCCGTAGCCGAGCTTGGCGATGTCGCGGTACCAGCCGCCCCCCGGGCTCGCCGTGGACCGTCACGCTGTCGTCGTCGCGGTCCACCAGCAGGTAGACACCGATGTCAGCGATCAGTGTGCTTGCTTCGCAGCTCGGGATTTCTCCGGATCTCCCATGGGACGTCGTTCAACTGATGAGAGTTGCTGACAACAGGACGATGCACGTTCAGTTTTCGCGTGACTCGTTTGAGTTTCATCCTCAGGTCAGCGAGTGGTCTCCCGACTCCCATCAGCCTTCGACCTCCGTCAGGCAGCTCCACCGCCAAGCAGACATGAGCTGTCTTGCAAGCCAGCGCCCTCAAGCTGGACTTCTGGCGTTCTCCTTCGCCCCAGCGCGCGACCGTGTGTAGAACCGCCAGTGAGTGGAAGACCTTGAGCCCGACCTGGTCGGCCAGATCAGCGGGAACTCTCGCCCCCGGATAGGTGTAGTCCTTCGCTTCGATCAGCCAGAGGGTCCCGTCCCTCATCGCCACGAGGTCGCAGCCCTTGGAGTGGAAGGGGGCCTGTGTGACTCTCTTCTGCTCGACCCACTCGTCCAACTTCTCCAGTTCCCAGCCATCGGGGAAAACGAAAAACGAATCGTCAACCTCGCATTCGACTGGCACCGGGTCAGACTCCCAAATACCGCAGGCTCTGAGCGGACTCAGCTTCCAGGGCGGCGATGGTGCTCAGGTCAGCAGGGTCCGTCGCGGATTCGGCACGGACGCCCCGCGAAAGGGAGTCTCCTTCCGCCTGCGGCTCCCGGTAGAGCCCGATGTACCGGGGCTCGATGGGACTGGTCGTCGACTCCTCCTCGAGGATCAGTTCGAATTCCCGTAGGAGAAACACGCTGTGAGTAGCGACGAACACCTGGGTGCCGCTTCGGGCGAGGTCGATGATGGCTCTGGCTACCGCTCGTTGCGTCTTCGGGTTGAGATTCGCCTCAGGCTCATCCCAGAACAGGTAACCGCCCTCCAGGAGCACTCCGTTGGAGACGAGTCTGATGATCATCGCCAGCTTCCGGAATCCCTCGGACACCAGATGCGCTTCGATCTTGCCCGTCCCCGCCGTTCCGCTGGGAAGTCGAACGTAGAAGCGCCCGTTCTCCTCCAGGACGGTCCCCTCGATCTCGTTCAGGAGAGGGGTCAGGAGCTTGTTGGCGTCCTTGCCCCTCGGGCCCAGCAGTGCGGGACGCCCCAACAGCGAAGCGGTATCACGCCACGTCTCGTCGAATTCAACCTCTCTTGTCTCGAACAACGAGACCAAGCCCGGGTACAGGGAGAGAAGCTCACGGGAGGGAAAGAAGACCGGGGTGTCGTCGAGCTGGGTTTGCGGAGCCGAGTGGATCTTCACGTCTCTTTGAGCGTTCGAGGCGAAGTTGAAGTCCAGAGGTTCACCGATTCCCTTGTACTTCATCCTGACCGAAGCCCGGCCTCGCCCCCGGACTCGACGGGCAAGACGTCCGAGCTGATCAGGGCGGAACACACCGACGAGGGCATTGGCGATATGCGAAGAGAGCACACTCTTGGTCGGCGCTGACGCGTCGTACAGGCTCCGGGTACCCGCGTACAAAAGCTTGAGCAGCTGTGACTTTCCCGTGGCGTTGTCCCCGGTGATGACGTTCAGCCTCGGGCTGAGCTGAATGTCGACATCGTCGAGCGGACCGAAGCCGTCAGCCTCAAGTCGGGTGAGCGGGTAGCGTGCCATGGCTCTCACCCTAGACGTACCGACACCGGGCGAGAGCTCAGGTCGCGACACACGACGGAAGGCCGCCGACAGCGCTCGCTGTCGGCGGCCTTCCGTTCAACCACGGGAACCCGGGCCGGTCAGTAGTCGACCGGGATCTCCTCGAACTCGCCGAAGGGGCCAGCGCGCAGGGTCAGCTCCTTGACGTCCACGGGCGGGGCCGGGAACACCGCGACCAGCTCGTGGGTGTTACCGGGCTGGATCATGTGCACCTCCTCGGCGAAGCTGCTGTAGCGGCCGTCACCGAAGTCCATCTGCGCCACGTAGCGGACCAGGCCGTTGTCCGGCTCGTACAGCTGGAAGCCACCGAGCGTGCCCTTGTTGAACTGCTCCGGGCCGCCCGCGACCGACTCCGAACCACCCAGCTCGGGGGCGAGCGGCGCGTCGGTGGTGTTGGTCATCGCCACGGTGCCGATGACGTAGGCGCCGTCCCTGCGCAGCGGGTAGATCTCCAGCTTGATGCCGTCCTTCTCGCCCTCGGCGACCACCGAACCCGGGTCGTCGCTGTAGGGGGCGGGCCAGGTGACGTTGCGCTGGGCCACGCCCAGGCCGTCGTCGTCGTACTCCTCGTCCTCGGTCGCCTCGACCGTGGGGTTGAAGACGTAGGAGAACTCCACCCGGCGGTTGCGGGCGCGCGCCTCCTCGTCGTCGGGGCCGCCCTCGCGGGCGATGGGCTCGCTCATGCCGCGACCCTCGACCTCCAGCTTGTAGTCCGTGCCGAGTTCCTCCGCGAGGAGGTTGCGCACGGTCTCGGCCCGCTTCACCGACAGGTTGTCGTTGTAGGCGGCGTCGCCGATGCCGTCGGTGTGGCCGATGACGGTGATGGTGGGGTCGTCGGGGTCGACGTTGTTGGCCAGCGTGGTGGCCGCGCGCCGCACGACGTCCGCGGCGGTGTCGGTCAGGTCCGAGCGGTCGAACTCGAACATCACGTCCGAGTGCAGCGAGATGATCTCGCGGTCGCCGTCACGGGTGGTGGAGGCCACCTCGGAGTCGACGAAGCTCTGCACCCAGCCCTCGTCGGCCAGCGCGTCATCGCTGGGGCGGCGGTTGGCGAAGGTGAGGTTCTCCCCGCGGGCGGGCGGGTTGTCGAGACTCAGGTGGTCCGGCCCGTTGGGGCTCTCGGGGTCCGCCCGCTCCTCGTCCACGTCCTGGATCGTGATGCCGGTCATGGCGCCCAGGCCGCTGCCGACGAAGGTCACCTGCGCGACCTCGTCCGGAATCCGCGGGAAGTAGCGGGTGTACTCGTTGGTGACCCCGTCGTGCACGGGGTACAGGCCGTCCTCGTTCGGGCTCTCGGAGCCGTACTTGAGTCCTTCCTGGTCGAGGAACTGCCGGTACACGCGGCCGGTGAGCGGGTCGACCAGGGTGTGGGCCATGCTCAGGTTCCGGTTGGGACCCTCGAAGTCGCCTGGGTAGGTGACCTCGTAGTGCATGACCGTGTAGTCGTCGGTGCGCTCCAGGCCGGTGATGGAGAAGCGCATCTCGGCGTCCTGGCCGGTGTCCTGGAAGATGCGACCCTCTCGGACGTAGGGGAACTCCTCCCTGACCTCCGGCGGGCCGGACGCGTCGCCGAAGGTCTCTGACCACCAGTCGGACACGGGGGTACAGCCGCTGAGCAGGAGGCTGCCCGAGACCATGAGCGCGACCACGGTGAGGGGCGTCTTCCGCGCCATGTGGGGGAACTCCGATCGTTGAGGAGACTTACGGGCAATATCCTCCTGCACTCGCGGGGTCGAACCGACCACAGAGCCCCCCTAAGAGCACTGTCAGCCGCCCTGGCCAGGGGTGACCCCTATGGGGGATTCTTCGGTTATGGCGTCTGAACGCCTCCCCCACGCCTCCGTCGGCCCCTGATCGGGCTGCTCACCGCCGCCGCTGCGCTGGCCTTAGCCGAGGTCACGGCGGTACTGAGCGGGGCCTCCGGGCCGGTGGTGACGGTCGCCGACGCGGTGGTGGAGGTGAGCCCGCCGATCCCGGTGGAGAGCATCCCGGGCGGAGCCGAGGGCTGGCACCGTATCCAGGTGCGGGTCGAGTGAGCGGGTTCGGGAGATGTGTGAGTCGGGTGCCGCGCGACCGGCTACCAGCGCGTAGCGTCGTGCTCCGGTGACGGAAGGACATCACCCCAAGGAGTGACGCATGAGCAGGACCAGCCTCAGCCGCCGCACCGGCGGCACCGGCCCCGCGGCTGCCACGGGCGCCACCGCGGCGGCGCTCCTCCTCACGCTGAGCGCCTGTGGCGGCGGGAACGAGGGCGCCGGCGACGACACCCCACGGGAAACGGGGCAGGAGGGGGCGGCCGGGAACGGAAGCTCGGTTGAGCCCTTCGGCCCCGGTTGTTCGGACTTCCCCGGGGAGGGGGCGGGCAGCTTCGAGGAGATGGCCGACCAGCCCTTCGCCACCGCCATCGCCGACAGCCCGGTCCTGGGCAACCTGGCCGACGCCCTGGAGCGGTCCGGCCTCAGCGACCGCATGGACACCGCCGAGGGCATGACCGTGTTCGCCCCGGTCGACGACGCCTTCGACATGTACCCGGACGGG
Source organism: Nocardiopsis exhalans (assembly GCF_024134545.1). GTDB lineage: Bacteria > Actinomycetota > Actinomycetes > Streptosporangiales > Streptosporangiaceae > Nocardiopsis > Nocardiopsis exhalans. The sequence continues at coordinate 7,459,374 of NZ_CP099837.1, forward strand.
GAGATGGACGACCTCCTGGAGGACCCGGGCGGTCTGGCCCACCTGCTCAACTACCACGTGGTCGCGGGCGAGGTCCCCTCCGCGGAACTGGACGGGGGCGTGTTCGACGCCCTCAACGGCGGTCAGGTGCGCTCGTCCGCCTCGGGCGGCCGGTACACCGTGGACGGCTACGCGCCCGTGGTCTGCGCGGACGTGGAGACCGCCAACGCCACCGTGCACGTGGTGGGCATGCTGCTCATCCCGTCCTGATCACCTTCCCGAGCCCCGCCCGGGCCCGCCCGAGAAAAAATCGAAAAAGATCCCCATCCACCAATCCGCTCCCCCGTCGGCCCCGAATCCCCCACGTGACCATCAAGACACGCGGGGAACAGACCCCGCCACGCGACAGACGACGGGTAGCCGTCGGGGTGGGTGTCGGCCTGCTCGCGGTCGGGGCGGCGCTCGGTTTCGGCGAACTCGCCGCCGGGCTCCTCCGTGCGACGTCTCCGGTGGTCACGGTCGGCGACGCGCTCGTCGACAACAGTCCCGCGTTCCTCATGAAGTGGGCGATCGAGATCTTCGGGACGGCCGACAAGGCCGTGCTGATCACCGGAGTCCTGGTCGTCCTCGTCCTGGCCGGGGCGGTGCTGGGTGTCGTGGCGCTGCGCCGCCCCCTGGTGGGGTACGCGGGACTGGTGCTGTTCGCGGCGGCCGGGCTCGCCGCCGTGGCCCTCCGCCGCACCGACGACCTGGGGGCGGCCGCGGCCGTGGTCGTCGGTGCGGGGGCGGGCGCCGTGGCCCTCGCCCTTCTGCTGAGGAGCGCGCGCCACACCCTGGAACCATGGGGAGGAAAAGGGGAGGCCGAGACACCGGCGGACACGGAAGGCAGCGCGTCCACAGGACCGTCCGCACAGGACAGCGCGCCCACCGTTCCCGCACCGGGGCCGGACCGGGGACCGGGGAGGCGCGGTTTCGTTTTCACCGCGGCAGGGGTCCTCGCAGCGTCCGGTTCCGCCGGTGCCCTCGGCCGCTGGCTGCCGTCCCTGACGGGCGGCGCGGGTTCCCGGGCCGAGCTGGCCCTGCCCGCACCGGCCGCGCCGCTTCCCGCCCTGCCCCCGGGGACCGACCTCGGTGTTCCCGGTCTGGAGCCCTTCACCACCCCGAACCCGGACTTCTACCGGATCGACACCGCGCTGACCATCCCCCGGCTGGACTCCACCCAGTGGACGCTGCGCGTGCACGGCCTGGTGGACCGCCCCTTCGAGATCGACATGGACGAACTTCTCTCCCGTGAGCTGGTCGAGGCCGACATCACCCTGGCGTGCGTGTCCAACCAGATCGGCGGGGACCTGATCAGCAACACCCGCTGGCTCGGTTTCCCCCTCGCCGAACTGCTGCGGGAGGCGGGTGTGCACTCGGGCGCCGACCAGATCCTCAGTACCTCCAGCGACGGCTGGACGTGCGGAACCCCCACCGAGGTCGTCATGGACGGCCGCGACTCCCTGCTCGCCGTCGGTATGGGCGGGGAACCGCTCCCCCACGTCAACGGCTACCCCGCGCGGATGGTGGTGCCGGGCCTGTACGGGTTCGTCAGCGCCACCAAGTGGGTCACCGACATCAAGCTCACCCGCTTCGCCGACGAACAGGCCTACTGGGCCCAGCGCGGCTGGGGGGTGCGGGCGCCGGTCAAGACCATGTCCCGCATCGACGTGCCCGCCCCGCTCGGGCGCGTCGAGTCCGGGGAGGTCGTGCTCGCCGGAATAGCGTGGGCACAGCACCGCGGCATCGACGCGGTCGAGGTCAGGGTGGACGACGGCGAGTGGTGGGAGGCCGAGCTGGCCGAGGTTCCCGGCATCGACACGTGGGTCCAGTGGGTCAGCGAGACCACCGTCGACCCAGGCAACCACGCGGTCGAGGTCCGGGCCACCGATTCCACGGGGTTCACCCAGCCTTTCGAACGGGTGGAACCGGTACCCGACGGCGCCACCGGCTGGCACCGCATCCGCTTCACCGCGACCTGAGGCGCGGCTGCCGAAGAAGTTCGGTCGCGCACCCACTGACCATCACACAGAGCAATAACACAGACACATAAAAGTGAACCGCAAGGAGAGAACGATGATGCGCAGGAACGCCATGATCCGTAAGAACGCCCTCGCCGCCAGTGCCGCGGCCGCCGCACTCGCCTTCGGCCTGACCGCCTGTGGCGACATGGACGACACCGGTACCGAGACCGAGACCGGCAGCGCCGAGGAGACCGAAGAGAACGGCATGGACGAGGACAACGACGAGGGCACGGAGGGCATGGCGACCGCGGGCGAGAACTTCGGCCCGGGCTGCGCCGAGGTGCCCGAGGACGGTGACGGCAGCTTCGAGGGCATGGCCCAGGACCCGGTCGCCACCGCGGCGTCCAACAACCCGCTGCTGTCCACACTGGTCACCGCCGTCGGCGAGGCCGACCTGGTCGACACGCTGAACTCGGCCGAGGACATCACCGTCTTCGCGCCCACCAACGACGCCTTCGACAAGATCCCCGAGGAGGACCTGAACGCCCTCCTGGAGGACCAGGAGCAGCTCACCGAGGTGCTGACCTACCACGTGGTCGAGGGCCGTCACGCTCCCGAGGACCTCGAGGACGGCACGTTCACCTCGCTGCAGGGTCAGGAGGTCACCACCGAGGGCGCCGGCGAGGAGTTCACCGTCAACGACGACTCCCAGGTGGTCTGCGGCAACGTGCAGACCTCCAACGCCACCGTCTACATTGTCGACACGGTGCTGATGCCTTCCTGATGAGAGGGTGACCTCCGAGGTATCCCGAAGTACACCCGGACGGTCCGTGCGCTGACGCCGGACCGTCCGGGTCCCACACCCGAAGACCAACGAGAAGGGTTCGGATGGACAGGGCAGAGGCTGTGCCGCACGACGCGGCCCACGATGCCGTCCCGCCGGGGCTGGAGGAGCTGCTGCACCAGGTCGCGCGCGGCGACGAACAGGCCTTCAGCCAGGTCTACGACCTGATCAGCCCCTCCGTCTACGGGCTGGTGCGCCGGATCCTGCGCGACCCGGCGCAGTCGGAGGAGGTCGCCCAGGAGGTCCTGGTCGAGGTGTGGCGCAGCGCCTGCCGCTACGACTCCCGCCGGGGCAGCCCGCAGGCCTGGGTGATGACCCTGGCGCACCGGAGAGCAGTGGACCGGGTGCGTTCGGAGCAGGCCAGCAGCGACCGCGAGGCCCGGGCGGCCGCCGCGGACACCAAGCGGCCCTACGACGAGGTGGCCGAGGAGGCCACCAACCGCCTCGAACGGGAACGCGTGCGCCGATGTCTGGACACACTGACCGAACTCCAGGAGCAGTCAGTACGCCTGGCCTTCTACGGGGGTTACTCCTACCGTGAGGTGGCCAAGCTGCTGTCGGCGCCCCTGGGCACCATCAAGACGCGGATGCGCGACGGACTGATCAGGCTCAGAGACTGTTTGGGGGTGGAGTGGTGAGAAGGACGATGGGCCAGGACCTGCACACACTGACCGGCGCCTACGCGCTGAACGCCCTCACCCCGAGCGAGAGCGTCCGCTTCGAGGACCATCTGGCCGACTGCGACTCCTGTGTCCAGGAGGTGCGGGGCTTCACCGAGACCTCCGCTCTGCTGGCCTCGGCCGCCGCGCAGACCCCGCCCGAGGAACTGCGGGAGCGGGTGCTGGCGGAGGTCGCCCGAACCCGGCAGCTCGCCCCGGCCCCCGAACGCCTCCCCGAACCCCGCCACCGACTCTGGCCGTGGACCCTCGGCCTGGCCCTGGCCGCATGCGTGGCCGTGATCATCGCCCTGGGTGCGACCGTGCTCAACCAGGGCCGCCAGGTGGACGAGCTCCGCTCCAACGAACAGCAGATCGCCGCGGTGCTCGCCGCACCGGACGCGGTCTCCACCAGCGCCGAGCCCATGGAGGGCGTGAGCGTGACGGTCGTGCACTCCGAGAGCCTGGGCAACCTGGTGTTCAGCGCGCACGGCCTGGACGACCTGCACGACGAGGACTACCAGCTCTGGCTGACCCGTCACGACGGCAGCGTGTACTCGGCGGGTGTGCTCTCCGTGGACGACGCCGGATTCGTACTGCCCGTGCTCGCGGCCCCGGACGAGGGCACCGAGGGTGTGGCGGTGACCGTCGAGCCCGAGGGCGGTTCGGACCAGCCCACTTCCGACCCCGTGATGGCGATGCCGGTCACCGGTTGACCCGACCCGCGCCATCCCCACCGTCCCCACGGCGAGGCCCCGTCACCCGGCGGGGCCTCGCCGCGTGCGGCGGGGCCCGGTCCGGACGTGTCCGGGCGGCACGGGCCCGGTCACGGCACCGCGATCTCCTCCGGCCGGGGCAGGGCCCGCATCGTCGGCCCGAGCGTGAACAGGGCGGCCAGTGCCGACACCGCCGCCATCATCAGGAACACCATCGTCGGTCCGGCGAGGTCGAACAGCAGCCCGATGCTGAGGATCCCGATCGGCTGGGACAGCAGGGACATGAACGTCACCGCGCCCAGCGCCCGCCCCTGAAGGCGGTCGGGGACGGATGTGGCGACGTAGCCGTAGAACACCGCGTTCACGCACGGCACCGCGGCGAAGACACACCCCACGATCAGCCCGAGTGAGAGCACACCCGGCGCGGCCAGGAGCGCGAGCGCGCACACCGGCGCGGACCAGGCCGTGAAGAGGAAGATCGCGGTGGGCCGCACCAGGCGGATGACCGCCCCGGCGACCAGGGCGCCGGCCAGCCCGCCGGCGCCCGCGAGGGAGACCGTCAGGCCGATCATGAAGTTGGAGGCCCCCCGGTCGTCGGCGGTGGCGATCAGCGCCAGGAACGCCCCGGTCTGGGTGAAAGCGATGTTGAAGCCCACGATCCACAGCATCATCGGCCGCAGGATCGGGTGCCGGGCCAGCAGCACGAACCCGCTCACCGCGCCGCGTAGGCTCAGCCGTTCCGGTTCGCTTTCGCGGTGGGCCTGCATGGGCCTGCGGATGCGCAGGATCAGGGCCGTGGACACCAGGTAGCAGACGGCCTCCGCCAGGAAGGGGAAGGCCCGGCCCAGGCTGAAGAAGAACCCGGCGACGGGCGCGCCGAGGGCGGTCGTGGTGAAGAAGCGGATCTGGTTCTGCGCTGCGGCACTGGCCATCTGCGAGGACGGCACGAGCTGTTTGATCGCGGCCATGGCGACCGGGTTGGAGATCCCCATCAGCGCCGAGGACGCCACCGCCACACAGATCACGAGGGGCACCGTGGCGTGCCCGCCGAACAGCATCCCGGCGAAGGCGACGAGCAGGACCAGGCGGCCGAGGTCGCAGATCAGCAGAAGGGTGCGGCGGTCGGTCCGGTCCGCGAGCGAGCCGCCCAGGACCGCCGTGATCATGGCGGTGGCCACCTGGGCCGCGCCGACGAACCCGGCCTGGGCCGCCGACCCGGCCAACAGCAGCATCAGCAGCGGATAGGCGACCTCGCCGCTCTCCTTACCCAGTCCGGCGAAGAAACGGCTCGTCCACAGGGTCTGGAAGTCCTGGTTCCGGATCAGCGGTGCGGCCTCGTCGGGTCCGCCCTCCGGTACTTCCGGGGGCTCCGGTGGTTCCGAGAGTTCCGGGGGCTTCGGTGGCAGGTAGGGCTGCCGCCGCTGAATCGTCATGGTGTACGACCACTCGTCGTGTACCCCGAGGGAACGGGGTGGGCCCGCCGCCCCGCTCCGGGCGAAGCTCCTGCCGCCCCCGTCGCGGTGTGCGTGCGGGTCGCGGGCGTCAGGTAGGGAAAGCGGGAAACACGAAGGAGGGTCTTTCGGGGGGTGGGTTGCTCATGTCGCCATTATGCGCCTGTTGTAGGCATTGGCGAGCATTTGAGTAGCTATGCAACGGACATCAGTTGAATTGGCCACTATCGGCCTCAAATGCACGCGCAAAGCCCTGTGCACCTGATGACCGATGTCACTGGCGTACGCCCCCGGCGCACAGTCCTCACCAGGGCTTTCAGTGGTGCAGGCCCTTCCGCCCCGGGGTCCAGAAGGCCGTGACCCGGACCGCCTTCCGAGGCCACCCCCGCTCGTTGACCAGGTGCGCGCGGACCGCCTGACCCGTCCGGGCCTCACCCGCGACGAGGGCGAACCCCGGATCGCTCGGCAGTTCCATCGCGGCGACGGCGGCGGGCAGCAGCGGCGACGAGGCGGCGGATGCCCCGTTCCGGTGCACACGAACGTCCTGCCCCAGACCGGCGACCGGCACCTCGTCCTCGGAGGTGTCGCTCTCCAGGACCCCGAAGGTGCGCACGTTCGGCCCGAGCGTGAACAGGAGGGGTTCGAAGGCACAGGCGCCGGTCTCCTCACCGACGAACAGGTAGTAGGGCGCCCGATCCAGTTCCGGTTCCCCCTGCGGGCCCCACAGGCGCACCGGGTCCCCCGCCCTGACCGAGCGGGCCCACCGCAGGCCGATGCCCTCCCCCTCGTAGAGGTGGGACCACACTTCGAACTCCCCCCGCTCCCGGGAGTGGTCGCGGATCGTGTAGGTCCGCAGGGTCTCACTGGGGCGGACGATGCCGTAGAGGGAGAGGGGGTCGCGGATCTCGACCCGTACGTGCTGACCGGGCGAGTACTCGCGCCCGGTCAGTTCCCCGGACCGGATTCGGATCCGCCGCAGAGTCGGCGTGACCTGGCCGACCTCGGTGACGACCCCTTCGGAGCGGTACTGGTCGAAGTGGCGTGCCAGGGGGTTGGCCGACCCGCGCCGCACAGCCTTGTCCGTCATAACGCACTCCTTGATAGAGGTTCTCATTTTAGTTAGAGCCTCTAACTCAACATGCGGCCCCCGGCCCTGTCAAGGTTCAGCGAAAGGCCCCCGGAGAGTCCGGAGCATCCGAAGGGCCCGGCGAATCAGGCCCGCGGGGGCGTGTACTCCAGGCCCAGATCCGCGCAGACCCCGCGCAGGTACTCCTCGAAGAGCGGCCCGGCGTCGGTGTAGGCGAAGTCCAGCTGGCCCAGGACCTCCATGCACAACAGCCCGTAGATCCGGACCCAGGTCGTGAGGAACACGTGCGCGGCAGCGGGCGGAAGGGCTCCGCCGGTCCCCTCCGAGTAGGCGACCAGCTGCTCCCGCAGCGAGGGTTCGAGCTCGGCGAGGTCGGGTGCTGGATAGGGGGCCTGCGCCCAGAGCGCGACGAACTCCCCGAGGAAGGCCCGTTCGAACCCGACGGCCGCGGCCCGCCGGGGCGAGTCCGGCACGTGCCCGCGCGACTCCCGCAGCGGGCGGGCGAAGGTCCACTCGAACTCGGCCGGGTGGGCCACGGCCCACCCGCGCAGTGCCCGGCACATCGCGAGCAACCGGTCCCCGGGCGAACCGTCCGCGTGCAGCTCGCGCGCGGCGGCGACAACCCTGCCCAACTCCTGGTAGAAGTCGGTGATCATCGCCTCGACCAGCTCGTCGTGCCCGGTGAAGTACCGGTACAGCGCGGGGCCGCTCAGCCCCATCTCACGCGCGACGGCGTTCACCGTGACCGCGGCGGTACCGCGCTCCACGAGCAGGCGCCGGGCGGTGGTCCGGGCCTCCGCCAGGGTCGCCGCCCGAAGCCGCTCGCGCCGGGTCTGTGCGGTCATCGCCCCTCCTCCACGGACTGTTCCGCCCCAGAGCCTAGCCGTGGCGTGGGGTCCGGCCGCGGAGCCCGGCCGCGCCGCGCGGTCTCAGCGGACTCAGTCGTGCAGGAGTTCGTCGGCGCGCCGGTCGGGGTGGCGGCCCTGCGCGGCGGCCTCGATCGTCCACGGGGTGCGTTCGACGTAGGCGACGACGGCGGCCACGGCCAGTGAGCCGCCGGCGATCAGCACGTAGGACAGGGTCCACCCGCCGGTGAGCTCCCCGAAGAGGCCGAACAGCAGCGGGCCGCCCAGCGCGATCCCGCTGCCCGCGCCCTGCACGAACCCGGACAGGGCCGCGGCCCCCCGCGGGGTGGCGCTGCGGGCGTTGATCATGGTCATGACGACCACGAACAGGCTGGTGCCCATACCGAGGAAGAGCACCCACAGCGGGGCGTACTCGGGGGCCACGGCCACGCCGAGGTAGCCGATGCCGTAGCCGCTCAGCCCGAGCGCGACGATCGGGAAGGTGTTGGCCGCGCGCAGCGTGACGGTGGGCGCGACCAGGCCGAACAGCAGGCTGGTGCCGACCATCAGGGAGACCATGCTCCCGGCCATGGCGGCGCTGTGCCCGGCGTCGTTGAGCAGGGCTGGCAGCCAGGTGAACAGCGTGAAGACGTTCCAGGTGACCATGCCGAACAGCAGCGCCATCCGCCAGGCCATACCCACCCGCCAGATCGGGCGGGCCAGGGCCGGTCCGCCCGAGGGGAGTGCGGCACGCGGGACCGTTCCGGGGCGGCGCCACTGGACGGTCCACAGCACCGCCGCGGCCAGGGCCAGGAAGGACCACGCGCCCAGGGCCACGCGCCACCCGGCGACCTCGGCCAGGGGGACCGCGACCAGGGGCGGGAAGAGGGCTCCGATATGGATGGCGACCATCTGGACCGTGCTGAGGGCGGCGATCCGGTCCGGGAAGTACTGCTTGATCAGCGGGGGCAGCACGACGTTGCCCAGGGCGGCGCCGGTGAGCGCGATCCCGGTCAGCACCAGCAGGGTTGCGGTGTCGGGGGCGAAGGCGCGCATCACCTGGCCCGCACCGGCCAGGAGCATGCTCAGCGCCGCCGTGGCCTCGGGGCCCAGACGGCGCATGATCGCGGGGGTGACCAGGCCGAAGATCGCGAAGGCGACCAGCGGCAGGGTGCCGAAGACGCCGACGACGGTGGCGGCGAAGCCGAACTCCTCGCCCACGGTGGTCAACAGCGGGGAGAGGGAGGTGACGACGAGGCGCAGGTTGAGCGCCGCGCAGATGATGGCGACCAGGGCCAGGATGCGGCCCCGTAGTTCCGGGCGTACCGACGATCGGTCGGTGACGACCGCGACAGAGGAAGGTCTCACGGTGACGGACGTCCCTTTGTGTTGCGGCGGTGCGACGTTGCACCAGAGCGGGGCCGACCGGCGGGCGACGTTGCCGTCCAGGAAGGGTCTCCCCCTGGCGAGCCAAATACGACCTTTTCGCTCAAATGTTACGCATGTTCCGGTGTCAAACTCAACAACCCGTATTAAATACGGGTAAACTTCGAACATGGCTGATCTTGACGAACTAGATACGGCGATTCTGGCCGAACTGCAGTCAGACGCACGAAAAACCAACCGGGATGTGGCCGCGGCGGTCGGCGCATCGCCCACGACCACGCTGGATCGGACCCGTGCGCTCCGAGAAAAGGGTGTGATTCGGGGCTCACTCCTGGACGTGGACCTCGAACTCATCGGCCGCCCGGTCCAGGCGCTCATCACCGTCAGCGTCGTGAAACCCTCACGTCACAACATCGAGGCCTTCCGCGACTGGGTCCGCGCCCTGCCGGACACCCTGTCCGTGTTCGTCACCTCGGGGAACGAGGACTTCCTGGTGCACGTGGCCCTGCCGGACAACAACAGCCTGTACGCCTTCGTGGTGGACAAGCTGACCGAACGCCCCGAGGTCGCCGACGTGCGCGCCTCGATCGTCTACGAGCACCTGCGCAACCACCAGATCGCGCCCACCAACGCCCGCGCCCACCGCCGCCACCACTGAACCGCGGGCGGCCAGGGGACCGGATCCCACGGGCCGCATCCGCCGGGGCTCCGGCACCGCTTCGCGCGGGCGCCGGGCCTACCGGTCACCGCCTCGCGCACCACCCCGGAGCCAGGGGAACAGGGCGGGCACTAGCCTTGCGGGGTTCCCCTTCCCCTCTGTGAGACATCCAATGACCACACCGATCGTTGTCGCAGTACTGGTCGCGGCGCTGCTGCACGCGGCGTGGAACGCGATCGCGCACGCGATCACCGACCGGCTGCTCGGGTTCGCGCTGATCGGCCTCGGCGGGATGCTCGCGGCCCTCCCGCTGCTGTTCGTGGTCGGGATGCCGCCGCCCGAGGCCTGGCCGATCCTGCTGGGATCCCTGGTCACGCACCTGCTCTACCTGACCCTGCTGATGCTGTCCTACCGGACCGGGGACTTCGGGCAGGTCTACCCGCTGGCACGAGGAACCGCGCCCTGGGTGGTCGCGCTGATCGGAGTGGTCCTGCTCGGCGAGACCCTGCCACCCGCGGAGCTGGCCGGGGTCCTGGTCATCTCGGCCGGGCTCATGGTCCTGGTGTTCGCCGGCGGGCTCCCCCGACGCCAGCACGTGCCCGCGCTCCTGGCCGCCTTCACGACCGGGCTGGCGATCGCCTCCTACACCGTGGTGGACGCCTACGGGGTCCGGCTGACCCAGGATCCGCTGGGTTATATCGCCTGGATCATGACCCTTCAGGGCCCCGTGTTCTTCCTGGTGGCTCTGGCTGCCAGGAAGCGGAAGCTGGTCGACCAGCTCAGGCCGATCTGGAAGGTCGGTCTGCTCGGCGGCGCCGTCAGCGCGGGCGCCTACGGCCTGGTTCTGTGGGCGCAGCTGTCCGGGGCGGTCGCGGGGATCGCGGCGCTGCGGGAGACCAGCATCGTCTTCGCGGCGCTGATCGGGCTGGTGTTCTTCCGGGAGCGCTTCGGTCCGGTCCGGATCGTCGCCTCGGCCGTGGTCGTCTCCGGGGTCCTCCTGCTGGCCCTGTGACCCCCTGGGCACCACTGGCCCCAGTCGGGTCCCGCGGCCCGGGCCGGAGCGGGTTCGGGGCCTGATCCGGCCAGAAGTGAGTAGTCCTACTCAGTAACCGGGGGCGCGGGGCGGGGGTCCCAACGGGTATGACGAACAAGCGATACACCGCCCCCGTGACCCTCTTCGCCACGCTCACCGCCGGGATGCTCCTCACCGGCTGCGGACTCGTGCGGGACGCCGGCCAGCTGGCCCCCGAGACCGCCCGGGGCGGCGAGGCGGTCGAGGAACCCACCGAGGGCCCCACCGAAACGCCCGAGCAGCCCGTCTCCGAAGATCCCGGGGCGCCCGCCCCCGGTGGCGACCCGGACTGGGTCCCGCCGTCGTTCGCCACCGGCTGGACCATCGAGTACGACCCCGAGCTCAACACGCACCACGCCAGCTTGGACGGCACCGGCTGCGACGTGCTGTTCCACCAGACCACCGGGGTCGAGCAGGCGCGCGAGGACGGGTACGAGCCGGTCGGAGCCCTCAACTACCTGATCGACGACATCACCGAGCGGACCGGAAACGCCCCGGTCGAGCAGCCCGCCACGCCCTACCGGATCATGGCCGACTCGGGCGAGACCTTCGAGTTCGAGACCAAGCACGCCACCTTCGACAACTCCGAGGAGAACCGCACGTTCCGGGCCGGTGTGCTGTGGCTCGACGACTCCGAACTCGTGCTCACCTCCTCGTGCTCCACCGACGAGTGGGACGACCAGCAGTTCGACATGACCATGCTCATCGGGGCCACCTCGATCTCCAACGCCTGACCCCACGCCGTTCTCCGACACCGACCTACCCCGGACCCCGGTCCGGACCCAGCCCCGAGCGCGGTTCGGATTGGCCGTAGGCTGACCGGTGTGACTGGAATCTCACCGCCTCCCGGGGCCGACGAGAGCGCCGAGATCCGCCGCGTCTGGAGCGGTCTCGGACTCCCCGGTCTCGTGGACGTGCACACGCACTTCATGCCGGACAACGTGCTGCGCAAGGTGTGGGCCTACTTCGAGGCCCTCGGCGAGGGGGTCTGGCCCATCACCTACCGGTTCAGTCAGGAGGAGCGCGTCGCCACCCTGCGGGACTTCGGGGTCCTGCGCTTCAGCGCGCTCTCCTACCCGCACCGCCCGGACATGGCCGCCTGGCTCAACGGCTGGGCCGCCGAGTTCGCCCGCCGGAACCCCGACTCGCTGCGCAGCGCCACCTTCTACCCTGAACCCGAGGCAAAGGACTACGTGGCCGAGGCGATCGGCTCGGGCACCAGGATCTTCAAGGCCCACCTCCAGGTCGGCGCCTACGACCCGCGCGACCCCCTGCTCACCGATGTCTGGGGAGCCCTCGCCGACTCCGGGACCCCGGTGGTCGTGCACTGCGCCTCCGGGCCGATCCCCGGGAACTTCACCGGCCCCGAACCCTTCGCCGGGGTGCTCCGCCAGCACCCGGAGCTGACCGCGGTGATCGCCCACGCGGGCGCACCCGAGTACACGCCCTTCCTGGACCTGGTCGAGCGGTACGACCGCGTCCACCTGGACACCACCATGGCGTTCACCCCGTTCATCGAACAGCGGTCCCCCTTCCCCCGCTCCGAGTTCGCCCGGCTGCGGGAGTTCGGCGACCGCGTGCTCCTGGGTACCGACTTCCCGAACATCCCGTACTCCTACTACGAGCAGATCCGGTCCCTGGTCCGGCTGGACCTGGGCGACGACTGGCTGCGCGGGGTCCTGCACGACAACGCCGCGCGGCTGTTCGACCTGCGGTCCGGGCCCGAAGCGCCCTAGTCATCCGGCCGTCGTTCCCGGTCACCCGCCACAACCAGCACAGCGAAGCGACGTCACAGCAGAGAGGGCACGATGGAACTCACCCTGACCCCCCTGGAGTTCGCCCGCCGGACCCGCCGACTGCACCCGCACCGCGAGGCGGTGGTCGACGGGGAGCTCCGGCTGACCTACGAGCAGTTCTTCGACCGCTGCGACCGCTGGTCGTCGGCACTCCAGGGCATGGGCGTCGAACAGGGCGACCGGGTCGCCTACATCGCGCCCAACACCCACGCCCAGCTCGAATCCTTCTACGCGGTCCCGCAACTGGGCGCGGTCCTCGTCCCAGTCAACTTCCGCCTGACCGCCGACGACTTCGTCTACATCGTCAACCACTCCGGCGCCAAGGTGCTGTGCGTGCACGCCGACCAGCTCGACGCGGTCGACAGCGTACGCGACCAGATGCCGGGCGTGGAGAGGTTCGTCGCCCTGGCGGGGGCACGGGACGGCTGGGAGGACTACGAGTCCCTGGTCGCCTCGGCCACCCCCGACTTCATGCGGCCGGAGATCGCGGAGACGGACCTGCTGACCATCAACTACACGTCGGGGACGACCGCGCGCCCCAAGGGCGTGATGATCACCCACCGCAACGCCTACATGAACTCGGTGGGCACCCTGCTGCACCTGCGCGTCGGGCTCGGCGAGAAGTACCTGTGGACCCTGCCGATGTTCCACGCCAACGGCTGGACCTACACGTGGACGGTCACCGCGGCCGGGGGCACCCACGTGTGCCTGCCCGTCATGGACCCGGCGCGGGTGTTCGAGCTGATCCGCACCGAGGAGGTCAGCTGGCTGTGCGCGGCGCCCACGGTGCTGATCATGCTCTCCAACACCCCAGCGGACGTCCGCGGCGCCGTACCGCCGGGGGTGCACGTGGTGACCGCCGGGGCCTCGCCCGCGGCCGAGACCATCGAGCGGCTGGAGGAGGACTTCGGCTGGACCGTCACCCACGTGTACGGCCTGACCGAGACCACCCCGTTCATCACCGTCTGCGAGCCCCTGCCCGAGCACCGGGAGCTGTCCGTGCGCGAACGCGGTGCGGTCAAGGCCCGCCAGGGGGTCGAGCTGATCACCTCCGGTGAGCTGCGGGTGGTCGACGAGTCCGGCGCCGAGGTGCCCTGGGACGGCAGGACGGTCGGCCAGATCACCGTGCGCGGCAACGTGGTGATGAAGGGCTACTACAACGACCCCGAAGCCACCGAGCGGGCGATGGGCGACGGCTGGTTCCGCACCGGCGACGCCGCCGTCACCCACCCGGACGGTTACGTGGAGATCCAGGACCGGCTCAAGGACGTGATCATCTCCGGCGGGGAGAACATCTCCTCGGTGGAGGTGGAGGGCGTCCTGCTGCGTCATCCGGCGGTGCTGGAGGTGGCGATCGTGGGGGTTGCGCACGAGCGCTGGGGCGAGACCCCGCGCGCCTCCGTGGTGCTGCGCGAGGGGGCCTCGGCGACGGAGGAGGAGATCATCGCCTTCGCCCGCGACAACCTCGCGCACTTCAAGGCGCCCACCCAGGTGGAGTTCGTGGAACAGCTGCCCAAGACCGCCACCGGCAAGATCCAGAAGTTCGTCCTGCGCGGCGGCGCCTCAGCCGTCTCCCGGCAGTAGCCCCGAAGACGAACACCGCTGTCCCGTCCTCGTCCCGCGACCATGCGCGGGACAGGGCGGCGGGTCGGGGACGGAGCGGATTCGGAAGGGCGCCCTAGCCGGGGTTCGGGGTGAGTAGGACGAACCCGGCGGAGAGCGGATCGGAGCAGGCCGCCAGCCGCCCCACTCCCGGGGCGTCCTCCGGCCCCATGAGCACCTGGCCGCCCGCCTTCCGGACCTCGGCGGCGGCGGCGTCGCAGTCGGTGACGTGGAAGACCGGGTGCCAGTCGGCCCGACCCCCGGTCTGTGGGAGGTCGGCCGGGTCCATGCCCATGATCCCGCCGAAGTAGCGGTCCTCACCCAGCCCCGCCGGGCGCAGCGTGGAGTACCTGCCCTCGCCCCCGGGCAGGTCGACGTCCTCGAACTCCCAGCCGAACAGACCACCGTAGAAAGCCCGGGCGCCCTGCGCGGAGGGCGTCCACAGTTCGGCCCACATCAAGGTGCCGGGCTCGTCGGTCCGTTCCATCCCGGGCAGCGTCCCGGCCTCCCAGAGCGCGACCGTCCCGCCCTGCGGGTCGCTCAGGTGGGCCATCCGGCCCAAGCCCATGACGTCCATCGGCTCCACCAGGGCCGTGGCACCCAGTTCCCGGGCCCGCTGGAACGACATGTCCAGGTCAGGGGTGTTGTAGTAGATCGACCAGGAGACCGGATCGTCCTCGGACATCTTCGGCCCGAGGCCGCCGACCAGCGCCCCCTCGGACAGGATCTTCAGGTAACCGCCGGTCTCCGGCCCGGCCGACTCGGCCGTCCAGTCGAACACCTTCCCGTAGAACTCGAGCGCCCGGTCCACGTCGGAAGTGGTCAGCTCGACCCAACAGGGCGAACCGATCACGTAGTCGGTGGTGATCATGCTGCCTCCCCAAGTGACTCCACCCGAGTGTGCTCCGGGTCACCGACATTCCGGGGCTCCTCCCGGCAAAGTCTCGATCATCACCGCGGCCCACCCGCCGGTGTGCGACCGTCGTCCGCCCGGGTCCGGTCCCGGACCACGGGGTCAGTCCCGGCCCGTCCGAGGGTCGAGTAGGACGAACCCGGCGGAGAAGGGGTCGGAGCACACCGCCATCCGGCCCACCCCCGGGGCGTCCTCCGGCCCCATGAACACCTGGCCGCCCGCCGCCTTGACCGTGTCGGCGGTCGCGTCGCAGTCGGCCACCTCGAACACCGGGTGCCAGTCGGCCCGGCCCTCGGCCTGCGGCAACTGCTCGGCGGGCATCTCCATCAGACCGCCGAAGTAGCGGTCCTCGCCCAGCCCCGCCGGGCGGATCCTGGTGTAGACGCCCTCGCCCCCGGGCAGCCCGACGTCCTCGAAGTCCCAGCCGAACAGGCCGCCGTAGTACTCCCTGGAGCCCTGCGCGGAGGGCGTCCACAGCTCCACCCAGCAGAGCGAGTTCGGCCGGTCCACGGCCTCGGCGCTGGTGAAGGAACCGGCCTGCCAGAGGGTGAACCAGCCGCCCTGGGGGTCGGCGATGTGCGCGAACCGGCCGAACTCGTACAGGTCCATCGGCTCCACCAGGATCGTCCCGCCGAGCTCCTGGGCCCGCACGGCGGCGCCCTCGATGTCGGTGACCCAGAACTGCACACCCCACTCGGGCGGCTCGTCCTCGTCGATGCGCGGCGCGATCCCTGCCACGGCGGCGCCGTCCGACCTCATGAGCTTGTAACCGGCCATGCGGGAACCCGTGTACGAGGCCTCCCAGCCGAACACCCTCGTGTAGAACTCGGCCGAGGCCTCGATGTCCGTGGCCCCGAGGTCGACCCAGCACGGGGAGCCGTTGACGAAGTCGGTCGTGATCATGCTGCCTCCCGTAACGCGTCTCCCCTCCGAGTCTGACCGTGATCGTCCGGGAGGCGTGGGAACCTCGCGGCAAAGACTCGACAACCCCGACATTCACTGACATGTCGAACGGGGCGGGACGATCCGGTAGCGGAGCCGATCGAACCCGACCGCCCCCGAACCCCGCCACCCGAACCCGACGAAGGGACCCCCGCCGTGACCGGACGCCTCCACCATGTGGGACCGGTGATCATCGACGTCGCCATGACCGTCGGCGCCCTGCCCGAACAGGGCGGCGGCACGTTCGCCAGTACCGCCCGCACGCTCCCCGGGGGCGGGTTCAACGTGATCGCCGCCGCGGCCCGGGCCGGGATGGAGGTGGTCTACGGCGGGGCGCACGGGACCGGGCCCCACGGCGACCTGGTCCGTTCCGCGCTGCGCGCCGAGGGGGTCCGCGTCGCGCACCGCCCGCGCCCCGAGGACACCGGGTTCTGCGTGGCCCTGGTGGACGCCTCCGCCGAACGCACCTTCATCACCCACCTGGGCGCGGAGATGGACCTGCCCCTGTCGGACCTGCGCGCCCTGCGCCCCGAGCCCGGTGACCTCGTCTACACGGTCGGGTACTCACTCCTGCCCGGGCCGCGCGCGGACGAGCTGGTGACCTGGATCGGTGAGCTACCGGAGGGGGTTCGGCTGGTCCTGGACCCGGCACCGGTGGCTGGTGACATCCCCGCCCAAACCCTCTCCCGGGTACTGGCCCGCACGGACGTGCTGAGCCTGTCCGCCGCCGAGGCGGTCACAGTCACCGGCACCGGTGCCCTCGAAGAGGCCGCCGCGCTGCTGGCCGAACGCGTCCGCCCGGCCGGTGTGGTGGTGCTGCGCGACGGCGCCGAGGGATGTCTGGTGGCCACTCGGGGCACCGCGCCCCGGCGGGTGCCGGGTTTCGCGGTGCGGGCGGTCGACACCAACGGCGCGGGGGACGCGCACGTGGGGGTGTTCACCGCCGCCCTGGCCGCGGGGCTGTCGCCGGTGGCTGCGGCCCGCCGCGCCAACGCGGCCGCCGCCGTCGCCGTCACCCGCCCGGGTCCGGCCGCCTCCCCCACCACGGAGGAGCTGGAGGAGTTCCTGGCGCACCGTTGAGGGCAGCGCCCCATCCGTGGTTCCACCGGTCCTGTCCCGCGGCGGGGGTGCTGGTGCCGGAACTCCTTGTGGCACCGTGCGGCCCGACTTAGCATGCCCGCAACGCCGACCACACCAGAGGTGAACTCGCGCATGTCCCCCCGGTCCCCCCGTCGTTTCGGCGCGGTCCTGCTCGGATCGACCGTCGCCCTCGGCCTGCTCGGAGCGGTACCGGCCCAGGCCGAACCCGTGGAAGATCCGACCGCCACCGTGTCCGGACCGCTCCCCGTCACCGCCGACTCCTACCCCTTCATGTCCGCCGTCGGGCCCGAGGTCCCCCCGATCGAGGAGGGCGAGCCCGTAGAAGCCGACCTCGCCGCGTACGACTACATCGAGGAGGAGTTCCTTCTCGAAGGCACCGCCGAACACCCCACCGCCGGATCCACCCCCTACCTCACCCGGATGGTCGTCCGGCGCCCGGCCAGCGCCGACGACTTCAGCGGCGCCGCCTTCCTGGAATGGAACAACGTCAGCTTCGGCCAGGACATCGAGATCGACTGGTTCCTGTCCCACGACTACTTCATGGGCGAGGGGCACGTCTGGGTGGGGCTGTCCGCCCAGCGGGTCGGGGTCGACGCCCTCCGGGCCTGGGACCCCGACCGCTACGGGGACCTGACCGTCGGCGGCCCGGAGCTGGCCGACGCCCCGGCGTTCGACATCTACTCCCAGACCGCGAGGGCCCTGCGCTCACCGCAGGGTGCCGATCCGTTGCCCGGCTTCGACGTCGGCACGATCATCGCCACCGGGCACTCCCAGTCGGCCCGCTACCTGTCCGAGTACCACAACCGGTTCCACCCCGGCCACCAGGCGGTCGACGCCTTCATGATCCACGGCGCCCCCACCGCGCTGGACGAGGGCACCACGCCGGTCATGCGGCTCATGGCGGAGACCGATGTCAGGACCAGGTCCCAGGGCCAGGAGCCCGACACCGAGCACTTCCGCCGCTGGGAGGTCGCCGGGACCGCGCACGTGGGCCACTTCGAGTACCGCGCCTTCGCCCCGCTCATCGCCCGGGAGAACCCGGGGACCGAACCGCAGCAGTGCGACCTGCCCCCGTACAGCCGGGTCCCGTTCCACCACGTGCTGAACTCCGCCTACGACCGCCTCGTCGACTGGGTCCGGGACGGTACTGCACCGCCGGCGGCACCGCGCCTGGAGTGGGACGGCCCCGTGACGGCCAGCCGTGACGAGCACGGCAACCAGCTCGGCGGGATCAGGCTGGCCGAGCACGAGGTCGCCACCGCGCTCAACCACGGCGACAACACCGGTGACCCGTTCTGTTTCCTGTCGGGCGCCCACATCCCCTTCGACGAGGAGACCCTGCAGGAGCTGTACCCGCGCAGGGGAGGGTACGCCGCCCAGGTGCTCCAGACCGTGAACCAGGCCCGGCACGCGGGCTACATCCGCCCGGAGGACGCGCAGGCCTCCCGTACCACCATGCTGGAGACCCGTTATCCCTGGTGGTAGCCGGGCGTGCGGGGAGGGTGCCGTCAGCCTTCGGGCGACGGCACCCTCCCCACCGGCACGGCTACCGCTGCCAGGGCTCCGGAAGCGGCCACCCGGAACGCAGCGCGGCATCGAGCGCACGCCAGTCCGCGGCCGCGCGACGCAGAGCCATGAAGGACTGCGCGGCCCCGCCCACCTCACGCAGGGTCTCGGAAACGGAGTCGTAGAGCTCGGTCACCGGCCCGTGGCGTTCCGGCCTACCCTTCACCGACCAGCGGCGCGGGAGCGGGTCGCCGTTGCGCATCAGCTCGTCGAGCACGTTGAACGCGCCGTCCGCGCGCCGGAGGGTGGCCACGCTCTGCCCGAGGAACCCCGGCGTCGCCAGCAGGCGGGACAACTCCGTCACCATGATGTCCGCTGGGAGGCCGAGCGAGTCGATGGTGTCAGGTGACCCCTGCGCCTCGTGGTTCGCGTTCATCACGCCGCCTCCCCGTGCTCGGCGATCGTGTGAAGCACGGCCACACCCAACCGGCTCCGGTCCACCCGGCGAAGGGCTTCCTTGCGTTCCCAGTCTCGGTAGTAACCCGGAACGAGCTCGTCCGGGTCTTCCAGAGCGTGCGGATCCGCCACGGGGACGTGGTCAGCGGGCCGTCGCGGGGCGGGAACGAACGGAGCCGGTTCCGGCCGGGACCCGACCTCGAAGACGAAGGGGACGTTCTCCGCGTAGCGACGCACCCGACGCGCACGGTTACGGCGCAGCTCCGCGAACAGTTCGCGGAAGTATCCGTAGGGACTCGTGTGCCACCCCCTGGTGGGGCGGAGCATCCGTGCGGGCATGGCAAAGAGGGCAGTAACGTAGCCCATGGCAAGCACTCCTGTTGCTTGTCCGGGCCCGGGGTGTTGGTAGCACCGCCGGGCCGCCTCTTGTGTAGTTGAGACTCCACTGTACGCGCTCTATACCGCTTCATGAAGCAGTATAGAGCTACCGAAATGTTTGTGCAGCTCACAGGCGTCTTACGGTGCTCCCATGAGTGATGTTCCAGACTTCGCACCGTCCCCGGACGCCTACGTCTACGCCGAACTCGCCGACCACGTGGCGGCGCGCATCACATCTGGGGACCTGCCCTCCGGGGCGAAGCTTCCCGGTGAAAGAGAGCTCGCCGATACCTACGGCGTCGCCGTGGGCACCGCCCGTCGCGCGACGAAGGAGCTCCGTGACCGGGAGCTGGTCAAGACCCTCCCGGGCAAGGGCACCTTCGTGGTCTGACCGCGCGGGCGTAGGCGGTGCTCTCATCAGACCAGGCCGATCAGTCTGCTCACAGCAGGTAGGCGAGCCCGGGCTCTACTGGGCTCGCAGGTCGACCCTGATCCCACCGGTCTCGCACCGGCCGCCCCAACCGATCAGGGCATTCGCGCCGACGGGTTCGATCGGGCCGCAGTAGCCGTCGAGCGCCTGACCCCTCGATCGATGGGTCAGGCCGGTGTCCACGTCCCACACACTGAACTCACCGGCACTGGCCGAGACCACTCCCAGTCCCTCCACGAACCCCATCTCCCCCGACAGCGCGGGATGGGAGACCGTGTGTACCGGCGGGCGGAAGGTGTCGGCCTCGTGCACCGTCTCCGCCTGACCCCGCCCGTCGAGCTCGTACAGGCGCCCGCCGCGGCTCTCCCTGACCGCCAGGACTGCTTTGTCTCCCGGCAGCGAGACCAGCCCGACGTACGCCCCGGTCGGGTCCTCGACCTCTTCGAACTCGGACACGGACACGCCCTCGTCTCCCACTCGGAAACGTCCCGTGAGCATACGATCGGCCGTGGCCCCGACCAGGACGACCTCGTCGTCGACGGCCACCAGATCGAGCACGCGGAACAACTCCCCGGCACCGGTCAGGGGAACGGTGTCCCAGGTGTCGTCCTTGAGCGAGTACACGAGGAGGTCGTCCTGGTAGCCGCTTCCGCCGAAGACGACGTGGCCGCCCGTCACGATCGCCGACGCCGACTCCCTTGCCTCCGGAGCGTCGGCGACCGGCTCCCAGGAGTCGGTTCCGGGGTCGTAGACAGCACCGTCCCTGGCCATGCGTCCGTCCTTCTCTCCGGAATGCGTACCGGTGGCACCTCCCCAGACGAGCACCCGCTGGTCCCCGAGGAGCACGGCGGTGTGCCGGGCACGCGCTTCCAGGTCCGAATCCGCGACCGTGCGCCAGGAGTCGGTGTCCGGGGAGTAGGCGGCGCCGTCGTCGTGGAGGCGCTGCTGTCCCTCGCTGCTCCCACCCCAGACGAACAGTTCCGCACCGGTCCACAGGAGGCTGTGGTCGATGCGGGTACCGAAGGGGGCAGCGGACAGCTCACCGACGGAGACGGACACATCCCACTCCTCGGTTTCCATGGCCGAACAACCCGTAGCCGTCAGAGCGAACCCGGCCAGACAGGTCGCGATGGGTCCTGGACGGCCGGTGAGGCGCATACGTTCGCTCCGGTGCTCTGGGGGATCAGGGGGTAGGGCGGCGGGAGAGGCGAGGGTCCTGAGTGCGCGGTGTCAACACGTCGAGGCGGTGCCGGTGCCGGGGAGGGCGACGTGTACGCGGTGGGGGCCGTTGTAGTGGTGCCCCTCCCCCACCGGCAGGAAGCCCAGCCGCGCGGCCAGGTTCAGACTCGGGGTGTTGTCCACGTGTACCAGAGCCCAGACCGAGGCCAGGCGCAGCTCGTCCAGTCCGTGGCGCAGCAGTGCCCGAGCCGCCTCGGTCGCCAGCCCGGCACCACCGTACGGGGCACCGAGGTACCAGCCGATCTCCGGCAGCCCTGCGGGGAGCTCCTGGGACGGCCGCAGGTGGGCGAGACCGATCACCTGTTCACCCCGAATGATCGCCCAGTGGCCGAGCTCGGGCGGGCCCTCGTAGGCGAGGCGGTTGTCGACCATCGTCCGGGCCAGGCCGCCTTGGGAGAGGTCCGTGCCCAGGTAGGTGCTCATCACCGGGTCGGTGAACAGCCCCACCACGGCGTCGGCGTGCACGGGTTCCAGGGGCTCCAGTCGCAGCCGCGCGGTCTCGAAGGTCGCCTGTTTCACGGTCATAACGCAACTCCCGGTACTTGAATCAGACGAACAGGAGACCGAAGTTCTTGAGTGCGCACACTCACCGACGACGCGCACGGGAGCCATGGGGCTCATACCGTGACCAGGTGGACGTCATCGGCACCGATCGCGTCCACGTACGCGGCGATGTCACCGGGGTCACTGGTGAACACCACGGCGCTTCGGTGCTTCACGGCCGTCCAGGTGACGAGGGCGTCCACCGCGTCCGGACGCTTCTTCGCGGGGAGGGCCGCCACCGCCAGGACCGCACCGATACGCCGCCAGTCGGTGATATCCGGAGCGGTCGCACACGCGATGCACTCCGGCTGTCCCGCACTCGTGGACCGCAGGGCAGCCGGAGACGACCGGGCTTGGGGAACCGTGCATTCCTTCAGGACCGCGCTCATGGCGTGCACGGTCGCCGGGTCCGGACGCCATACCTGAGCCAGGACAGGGCCGGGGACCACGGGACGGTGCGGGAACCGTGCGAGCCCTCGGTGCATCTGAACGGCCTTGGCCTTGCGCGCCGCCAGGGCGATGAGCATCCCCGTGTCGTAGACGGGCACACGGGCACTCACGCCATCTCGCCCCGGCTTCGGGTCTGGCTTGCCCCGACACCGTAGACCAGCCTCATCGCCTCATCGACCTCACGGCGCTCCTCCGCGCTCAGAGTGTCATCGTCGGCTTCGTCGACAGAGCCGTAGTTCTCGGCTCGCCCTTCGGCCTCAGCGATCAGCGCATCGACGCCCGCGAACTCCGCCTCCGCCTCCTCAGCCTCGGCCATCTGGCGGATCGCCGCATTGACCAGGTAGGACGACACGTCCATCCCCGCACGGTCCGCATGGGACCGAACGCGTTCCGCTGCATCCGGATCGAGGCTGATGCTGATTCGAACCTTCGCCATAACACGAGCGTAATACGAGTAATACGCCATGACCAGTGAGCACCATCGGAGCAGGAACCACCTGCCCGCAGTGCCTCAGTGCTTGAAGTGGACGAAGGAGTCTGCGGAAGTACTTGCCCGAGTTCACTTCCGGGCCTCCCGCATCCGCAGAAAACGGCTCGCCCTCCCGGGCCGCGTGCGCGAGTATCGCGGCATGGACACGTGTGCACAGTGCGGAGCGGTGAGCGACACCCCTTGTGAGGAGTTGTTCCAGCGGCTACTGGCGCTGGACCACTCCCGTCAGGAACCGTGGGGCCCGCTGCACGGCGTCGCCGTCGCCTGTTACCGCCTCCAGCACCCGGCCTCCCTGGCTGAGGGCACACACGCCTTTCCGCTGGAACTGCTGCGGACCCACGTCGCGGACGGTGCCGGGGCCTCCCGCAAGCTCACCGAGCGCGCCCGCCGCACCAACTCCCACCGGGTCCGCCGACGAGAGAACACCACACCCGCTGCCCGGGCAGACGTCCCCAGCGGGTTCGCGTTCACCGTCGCCGAAGTCGCCGTGGACGGCAGCTTCCCGGCCGGAGGCCACCCCGAACGCGTCCGTTCCTGGGCGCGGGCCACTCTGGCGGCCTGGTCCGCCTGACCTTCCGGATCAGTGCTTGAAGTGGACGAACAGTCTCCCGAAGTTCTTGGAGTCCTTCTCGACGCGGTGGTAGCGGGCCTTGACGTCCTTGCGGTCGAGGAAGCGCAGCACCCGCTTCTTCAGCTGGCCGGAACCCTTGCCCGGGATGATCTCGATGGTCTTGGCCTTCTTGCGCTCGGCCTCGTCCATGATGTCGTTCAGGGCCTGGTCGATGTTCCGGCCCTTGTTGAAGATGTCGTGTAGGTCGAGCTTGAGACGCACTCTTCGTCCTCCTCCGGTTTCCCGGATGCTATACAACCTCCCGAGCGCGATCCCGCGCACGCACCTTGGTCCTCGCCCCGCTCATCCGCGATGATCTTGCTACCAGAAGCAAGTTCGGCGCCGATTTCGCTTCTGGTAGCAAGATCATCTGCAGGAGGGGGGCCGAACCCGCCCCGGTCGGACGGGGTGCGCAGGGCCCAGGCCAGGCCCAGGGCGGTGAGCAGGGCGAGGGCTCCGGCGACACCGAGGGTGAGGCTGTCGGGGGCGACCACGGGCTGGCCGCGCAGGGCCTGCCAGACGGTGAGTACGGTGAGGCCCGTGTAGGAGAGCCCGGCGACCGCGACCAGGCGGCGGCGGGTGGCGTCGTCGTTCAGTCGCGGGTACCGGGCGGCCAGGGCGACCAGGACCAGGGCGAGCAGGATCATGGCCTGGAGCCCGTGGATGCCGATGAAGTGCCCCACGCGCAGGTCCCCGCCGACGGTGCTCCAGCCGACGAGGGGCAGGCCCGGTCCGCCGTCGGCCAGGCCCACGGTGTGCGCTCCGATGACGTCCGGGCTTCCGTCGGCGAACTCCTCGACCTGGGCCGGGGTCGGGGCGGTCATCAGCGGGCCGACCGCCATGCCCAGGAGCGCGATCGCCATCCCGATACGGATCGCCCAGGTCGTGGAGCGTTCGCGGATGCGCTGGAAGAGCAGGATCACACCGAGGACGAAGGTCGCGACCCACAGAACGGTGATCATGCTGCCCATGACCGCGTAGACGGCGGCGTCGAGCGGGGTGGCGTTGTTGAAGTGGCTCATCTCCCCCCGCAGTACCTGGGTGATGATCAGGACCATCTCGGCCGCGGACATCGCGGCGATCACGGTGCCCAGCCACCAGCCGGTGCGCCGCATGCGGCTCAGAAGGGACAGCAGCCAGGCGATGGTGGCGTTGTAGATGATGATCGACACCGAGAACTTGGCCGGTTTGAGCCAGGCCGCCTCGCCGTTGATCAGGCGGTCGTCGAGGGTCAGGCCGACCACACTGGCGGCAAGGAACAGGACGCACAGGTACACGGTCAGCATGAGCGGACGGTGCCAGGAGTAGGAGGTAGCGAGCGTTAACACGGGAAACTCCTCAAACGGATAGTTCCACTATCCGTTATAGATAGCTTTACTATCCATAATGTGGAGCGCGGGCGCAAGAGGCCCCGCGCCCGAAGGGACGGCATGCGCATCTCGGAACTGAGCCAGCGCTCGGGGGTACCCGTACCGAGCATCAAGTTCTACCTGCGGGAAGGCCTTCTGCACCGGGGCGAGCTCACCAGTCCCAACCAGGCCCGGTACGACGAGAGCCACCTGAACCGGCTCCGCCTCGTCAGCGCCCTCACCGAGGTCGGCGGGCTCTCCGTGGCCGGGGCCCGGGACGTACTCCAGGCGATCGACAGCGACGAACCCAACCTCGACGACCTCATGGGCGTCACCCTCAAGGCCGTCCAACCCTTCACCGGCGCCCCCGAACCCACCGAGGCCGAGCTCGCCGAAGCCGACGCCCTGACCGAGCGGCACAACTGGTACGTCCACCCGGACTCTCCGCTGCGCGCGGAACTGGCGCGGGTGCTCTCCGCCCTGCACAGCACGGGTCTGGCCCCGGACTGGGAGTGGATCGACGACTACGCGCGCGCCGCCGACGCCGTCGCCCACCGCGACCACGACTACGTCGGGAACTTCACCGAACTGGACGAGATCCTCAAGACCGTCGTGGTCGGCACCGTGCTGGGCGAACGCTTGCTGGCCACCCTGCGCCGCGTGGCCCAGGCCAGCGAAGCCCACCGGCGCTACGGCATATGAGAACCGGAGCACCGACCCGAAGACTCAAAGCCGCAGTTCGAAGCACATCCGGTCCACACCGGGGCCGTCATGGTCCGGGTGCGGGCCGGTCACGGTGAACCCCAGGGACCGGTGGAAGGCGATCGACTGCTCGTTGCCCGGCGAGGTGACCGCCCGGACCACCGAACGTCCGCTCCGCCTGGCGGCCTCGGTGAACCAGCGGTACATCTCCCGGCCCAGCCCCGCGCCGCGGAAGTCCGGGGACACCGCCGTGAAGTGCACGTAGGCCTCGTCGGGTCGGGCCGGAGAGGGGAAGCCCACCAGGAACCCGGCCAGCTCGCCGTCGGCCTCGGCTGTGAGGCTGGTGGTGTGGAAGTGGTCGAGGAAGAGCCGGGGCAGGATGTGCGAGACCGGCTTGCCCCACCACTGGTCGCACACCCGCAGGATCCGTGCGTGGTCCTGCGGCACCGCGGCCCTGATCCTCATGTCGGTCATCCACCGTCCCCCGTCGCCCGTTCCCCGTGCACGGTACCCACCTTTCGATACCCCGCCGGGGCCCCGCCCCGCCAAGGTCCCCACCTCGGGTCAGCCGCCGAACCTCTCCTCGAAGGGTCGGCGCACCGCCTCGTCCCGATCCAGGACGGCGAACACCACCCGCTCGAACACCCCCGCGAACTCCCCGTCCAGCAGGTGCTTGCCGAATGCCGCGGCCACCGCCGCCGGGCGGTTGCCGAAGACCCCGCAGCCCCAGGCCCCCAGCACCAGCCGCTTCGCACCGTGGTGGGCCGCCACGGCCAACACCGCGCGGGCCCGCCGGTCCAGGGCCTCCGGAACCAGAAGGCGGAGCTCGGGCTGGTTGCGTTCGATCATCCGCAGGTTGGGCGCGGCCGCGGTGAGGAAGTCCACCGCCACCGCCTCGGGCAGCCACCCGGCGCGGTCGTCCCGGTACACCGGAACGCTCGGCGACCAGATCACCCGGTCGGTGTACAGCAGGCTCCGGTTGGCCACGTGGTGGTCGTAGAACTCCGGGCAGCGGATCAGGGAGTCGTAGAGCGCGCTGGCTCTGGCCAGGCTCTCCTCCTGCGCCTTCGCTCCGTTGACCACACCGCCGCCGGGTTTGCGGGCGGAGGCGAAGTTCAGCGCCGCCACCCGGCCCGGTTCCTGCGCGACCACCCGCCGCGCCGCCGCCAGGGTGCTCTCACCGGTCACCTCGAACCGGGTGTCACGCCCGCCCGGAGGCGCGCTCAGCTCAGCGATCTCGTCCGGGAGGTGCAGCCGGGTACCCTCCCGCATCGACGCCAGCGACTCGGACAGGTCGACCTTCCGACCGTCCACGCGGTAGCTCTCGTGCTCGTAGGCCTCACGGGTCTGGTTCCAGACCTCACGCAACCGCTGGGACACAGGGGGCTCCTCTCTCGGGGCGGATTCCGGCAGAAACGCCCCAGACGCACGAAGCTACCGCCCCGCGCCATCCGCCCCCAAGAGGATTTCGTACCTGTGCGGAACCCACTGGAACCCCACACCTGGAACCCCACCCCGCGAAACCCCCGCGGAGCCCCGGCCTCCCGCCGTGGAAAACCCCTGGAACCCAACGGCCCCGGGCAGGATCATCAGGGCCATGAACAACAAGGAGATCGTTCGCGCTTCCAAGTTCCTCTCCCTGGTCCTGCGCCACGATCCGGCCAGGGCCGGGATCACCCTCGACCCCCAGGGCTGGGTCGAGGTCGAGGAGCTGCTCTCCGGCTGTCGCCGCGCCGGACGCCCCCTCACCCCCGAGGGGCTGCGGGAGATCATCGACACCAACGACAAGAAGCGCTTCGCCCTGAGCCCGGACGGGCTGCGCGTGCGCGCGCAGCAGGGGCACTCGGTCCGGGTGGACCTGTCCCTGGAGCCGACCGCACCACCCGACCGGCTCTTCCACGGCACCGTGGGCCGCTTCCTGCCCCCGATCCGCCGCGAGGGGCTGCGCCCGATGAACCGCCACCACGTGCACCTGTCTCCGGAGGAGGAGACCGCCCGCAAGGTGGGCGCGCGCCGGGGGTCGCCGGTGGTGCTGACCGTGGACTCCGCGCGCATGCACGCCGACGGCCACGAATTCCGGGTCACCGGGAACGGGGTGTGGCTGGCCGAGTCCGTGCCGCCCGAGTACCTGATCGGCTGAACCCGCCCCGCGGACCGGATCACGGGTCGCCCCGCGAACCGGCTCGACGGACCGGCACCGACTACCCCGGTTTGACCGCTGAGAAGATCGCCGTCCCCGGGATCATCCGGCCGCGCACCGGCCCCCAGCCGCCCCACACCTGCTTGTTCCCCTCGGGCCACTCCGGCTCGACCAGGTCCTGGAGCAGCAACCCCGCAGCCACGATCCCCCGCAGCCAGTCGCCCACCGTGTGGTGGTGTTCGACGTAGACCGCCCGGCCCGCGTCGTCCTCCTCCACGTAGGCCCGACGGTCGAAGTACGACTGCTTGACGGTCATCCCGCGCTTGCTGGGGTCGTCCGGGAAGCACCACCGGATCGGGTGGGTCACCGAGAACACGAACCGCCCGCCGGGCCTGAGTACGCGCCCCGCCTCGGCCAGCGCGGTCTCGGCCGCGGGCACGAACGGGAACGCCCCGAAGGCGGAGAAGACCACGTCGAAGGAGCCGGTGGCGAACGGCATCCGCTGGGCGTCGGCCTGGACGGCGGGCAGCCGGTGCCCGGACTGTTCGTCGATCCGCCGCGAGTGCTGGAGCTGCCGCAAGGCCAGGTCGAACCCGACCACCTCGCGCACGCCCTCGGCTCGCAGCCAGCGGCCGCACTGGCCCGCCCCGCAGCCGACCTCCAGGATCCGCTTCCCGCTCACGTCGCCGAGCAGCCGCGCGTCGGCCTCGTCCACCCCCTCGGGCGACCAGATGAAACCGACATCGCGCAGGAAGTCTCCGTGCTCGGCCTGGTAGGCGTCGGCGGCACCGTCCCACCACAGGCGACCGGCCCGGGCGCTCTCCGGGCCCGCCACCGCGCGCCGTTCCACCCGACCGGGCGCCGGATAGTCCATCTCGTCGTACACGCTGCTCCTAAGCCGAGCCGGGGGAGGGCGGGTTCGACGGCCACGCCCTAGTGGGTCTGCTGGACCCGCTCCGCGGATCCGTTCCCAGTCTCCCCGTTGTCGGGGCCGTCTCCGTCCCCCGCCTCACCGCCGTCGCCGTGGCCGCTGTCAGTGCCCTCCCCGCCGGACTCGCGGGCCTCGCGCAGCTCACGGCGGACGAGGACGACCCAGCCGACGACCACCACGATGGTGAACACCCACCACTGGAAGGCGTACGAGGCGCTCATCCCGATGTTCTCCTCGCGCAGGGCGACCCGCTCGGGGGCCTGCTCGGGCACGGGGTCCTGGTCGGTGAGCTCCACGTACCCGCCGTAGATCGGGTAGGGCAGTTCCGCGGCCAGCAGGTCCACGTCGACGAACATGATCTGACCCTCGGGCATGCCGTCGCGGTTGCGCAGCCCGGTGTTCTCCTCGGTCTCGCCGAAGTGCAGGCGTCCGGTCACCTCGACCTCGCCCTCGGGGACCGGCGGTGCGTCGGGGGTGTCCTGGGCGTTCTCACCGCGCTCGATCCACCCGCGGTTGACCAGGACCGCGGTGCCGTCCTCGGTGACCAGCGGGGTGAGGACGTGGAAACCCACCCCGTGCCCCTGGGAGCTGTCCCGATTGCGCAACAGCACCTCGTTGTCCTGGTCCCAGGTACCGGTGGCCTCGACCGTGCGCCAGCGGTCGGCCGGGGCGACGTCCGAGCCCACGGAGGCGAGTTGGTCGACGGCCACGGGTTCGGCGGCGACGTTGTCGCGCTGGAGGTTGACCGAGGCACTGCGCTGTTCGGCCCGGTCCAGCTGCCAGAACCCCAACCAGATGAAGGCGGGCACAAGAATCACGACCAACGCGTGGAAGGCCATCATGCGTGAGGAGAACAGGACTTTGAGCACGTCTCCGAGGTTATGAGACGTTCCCGGCCGCCCCGCACCGCCCCCGCTTCGGCGCGCTCCTGCGCGGCTCCGTCCTTACTTCTCCGCCCTAGTCCCTCCTCCTCTGCCCGTCCTCCGGACACGCGGACGGGGCCGCCGGTCTCCCCGGCGGCCCCGTGTCACGAACCTCTCACTCGCCCTGCCCGGGCGTTCTCACACCCTGCCCGGGCATCACAGCGTCCTAGTCCTCGGCGGTGGCGGCAGCGGCCTTGCGCTTGCGGGCGAAGTACAGCCCGGCGCCACCGGCGCCGACGGCGGCCACCGCGGCGGCGATCAGACCGCCCAGAGCGCCACCGGTGACGGCGAGCTCCTCACCGGCCTGCTCCTTGGGGGCGGGCTTGTCGTCCTCTTCCTTCTCCTTGGGCTCCTCGGGCTTCTTCGGCTCCTCGGGGTCCTTGGGGTCCTCGGGGTCCTTCGGCTCCTCGGGGTCCTTGGGGTCCTTCGGGTCCTCGGGGTCCTTCGGGTCCTTGGGGTCCTCGGGGTCGCCGCCGTCGGAGATCTTCTGGACGCAGGAGGCCTCGGCGATGCCGAGCACGGAGACCGCGTTGCCGCAGATCTGCACAGCCGCGTCCACCGGGACCACGACCTGGTTGCCGCTGGCCACGCCTCCGGAGCCGTCGGTGCTGGTGTCACCCTGGTTCCCCTGGTTGTCCGGGGAGGCCTGGATGATGTTGATGATCGTGGTGCACTGGGCGCTGGAGGCGCCCAGGACGGCCACGGAGTTGCCGCAGATGTCGATGGCGGCGTCGACGGGGACGACGATCTGGTTGCCGCTGGCCACGCCTCCGGAGCCGTCGCTCATGGTGCTGGGGGCGTCCTCGGACTCCTTCTCCAGAACCTCGACCACCTCCACGCACTCGGCCTGGGAGATCCCGGCCACGGCGACGGAGTTGCCGCAGGCGTCGATGGCGGCGTCGACGGGAAGGATGATCTGGTTGCCGCTGGCCACACCGCCCGAGCCGTCGGTGGTGGCGCCGCCGCCCTGGCCGCTGCTCTCGTAGAGCACCTCGCTGACCTGGGTGCACTTGGCGCTGGAGATACCGAGGACGGCAAGTGCGTTACCGCACAGGTTGGCTTCGACGTCGACGGGGACGACGATCTGGTTGCCGCTGCCCACGCCTCCGGAGCCGTCGGTCTCGGGGTTGGCGAACGCGGCGCTGAACGGCGCGAGCACCAGCCCCGCGGTCAGTGCGGTGGCGAAGGAGTAACGGAACGTGTTTCGCATAGTGCGGCTTGGACCTTTCACGAGGAACTGCCAGGGGATGCGCCGCATGGGCGCGACTGCGTGTGACCGAAGCCGGCGCCGTCGGTGCGGTCGCCTCGGTGCACACGGTGAGCGGGCCCGTCCACGCGAGCTCTTCCACGAAGAGCGCCGGGACGGCGGGGTGGCCCGCACAGACAAACAAGGGTGACGGCTCGGCTCTTTCGGAGTTCTTTCCGGACCGAACTGCCAACGGACCGAAACGTTAGCAGCCCTGGAAGCCACGCAGGCCTTTTCCGGAAATGTTTACTCAGATCATGAACACGTTCTGCTTATACATAATTACCGAGCGAAGTAATAGCTGATCATAGACTTACTTGCAAACACAAAGAGTTCCAAGTCAGCAACCCCCCGTGTCAATGGGAAGCAAAAAGCACACACCGAGACCGACCAGGAAAGACAACTAACGAACTTCGTAGATTAGTTCCACACAACCACCTCGGCGCCTAATACCCTGCGCCCATAATTAAACCGAACGCACTTTATGCCCGAATAGTTCCACTGTCGGACCGCCGCCCCTACCAGCCAGCCCGAGACGACGTGCCGTAACCGGTGAAATCAACAAAACAGCTGGTCAGGAGCGCATACTCTGATGCCTGTCGGGTCAACCCGAGGTCAGGGCCCCGCCAACACCGCACATCCGATCCACGCCCCTCCCACGCCCCTCCCGCGCGCCACGAAGCGCGGAGGGTGAACACGAAAGGTGACAGGTCAGGAGCCTGCCCCAGGCATCCATCCAGTCACGACGGCCAACCGGGATCAGCGGGACCGCGTCCAACAGGACGGACATGCCCTGCTGATTCCCCCCGCCCCACTGGAGCATGCATGAACCCCGAACGCCCGCACCCACGTACACGCAGGATCCTCGCGGCCGGTGCCGCGACCCTCGCGCTCACCCTCGTCGCCTCCTGTTCCACAGCCGACGATCCGGACCAGCTCGAGGAAGGGGCCATCGCCCCGGACACCGAGGAGAGCGAGGGGGACGTCGAGGTCCAGGCCTCGGCCGAGGCCGCCTCGGAGCCCCTCACCATCGCCTTCGGCGGTGACGTGATGTTCGAGGGCATGCTCCGCCCCCGGCTGGACGATCCCGCCACCGCCCTCGACCCCATCTCCGAACAGCTCTCCGCCGCCGACCTCGCCATGGTCAACCTGGAGACCGCCGTCACCGAGGGCGGCACCCCCGTCCCGGGCAAGGACTTCGTCTTCCGTGCGCCCGCCAGCGCGCTGGAGGCGCTGGACGCCGCCGGCGTGGACGTGGCCACCGTCGCCAACAACCACGGCATGGACTTCGGCGAGGACGGTCTGCTGGACACCCTCGACAACGGAGACGCCTCACCCGTCGCCCTGGTGGGTGCGGGCCGGGACATCGACGAGGCCTACGCGCCGCACGTGGCCGAGGTCAACGGCCAGAGCGTGGCCATGTTCGGCGCCACCGACGTGCTCGACGACCACCTCATCCCCGCGTGGACCGCGGGCGAGGGCAAGCCCGGTCTGGCCTCCACCAAGTTCGAGATGAAGGACCGCATGCTCCAGGCGGTCTCCGAGGCCGCCGATGAGCACGACAACGTCGTGGTGTTCCTGCACTGGGGGCTGGAGGGCGCGCACTGCCCGCTCCCGCACGCGCCCGAGCTGGCCGATGACCTCATCACGGCAGGCGCCACCGCCGTGGTCGGCGGGCACCCGCACGTGCTCTCCCCTGGCGGCTTCCAGGGCAACGCCTACGTGCACTACGGCCTGAGCAACTTCGTGTTCTACAACTTCAGCGGGCCGACCGCCGAGACCGGTGTGCTGACCCTGACCTTCGACCAGGGCCGCGTCCTGGAGGCCGACTGGGCCCCGGCGCAGATCCAGGGCGGTGTCCCGGTCCCCTACGAGGGAGAGGCCGCCGAGCAGGCCCACCAGACCTGGGTGGACATGCGCCAGGAGTGCGGTCTGCCGCTCGCCGACTCACCTGCCTAGGCGGCACCGGCAGCCCATCACCGGGCCGAGGGCCGGGGCTCGAAGGTCCTGCCGGGGCCGATCCGTACGGGTCGGCCCCGGCTCATGTCTCCTGGGACCGCTGCTGCTCCCCTGGTTCCCCGCTCCCCGGCGATCCTCCGGACTCAACCAGGGGCGCCAGGCCCTCGAGCAGATGCTCCATCCCGAGGGCGTAGGTCCGGTCGATATCGAACTCGGGCGGGGCGGAAACCTTGGACATGTTCGGGTAGCGGCTCTGGTCGAACACGAGCTCGGCCCCCTTGCCCAACCAGAAGTCCAGGGAGTCCGCCCCCGTCTCGCGCTCCATCTCCCTGACCTGTGCGACCTGCAGCGCCATGCCAGAAATGTAGGCGCTGAGGATGGTGATGATCCGCAGCGCGTCATCGGGTGAGCAGCCCCGGTCGATAAGCAGCCCCATGATCCACTCGCCGTACGCCATGACCTTCTCGGACATGATCGGCCGGGTGACCGTGAGCAGCGTGGCGATCCACGGATGGGCACGGTAGACGACCCACTCCCGCTGTTGGAGCACTTCGACGGCCTGTCGCCAATCCGAGGGAACCGGGTCGGGCAGCTCCACCTCGGTGTAGACCTCGTCGAGCATCTCCCGCAGCAGTTCGTCCTTGTTGTCGATGTGGCGGTACAGCGCCATGGTGCTCACCCGGAGCTCGGTGGAGATCCTGCGCATGGACAGACCGCCGAGCCCTTCCGCGTCGGCGACGGCAATCGCCGCCCGGACGATGGCCGCACGGGTCAGAGCGGTGTCGGGTGCTGGACGGCCCTCACCTTCGACCGCCGAGTGCAGGCGGGCACGCATCGCCTCCGCTTCGGAGTGCCCCCGGTGCGGCGGCTGACTTGAGGAGCGCCGCGAGGGCTCAGGAGTCACCGGGGCGACCCCGGCGTCCCCGCGGACCACGGTGCCCACCCCGCGCACCGCTACCACCAGACCCTCCTGGCGTAGTGCGGAGAGCACCTTGGTGGCGGTGGCCATGGCCACCCCCCACTCCCGCGTGATCTCCCGGGTGGAGGGCACCCGGTCCCCCGGCTGCAGCTCTCCCCCGGCGATGCGCGCCCGGATGTCCGCGACAACCCGTGCGTACGGGGGGAGTTCCCCGCCCGTGTGCGATGCCATCCGTGCCCTCCGCTCCGAACCCGCCCGGAACCCTTGCGCTCCGAAGACTCAGCGTACTAGTGCACCCGTGCGCCCCGAAACCCCAGCACCCCGGCGACCGCACCCCCGGGAACGGCCGAATCACCACCAGACACCCTCTAGTGCACTAGTGCTCAACCTCAAAGAGAACCCTTCAATAAGGGTTTTCAAGGCCCAAAATTTATGTTTATTCTGTACGCACGCTCCGCATCACCCAAAAGCGCACCACCCGGGACTCAAGACGCGTACAACGTCTCACCCGTTCTTCGAACCCCACGGCCCCGGAGGCCACCATGACCCACACACCCACGACCGGGTCCCCCGCCCCGGCCACCGCGACCAGCGCGCTGCCGCTCGACCGCCGTTCCCTCGCGCCCGACCTGGCCCGGGGCGTGATGCTCCTGTTCATCGCGCTGGCGCACGCGCACATCTTCACGGTGTTGATCGGCGGCGGGGAGGCCGTCCAGTCCACCGCGGACCGGATCGCCACCGCGGGCAACGTCATGTTCGTCGAACTCCGCGCCTACCCGATGTTCGCGGCGCTCTTCGGCTACGGCCTCGCCCAGATCTACCGCCGCCGGACCGAACAGGGCCACGAATGGCCCTGGGTGCGCTCCCTGCTACGCCGCCGGAGCCGATGGCTGATCGTCTTCGGTGTGGTGCACGCGGCACTGCTGTTCTTCGGCGACATCCTGGCCGTGTACGGACTGCTGGCGCTGGTCTTCGTCGGGGTACTGCGGTTCCGTGACCGCACTCTCGTCATCCTGACCGTGATCTGGCTGCCCCTGGGCGCGACCCTCCAGGCACTGGTCGCCGCTGAACAGGCCACGACGGGTCAGAGCGTCTTCCCGCCGATGGGCGACGGGCTCATGGACGAACTCGTCATCCGCCTGACCATCTACGCGATGATCCTTCCGGTCATGGTCATCAGCACCGTCGTCCCCTTCCTCGTGGGGATCCTGGCCGCGCGCCACCGTGTGTTGGAGGAGCCCCGGCAGCACCTGAAGCTGCTCCGCGGCGCCGCCTTCGTCGGCCTCCCCCTGGGGGTGCTGGGCGGTCTGCCCCTCGCCCTGATCAAGGCCGAGACCTGGCCCGGGCACTCCCCGCTGGACGCCATGATCGCCGGCGGACTCCACCAGGTGACCGGTTACGCGGCCGGGTTCGGCTACGCGGCGCTGATCGCGCTGATCGCCGTGCGCCTGTCCGACCGGCGGGGCCCGGTCACCAACGCGCTGGAGGCGCTGGGGCAGCGGTCCCTGACCTTCTACCTGGCACAGTCCGTGGCCTGGGCGGTGCTGTTCGCCTCCTACACACTCCACTTCCAGCTCACCTCTCCGGCCCTGGCCGTGGGCATCGCGGTGGCCGTGTGGCTGACCACGGTGGTCCTCGCCGATCTCATGCGCCGCCGGAACACGCGAGGACCGGCCGAGGTCGCGCTGCGCCGCCTCACCTACCGCTCGTAAGGCACCTACAGGTCGAAGCTCGCCCACGGGCCGGCCGCGCCTACAGGCCGTGCCGAGCGGCCACCGCGTCGATCTCGGCCAGCAGCTCACGACGGCGGGCCGCGCCCAGATAGGAGGCGTGCACACCGTTGCGGGCCAACCGCACCAGCCCGTCCGACCCCACCAGGTCGTGCGCGATCTCGTACTCACCGGTCAGGTCGCTGCCGAACAGGGTGGGGTCGTCGCTGTTGAGGGTGACCAGCAGCCCCGAATCGAGCATGGCGGGCAGCGGGTGGTCCTCGATCCGGTCCACCACACGCGTGCAGATGTTGGAGGTGGGGCTGACATCCACCGGAACCTGCGCGTCCACCAGCCGATCCAACAGCTCGGGGTCCTTCATCGTGTCGATGCCGTGCCCGATCCGCTCTGCTCCCAGCAGGTCCAGCGCCTCCCGGACCCGTTCCGGCCCGGCCTGCTCACCCGCGTGCGGGAGGCTGGCCAGTCCGGCCGCCCGAGCCCGGCCGAACACCTCCGCATACTGCCCGAGCGGGGTCTCCACCCCGCCGACCCCGAACCCCACCACGCTCGGCGGGCCGTCCCGGAGCACCGCCTCGACCGTCTCTTCCGCAGTCTGGACTCCGAAGTCGGCGGGAAAGTCGGGGATCCACCTCAGCTGGATGCCGTGCTCACGTTCGGCCTCCCTGCGAGCCTGCTCGATCCCGTCGAAGACCACCTTCGCCGGGACCCCGCGCATCAGGTGGGTGTACAGGCTCACGTGCACCTCCGCGTAGCGCACGTTCTGGGCGGCCAGCCGTTCGGCGACGACCGAGGTCAGCAGGGCGAAGTCGGCTTCGTCCCGGAGCGTGCGTACCGAGGCCAGGTAGACCTCGACGAAGTGCGGGAAGTCGGTGAAGGCGTACCATTCCCGGAGCTCCTCCAGGGTGTCCGGGATGCCCTCAACCCGGTGCCGTTTGGCCAGTTCGAAGAGGGTGTCGGCGGGCATTGAGCCCTCGAGGTGAACGTGCAGCTCGACCTTGGGCAGATCCCGGACGAGCTGGCCGGCGGGCGGAGCGACGAGCGGTCCGGCGGAGGCCTGGCAGTCGAGGGTCGGGAAGTTCTGGTTCATAGCGCCAACCTAGAAGCGCGGGGCGACCGGTGGCCACCGCAGGGGGTCCGAGGTGGGCAACCTGACGAAAGTTGGGGAACTCCGCCGCGAGGTGCTGACCAAAGAGCATGGTGTCACCTGAGGCCTTCTCCGTAGCTTGGGGATCACTAGCCCAGCGGCACGCCCCCCGAGACGAAGGCCCAGATCATGAACACCCAGCCCACCGCTCCCCGTCCCACCGGCTCCCAGATCCTCGGCGCCCGGACCCAGATCTACGCGCGGAGCAGCCCTGGTGGTTACGCCGTCCGCGGCGCGGCCCTGGCCGCTGCGGGCACCGTGTTGCTCGCCGCTACCGCCGCCTCGCCGTCCCTGGCCGTTCCGGGCAGCATTCCGGGTTGGACCCTGATCGGGATCCTGGGCGCGACGCTTGTCGGTGCCCTGCTGGTCGGGCTGCCCATGTACTTCCACGCGAGGGCACTGCCCGAGAGCGGGGAGACCGACCCGATCCGGTACGCCTCGGCCAAGCTCCAGGCCGCTTCCGGGGAACTCGGTCCGGACCCGGCCACCAACCGCCTGGCCCGCCGGCTGTCCGACCGGCTCGTGCACAGCAGCAACCCCGCATACTCCCTGACCGGACTGGTCGTCGGCCTGGCGTTCGTCGCCCTCCTCCCCATGGCCGACGTCATCGGCCCCGGATTCGACCCCCGGAACCTGATCCAGCTCACGCCCGCCTTCGGGTTCCTCATCGTCTTCACCCTCGTCTACTCCCACGCCAAGACGCAGCACGCACGCTTCAAGGCGTTCCGTGAGAGCTACGACGCCGCTAACGGCTGAGCGCCCGGCCGGCCCGGCATCCGAGAACACCAGCCGACCAGGCCCGCAGGGACCGGAGGACTCACTCCGACGGCAGCCCGCCGTTGACCCTTCGGGGGACAGCAAGCGGGTTGCCGTCCCTCAGTTCCGGGGGCAGCAGCGGCTGCGGCACCGACTGGTAGGTGACCGGCCGCAGGAACCGGCGGATCGCGGTAGTGCCCACCGAGGTGTGCAGGGGCGCGGTCGTCGCCGGGTAGGGGCCGCCGTGGGTCATCGCGTGGGTGACCGCCACCCCGGTCGGCCAGCCGTTCCAGATGACCCGCCCCGCCACCGAAGCGCCCAGGGCCAGCAGCGCCGGGGCCATCGGGTCCTCCTCCTCGCCGTGGACGGTGACGGTGAGCTGGCCGTGCAGTACCCCGCCCACCTCCAGCAGACGGCGTTCGTCGGGGTAGGAGACCACGAGGGCGGCGGGCCCGAAGCACTCGGCCAGCAGGTCCTCGGAGTGCTCCAGCAGGGAGTCGAGATCGGTGCGCAGCAGGCTCGGTGACCAGCCCTCGGCACCCTCAACACCCTCGACGATCTGCCGACCCCTGACCAGTACCTCCGTGGCCGGATGAGCGCTCAGCGCCTCCAGCCCGCGGACGAACCCCTCACCCACCCGGTCGTTGAGCAGCGGGGCGGCGGCCCGGCCCTCGAAGTCGGCGACCAGCGCGTCCAGCTCGGCGCCCTCGGGGACGAACACCACCCCGGGCTTGGTGCAGAACTGGCCTGAGCCCATCGTGGCCGAACCCGCGTAGCCCTCCAGGATCTGTCCGCCCCGGGCGGACATCGCCGCACGGGTCACGAACACCGGGTTGACGCTACCGAGCTCCCCGTAGAACGGGATGGGCTCCGGACGCGAGACCGCGAGGTCGTACAGGGCGCGCCCACCGGGGATGGAACCGGTGAAGCCCACCGCCCGCGTGAGCGGGTGCGTGACCGCGCGCTTGCCCGCCTCGAACCCGCTCACCAGTGCGAACACACCCTCAGGCGCTCCGGCGTCGGACAGCGCGGCCACCACCAGCTCAGCGGTCAGGCGGGCCAGCTCCGGGTGGCCGGGGTGGGCCTTGACCACCACCGGGCAGCCCGCGGCCAGGGCCGAGGCGGTGTCGCCGCCGGCCGTGGAGAAGGCGAAGGGGAAGTTGCTGGCCCCGAACACCACCACCGGGCCCAGCGGGACCAGCAGGCGCCGCACGTCCGGCCGCGGCGTGCCCCAGTCCGGGTCGGCCGGGTCGATCATCGCCTCCAGGTACTCGCCCTCCTCAAGGACATCCGCGAACAGGCGGAGCTGGAAGGTGGTCCGGCCGAGCTCGCCCCGGCATCGCGCTTCGGGGTAGTGGGCCTCGGCCATCGCGACGGGGACGAGCCGGTCGGCCGCACCGTCCAGGGCGTCGGCCACGGTCCGCAGCGCGCGGGCGCGGTCGGCGGCGGGCAGGGCGGCGTAGAGCGGGGCCGCGGCGGCCGCGCGCTCCAGTACGGCGTCGAGTTCCTCGGGTGTGGTCTCGCGGAGCTCTTCCGCTGCGGCGCAGGGGGCCGCTGCGGTGTCAGGGGCCGAGGGGACGCGTGGGGTTTCGGTGGTCATGTCCAGAACCTCCTGGAGGGGTGCGTGCACTGCGTCGGGCACAGGCCCCACGATGCCATGCCCCCTTCTGTTCGGCACGGCACACCATTCGAAATGCGACTACTCGACTACCCACGGCGACACTGGGCGGCGCCGAGCGACACAACAGACAAAAGACGCGACTCCGCCCCCCGCGCCCCAAAGCCGCCCCCACCTCGCAGAACGTCGGCCGCACCGGCCGGGAGCGTGCTCCCCCGAGGATCCCGGGAACGAAACTGGAATTTCCCCGGAACCAGTTGATTCCGGAAAGGCATCATAGGTGGTGTGACGACTAATTCCCGAAGTTCAACGCCCCCGCGCGCGCGGCGGAACCCCGGTGCGAACAACGGGACCGCCGCTCCGCGTGAGAGCCGTGGACCCGCAGGCGTCGCCAACGACGAACTCGCGTTCGCCCAGGCCCCCCTGCGCAGGCTCCCGGCCCAACAGCGCAGCATGGTCCGGGTCCAGCGCATGCTCGACTGCTGCGCCGACCTCCTCGACGAAGTCGGCTACGACAACCTCTCCACCACCCGCATCGCCGAACGCGCCGGGGTAGCCATCGGCTCCGTCTACCAGTTCTTCCCGGACAAGAAGGCGATCACCCAGGCCCTGGGACTGCGCTTCCTGGACCAGTTCAGCTCCCGGGTGACCGAACGCCTGGCGGACGCCTCATTCACCCACTGGACCGTGGCCGTCGACGCCATCATCGACGAGTACATCGACATGCACCGCAACGTGCCGGGTTTCCGCAGCCTGCACTTCGGTGACATAGTCGACCCCCGGCTGCTCAGCGGCGGCAGCGACAACAACCGCGTCATCTCGGTGCGGCTGCGCAGGATCATCGTCTCCGTCACCGGGATCCCCGACGACGACGAACTCGACCGCGCCATCCACGTCGCCGTCGAAGCCGCGGACGCCGTCCTCAAACTCGCCTTCCGCGACAACCCCGACGGCGACCCCGCCCTCGTCTACGAGGCCAAGCGCCTGGTCAGCAGCTACCTGTCCCACTTCTCCGAACGCAACGGAGGCGATCATCCTTGGTAGTCGACGCACCGTCCCTCTCCGCGCCCCTCACCGGCACCGCCGCGGGCGTGCCCTTCCTCGCCCTGCCCCCGGCCGCGGCCACCGACGTCCCGGCCCCGCTCGTGGTGGGCCTGCACGCCTTCGAACCACCGCGCAGTGAGTCGGCCCTGGCCGGAGCGGTCCCGATGGCCTCGCTCCCGGCCTGGCGGGTCTACCTCGGCCTCCCCCTGTTCGGCCACCGCCTGCCCGAGGGCGGTGTGGCCGAGATCAACCAGCGCGGTGAACGCGACTACCTCGTCGAGCTCTTCGGCCCGGTGGTCGAGGAGGCCGCGGCCGAACTGCGCCGGGTCGTCGACGAGCTGCGTTCGACCTTCCCCGTCGCCGACGTCCCGGTCGGGCTGGTGGGGGTGGGCGCCGGAGCCAGCGCCGTACTCCTGGCCCTGGCCGAGAACCGCCTGCCAGCGGGCGCGGCAGCGGTCATCAACCCGATCGTGGACCCCTCACTCCTCATGGCCGCCCGCGAACGCCGCACGGGCACCCCGTACCGCTGGGGCCCGCAGGCCCAGCAGACCCGGAGCTGGCTG
Source organism: Nocardiopsis exhalans (assembly GCF_024134545.1). GTDB lineage: Bacteria > Actinomycetota > Actinomycetes > Streptosporangiales > Streptosporangiaceae > Nocardiopsis > Nocardiopsis exhalans. Next base: position 7,499,551 of record NZ_CP099837.1, read on the forward strand.
GACTTCTCCGCCAGGGCCGCCGAGATCTCCGGCACCGCCACCCCCCTGCTCGTGGTCAACGGCGGCCAGGACGAGGTCGCCCCACCCGAACACGGCCGCGCCTTCCACGACGTCCTCACCCGGCAGAGCGCGGATCAGGGCCTTCAGCAGGACGCCCGGCATGCGCTCCGTCACATCGTGGTGCCCGACCTGGCACACGCGATCGGCCCCGAGCCCGGCCTCGAACCGGGCCCGCTCACCCCGGCCGGGGTACTCACCGACCGAGCCCTCACCGAGTGGTTCCACCTGCACCTGACCACTTCCGCGCAGGTCCAGGCGCCCTCGGACTCCTAGGTCCCGGCCTCCCCCGGTCCCGGTCACACGTCCCGAACACGGCAACGGCCGACGTTCACCCATGGCACCCCGCGGCATTCCCCCGTGGCCGTTTCCCGGACGCCACCGCGACAGTCAGTACACGTTCCATGGGATCATCCAGGGGCGACCGCGTCAGCGGTCCCACCTGATCCGTTTCGACTCATCCACCAGGAAGGGCGAACCACGTGACGGAACCGGCACCGGTCTTTGCCAGCGGGGTCGACAACGAGAGACTGAACGCGCAGCTGCGCTTCATCCTCGAAGTGGACAAACTCAAGCGGGTCCTGCGGCAGAACCTGCTGGTGGACGGCTCCCGGCGGGAGAACTCCGCGGAGCACTCCTGGCACCTGGCACTGTCCGCCCGCACCTTCGCCGAGCACGCGCCCGAGGGCACCGACATCGATCGTGTCACCGAGATGCTCCTGATCCACGACATCGTGGAGATCGACGCGGGCGACACCTTCCTGTTCGACCAGGTCAACACCGAGACGCAGGCGGAGCGCGAGCGCGCCGCCGCCGACCGCCTCTTCCCGCTCCTGCCCGAGGACCAGGCCGTCCGGGCCCGTGAGCTGTGGGAGGAGTTCGAGGCGCGGCTGACCCCGGAGGCGCGGTTCGCCCGCGCGGTCGACCGCCTCGCCCCGATGCTCGCCAACTGGCACAACGAGGGCGGCGCGTGGGTGCGTTTCGGCGTCACCCGGGCACAGGTCATGGAGAAGGTGAAGATGATCTCCGAGGGCTCCGAGGCCCTGGGGTCGTACGCCACCGCCCTGATCGACGACGCGGACCGGCGCGGCTACTTCCGCCGCTGAGCGGCCGGGCGGGTAGGGACGGGTCAGACCCGGCCCATGATCAGCTGGACCGCGGCGGTCAGACCGACGATGACCAGCACCGCGCGCAGGGCGGTCGGACTGAGCTTGCGGCCGAAGTTGGCGCCCAGGTAGCCGCCGACGATGGTGCCGACCGCGAGCAGGGCCACCACGGGCCACGCGGGTGAGGCCAGAACGATGTAGAACACCGCAGCGGTGCTGTTGGCGATGGTGGCCAGCGCGTTCTTCAGGGCGTTGAGCCGCTGGAGGTCGTCGTCCAGGGTCGCGCCGAGCAGGCTGATCAGGATGATCCCCTGTGCGGCGGCGAAGTACCCGCCGTAGGTTCCGGCCCCGTAGGCGCCCACCGGCATCCAGACGCCGCCGTTCTTCGAGGCGGGCTTGCGCGAGCGGGCCCACTTGGTGATGCGGGGCTGGAAGATGATCAGCAGGCAGGCACCGCCGATCATGAACGGCACCACGGACTCGAAGACACCCGAGGGCAGGTAGATCAGCAGCATGGCGCCGGTGACGGCGCCGAGGAAGGACATGGTGCCGAAGCGGATCAGCCGTTCCTTCTGCCCGGCCAGCTCGCGCCGGTAGGCGATGGTTCCGCTGAGTGTCCCGGGGGCCAGGCCGACGCTGTTGGAGATGGTCGCGGTGATCGGCGGGTAGCCGAGCGCGAGCAGCACCGGGAAGGTGAAGAGCGTCCCCGATCCGGCGATGGCGTTGATCCCGCCGGCGGCCACACCGGCGATCAGAATGGCCAGGGCCTCCCAGAGTTCCATCCCACCGGCCTTCCGAACCACGCCCCCGACCCTCGAGGGCCAGAACAGACTACGAGACCCGGTCATCGGATCATCAGGCCGGGGCCGGGCAAACACGAGGCCCCGCCGCACCGGTTCGGGTACCGCGGGGCCTCACGAGGAATCAGGTCAGGTCGGGATCTTCACGACCTCTTTCTGGATGCGCTCGAAGGCGCTGCTGACGCCCTGGAGCGCCTGGCCCATCTCCGCCGGGACGATCCACACCTTGTTGGCGTCGCCCTTGGCGATCTCCGGGAGCTTCTGGAGGTACTGGTAGGCGAGCACGTCCGGGTCGACCCGACTCGTGTGCAGGGCCTTGAACACCATGTGGATGGCGTCGGCCTCACCGCGGGCCCGCAGGGTCTGCGCGTCCGCGTCGGCCTTGGCCGTGAGCATCTGCGCCTCGGCGTTACCCTTCGCCTTCAGCACGGACGAGGAGCGTTCACCCTCGGCCCGCAGTACCAAGGCCTGCTTCTCACCCTCGGCACTGAGCAGCTGGGCGCGCTTCTCGCGGTCCGCGCGCATCTGCATCTCCATCGCCTCCTGCACGGAGGACGGCGGCTCGATGCCCTTGAGCTCGATCCGGCTGATCTCGATGCCCCAGTCGCGCGTGGCCTCGTCCAGTACGGACTTGAGCTCGCGGTTGATCTGGTCCCGGGAGGTGAGCGTGCCCTCCAGGTTCATGCCACCGATCACGTTGCGCAGGGTGGCGAGGGTGAGCTGCTCGACCGCCTGGATGAAGTTGGCGACCTCGTAGGTGGCGCGGTAGGCGTCCACGACCCGGATGTAGACTGCGGAGTCGACCTCGACCGCCAGGTTGTCCTCGGTGATGGCCGACTGCGGCGGGAAGCTGACCACCTGCACACGGCGGTCGATACGTTCCCGGACCTGGTCAACACCGGGAATCACGATGTTGAAACCGGAACTGAGCGTTCGGTGGAACTTACCGAAACGCTCGACCACGTCCTCCATCGAGTGCGGCACGATACGCACACTTCGCCAGAAGATGATCAACAGGACGGCGACGAAAAGTACGACGACGATGATGCTCGTAGCCATGGGTTAGCGAACCTTCCCGACGTCGAACCGGGTAACGGTGTTCAACAGCGGCATCTGCGGCAGCTCCGGATCTCCTGACGGGGGTGACAGGCAGCGTGGAAGCGGACCGCACCCTCGCAGCCCGCCGGGGATGATCATAAAGCGCGCCGAAATAGAGCGATCCGCTCACTGAACGTTGACGCTACCCCATACCCCTCCGGGACGACCACATCCGGACGGAAATAGGATTTACGGACAATACATTCCCGGCATATAAACGTCCCCTATTTCACGGGAACAGCCACGTCAGGCAGGCAGTCAACCTTGGGGAGACGAGGGCGACCCCAAGGCGTGTTCCGCGGCACGCCCTAGACAGCCCTGGCCGTCCAACGTCCCCCGTCGCGCTCCACCTTCAACGGCAGCCCGAAGGTCTCGCTGAGGTGCTCGGCGGTCATCACCTCGTCCAGCGGTCCGGCCTGCACCACGGCCCCGTCCCGGATCAGCAGCCCGTGGGTGAAGCCGGGCGGAATCTCCTCGACGTGGTGGGAGACCACCACCAGCGCCGGCGCCATCTCGTTGGCGGCCAGCTTGCCCAGACGGCGCAGCAGGTCCTCACGGCCTCCCAGGTCCAGCCCGGCCGCGGGCTCGTCCAGGAGCAGCAGCTCGGGGTCGGACATCAGCGCGCGGGCGATCAGCACCCGCTTGCGCTCGCCCTCGGAAAGAGTGTGGAAGTCGCGGTCGGCGAAGTCGGCCACGCCCCAGTGGCCCAGCAGCGCACGCGCCCGGCCGTAATCGGGGGTGCCGTACTCCTCGCGGAAGCGGCCCAGATACCCGTAGGCGGCGCTGACCACCAGATCGAGAACAGGCGTGCCCTCCTCGATCCGGTTGGACACCGAGGCGCCCGCGTAGCCGATCAGCGGCCGCAGCTCGAACACGTCGACACCACCGAGGTGCTCCCCGAGGATCTCGACCTTGCCCGCGGTGGGGTACAGCTGGCTGGAAGCCACGTTCAGCAGGGTGGTCTTGCCCGCCCCGTTGGGACCGAGCACGACCCAGCGCTCGCCCTCCAGCACCGACCAGTCGGCGCCGTCGAGCAGGTTCTCGCCGCCGCGCCGTACCGTGACCCCGTTCAGGCCCAGAACACGCCCGTCCATCATCCTCCTATCGTCACGTCCCACGCCGGTGCACGGGCCGCCCTACCCTGAAGTAATGCATCTGACGTCCGCACCGCTCGTCGCCTGGGGCAACGCCTGGCTGTCCGGCCACGTCGGGTTGGACGACGCCGTCGACGCCGTGGAACGCCGGAGCGGCCCCAACCTGATCGGGACAGTACCGCTAGGCGACCTGCCGTTCGACAGTGACGTACCGCTGCGTACCGCACTGGTACGCCTTCGTGGCCTGGGGTTGTCCGCGTTCCGGTTGGCGCTGCCCGCCTGGGGTGATCCGTTCGGGCTGGTGGGCCCGGCGGAGCTCAACCAGGCCGCCATCGAGGCTCAGGAGGGGGTGCTGGTGCAGCTCGCCGAACGGCAGGTGGGCCTGGTGCCCGCCGCCGACCGGCGTGGTTCATCCTACGTGGGCGTTTCGTGGGCTCCGTATCCGGCAAACGACGCCATCCCCCAAACACCCGACCTGCCCGAGGCCGAGCGGCAACTCAAGCTCACGCTGCTCCGGGTCGCCGAACAACTCCAGGGCGTGGACGACGTCGCGGGGTTCGCCCCTGCCGTGCACAGGGCCCTCGGTGACCTGGGTGACTCGGGTGTCCCGCTGTTGGCCCACGGCTATCCTCACCGCGCGCACCGGGTGGCGGCTCAGGCCGAGCGGCTGGCAAAAGTAGTCGAACTGGCCGAGCCCACCTCCGGAAGGGGCCTCAGCGCCTACCAGACACAGCTCCGCCGGGACGCCCTCCACCAGCTCGACGCGGCCGTGCGCAGGGCCCTGGTGGCGGCGCACGCCGCCATAGAGCTGCCGTAGACGGGTATGGAACCCTGGGAGTGGTGTCGGGAATTCTCGGGGTGAAGCCAGGGGATTCACCTGATCCGCACGTGAAGCGGTCACCCCGATACTTGGGTGAGAGCAGCACAGGGTGAGGGGCCGCCCGTGGCCGACCCGCATAAGGAGGAGAGCCGTCATCATGCAACCCGAGCACATCCGAGCTTCGGACGCGGACCGGGACCAGGTTGCCGAACGGCTCCGTGACGCCCTCGCGGAGGGGCGGCTCAGCCCGGTCGAACACGAGGAGCGCCTCGACACTCTCTACAAGGCCAAGACCATCGGGGAGCTGTCCCCGATCATCTCCGACCTCCCCGGCTCCGGAACCTCCGTGCCGTACGGCTACACCGCCACGGACGGCGGGCTCGACGGCATGGAGGTCCTCGGCAGCGAAGCCCGGGACCTGGCCGGACAGAGCAAGGGCTCGGAGAACCTCGTCGCGGTCTTCGGCGGCTGCGAGCGCCGCGGTCGCTGGCTGGTGGAGCCCCGCACCAACGTCTCCGTGCTCTGCGGCGGGGTGGAACTGGACCTGCGCGAAGCGGTGCTGAGCCAGCCCGAGGTGACCATCCAGCTCGCCGTGATCATGGGCGGGGTCGACATCACCGTGCCCCACGGGGTACGGGTGATCAACAACACGTCAGCGATTCTGGGCGGGACGGACCTGCACGGAACGGACCAGGTCACGGACCCGAACGCCCCCGTCGTACACCTGACCGGCACCTGCATGCTGGGCGGAGTGGACGTCAAGGCCAAGAAGGTGAAGAAGAAGCGCAAGGGCCGCCGCGACAAATAGTGTCCACATAGTGAACTAGCTGCGAAAACCCCAGCCCCTGCCCGTCACTCCCGCCCCACGGCCGAGTACCGTGGAGATCGCCATGAGTGATGAATCCACGTTGTTGGTCACGGTGACCGGGCGCGACCGTCCGGGCATCAGCGCACGCCTTCTGAGCACCCTCTCCGTCTTCCCCGTCACCATCGTCGACCTCGAGCAGGTCGTCCTGGGCGGGCGACTGGTCCTGGGCGCGATTCTGGAGGTCGACGAACGGGTCGCCCCTGGGGTGAGCCGCCAGCGGGTCTTCGAGGAGATCCGCTCCGCCCTGGACAAGACCGCCATCGACCTCGACATGGAGGTCGAGTACGCCGACGGCAACAACCGCGTGAACGAGGTCGCTTCCGAGCGGCTCCACGTCACCGTCCTCGCCGCACCCCTACGCCCCGGCGCCCTGGGGGCGATCACCTCCTGTGTGGCCCGTTCCGGAGCCAACATCGACCGCATAGAGCGGCTCTCCGGCTACCCGGTCACCTCCGTGGAGATGGAGATCTCCGGAGGCAACCCGGACCAGCTCCGCGCCGAACTCGCCATGGAGTCCGCCACCCAGGGTGTGGACGTCGCCGTGCAAGCCAGCGGCCTGCACCGCCGCGGCAAGCACCTCATCGTCATGGACGTCGACTCGACCCTCATCCAGGGCGAAGTCATCGAACTCCTCGCGGCCCACGCGAACTGCCTCGACGAGGTAGCCAGGGTCACCGAAGAAGCGATGCGCGGCGAACTCGACTTCGAGGAGTCCCTCCGCCGACGCGTGTCCCTCCTCAAGGGCCTGGACGCCTCCGCGATCGACAGGGTCCGCGAAGAGATCCAGCTGACCCCGGGTGCCCGCACCCTCGTCCGCACACTCAAGCGCCTCGGCTACGAGTGCGGCATCGTCAGCGGCGGCTTCACCCAGATCACCGACGTCCTGGTGGAGGACCTCGGCCTGGACTACTCCGCGGCGAACACCCTGGAAATCCTCGACGGCAAACTCACCGGCAACCTGGTCGGCCCCATCATCGACCGCAAGGGCAAGGCCACCACCCTCCAGCGCTTCGCCGAAGAAGCCGGCGTCCCCCTCGAACAAACCGTGGCCGTAGGCGACGGCGCCAACGACCTCGACATGCTCCAAACCGCGGGCCTGGGTGTCGCCTTCAACGCCAAGCCGGTCGTCCGCCAACAGGCCGACACCTCGGTGAACGTGCCCTACCTGGACACCATCGCCTTCATCCTCGGCATCACCCGCGAAGAAATCGAAGCCGCCGACCTCGTCACAGCACCCCAGGACTAACCAAGCGTCAGAGGGGACTCCGCGTGTGCGGAGTCCCCTCTGACGTACCCCGGGGGTGAACCCGTGCGTTCCCCTCCCCTTCCGT